>CAZGXX010000003.1:0-347020 GCA_964530085.1 uncultured Azospirillum sp.
ATAAAATCCCCGGCGGCCTACCCGGCAGTGCGGATCAGGATGGCGACCGCTTCATCGAGATCTGGAACCTCGTCTTTATGCAATATGAGCAGAAGGACAAAGACACGCGCGTGAGCCTGCCCAAGCCGAGCATCGACACCGGCATGGGGCTGGAGCGCATTACCGCCGTGCTGCAAGGCGTGCACGACAACTACGACATCGATTTGTTCCAAACGCTGATTCGTGCGTCAGAAGAATTATCCAAAAATAAAAACGCCGCTCACGCAGTGAGCCATCGCGTGATTGCCGATCACCTGCGTTCGTCGAGCTTCCTGATTGCGGATGGCGTACTGCCGAGCAATGAAGGCCGCGGCTATGTGCTCCGCCGCATCATGCGCCGTGCGATGCGCCACGCGCATATGCTGGGCTGCAAGGCGCCGCTGATGCATCAACTCGTGTCCACACTCGTGGGTGAAATGGGCACCGCCTACCCCGAGCTAAAACGCGCGGAAGTGAATATCATCGAAACGCTGAAGCTCGAAGAAGAGAAGTTCAAAGAGACGCTCGAACGTGGCCTGAAGCTGCTCGATGAAGAAAAGGCGAAGCTCGCCAAAGGCGCAGCCTTGCCGGGCGCAGCGGCGTTCAAGCTTTACGACACCTACGGCTTCCCGCTCGATTTGACGCAGGATATTCTGCGCGGCGAGAGCCTCGCGGTCGATCTCGATGGCTTCAACGCCGCCATGCAGGAACAGAAAGACCGCGCCCGCGCGGCGTGGAAAGGCTCCGGGCAGTCGGCAACCGCAAGCCTGTGGTTTGATGTCAAGGAACGCGTCGGCGCCACGGAATTCCTCGGCTACAGCATGGATGCCGCGCAGGGCGAAATCGTCGCGCTGGTGAAAGATGGCGCGGAAGTCAGAGAGCTAAATGCTGGCGAGACCGGCATGTTGATTGTCAACCAAACCCCGTTCTACGGCGAATCCGGCGGTCAAGTCGGCGATGCTGGCCGCGTCACGACCAACCATGCACGCGCAAGCGTCAGCGATACTTCCAAGCCGCTCGATGGGTTGCATGTCCACCATCTCACCGTCGATTTCGGGACGCTGCGCGTCGGCGAAACCGTTGAGCTGATCGTGGATTCTGAGCGCCGCAACCGCATCCGCGCGAACCACTCGGCGACACACCTGTTGCATGCCGCGCTGCGCGAAAAGCTGGGCGAGCATGTGACGCAGAAAGGGTCTCTCGTCAGCGCAGATCGCCTACGGTTCGATGTCACCAACCCCAAAGCCATCGCGGCAGAGGAAATCGCGGCGGTCGAAGCGCTAGTGAACCATTATGTGGCGCAGGCCAGCCCCACCGCCACCAAGTTGATGACGCAGGAAGAAGCCGTAAAATCCGGCGCGATGGCACTCTTCGGCGAGAAATATGGCGACGAAGTGCGTGTGCTCGCCATGGGCAAGCGCGCGGATGGCCGCGATTTCTCGGTTGAGCTGTGCGGCGGCACGCATGTCACCAACACCGGCGATATCGGCGCATTCAAAGTTGTCAGCGAGGGCTCGGTCAGCTCCGGCGTGCGGCGTATGGAAGCCGTCACCGGCGAAGGCGTGCGCAGCTATCTGCTCGAACAACTCACAAAAATTTCTACGCAGTTACACACGCTGGTGGCTGAGAATAACCGCTTGCGCGCCGAACTGAAACAGCCCGCCGCAGCAGCGGTGGCTACGCCGAACACCGCCGCATTGCAAAGCGCTGCATTGGCGGATGTGCCTGCGCTCTACGCTGCCGAGAGCGCCAAAGCCACCGCTCCCATCGCTGCGCTTCAGGAAGAAAATAAAAAGCTGAACAAGCAGCTCGATACCGCGAAGAAGCAAGCGGCAATGGACGGTGCGGGTGGTGAAGCCACAGTCGAAACCATCGGCAGTGTGAAGCTCGCCTCACGCAGCTTTGCGGAACTCGATGCCAAATCGCTACGCGACCTCGCGGGCGGCATGCAGCAAAAACATGCGGATGCAGTGAGCGTGCTCCTCGCCACCAGCGAGGGCAAGGCGAGCATCATCGTCGCCGTGGGTAAAGAACTCGCAGGAAAGGTGGATGCACCGACACTGGTGAAATCTGCCGTCGAAGCCGTGGGCGGCAAAGGCGGCGGCGGACGGCCAGACTTCGCGCAAGGCGGCGGGCCGGATGGGGATAAGCTCGACGCTGCGCTGGCTGCTGTGAAGCTCGCCCTCGCATCGTAATGCCTATCGTCGAGAGCAACGAGAAGCCCCCTGTGCCCGCGATTGCGGTAGCCTATGGCGATGGCGACGCGCCGGAATGGATGGAGGCGGTGCTTCAAATCCTCGCGGATGCGCGGGTGCCGATCAGCATCAGCAGCATTGATGTCGGCGAAAAACTCTACGGCAAAGGTGTCAAAAACGGCATCCACCCGCGCGTGATGGAAACGCTGGCACGCACGCGAGCGGCGCTGCTACCACCGATTCCTACCCCGGAGGGTGGTGGCTTCCAGCCTGTGAGCAGCGCGTTGGTGGAGATTCTTGCCCTCGCCCCCCTGCCCGCCTCAAATGACGTCACGAACGCCTATGGCAGCGAGACCTACGCGCTGTTTGAGAGCCGGGAGAAGGGCAGCGCGCCCCTCCTCGCCACGGCGCTGGCACTGCTGGAACATCTCGGTCTTGCTGACCACGCTGCGAAAATCCGCAGCGCGCAAGAAGCCGTTAGCCTTTGATTTCCGCGATCATCCGCGCCATCGAATCGGGCACGGGCGCGACCACCGCAATCGCCGGTTTACTATGGTAGAGCGGAATCGTGATGCGCTCGGCATGCAGCATCATCGGGTAATGCGCGGCGCTCCACGGATCAGCCATCTCGGCATCACTGAATTTTGGCCGCGCAGTTTTGTCGTGTCGGGGCAATATTTCTCCCGCCTTCTTCGGCTGCGCGAAGGCGGCGAATTTGCTGTAGAACGGGTCACCCACAATCGGGCATCCCAGCGCATAGGCCGCGTGCAAGCGCAGCTGGTGCGTGCGCCCGGTTTTCGGTGACATCTCGAGCACACTCAGCGTGCCGTTCGTTTTCAGCGTGCGATAATGCGTCACCGCTTCCTGCCCGGCGGGGTCGAGGCTGAGCGTCCATAAACTGCCATGGCCGGATTTGAGAATCGGGCGATCGATCACCCCCTCCGCCTCGGCAGGCGTACCAACCACAATCGCAAGATAGGTCTTCTCGATTTTCTTCTGCTCGAACATTTTACCGAGCTTGATGAGGGCCTGACGATGCCGCCCCAGCACCAGACAGCCCGAGGTTCCACGGTCGAGGCGGTGCGCCAGCTCCGGTTTTTTCGGCAAACCAAATTGCAGATGGTGGAAGCTCTGGTCGAGCGCGAGCTTGTCGTGCCCCGTGGCATGAACAGCAATGCCTGCAGGCTTATCGATGACGAGCATCATCGCATCGCGATAAAGTACGCGGGCGAGGATTTCGTCTTCGGTTAGGGTACGGGTGGCGGTCATGGCGCTTCTATATCGCTTGCCCACGACCGACGCCAGTGCTAAACCGCAGGAATTAGGGAGAATTACATGAAATCTGCCGCTGCCGCGCGCCCTGCCGCCACTGCCGACTTTAACACACTGCTCGCGCGACTCACCGCGTGCGAGGGCACCATCGCCATCATGGGCATGGGCTATGTGGGTTTCCCGCTCGCCATCGCCACCCACGCCAAGGGCTACCATGTACTGGGTTACGATGTCGATACTGCCAAGGTCGAGAAACTGAAGGCCGGCAAGTCGTACCTCAAAGGCATCAGCGACGAAGCAATTGGCGCCATGGCACGCAACGGGCGCTTTACCGCGAGCAGCAACCCGGAAGACCTCAAAAACGCGGATGTGATTATCCTCTGCGTGCCGACACCACTCACCAAAAACCGCGAGCCTGACATGAGCTACGTGGTCGCCACCACGCAAACCGTAGCCGAGCAGCTTCGCCCCGGACAGCTGATTGCGCTTGAATCCACCACCTATCCCGGCACCACGGCGGATGTGATGAGGCCGATGCTCGAAGCAGGCGGCCTCAAAGCCGGGGAAGATTTCTACCTCGCCTACAGCCCCGAGCGCGAAGACCCGGGCAACGGATTTTTCTCCACCCACTCCATCCCCAAAGTGGTTGGCGCGGATGATGAAAAATCCAGTGCGCTGGCGATGGCGCTTTATAGCAACATCGTGACGCAGGCCGTGCCGGTGAGCAGCAGCGCCACGGCTGAAGCCGTAAAGCTAACCGAGAACATCTTCCGCAGCGTGAATATCGCCCTCGTCAACGAGCTGAAAATGGTGTTCGAAAAAATGGACATCGACGTGTGGGAAGTCATCCGCGCCGCGGCGACCAAACCGTTCGGCTTCATGCCGTTTTACCCCGGCCCTGGCGTGGGCGGCCACTGTATTCCCATCGACCCGTTCTACCTCACCTGGAAGTCGCGCGAGTATGGCATGCCGACACGCTTTATCGAACTTGCAGGTCAAATCAACGAACGCATGCCGGATTATGTGATCGGTCGCCTGCGCGAGGGACTGGATCGCCTTTATCGCAAGGGCATCAACGGCTCGCGCATCCTCATTCTCGGCGTGGCCTACAAAAAAGATGTCGACGATGTGCGCGAAAGCCCATCCATGATCCTGTTCGAGAAGCTGCGCGATTTCGGCGCGGTGGTGGAATATCACGATGCCATCATTCCCGTTATTCCGCCGACGCGCGAGCATGCCAGCCTCACCGGCCTTGCTTCGGTGCCGCTGACGGAGGCGCAACTCGCTACCTATGACGCCGTGCTGATCGCGACCGAACATAGCGCGGTGGATTATGGCTTTGTGGTGAGGCACAGCAAGCTGGTGGTGGATACACGCAACGCTACCGCCAAAATTACTGACCAATCGCGTATCGTAAGAGCGTAACCAATGAAACATACCCTCAAACGCCTGATGGATATCTGCGGCGCGCTGGTTGGTATCCTGCTGTCCTCCCCCATCCTTCTGCTGACCGCGATCGGCGTCTATCTTTCCATGGGAGCCCCTGTGATTTTCAGGCAAAAGCGCCCGGGACTGAACGAGCAACCATTTTTTATCTACAAATTCCGCAGCATGAAAAACGGGCATGACGACCATGGCCGGCTGCTATCGGACGGTGACCGACTTACGAAATTCGGCACCTTCATCCGCAATTGCAGCCTCGATGAACTGCCGCAGTTCCTCAACATCCTCAAAGGCGAGATGAGCTTCGTCGGCCCTCGCCCGCTGCTCTATGATTATTTCCCCTATTACACGGCGACGGAAATGCGCCGCCACGAAGTGAAACCCGGTGTCACCGGTTGGGCGCAGATCCATGGCCGCAACGCACTCAACTGGGATGATAAGCTCGCCATGGATGTCTGGTATGTCGACCACTGGTCGCTGTGGCTCGATATCAAAATCATCCTGCGTACGGTGAAAATCGTCCTCACCCGTGAAGGCGTGAATAACGACGGCCACGCGACGTTTTTGCGGCTGGATGACGCGAGGAAGAAGGCCGCTTAGTGAGAAGCGGTCGCTTGGTGAGCGCTTTCTGCTTCCCCCGCCTTTATCGCAAACTCATCAATCACTTGTTTGATTGTTTCCGGGTGGAAAGGCTTTTTGATGTAGCCGACCGCACCCAAACCGCGCGAGGATTTCTCGTCCGAAGTGTCATCACTGCCAGTAATCATGACAATCGGCAGATCAGGGAAGTTGCTGCGGAAATGGCCAAGCGCTGAGATGCCGTCGATCTGCGGCATGTAAATATCGAGTAGCACCATGAGCACGGAGTCACGGTTTTTGTTTAGGTATTTAATCGCGTCACCGCCATCGCCCAGCGCCTTGGCTTTATAGCCAAGCTTCTTAACGATTGTGCTCAGGATATCCTGATACAGAGTGGTATCGTCGACCACGAGGATGGTATTTTTCATAGGAATGCCCTTACTTCGTGAGTTATCTAGCAGACTGGCCAGATTCTTCTATTTAATTTTTTATCCACGCGACAACGCTGCCTACCGCACTCTGAGCTGCGACATAACCGCCACGATACGACAGAGAGATGACGTAAAAATGAAAGGATCCACTCCCTTAAATTTATAAGTGCTATTGGCTGTTAGCCCATGTTTCATATCTTGCCTACGTCGCACAATTTTACTACCTATAGTAGAATATAATTGACTTAAAAACAACCTGTGATATTATCCGGTGACTTTGTATTCCCCCAAAGGTTGTGGTTATGTCGACGTCGCACGAGCGCTTACGCAGTGAAATTCTGAACTGTAATATCCTCATCATTGAAGATGATTTCTTGAGCCGCACTGTACTTAGGGGAATCCTCAGAAAAGAAGGATTTGAAAGGATTTATGAGGCCGAGAACGGTAAGGATGGCTTATCAAAAATCGAGGGAAACCCGCCTGATATTATCATCTCCGATATAATGATGCCTGAGATGGACGGGCTCGAGCTTTGCCGTCGCATCCATACCAATCCAAACACAATCATTGCGCGTATTCCTATTCTTGTTCAAACGGGCCTTACCCATGAGTGTGACAAAGCGCGTGTTTTTGAGGCCGGGGCGACGGACTATCTGACCAAGCCCCTTGAGGCGAGTGAAGTGATCTCCCGCTGCGTACTACATCTTGAGCGGAGCATCATTTTACGACGACTACAGTCATTCAACAATTACCTCGCCGAAGAGCGCGGCGACCCCATTCGCAAAGAAAATCTTGAGGGGGATTTCTGGTCGTTCAAACGCCTTTCTGGTGCCATCAATATCTTACTCGATGAAATTGAGCTGAGCCATTATGACCTCAAAAACGCAAAAGACAGAGCCGAGAAAGCCAACCGCATGCGCTCGGAATTTCTCGCAAGCATCACGCATGACCTCAAAACACCGGTGCATTGCATCCAGAACTTTGCACAGCTTGGCATCCGCGCGTGGAACAAAGAAAAGATGGCCCCACTACATGAATATTTCTCTGATATTTATGATAATGGGCAACGCCTCGACAGACTCATTAACGATATCCTCGATTTTTCGAAGCTTGAAAGCGGCACCATGGAGTTCGAACTCAAACCGCATTCTGTCAAGCGCATTATCGCACAGGCCATAAAGTTCACCAGCGCATTAAGCGCCGCCGCCGCCGTTCACGTGGTTGTTGAATCCCCACTGGCCGATGATCTGGTTATGCTCGATGCACGCCGTGCTGAGCGTGTATTTGTAAACCTCATGACGAATGCCATTCGCTTCTCTCCACGGGATGGCACGATTACCTGGCGTTTTGCGCATCACCATATCGTTGTTCCCGGAACGGACATCGCGGTCCCCGCCCTGCTCATCACCATTGAAGACGAAGGCCCCGGCATTGACGAAAATTTGCTGGAAGATATTTTTGATCCCTTCGTACAAGGCACCCAGCCGCGAAAACCTGGCAGCGGTAGTGGGCTTGGCCTAACCATCTGCCGTAAACTCCTCAGTGCATTTTATGGCACGATTACCGCGAGTAATTCGGAGCGTGGCGGCGCCATTTTTTCTATCTCTTTGCCTTTCTATCAACCCACTTCTCACTAGATCAGGAGACATTATGCATACGATCCTTGCCGTTGACGACGAACCTCATGTACTGAAGATCATGCGCGCCCATTTAGAGGACGCAGGCTACCGCGTGATTGGCGCCTCCTCTGGCGAGGAAGCCCTTATACTTCTTGAACAGAAACCGGAGATCGACCTCATTCTGCTTGACCGCACCATGCCTGGGATTGATGGTCTGGAGGTGCTACAAAAAATCAAACAGAAAGGCAGCCTTTTTCGCCATGTTCCAGTGGTTATGCAAACCGCAAAGGTACAGGATTACGACATGTATGAAGGCATCGATGCGGGCGCCATCAACTACATGACCAAACCCTACTCGCGCGAATTGTTGCTCGCGACGGTGGAGAATGTTATGCGCGACGTCGACGCGATCAAAGCGCGCTACGCAACTGCGCGCAGATAGGATTATTCCTCACGCATAATGCGCACATCCCGCTGCGGTGCGGGGAAAGCAATGCCGTGCTCTTTGAACATGTCCCACACGGCTTCGTAAATACTGCTGCGCACATTGCCGATGCCGTTGACGGGGTCTTCGATCCACGCGCGGATTTCAAACTCCACGCCGCGCTCGCCAAATTTCTCGATGAGGCAGGTCGGCGCTGGGTCTTTCAGAATCCGCGCGTTGGCATGTGTCACATCCAGCAGCAGCTTTTTCACCAGCCGCCGATCTTCGTTGTAGGACACGGTGATGGGAATATGAATCCGAATATTCTGGTTGCTGTACGACCAGTTCTCCACCGGCTGCGTAATCAGCGTTTCGTTGGGGATGAGATGTTCCTTCCCGTCGCGCGTGAGGATCGAAACATGCCGCGCGCCGATATGGTTCACCCAACCATAGGTATCCGCCACCGCGATCACATCGCCCGGTTTGATGGATTTATCCATCAGCAATATAAACCCGCTGATAAGGTTCGAGAATACCTTCTGCAAACCGAACCCAACCCCGATACCGAGCGCGCCGGAGAACACCGCCAGCGCCGTTAAATCAATCCCAGACGCGTTGAGGCCGATGAGAATCGCGAGTAGAATGAGCGTGATTCTGGCTAATTTCGAAAACAGCACCTTCTGCGAGGGGGTAATGGTTTTGCTGCGCCACATGGCGCGCTCGAACCCTTCTGCCACCACACGCGATACCCATAGCAGCAGGATCACCAACAATATGGCCTTGATAATCACCAGCAGCGAAATCGGGTTGGTACCGGAAGTGAGCGTCGCCTTATCAAGCGCATCCATGACTGGCCGCAACCAACCAAGAATATTGAGCCCCGCGAGAAGGCACATAAACAGCGCCAGCGCTTTTGAGAGCCCCCGACTTTTAATGATGCCTGACCCCAAGCGGATAATCGACCACGCCCCCACAAGGCTCGCCGCCACATTCAAAATCGCGTTGGGCGCCTGCTGCGCCGTAGCAACGGCGGTGGCAATCCACAGCAAAAACGGTGCAAAAATGAGCACCAACACTTCCTGCGTTGTAAGATGGATACGCGACGCAACAAACGCCGTATTCTTGGTTCCCCAGCGCGCTGCGCCGTGATTAATCAGCGGCGCCAACCGCCGCGCCACCATGAATGAAAGCACCACCAGTGCCAGAACGATGAGAATCTGCTGCAGCGGCGCAGGCGTCAGCACATAGTCTACCAGCCAGTCATCGAGCCGCTGGGCAGCATCACGCGCGGTCTGAAAATCGAAAAAATGGTCCATGTTCACCTGACGTTCACCCCGCCTTCATGGCAGGAGCGAACATACTGCCAGCACAGGAAAATTTAGCAAGATAAAGTGAGGGGGCGTGGCTACTGCATGGCGTAAGCCATCCGAAGCCTTGGCTTAGGATGGTGCCGCCTATAGGATTCGAACCTACGACCCCCTCATTACGAATGAGGTGCTCTACCAGCTGAGCTAAGGCGGCGCACTGCGTGCGGGCGACTGATTACCGAGAATCAGCCCCGAGCACAAGGAGAAAAAACAACGCCCGTCGGCGCGGCTTAGTTCCCCTCACCGCGATGGGTGATGATATCCGTCGCCGTCTTCTTCAGCACGCTGTTACGCGCCCCGTAGAGGATGTAGATCAGCGCACCGATCAGCATATACGGCCCGGTATATTGCAGCACCTTCGCGCCACCTTCCGTCAGCACCACCTGACCAGCTTCGTTGAAGCCGCCAAAGATGGTAAACGCAAGGTAACCGCAGGTGAGCATGCCAAGAATCGGCGTGATTGGTGCACCCGGCGTTTTGAACGGACGCGGCAGGTTAGGCTCCTTCTTGCGTAGATAGAGCACGGTGAAGCACACGATCATGAACGCCACCAGCGTGCCGAGGCTTACCAGATCACCCAGCAGGCTGATCGGGGTGAAGCCAGCCACAACGGCCACCAGCAGCATCACAATGATGGTGTTGATATACGGCGTCTGGAACTTTGGATGCACCTTGGAAAGCGCCACTGGCAGCAGGCCGTCTTTACTCATCGTAAAGAAAATCCGCGTCTGGCCGTAGAGCAGCACCAGCATCACCGAAGTGAGGCCCATGATCGCGCCGACTTTGATGAGGAACGAGAACCAGCCGAGATGGATATGATCCACCGCCACCGCCATCGGGTCCGCCACGTTGAGCATAGCGTAAGGCACGATGCCGGTCAGCACTGCGGCAACACCCATATAGAGCAGCGTACAGATGAACAGCGACATCAGAATACCAAACGGCATGTCTTTCTGCGGGTCTTTGGCTTCCTGCGCCGCGGTCGAGACAGCCTCGAAACCGACATAGGCGAAGAAGATAATCGACGCCGCACGGAAGATCCCGCCCCAGCCATAAACCCCCGGAGCAGTTGCTTCCGGAATGAACGGATGCCAGTTCGCCGGGTCGATATAGAACGCACCGAGCACCACAAACAGAAGCACCACCGCGAGTTTAATCGCCACGATGACGTTGTTCACCTTAGCAGATTCGCTCACCCCAACCACGAGCAGCGTGCCCACGCCGAGAATGCCGAGGCATGCTGGAAGGTTGAACACGCCCTTAATCAGCGCGCCCGTGGTGTCACCCAGATGGGTTACCATAGAGCCATTGACCAGCGAGGAAACAACGGTATAGCCGCTCGACTCATAAAGCCCACGCAGCGCTTCGGTCACCGGAATGATCTGCCCCGGCGCCACGGTTAATTCCGGCGGAATCATAATGCCTAAGCCGAGCAGGAAGCTATTCACATAGCCCGACCAGCCGACCGCCACGGTCGCCGCCGCGATGCCATATTCGAGCAATAACAACCAGCCTACAATCCAGGCGAACACTTCTCCGAGGGTGGCATAGGCATAGGTATAGGCGCTGCCGGAAACCGGGAGCAGCGAGGCAAGCTCTGCATAGCACAGGCCCACAAATGCGCAGGCGATGCCGGTGAACACGAAGCTGAGGATAATCGCCGGGCCCGCATGGTTCGCAGCGGCGGTGCCGGTCATCACAAAGATCCCCGCGCCGATGATGCAGCCAATGCCAAGCGACACCAGATTCCAGCGCCCGAGGGTGCGTTTCAGTTGGTGGCTGCCTGCTTCGCTTTGAATTTGCGCAACGGATTTGCGGCTGAAGATATGCTTGAACATGGAACCTCGCGTCTGGTTTTTTTGCTTCTTACGACATCCGCCCGCCCCTGCTACGAGACAAACAAATGCCGCCGAAGCTCAATGCCCTAGCAGCGAAATTTAGACGACGCAAGGCAGGAAACTAGGTGCAGTGCAGCAAAAGAAGGGCTTGTATTCATGTATACAAACAAAGAAACGCTCTCAGCGCGTCACCCCGTCTTTACGACGGGGTCCACCTGTTTGTGTGAGAGCAAGGAAGATGGACCCCGTGGTGAACACGGGGTGACAGGCGTGTTGCGTAAAAACGCGTGAGGCGAATACCCTACTTCGTCAAGCCTGCCTTGGTGCGGATGTCTTTAATAGACTCCGTAAGCGCACCCAAGAGCTCACCGTTCACCGAAGGCGCGACGTCTTTCTCAATTTTCTCGATCGCCGTTTTGATTTCAGCAGCCACCTTGGCGGGCAGTTTTTTGCCTGAAACCAGAAGCGCCTCAACATCCTTCAGTTCATCAAGCACCACGCCGGCATCCGCCCCAGCTTCAAGCACTTTGGTCAATTCTGCTGTTTGCAGCGCGGTGATGGTTTGGCGTCCGGCAATACCGTCCGTTTTACCATGCTTGCTGAGCAATCCATATTGGCGCTGAATGGCATGCACACGGGCTTCAACACCACCGCCATAAACCCCGTCATCGCTGCCATCTACACCCACTTCCTTGCCTTCCACGCGGTCAAGGCTGCGCTCAAGCTGCTGGATGAGCGTCTGGTTAGCGGCCGACTGCTCGGCATCTGCCACCCAATGCGCCCCGCGCCAGAGATATTTTTTATCTTTCGCCATATCCACAAGCGCGACGTCATCGAGCACTTTGGTGTTCGCTTCTACCTTGGATGTCGCGAGCAGCTTCGCCTTCTTATAATTCACCTTGGCGGGGGCCTCCGGCGCATCCGCAGCAGCGTCCGGTACTGGGGCAGCGGGTGCAGTCGGCGCAGGCGCAGGTGCCTGCTGCGTTGGTGCCGGGGTCGCCGGAGCCTTTTGGGGTGCCGATATCGGCTTATTACCAAACGGATCTTTGGCAAACGCAAGAATCTCCGCCTGCGTTGGCACCGGAAGAGAGGTTTTCCCAGCTTCCTGAGCCGCCCCAATCTCGTTACCGCGTTTCAGTATCGCCATGGCGTAAATATATTTCGGGTCGTGTGTTCTGTGATAATCTTTCTTGAAGCTCGCGGTCATAGCGGCATCTGAACTATCAGCCAGATCCCCAGCCACATTAAAAGCGTCGCTCGCGGCATTAATAACAGCCTGCGACACTAACCCCGAACGCGACAACTCGCGAACGGCGACGTCGTAGCAGCTCTCATCTTTGGTAAATTTTGTCACGGCTGTCTGTGCTTTCTGCGCTGGAGCAGGCGTGGCGGGTTTGGAATCTCCTGGGGACTTCCCCGGCGCATAGGGCACCGTAAGCGGCACGGAGCCAGAAAGACCAGGAATATAGGACAACGAGCCATCCGTTTTCGCTGCCGGAGCAGCCGGGGCTTTTTTCGGTGTAGGTGCCTGCTCCTTCACCGGCGCATAGGGCACCGTAAGCGGCGCGGAGCCAGAAAGACCAGGAATATAGGACAACGAACCATCCGTTTTCGGCACAGATGTCTTCGGCGCTGCAGGCGCTTTAGGCAACCCCGGTGCATCCACCAAACCCGGCGCTTTGAAGCTGGAAGGAAGGCTTAGCTTATCCGAATTATCGCCCATCGCTTTGTTAATAGTGCTGATAACGGGCCCGTCATAATCCCCACCGCTAACGGTAAAACCGGTATCATAGGTTTTGCCATATTTTTTCTTCAACCCATCCTGCCATCCGGTTACATTAACCGCCATTTCGGCTGGCGTTGCGCGGCGACCCGCTTCGAATGCCTTGTAGGTCTTCGCCGCGGCACTGGCGATGGCCATTGCCCCCGCAAATTCATAACCCTTACCTGCGGGTACTTTGGCTTTATCACCAACAGAGCCAAAATGATGTTCTATCTCCCCATCCTTATCTTCATCAAGGAGCGCTACTAGGTTCTCATCATACTCCCCCTTTTCATTAACGCCGTAAGAGCTTTCGTTTGCATACATTGTACCAAAATATTTGGCGTATAGTTTATGGCCAACTGAGCCATATCCGTTTCCTGAAGCATTCAGCGCTGCGTTGAGCATGGCACGCTTATAAATTTGTAGCGCATCGCCACCCGTTGGCTTTGCGGGGATCTGCTCGCTATCGCCCCGCTGAAACGCAACGAACTGTCGCCGAACCTGATTGAAATACTCACCCTCTTTATCACCGTATGCCATAACCCTAACTCCCTTACTGTATTTATCTCTATTTCACCCAGTTTGCTGGATAGCCTTACTTTAGATAATACCAAATCCGGCGCGTTTGTGTGTGACAGTTTCATGACAATTGCATGGTTAGCGAGAGGATGTGCGGGCGCAGGAATGGGAGCTAACACTATAATTTATAACAAATATTGCAGAAATAAGCGGGATGCCCCGTCGTAAAGACGGGGTGACAGGCTCTGGAAACCAACACCAAAAACCTACCCCTACTCCTGCGCGTCGTCGAAACTATCCGCGAGGCGTTCGATGAGCAGCTGGGTGATTTGCTGGCTGCGTTTTTCGGCGATGGTGAAGCGGTAGCCGAAGAACTCGAAAGTGGCGCCATTATCCGGAATCACCCGTGCCTCGTGCAGCACGAGGCCAGCCACGGTGGTGGCGTTGCTGTCGGGCAAGTCCCAATCGAGCTGGCGGTTGATGTCGCGCACGGTGACGGTGCCTGCCACGCGGTAGGCATGTTCGCCGTAGGGCATAATCTCGGCGATGGAGCGCGGGTCGTGTTCGTCGTCGATCTCGCCAACGATTTCCTCGATGATATCCTCCAGCGTCGCGATGCCGAGCCATGCGCCATATTCATCCACCACGCAGGCGAAATGCGCGCGGCGGGCGCGGAAGGCACTCAGCTGATCGGCGAGGCTGGTGGTTTCCGGCACGAACCACGGCTTCTGCGCGATACGGCGGATCATCTCGCGTGTGATGCCGATTTTCTGCGCGCGCACCAGCCGCAGCAGGTCTTTGAAATGCAACACGCCGATGATATTTTCGGGGTTGTCCTTCCACAGAGGAATGCGGCTATGGTTGATGGCGATCGCCTGCGCAATAATTGCGTCCGGCTCCTGCGAAAAATCGATGCTCTCCACCTGACTGCGGTGTAGCATCACCTCCGAAAGCGCGCGGTCATTGAGGTCGAGAATACTGCCCAGCATGTCGCGGTCGTCTTTTTCGACCTCGCCTTCATGGTGGTGGAGTTCAATCGTGCCGCGGATGGTGTCAAAGGCCGAAACCAAGGAGCGATCCTTGCCATCACGCACGCCGAGCATCCATAAAAACGGCCGGTCAATCCACTGCACCACCTTAACGAACGGCTGTAGTACACGACAAATTGCCCACAGCACATAACTCACGCGCAGCGTCACCGATTCGCTATTCAGTATTGCGTAGGTTTTGGGCAACACCTCGCCGAACGTCACCACAATAATCGTCATAATCGCCGAGGCGTAAAACACCCCATGCTCGCCCCAGAGTTTGATGGCCAAACCCGCAGCGATAGCCGAACCCAGAATATGCACAGCACTGTTACCCAACAGCAGCGCCCCAATCAGTGCTTCTTTATCGCGATGCAAGTCGCCGATTTTTTTGGCACGCGCATTCCCTTCTTGAATCAGGTGAAACAAACGAGCCCGCGATATGCTGGTTACAGCTGTCTCTGCCCCCGCAAAAAAAGCCGAGGCCAGCACACAAAGTGCAATCGCCAGTATCGAAAAGAGAATATCCGCAAGTTCCATAGCCCACTACGCTTTCACAAAAGAGGAAACGATTTTCTGTGCCAATTCGGCATCCACATCCTTGACCACGCGCGCCGCGCCAACGGCATGAAGCAACACAAAATTCAGCGCGCCGTTTTCAGTTTTTTTGTCGCTCGCAAAATGCGCCGCGATGCGTTTGGCGTTCCAGTCATGCGCCACATCACGCGGCGTGACTGGAAGGCCAAGAGCGGTGAAATGCGCAGCGAGTTCACACTCCATATCTGCCGAAATCAGGCCAAGATGCGCCGACATCCGACAGGCCATCACCATACCGATCGCCACCGCTTCGCCGTGGAGTAATTTCTCGCTCATGCCGGTTTCTGCTTCGAGCGCATGGCCGAACGTGTGGCCGAAATTGAGCAGCGCTCGGCTGCCTGCTTCGCGCTCATCCGCACCGACAATTTCTGCTTTCATGCGACAGCATTCGCTCACGGCATGGGCGAGTGCGGCAGGCTCGCCCGCCAATAAATTCCCGCCATTCATGATGCACCAGCGATAAAACTCCGCGTTCATAATAAGGCCGTATTTAATAATCTCCGCATAGCCCGCACGCAGCTCCCGTGCGGGCAGCGTGGCCAGCGTATCGAGGTCGATCAGCACACGCTGCGGCTGATAAAAACTGCCGACAAGATTTTTCCCCGCGCGGCTGTTGATGGCGGTTTTGCCGCCGACAGAACTATCGACCTGCGCCAGCAGCGTGGTCGGGATCTGGATAAATGGCACACCCCGCAGCAGCACGCTCGCCGCGAAGCCTGCAAGATCACCCACCACCCCGCCGCCGAGCGCAATGATCGTCGTCTTTCGATCAGGCGCCAGAGCAAGCATCTGCTCAAGCAAGGTTTCAAGCGTGACAAATCCCTTCGCGCCCTCACCTGCATCGACGGTTAGCGCATCGCAATGCACACCTGCTTTCACGAGCGATGCTTGCAACCTTGGCATGTAAATTGGCGCGACATTCGTATCGCTCACTACAATCACGCGCTTACTTGCGAGCACCGGTTCAAGCAGTGCTCCGGCATCCGCCAGCAATCCGTGGCCGATGTGAATTTCGTAGCTGCGCTCGGCAAGTGCTACTGTCAGTGTATGGTGACCGCTCATCCGCGATACTCCTTGAGTGTTGCAATCGCGCGTTCCACCACGCGGTCATGCGGGCCGTGGCTGGAATCCACCGTTAAATCCGCCTCGGCATAGACGGGGTAACGCTCCGCCATCAGTCGTTCCATGATCTCCTGTTTATCGCCAGTCTTGAGCAGCGGGCGGTGGTCGCGGCGGCTGACGCGGTCGAGCAGCACATCCAGCTCCGCGCGCAGCCATAGCGATGTGGCATGCGCCTTGATCAGTTCACGAATGCGCGGCTGCATCCACGCGCCGCCGCCGGTGGCGATGACCATGGGGCCGTCATTTAACAGTCGCGTCATCACGCGTTGTTCCAAATCGCGGAACATGGGCTCGCCATAAATCGCGAACATATCGGCGATAGAGCAGCCCGCTGCCATTTCGATTTCTTCATCCGCATCAACAAAGCGCCAGCCGATAGATTGTGCCAGGCGTCGCCCGATGGTCGATTTGCCGGAGCCCATCAGACCAATAAGCACCAATGGCCGTGCGCGCCAGCTAGTCGTAGCACTCTGTTTTACAGCGTCATTTTTTGTTTCAGCGTTCATTTTTCGTATCAAGCAGTTGACTATTTCATCATTCGAGAGCAGAACACTACTGGCTTTGCCGAAGAATTCAACCTTAACACATTTCTTACGAGGCGCTATGACTACCCCTAGCAAAAACAAAAACTCTGTTATCATCATCGCTGCTGTTGCAGTTGTGGCTGCAATCGTTGCTGCTGTGACCATGACCAGCGAAGCTCCCGCACCAGAGGCTGTAACCACCGAAATGCCAGCTGCAGTAGATGCTGCCGCTCCGGCTGCGACCACCCCTGCTCCAGAAGCCGTTCCAGCTTCGGAAGCTCCGATGGCTGACCCGGCTGCTGCTCCTGAAGCGGCTGCTCCAGTTGCTGCTGACCCAGCTGCCGCTGCCGCAGGCGCTGCTCAAGGTGCTGCTGCAGCTGCAGGCGCAACGCCTGAAGCTGCAGGTGCCGCTGGCGCCGCTGCAGGCGCTGCAGTGAACGCGGTTGCTCCAGCTGCTCCGGCTGCTGGCCACTAAGCACTGACGCTAGCCACAATGGCTAACGACGAAACACACGCCACCCCAGCTTCATGGTTGGGGTGGCGTGATTCGTTTCTGGAGATGATGATGGCCACGCGTGGTGCATCACTTTCCACCCGAGACGCCTACCGCCACGACCTTTCCGACTTTTTCGCCTACGCCACCGCTCATGCCCGCGCGATGGAATCCGTCGACCATGGCGACATCACACAGTATCTGTCTGCGCTCACCGAGAGCGGCATGGCCGCCAGCACCCTCGCCCGCCGTCGCTCTGCGCTGGCTCAGTGGTTTAAGTTCCTCATCAGCGAGCGTATTATTACCGAGAACCCGGTATTACTTGTACGCGCCCCGAAGCGCGCGCGCAGCCTGCCCAAACTCCTCACGCGCGAAGAAGTCACCACCCTCATCGCCACCGCGCAAGCCGATGGCAGTGCCGAGGGCGTACGCCTGCATACGCTGATGGAAATTATTTATGCCTCCGGCATGCGGGTGAGCGAACTGGTGACGCTGCGCATGCACCATATCGGCCGCGATCCAAAAAAACCGAAGAAACTTCAGCCCTTTTTTATCATCACCGGGAAAGGCAGTAAGGATCGCCTTGTGCCGCTGCATGCTTCGGCGCTAGATGCCCTCACCCGCTATCTTGCCCTGCGCGAGAGCTTCATCCCTGCGCATGCGGATTCTCCTTATCTCTTTCCGGACAAAGGCCATCACGGAATCTCGCATCTCAGCCGTCAGAAATTCGGCAAGATGTTAGAAGCGCTCTGCCTGAAAGCAGGGATCGACCCGGCGCGCTGCTCGCCGCATACGCTACGCCATTCCTTCGCCACGCATCTGCTCGAAGGCGGGGCGGATTTGCGGGTGATTCAGGAATTGCTCGGCCATGCCGATATCGCCACCACGCAGATCTACACCCATGTTGCCGGCAAGCGCCTCACGCAGGTGGTGAACGAGCATCATCCGCTGGCGAAGAGTAAAGCTTAGGAATAAAGCGTGGGAGAAGTGATCGTATTGTCGGGCTTTTTGTTCGGCACCTTTGGCATTTCAATGCTGTTATGATTGCTTGCAACACCCTGTTGGTCATTCTTCTTGCCGCCGCCAAGCGCAGCAACAATCAGCACGAGGATTACTTCCCCCAAGCCCATATCTTTCATTTTTTCACCAACATGCGCGGTGCTATTTGGAGTTTCGTCCTCATCATCCCCAGCGGTGGTGTGATGCGTGCGCAGTTTCGATTTCTTCGCAATGTTGCGCGTGTCCTCGTGACCATCGAGATGACCAAGAATATTCGCCGCATAGGCTTGCGTCTCCGCACGCAACCCGTGCAGCCAATTATCGCCATGCTTGCGAATTGCTTTGCGTACATTTCCTGCGCCAGCGTTATAGGCAGCAAGACCCTTCTCTAAATCACCGTCGAATTGATCGCTCAGCTCTTTTAAATAAAGAGCACAGCATCGCGCAGCAATATTCTCATCCTTGCTCCACGGATCAAGTCCATGCTTTTTTATCATCTCTCGGCGTGTGCCAGGCATGAATTGGAAGTGACCGACAGCGCCAGCAGACGACACCCAGTCGCTCCCACGGGTGGATTCTTTTCTCCAGGTGGAATCAAGCAACCCTTTGGGGAAGCCAAACTCTGCGTCGATATCTGCGAATGGTTTTGTCATATAGAGCAACTATACCACAGCCGCACGCCGAGAATTGTGACAGTTTTGTGAAGATTGCATCCTGTGGATGACTATTTCTTCTTCTTTTTAGTCACTGATTTATCTTCTTTTTCTTCGATTTTAGGTGCCAGCACAGCAATTTCGCAGCCCTCCATGGTCACGTCATAAATCGGGTGCTCCAGCGCGGTGATGGAGGGGCTTGACTGATACATCCAGCCACGGAAAAGCTGCTTCACGCCCTCTTTCCCCGGCTGTTCTTCACGGATATCAAGCAGCGCGGCGGAGTCCGCCTGACTGTTCGGCGAGGAGACGCGGCACATCAGCGTATTGATTTTAAGTTTGCCGAAGCTGACCGTATCTTTCGGCTTGGCTTTGAACAGCATGGATTGCGCCGTCACTTTATTCAGCACGCGCAACAGAATTTTTCGTGGCGCACCGTTATCTTCTACACCGTCAAAAATAGGGCTGGTCAGTTCGGTCGGCGCACTTGCATCTTCCGTCACCGGATCTGCACCAGGTGCTGGAGGTTCTGGTGGCGCAGGTTCGCTAGACTCCACCGCGTCGATATCACTCACTGGGGCAGAAGTTGCCGTGTGGGGGCCTGCCGGAATTTCCGCACCAAGCGGTTCAGACGCATGACCAAAAGGCACCGAAGCTGGCATAAATTTATTCGGCGCAGGTGCAGCAGGTGCCGATGCCGCGGGCGCCGCGGATTGCCAAGGCAGTGGCGCAGATTCTGTCGGCACCTCTTTTTTCTTCACAGCATGTGTTGTCAGAATATCTGCATCGCCGTCATGTTGCTCCGGCGTGATGCGCGCCATCGCCGGTGCGCTCACAAGCGGTGGGGGGGGGGCAATGACTACTGACGTTTCCTGTGCCTCAACCGTTCCGGCAGCAATAAACACCGCAACCGCAGTTACAATCCCGCAATGGAGAGGCACATTCACAGATTACTCAGCACCATGGGCGGAAGAATCTCCCGGCAGCGCATCATTAAGCGATGGCGCTTCTGCCTTCGCCGCACCGGCATCGCTCGCGCCTTTTTTATCCGCACCACCGCCGGAGAAAACAAATTTGCCAATCATTTCTTCGAGGCTGACGGAAGGCTGCGTGTATTCAATCGTATCGCCCTCGGCGAGGTTTTCTTCGTCTCCCCCCGGCTCGATGCCGATGAATTTATCGCCCATCAGCCCAGGGCTTTGAATGGCAGCGGAAGAATCTTTCGGCAGTTTTACATCGTCCTGTACGCGCAGAGTCGCCACCGCTTTATAGCTTTTTGGGTCAAGCGTCATCTCTTCTACCACGCCGATTTTGATACCACCCACGCGCACCGCACTGCCCGGCGCAATCCCGTTGATGCTGGTGAACGCTGCCTTCACGGCATAGCCATCAATCTGCTTCACGCTACCGTTGCTGTAGGCAAAATAGAGAAACCCGCCAGCCACTGCCAACACGACTGCACCCATTACTGTTTCGATTGCGTTATTGGACATGAATCCCTCGTCGAAAATGCTGAACTGGTATCGACGTAACATGCGTCGCGCCGGGTTGCAAGATGTACGCGAGGGTGTGTATTGATGTGCACCTATTGTGCCAGTCTAATTACTCACTATGAGCCGAAGTCGGCGCTTCTCAACGGCCATAAAAATTATCCCACCATTTGGCATCGGCCTTGTCGCGGGCTGTTTCCGTATCAAAATTACTAAGACCCGGCTGTATTTGAGAAAAGGGTGAGGTCGATTCTTCTCCCAGCAACGTATGTTGCGTATCCGTCATCGACCCGCAGGCGCCGAGCGTGAACAGCGCTAACATAGAAACGACACGCACGCTTCTCATCGCGGCGTCCACGGTTCATAATCCGCGGAAGCGGCGGCGCGTGCGCCGCCTTTGCTGATATGCCCCGCAGGCAGGTGACGCCCCGTCGTGCCGGTGAGGTTTGGTTGATGCGCCCGTTGCCAGCCGCGACGCGTGGTCGCGCTAAGCGGCGCGTCGAGCGTGTAGTGCAGCCAGCCATGCCATTCCGGAGGCACTTTCGATGGTTCCACAATGCCGCGATACATCACCCAGCGGCGTTTTTTACCGACCGCTTTATCCAAACGGCGCGATTCAAAATAGCGGTTGCCGAATTCGTCGTTGCCAACATGGCGGCCATAAACCCAAGTAAAAAGGCGTGTTCCGATGGTTGCGCTCATGGCAGAGACTCCGTCCGTTACTTAGTTATCCAAGAAGCTCCGCATTTTGCGGCTGCGGCTTGGGTGTTTCAATTTGCGCAACGCCTTCGCCTCGATCTGACGAATCCGCTCACGCGTCACGCTGAATTGCTGGCCGACTTCTTCCAGCGTATGGTCGGTGTTCATACCGATACCAAAGCGCATGCGCAGCACGCGTTCCTCACGCGGGGTGAGGCTCGCAAGGATGCGTGTCGTCACTTCGCGCAGGTTGCTCTGAATCGCTGAATCCACCGGCAGCACCGCGTTTTTATCTTCGATGAAATCGCCGAGATGCGAATCTTCTTCATCCCCCACCGGCGTTTCGAGCGAGACCGGCTCCTTAGCGATTTTCATCACCTTGCGCACTTTGTCGAGCGGCATCACGAGGCGTTCTGCCAGCTCTTCCGGCGTCGGCTCGCGGCCGATTTCGTGGAGCATCTGGCGGCTGGTGCGCACGATTTTGTTGATGGTCTCGATCATATGCACGGGGATACGAATCGTCCGCGCCTGATCGGCGATGGAGCGCGTAATCGCCTGGCGAATCCACCAGGTCGCATAGGTGCTGAACTTATAGCCGCGGCGGTATTCAAACTTATCCACCGCCTTCATCAGGCCGATATTGCCTTCCTGAATGAGGTCGAGGAATTGCAGACCACGGTTGGTATATTTCTTCGCGATCGAAATCACGAGGCGCAGGTTGGCCTCGATCATCTCTTTCTTCGCGCGGCCAGCGTCGCGCTCGCCCTTGCTCACCGCGAACACCACGCGCTTGAACTCCGAAATGTCGAGGCTGGTTTCCACCGCGATTTTACCGATCTCGGCGCGGAAGCCGTCGATCTCTTTCTTGTGCTTCTCGGTGAATTCTTTCCAGCCTTTTTCCTTCAGCTTGGCGACGGATTTCATCCAATCCGGGTCGAGCTCACGGCCATTGTAGTTCGCGAGGAAATGCGCGCGCTTCACGCCGCTCTTCTCCGCGAGCTTCAGCAACTGCATCTCGGTCGCGATGAGGCGTTTATTGATGGCGTAGAGCGTGTGCATCAGCTCTTCCACCTTCGTGTTATTGAAGCGGATGGAGAGCATGATCTCAACCATTTCAACCAGCAGCGCTGCGTATTTTTTATCGTCGCCCTTGCCGATGTCGCCCTCGCCGAGTGCTTTGGCGTGGCGCTTCTCCTGCAGCTTGCGCAGCTGTTTGCTTACTTTCGCGAACGCGTCGAGCTTCTCGAGCACGGCAGGCAGCAACTCCTGCTCCATCGCCACCAGGCTGAGCACCGCTTCCTCGTCGTCATATTCTTCGACCTTCTCTTTGCGACCGCCTTCGAGCGCGTCGTATTCGTCCTCTTCCTCTTCTTCTTCCTCCACCGCGTCGCCCTGCTCGCGCTCGGCATCGGCGAATTTATCGGCCGTGCCCGCGCCATAGGTCGCATCGAGGTCGATCATCTCGCGCAGCAGCATTTCGCTGTTGGCCAAGCGGTCGCGCCAGCCGAGCACCATATGCATCACCGTGGGTGATTCACACAGCGACGAAATCACCATCTCGCGGCCGGATTCAATCCGCTTGGCGATTTCAATTTCGCCTTCGCGGCTGAGCAATTCCACATTGCCCATTTCACGCAGATACATGCGAACGGGGTCATCCGAACGGCCGTAGGATTCCTCCGGCTTCTCGGCTTCCATCTCGATCACCATGTCGCCGCCTTCGACCACCACGACATCATCGCCATCGCCTTCGACAAACGGTGCGTCGTCCTTGTCGTCTACGTCACCAAGCTCGATCACCTTCACGCCCTTGGCGGCGAGGCGCGTCATCAGCTCGTCGAGCATTTCCGGCGAGAACTCATCCGCAGGCAGATGCTTGTTGATATCGTCATAGGTCAGCACGCCGCCTTTCGCGCGACCCACCTTCAGCAGCTTCGCCTCCAGCGCCCCGCCGCTTGCAGCGGAGGCGTTGTTTTTTCCTCCACTCGTTTTACCTGCGGGGGCTTTACCTGTCGGCGCTTTTGCGGCTGGTGCAGCTTTTGATTTTGCATCGCTTGCCTTTGCAGCAGGCGCTTTCGATTTGGTGTCAGCTTTCACGGGAGCTGGTTTTGCGGCTGCTTTCGCAGGGGTTTTAGAAGCTGTTTTCGCGGGGGTCGATTTCTTACTAGCCATGGGTGCGCTGGATACTTTCTTGGTGACGGAGGGTGGGGCAGAGCGCTTGGATGTAGCGCCTGTAGCGGATTTCGCAAGAGGCTTCGTCGCTTTTGCCGATGGTTTCGCTTTTACCGCTTTCGCCGCGGGTTTTTTAGCAACGGCCGACTTCGTCGGTTTTGCGATTTTTTTTACGGGCGCAGATTTTTTTGCCACCGCCTTCACCGGTTTTTTCGTAGGCGTTTTTGCGACGTTCTTTTTTGCCGATGCGGTTGGTTTTTTTACCGGCTTCTTGCTTGCCATGATGCGTGCCCCAGTGCTGGTGATGCCCTAACCGTGGGACTTATGCACGGTTTCACCCTGCAAATCAAGCGGATTACGGGGGATTTCGTGCCTTTTCCTGCTTTTACCCCTTGAAACAGAAGCAAAACCGCAATCTTCATGAAACTGTCACACTATCTTCTCAGCCAGTATGGTAAAAACAGCCTAACACATGATGGAGGCTCCCTGTGATACCACAAGACTCGGCAATTGAAGCAGATATGGCGCGCTGGCAAACTATGCTGCTGCGCAGCAGCAACCCCAAAGAACGCTACGAAGCCGCTAAAGGGCTGTTCTATAGGGCAGAATTGGATATGCAATCCACTCCACAGAATCCAAAACGCGCACTTCAAGCGTTGAAGGAATTAACATGGGGTTATAAGCACGAATATTATGGGCCAAGCCCCTATAACGAGCGTGATGTGTTCGATGCTGGCGTGCGCCGCTTGTTCCACAACATTGCGACCCTCTACCCAAATGACGTTACCGACATACTCTCGCTCGACACAATGCGTTACGGCGAACATAAGGGTGTGTATGGGGCAGCCTTAACGGATGCGTTGCTGCAACAATTAAAAATTGCCTCAGAAGCAAGCGATGCAAAAACAATATTGGATAAACTCCTATATGTTTATCAGCAGTGTCGTGTGTATGATCTGCTCGATAAAACCTACGATGGCACCCCCATCACCCAAGTTGTCCGCGACATCATCGGCAGCCAGCATCCAGATCTGGTTAAGGATTTCTGCGCACGCTACCCCGAAGCCGGCGCTCTCAAAGAAACCCCCGCTCCAACAATCAACGCTGGGGAGACCGCGCTGCACAAGCTGCTGCGCACGCAAACGTTTGAGAACGATCTCGGCCCCGTCGCCGAGCGTTATGGGTTTGGGCGCTAAACCCCACCCTCACACTGCCCCGCTCAGCGGGTCCTGCTGATAAAACCGGCTGCGTTCGCGGTCGATGGCTTCGAGCTGGCTTTTCAGCGTCGTCAGCCGTGTCAGGTTTTCCTCGGTCAGCTCGGCGGCCAACGCGGCTTCAGCCTCCACGCATTCGCTGCGTAGGCGCGCGCGCTCCACGTCGTTCACCACCTCGCCCCACAGCCGTTCGGCGCGGCCGGTGCGGATCATTTCGTCTTTCGCCAGTTCCACGCCGAGCGCTTTCATCGCCTTCAACACCGGCGCGAGCGCATCCTTCGGCGCCTCCTCCGCCACCAGCTGCATCAGCTCCGCCGCCTGCCGCGGCTCCGGCGAGTCGATATGCAGCTCCGTGATGCGGTTATGCAGCTCCTGCTGCCAGGGCGCGGGCATCGGCGCGTGCAGCCAGAATTCCTCCGCCCCCGCATCCATCAGCAGCGCCGGGTGCGCCATCACGAGCGCGAGCAGGTTCGTCGCGGGCACCAGTAAGCTACCATCCGAACTGCGCGCGAGCGGTGGCGGCACCACCGTGCTGGTCGGCGCATTATTTTTGAAATCGCGTTTGCCCTTGAAACTGCCCTTCTCATACCGCACTTGCCCCATGGCGTGCAGTCGGTCGCGCATATACTGCTTATAATAATGCTGCACCGTGGGGTGCTTGATGCCCATGATCAAGCGATTGAGTTCACTCTCCTGAGCTGCACGAGCTTCAGGAGTACCTACATCTGGCTTGATATAAGCCCGGAACAACTCTGACGACAAAGTTCGCGCATCACGCAGCATCTCTTCAAATTGCTTCTTACCTTCAGAAGTTTTCAGTAGTTCATCCGGATCTTCATTGGGATTTAGCCATGCAAACTTTAGTGTTTTTCCAGGTATGAGCAACGGTAATGCCAAATCAATCGCCCGCCCCATCGCACGCATTCCCGCATTGTCCGTATCAAGACAAATAGTCGGTTCATCGACCAGCTGCCAGCACATCTGCAATTGCTCCGGCGTGATGGCGGTGCCGAGCGGCGCGACCGCATGGGCGATGCCCGCCTGCGCGAGCGCGATCACATCCATATAGCCCTCGGCGACAATCAACTGCCGCGCATCGAACGCGGCGCGGCGTGCGAGGTCGAGATTGAACAGCTGCCGCCCCTTATGAAACAGCGGCGTCTCTGGCGAGTTCAGATATTTCGGTGCGTCGTCGTTCGGTTCGCCGGGCAGCACGCGTCCGCCAAACGCGATCACGCGGCTTTTGCGATCGCGGATGGGGAACATGAGGCGGCGGCGGAAGCGGCTATAGGGCGCGCGGTCCTCCACCTTAATCAACAAACCCACTTCAATCATCTGCGCTTCGGTGACGCCTTTGGTTTTCATCATCCGCGTCAGCGCGTCACGATCGGCGGGCGCGTAGCCGATGCGAAACTTCGCGCGCGTCTCGCCGGTGAGTCCGCGCTCGGCGAGGTAGCGTCGTGCGAGTTCGCCCTCCGCCGTGTTTTCCATCTGCTCTTCGAACCAGCTTGCGGCGAATTCCATCACCTGCTGCAGGGACTTGGCTTTTTCCTCGCGCTCAACCTCTAGTTTTGTTTCGCGCGGCACACTCAACCCAGCTACACCTGCCAGGCGCTCCACCGCCTCGCGGTAGCCGAGATGCTCGTAATCCATTGTAAAACCTATGACATCTCCATGCGCGCCACAGCCAAAGCAGTGGAAGAACCCCTTCTCATCATTCACGGTAAAAGAAGGACTCTTCTCCTTGTGAAATGGGCATAAAGCGTGAAATTCGCGCCCTGCCCGACGCAGGGGAACGGCGCGCCCGACTATTTCGGAAACGCGAATACGGGCCCTTATCTCCTCGATAAACGACTGAGGATACTTCATAATGCCTTTGAATCCCCTGAGAATTACCCTGTGGATAAAATATATTTTTGGGGGTTGACAGGTACGGGCTATTGACCGCCGTCACCACACCCCCCATGCTAGCTACTATGTGATGCAAGAGCGAGCAACAAGAACGCGCACATCACCAACAATAAAAAGAAGTAGGATCTCGATGAGCAAGCATGCGTGGAGCAACGAAACGTTGCCAGATTTTCTGCAAGTTGGCGAGCAAGTATTGCCGCTCGTCATTCGCCGGCATCAGCGCGCTAAGCGCATCTGCCTGCGCTACAACCCGACCGACCACGCCATCTCCCTCACCCTGCCGCGCCACACCCGCGTGAATGACGGGCTGACCTTCCTGATGCTGAAGAGCGAGTGGCTCATCACCACCCTGCGCGACATGCCGACCAAAAAACAAATCAAGCCCGGCGTGGTCATTCCACTGCTCGGCAAGCGCGTGCGGATTAAGCACGACGAAACCCTCCGCCGTAAATGGATCGTGAAAGACGACGTGCTCTATGTCGCTGGCCCGCGCGATGAATTTGCCGAGCGCGTCACCGAAGCGCTGAAGAAAATTGCAAGCGTCACCCTCACCCGCCTCGCCGAGCGCGATGCCGCGCGCCTTGGCCGTCGTCTCGACCGCGTCACCGTGCGCGATACGCGCAGCCGCTGGGGCAGCTGTTCCTCCACCGCGCGCCTCTCGTTCTCCTACCGCCTCATCTTCGCACCGCGTGAGGTGATGGAATATGTCGTCGCGCACGAGGTCGCGCATCTGCGCCACATGAACCATAGCCGCGCCTTCTGGAATGCAGTTGCCACCCTCTGCCCCGAATACGAAGCCGCCAAAGAATGGCTCACCCTGCACGGCAAAGACCTCTATCGGTTTAACGCGTAATTATTAAGGGGATCTACCGCCGCCGTCCGTCGCCGGGGTAGCTGTATTCCACGTCTACATCCCCTTTGTCAGGCACGGCTTTATCCATCAGTGTGTTCCAGAATTTCGGGGTCAGCACATCGCCGTTGCTTTCGGCGGGCATGTCTTGCGGCGCCGGTTGTTCGCCACCCGTTGCTCCTTCAGGCGTGGTGCCATCTGCCGCCTCGCCCTCGCCCGCCGCGTGGTCGCCGCCGAACATCCATGGTAGCATCCCCTCGCTGGAGGAGGCATTGTTCGGAATTTGCATCACCGGTTTTCCCTGCATCGCGCTGGCCATGAACTGGTGCCACACCATCGAGGGGATCGTGCCGCCAGTGATTTTCTTCATCGGCTTGTTGTCGTCGTTACCGACCCACACACCCGTCACCAATTGCGGCGTGAAGCCGATGAACCAAGCATCTTTGAAATTCTGGCTAGTGCCAGTTTTCCCTGCCGCGGGGCGATCTACCAACCGTGCTTTAGTGCCGGTGCCGCGCGCCACCACGTCGAGCAGCATATAGTTCATCATCTCCACCGTGCCTTTGGCGAGGATGGATTCGGCTTCTGGCTTCTCGTGCTTATAAAGCTCCTTACCGCCCTTGCGCGTTTTCACCAGCGTGATGCCATAAGGCACAACCTTATTCCCATCATTCGCGACATGCGCATAGGCACCTGTCAGTTCAAGCAAGGTGGCCTCCACCGAGCCAAGCACAATCGAGGGATGGGACGGAATATTCGGAATGCCGAGCCGCTCTGCCATCGCCGCCACGCGGCCAAACCCGGCATATTGCCCAAGGCGCACCGACACGGTGTTGAGCGAGTTACGCAAGCCCACCACCATCGGAATTTCACCAAGATAGTTGTCTTCGTGATAGTTCTCTGGCGACCAGGTTTTATTTCCCACCTGCAGCGTAATCGGTGCGTCCTCTACCGTCGAATAAGGCCGCATTCCGGCCTCTAGCGCCGCGAGATAGACGAACAGCTTAAACACCGAACCCGGCTGACGCTTCGCCTGCGCCGCACGGTTATACTGGCTCTCAGCATAGGACATGCCACCCACCATCGCCTGCACGGCACCATCGGGCTGCATCACCACCATCGCGCCCTGGCTCACGCGCTTGGGCGGCCCCTCCTTGCTGACGATGGTTTGCAGCGCATCCACCGCCTTCTGCTGCAGGTTGCCATCGAGCGTGGTGGTCACCACCATGTCTTCATCCACCTGCCCCACATAGTTGGGCAGTTCGTCGATCACCCAATCCGTGAAATAGCGCACATCGCCGCCCTCAGCCTTGTGCGAGGGCGAGGCTGCGTAGGTCTTGAGCGACTTAGCGATTTGTTCTTTTTTGAGGTAACCCGCATCCTCCATATTCACCAGCACCTGATGCATGCGTGCCCGCGCGCGATCGCTGTTGCTGGCCGGCGAGTAACGCGACGGTGCCTTGAGCAAGCCGGTGAGCAGCGCCGATTCCTCAAGCGTTAAATCCTTTGCGCTTTTGTTGAAATAGCGCTTTGCCGCTGCATCGATCCCGAACGTGCCCGCGCCGAGATAGACCCGGTTCAAGTAAATCGCCATGATCTCTTTTTTGCTGAAGCGTGCCTCGAGCCATAGGGCGAGCAGCGCCTCCTGCACCTTACGCGTCAGCGAGCGCTCCGGCGTCAGGAACACGTTCTTCGCTACTTGCTGCGTCACCGTCGAGCCGCCCTGCACCATATGCCCGGCGCGCGCATTCACCACCATGGCGCGGGCGATGCCCCACAGGTCGATGCCGCCATGCGCGAAGAAGCGGCGATCTTCCGTCGCCACCACGGCCTCGACCAGATGCTTCGGCAGTTTCTCATAGGGAATATATTCACCGTAAACATCGCCATAGTTGGCCACCGTGCGCCCATCGGCAGCGAGGACGGTGATGCCCTGTTGCTTACGAATCGTGTCGATCGAGCTGATATCCGGCATGCTGACCATGAAATACATCACCGCCAGCCCGCCGATAATCACGCCCGCCATCAGCATCCGCGCAATAAAAATCGCGATCACGCTGCGCTCGGGCATCAACCCGTCCGCCGTTTTCACCCGCGCACGGCGGCTGCCACGGCCACGATAGGCCGCATTTCCCTTAGCGGGGGCACGTTTCGGCGCGGCTTTTTTCTTCGGGCTGCTGCGAGGTTTTTCTGTCATCGGCGCGCTTCATAGCCGAAATCCGCCGCCGCGTCACGCGAAGTTTAGGGGGCTATTCTAGAAAATTAGCGAGCTTCATTGGTTTCTCAGCCGCTTCTGCTCCAGTTTTCAGCGCCCCTGCCTTATTCACGAAATCTTCTAAAGCCGTTAAGTTTTCTTGCAAATTGTTAGAAAGAGTTTTCCGTTTCTCATCCGAAATTTGCATCAGCAGATGATTGGTCGCCGAAATCACCTCTGATGCTGCGCCTGAAACGGTGACTGCGTTTTTGGCCAATAGCTCAAGAGTCGTACTGTACGTCCCTTGAAGCTCTCTTAGGTTACCATAAAGCTCTATATCACTCTTGGCGGCTTCAATGAGAGGGTATAGTTCAGCCTGCGGGATAGACCGCTGTAATTGTGTTGACAGATTTTTTAAGGTTGCCCCGGCAATAGTGCCCTGATTGCGCTTATCACCCGTTATCTTTACCTCTGCCTTATAAGTCATTTTCATCTCCTGAACAAGATACCCAATAGACACATTATACCATGCATACGTTAATAAATCATTAACCGCAACGCAGCAGTATCTCCAATGGGTTAGATAAAAAAGTCACGCGAAGTTTATGGGGCTATTTACTTGCCGTCTTTGTCAACGTGGCGTGAGCGTATTTCGCATTCCCAGCCATCGTCAGGCCGATATAGCACTCTGCATCTTTCTGAATCAGTGTAATACCAAGGCCACTCTTGCCCATCTCTTGTCTTAGCAACGCGATGCGATCAAGATCGGCTTTGCTCAAATCTTTATCGGCAATCAGTGCGAAGACTTCCTTAAACGTGTTACTAAACTGCGTCGCCTGTTCTTTGGTCAAGGGGGTAGGGTTGCTTCTTTCCAAATCATCCAGCGCATCAATTGTAAAGGCTTGTTCTGGCACTTTGGGGTCGAATATAATGACTCCACCACCAATTTTCTTATCTTCCTGCATCAGTTTCAACCCAAGTTCATTGGCCTTGAGCGCCGCAAGCGTGAATCGATTGATTGGCTTAGTGCTATGCACACCATCACCATAATCAACTGTTGCTGACACGCCATTCTCTTTGAACCACGCCATGAACTGCTTAACGTTTGCAGGATATTCAGTGCCCGGCATAAAAACTCCTTCAGTTTGATAAGAATGCCCAATTTCATAGCAGACTTTTTAAGTAAGAAATGTGACAGTTTTGTGAAGATTTTGCCTTTTGCCCTAGTGCACGCGCTGCGGATGCGCTACGAGAGCGCATCACCCCTACTGAAGGCTACCCGTGGACGAAACCGAGTTTCACACCCTTGCCGATGCAACGCTTGAGCGCTATTTCGCCGCGCTGGACGACGCGTATGACAGCGGCGCGCTGGAGGAGCTGGAGCTGCAAAACGGCATCCTCACCCTTGTCACCGCCGCGGGCAAAACCTTCCTCGTCACCAAACATGCGCCGACGCGCCAGCTCTGGCTCGCCTCGCCCGTGTCCGGCGGCTTGCATTATGCGTGGAACGCCACCGCGCGCGATTGGCAATTGGCCGATGGCGCATCGCTTGCCGATATGCTACGCCACGAACTCGCCACCCATGAGATTGTAGTTACGCTATGACCACCACCGAACTCCCCCCCAAAGGCAAACTCAGCAGTCTGCGCTATCTCGGGCGCTACCTCGCGCCGTATAAACGCAAAGCCATCGGCGCGCTGGTGGCGCTGGTGTTCACCTCGAGCAGCGTCCTCGCCATGGGCAGCGGTATGCGCTACCTGGTGGATGAAGGCATCGCCAAAGGCAACCCCACGCTGCTCGGCCAGGGCTATCTCATTCTGCTCGGGGTCGTAATCGCCCTCGCCGCGGCGACCTACACGCGTTATCTGCTCGTCTCGTGGGTGGGCGAATCCGTCGTCGCCGATATCCGCCGCGATATTTTCGCCAAAGTGCTTTCCATGCACACGGCCTATTTTGAATCGACCCGCACGGGCGACCTGCTCTCGCGCATCACTACAGATACCACGCTCCTGCAAACTGTCGTCGGCTCCTCGGTTTCCATTTTCCTGCGCAACACGCTGATGTTTGTCGGCGGCTTCACCATGCTCATCATCACCTCTGTGCGCCTGTCGGAATATCTGCTGCTGATGCTGCCGCTCGTGATCCTGCCCATCATCACGCTGGGTAAGCGCGTGCGGGCGCTCTCACGCGCCACGCAAAACAAGGTAGGGGATATTTCCTCGCACGCGGAAGAAACCATCGGCGCCATCCGCACCATCCACGCCATGGCGCTTGAGGACGCCGAGAACACGCGCTTCAGCGTGCTGGTGGACGACACGCTGAAAACCGCCCTCGCCCGCATTCGCCTGCGCGCCATCCTCACCGCGATTGTGATCTGCCTTGTGTTTGGTGCCATCATCACCGTGCTCTATATCGGCGGGCAGGATGTCGTGGCGGGGCGCATCACGGCGGGGGATCTCTCCGCATTTATTTTCTACGCCGTAGTCGTCGCCGGGTCGCTCGGCGCGCTGAGCGAAGTGGTGGGCGAGCTGCAACGCGCCGCGGGCGCTACTGAGCGGCTGATGGAGCTGATGGCGCTTACCCCTGAAATCACCACGCCTGCCAACCCGCATATCTTCACCAAACCACCAGAAGGCCGCCTCTCATTCGAGCATGTGACCTTCCACTACCCCACGCGGCCAGATGTTGCCGCGCTTTCCAACGTCTCCTTCCGCATCGAGCCGGGCGAGACGGTGGCTATCGTTGGCCCCTCCGGCGCCGGGAAAACCACGCTCTTCCAAATGCTGCTGCGGTTTTACGACCCACAATTCGGCATCATCCGCGTCGATGGGCATGATTTGCGCACGCTCGACCCGCGCGACTGGCGCAGCCGCATCGGCATCGTGCCGCAAGACCCTGTCATCTTCTCCACCACCGCATGGGAGAATATCCGCATTGGCAAGCCAAACGCGACGGAGGCAGAAATCCTCGCCGCCGCACGCACTGCCTCCGCACTCGAATTCCTCGAAGCGCTGCCGGATGGGCTGAACACCCATCTCGGTGAAAAAGGCGTGCGGCTCTCGGGCGGGCAGCGCCAGCGTGTCGCGATTGCACGTGCCATCGTGCGCGACCCGCGCGTGCTGCTTCTGGATGAAGCAACCTCCGCGCTTGATGCTGAAAACGAAACCGCAATTCAAACCGCACTCGAAGCCGTGATGCGTGACCGCACCACGCTGGTCATCGCCCATCGCCTCGCTACCGTCATCAACGCGGATCGTATCATCGTGATGAGCGACGGCAAGATCGAAGCCTCAGGCCCCCACGCCCAGTTGCTCGAGTCGAACCCGCTCTACAAACGCCTCGCCGAATTGCAGTTTAGCGAGCAACCCATTGTAATTCCATGAGCGCGGGCTCATTTTTTGTGGCCATCTTCATCATTTGTAAAGGAAGTTGTGCTACGCTGAACCTAGATTAACAGACTAGGTTCACCCGTGATGAATGACGCGATACATACATCTTCGCCTTCAGGAACAATTCAAAAAACGCTTCGTAATCTAACGAAACACGATCCCCATTATGATAGCGATGGGCGTTCTTACAGAATCGCAGTAGCGCTCGAACCAAACAGCATCACGCCCGAAACCGTGACCCTGAGAATCAAGCTCAGTAGTACAGATGGTGCCTCCTTCTCCATTGGCAGCGCCATTACTTGTCCGCGCGATGCGCTCAAAAGCCACATGTCGGCGCTCATTGAAGAAGGAGGCGCACAAGGCTTTATCCTCGCAGAGTCAAAAGAGTCGCTGCGTCAGCGCGCGAAAGATTTCCTGACGGAAAACCCCGTTAAAAAACCGGCACCCATTGTAAAAGAAGCTGTTATAAAAGAGAGAGTGGCAAAACCACCGCGCATCAAAAATCCGAGACCAGAAAAACCGAAACCAGCGCCAAAGCCGGTAAAAAAACTACTTCCTTCCGAGGTACCTGAAGAGATGAAGCCATTTTATAAATGCCTCGAAAAAATCAAAGGACAAGAACCAAGAATACAAAGCCTCTCACTGTGTGTAGACGATGAGTCTAACAGCTGTACGTTTCATATTCGCTTTGTACCCACACAGGGTACCACCCCAAAAACAGAGTCATTTTCCTTCAAGAATGCGGTTATCCATTCAAGCATCAACGGCCGGATTGTAAAGCCGTACATGATGGAAAATATACTGGCCACCATCCAGTGCGCGATGGGGATTCCGGCCAACACCGCCTCAGAAATGATCGCTAGCGGAAACCGCCCTCTGTTTTATCAGGGCCGCTAGCTACTTCACAAACACATCTGCGCGATCGGCGTCGCCGCTTGGCACCTGATTCCCCAATGCCTGCACGTTGATGTTCAGCTGGTTCACACCCTTGCTGATGAGGAAGGCACGAATCGCCAGCGCCCGCGAAAGCGAGATGCGCTTGGCGACCGAAGATTGCTCCGGCGTCCCCGCCGCATACGCCACAATCCGCACATTGCCTTGCGATTTTTTTACCTTTTCCGCCACATCGGCGAGGTCGGATTTTGCGTCATCCGCCAAGTCGGTTTTGTCTTTCCCGAACGACACGGCACGCGTCATCGACTCACCCGCAGACGCAGCTACTACAGGCGGCACTGCCACGGGTGGCGCTGGTGGCGCCGCAGGCTTGACCTCTGGCGCAGCCAGTTTTTTTGGTTCTTCTTTCTTCGGCTCAGGCATCGGCACAGGTGGCAATACAGGCGGTGCAGCAGGCTTCCCTTCCGCTTTCGGGGCGTCTTTTTTAGGTGGCAGCGGCAGTGGTGGCAAGCCCATAGCTTTTGGTGCGTCTTTTGATACTTCGTCTTTCTTTGGCTCTTCCTTTTTCACTTCAACTGGTGGTGTAGGCGGTAATGCAGGTGGCGCGACAGGCTTCACTTCCGCTTTCGGCGCTTCCTTCTTCACCTCCGCCGGCGGAATGAGCACGGCAGGCGATGGCAATTTCGAGGTTTCCTTCACCGGCTCCATTGGCGGCAGCTTCGGCAAGGCGCTCGGTGGTTCAGATGGTGGCGTCGTCACCTTCACCTCTGGCGCAGTAGGTGCCGCAAGCGGCTTAGCTTCCACCAAATCTTTCGGCTGAAGAATATCCTGCGTCGAGGGCGCTCTGCCACCCGTCAGCGCGTTGAGCGATGGCAGTTTCGACGGTGCAGCAGGCGCAGAAGCAAATGGCGTCACCGGCGGTAATTTCGGCGGCTCTGCTTTTTCTACAGGCTTCTCAGGCGCAGGCTTCACCTCCGGCTTAGGTTCTTCCTTCTTCACTTCCACCGGCAGCGCAGGCGGTAGGATAGGCGCAGGTTTTTCCGCTGGCTTCTCAACTACCGGCGGCACTAGCAATGGCTTCACCTCCGTCTTTGCTGCAGGCGGTGTCAGCGCGGGCAACGGTGGTAGATCTTTCTTTTCTTCTTTCTTCACCTCAAGCGAAGGTAACGCAGGTGGGGGTGGCAATTCCACTGGTTTCACGTCCGGCTTTAACGGCTCTTTTTTGATTTCCGCAGGCAACATGGGGGGAGGAGCAGAAACCACCGCGGGCTTCGTCTCCGGCTTCGGAGGAATCTTCTTTGTTTCCATTGGCACAGCAGCGGGCGCCGGCATTTTCGAGAAGTCGAGCTTACCCACATCCGGCGCGGGCATGTCCTGCTTCTTTTGCTCCACTGCAAGCGGAGGTGTTGTAGCCTCGGGTTTTGCTATTTCTTTTTTGGTTTCCAATGGCGGTACAGGCAGCAGCGGCATCTGCCCCGGAGGCAATTTCTCCGGTACCGGAATCATCATCGGTGAGGCTGCTTGTGCAGGCGCTTTTATCGGCGGTAAAGCAGGTATCGCGGCTTTTTCTTTCGCGGTGGCATCTGCCTTGGCTTTTTCTTCTCTTTCTTTGAGGGCAGCCTTCATTTTCACAGTCGGGTCTTCGATACGAGTCTTATCGCTTACGATACCCTGCTGCTTTGTCTCTGTCGGCACCGCTAGGTTCTCGAGGCGTTTCTCTACCGATGGCGGCAATTTTGGCTCTTCTTTAGCAATGGGCGGAGGCGCCGGTAGCGGAGGCAGCACAGAGGCATCTTGCGGCTTCACCTCCGGTTTTTTTTCCTCTTTTTGCACCGGCTTTGGCACTGCTTTCGGCGCGATTACAAGTGGCGCAGGTGCCGGCATTTTCGAGAAATCAAGCGCGCTGATATCCGGCCCCTGAGGAATAACCACCGCCGGTTTTAATATTGGCTTTTGTGCAGGTTTTGGTGCGGGTTTGGGTTCTGCTATAGGCGCAGGAACGGGTTGAATCTCCGGCACAGATGGTGGATTCACCACCGGAATCGCCCCAGAGACACGCCTCACCAACGGTGGGTTCTCACCAACGATCGGTGTCGGCAATACAGGCTTTGGTTCTGCCGGCACCTGCGCAGGCAGCGGCGCAAGCACGACGGGTTGTGGCTTTGGCAGTGGCGCAGGCCTTTGTGGTAGCGGCATAGGCAGTGGGATCACTTTTCTTTCCTGAACCGGTGGTGCCGGTGGAGGCGGCATAACCTCAGCAGGTGCGGAAGGAAGGACGACGGGCTTCGGCGCCTCCACGACTGGCGGCAAAGCGATGGGCGCAGGGCGCACAACCGGTGGCACAGGAAGAGATACTTCTCGCGTAGCTGGTGGAGCCTTCTTGGCTACATACGGCTTTGCGGGCTCTGGCATATCGGGCACTGGCGCCGCAGTCGTCGCTGGCACATAATAGTCGCGCACAGGTTGCTCGCGCGGAATTTTACGATGCGATGGTATCGGCGCAGGCGTAGGAGCGACCGGCACAGTTACCGGCGCAGGGCGCATCTGCAGACCCCGTAACGCATCGAGGTTGATCTCGACGCTCGGCGCAGGGGCTTCTTGTGCATGGCCATAGCCTGGCACCGTTACCCACGCCAAACACGCGGTGCCAAGCAATAATGCCTGCCAGCGGGAAGTCACGGGAGTGGTGCGAAAAGCCATATTTTTTTGAATGCCTTAGTGCCAAAACAACCGGTGATGGTGAGGGACGCTTGTAGCAAACGCAGTGGGTGCATGGCAAGCGCAGAATCAGCGATTGATGTGCGCGGGCGACAGTCCTGCAGAACGCACTATTTTTTGCCCCTTTTGAAGAGTTATGTCTTGCGCGCAGTCTGGCTTTCTTCTACCAACCCCCAATGGCCACTTCCCCCCTCATGACCGTGATGACCGCTGCTGTGCGCAAAGCCGCCAAAGGAGTAGTGCGCGATTTCGGCGAGATCGACAAACTGCAAATCTCTAAGAAAGGCGCGGCAAATTTCGTCACCAACGCCGATATCCGTACCGATAAACTGCTTATCGAAGAACTTAGTAAGGCTCGCCCTAAATTCGGGTTCCTGACGGAGGAGTCCGGCCTCATCGGCAACCCGAACCTTAACCAGCGCTTCGTGATCGACCCGATTGACGGCACTACCAATTTCATCCACGCGATTCCGTATATCTCCATCTCCGTTGCTGCGCAGGAGCGCAAAAGCGGCGGCGCGTGGGAGACCATCGCCGGCATCGTCTACGACCCCATCCAGGACGAAATGTTCACCGCCGAGCGCCGTAGCGGCGCCTTCCTAAATAATCAGCGCCTGCGGGTATCCGCGCGTAAGGAAGATTTATTGCTCTCCACCTCCTCCCCACGCAAAGGGCGTGAGGGGTTCGAGGGCACGATGAAAGCCTTCACCCGCGTGGTGGAAAGCGGCGCCACGGTGCGCTGCTCCGGCTCCGCCGCGCTCGACCTGGCTTACGTCGCCGCAGGCCGGCTGGATGGCATCTGGTATCAGCGCCTGAATGTGTGGGATATGTGCGCTGGCGCGCTCATCGTGCATGAGGCAGGCGGCATGATCACCGCAGTGGACGGAACCCCCGTCATGACGGATGATCGCGGCAGCGTGCTCGCTACCAACGGCGCGATGCATAAAGTGCTACATGGGCTGCTGAAAGAAGCAGCGTAAAAAAACGGGGCGCACATGGCAACCCGTTTTACATTTTCCAAGCTATATCGCCGTTCACTACCGCGCACGCTCCACATAGGTCAGCTCGCTCGTATTCACCACGATGCGCTCACCGCTGGTGATAAACGGCGGCACCATCACGCGCACACCATTTTCCAGCTTCGCGGGCTTGTACGACGACGACGCGGTTTGGCCTTTGACCACCGGGTCGGCTTCCACGATGAGTAGTGTCACCTGTTCTGGCAGTTTCACGCCGATGGGGCGGCCTTCGTGGAGTTCCACCTGCACCACCATGCCGTCCTGCAGGAACGCCACGCGCTCGCCGAGGAAATCCGCTTCCATCGTGATCTGCTCGTAATTTTCCTGATCCATGAAGGTCAGCGTCTCACCTTCGCGGTAGAGATATTGGAAATCGCGCTGATCGAGCGTCGCGCGCTCCATCGCCTCGTCCGGGCGCAGGCGCAGGCCACGCTTGTTGCCGGATTTAATATCTTTCATCTCCACCTGGTTGAACGAGCGCAAGTTACCCGGCGTGCGGATTTCGTGGCTGGTCACCATCCACAGCTTTCCTTCAAACTCCAGCACCATACCGGCGCGAACGGTCGATCCATCAATACGCATAGTTATTCCCTCATAAAAAATTGGCTGCGGGCGGTGTAGCAAGGCCGCGCGCAAGATGCAAGTCCATTGCGTGAGCGGGCGTTTGTCACCGCAGACTTGCCAGCACCCTCCACCCTTGCTAGGTCTTGGTCATGAGCGAAACAAAACCATCCCCCACCCTCGTCCCCGGCCGCGAATGTGGCGATTGCGCGATGTGCTGCAAGCTGCCGAAAATCGACGAGCTCAACAAAAAAGCGGGCGACTGGTGCGTCCATTGCAGCACCCGCAAAACCTGCGACGCCTACGACACCCGCCCCCGCCAATGCCGCGAATTCTTCTGCCATTTCATGGAGAACGCGACGCTCGGAGAAGAGTGGCGTCCCTCCAAATCCCGCATCATGCTGATGGGGGCGGATGGCGGCAAAACCCTGCTCGCCGTGGTCGACCCCAACCGGCCAGATGCGTGGAGGAAATCGCCCTACTTGGAAAACCTCCAAGCATGGTCAGCAAAACTACGGATTGTGATTAATGTCGGCACACGCCAGTTTGTGGTGCATGGCAATCACGTGCATGAGCTCGACGCGAACGGCGAATCGTCCTGCGGGCATTAGCCCCGCGCGCTGAGGCCGTGCTTAATTGCCGTGTTAAACGCTTTTACCGCTACGCCTGCACCCGCCGGGTGGCTCCACACCGCCGTAATCGCCGCAATGAAATCCGCACCCGCCGTCACCAGCTTCCCGCAATTCTCCGGCGTTAGCCCTCCAATCGCCACGCAGGGCACTGTGGTGAGCGTCGACCAATTCTCGATAATCTCTTTCGTCGGTGTGCCATACATCGCAAGCTTCTCCGGCGATTTACTCTGCGTGGGGTAGAACGCGCCGAACGCCACATATTCCGCGCCCGCCTCGCCCGCTTCCATCGCCAGATGCGCTGAGTCATGGCAACTGATGCCGATGATTTTTTCGTCGCCGAGTGCCGCCCGCGCCTCGCGCAGGTTCATGTCTTCCTGCCCGAGATGCACACCATCCGTATCGAGCTCGCGCGCCAGATCCACCCGGTCATTGAGCAGAAACGCCACGCCATAACGGTGCGCGACGGGCATCAGCGCCCGCACGCACGCGCGAATCTCGTCGTCACTTGCATCCTTCAGTCGCAATTGAAACGCCGCCACATCGCCCGCGCCAAGCGCCTCCGCCAGCGTCTGCACGAACTCCTCCGGCACCATCTTCGGCGGCGAAATCAGGTATAACCGGCAGGGGTAAGTTTCGTGGGGCATCACGCATTCATACCCGTAATTTGCAAAATGTCACGCGCGACAATATGTACAAAACCGTATAGGATAGCGCCATGACCACTGCCTATACCATTATTCGCGCAAGCGATGAGGACGATCAATCCAATTCGCTGCGCAACGCCTATTATGAGTTGCGCCAACGTGCATTCGCTGCCTATTGGGGAGAGAATCTCTATCCCAACGGCCCTGATATACTGGATGTTAAGCCCTCCACCACTCTAGTACTTGCTGTTGAAGATGGCAAAGTCATCGCAGGAACACGTCTTATATTTCATACTCCCGGAAGCAATGAGAAAGTACGGATGGAAGAGAGCCACCGCGCCATGGCACTTTCTAACCTTCTACCAGATATTGATGCGAGCGCATGCTCTTATTGTGAAATTGGAGGGCTGGTATCCGACCCAGACATTGCATATCGCTCACGACGACTCGGCACAGGCCTACTCAAACACACCTTACAATCTATCGTCACGCATGACATTAACAACGCTGGCGCACCGATTGATCTCGCCCTCTATTCTGCAAGCAAACCAGGCTTGCCTCCCATTATAGAGGCCACTGCACATTGCGGTATTCCAAGCGTGGTACGCGACGATCTTATTCAGCGGGAGGAAGATCCACGATTTGATACGCAGCTCTGGCCGATTATATTAGGATTCAACCCAGAGATTCCACTGAATGCGCCCCATACAAAACCCTTGAGCAGCTATAAGAGAGGCTCCGGCAATCAGCAGGGGCAATAAAGCGGATCCTACCGCCCCTTATACACACCGACAATCTCGCTAAGCAGCCCGAGCGCTTCGTCTTTCGGGCGTTGGAAGGCGTTGCGGCCCATGATGGAGCCGTCGCCACCACCCGCCGCGATTTCTTTCACCTCATTCAGCACCTCGGCGCTTGATTTCGCCCCGCCGCCGCTGAAGATCACCAGTCGGCGCCCACCGAACGTGGTTTGCTTAATATGCGCGATACGTTGCGCCAGCGTTGCCACCGGAATTTTTTCTTTCTCGTAGACCTTCTTCGCCTCAGCCTGTTCGATAAACGCCGTCGGCGGCTTCACCTTAATGATATGCGCGCCAAGCAGTGCCGCCATATGCGCCGCGTAAGCCGTGACATCAATCGCCGTTTCGCCGTCCTTACTCAGGCCAGCGCCACGCGGGTAGCTCCACATCACCACCGCGAGGCCGAGGGCTTTCGCCTCCGCCGAGAGTTCGCGGATTTCTTCCATCTGGTCGTAGGTCTGGTGCCCGCCGGGGTAAATGGTAAAACCAATCGCCGAACAGCCGAGGCGCAGCGCGTCCTGAGCCGTCGCAGTCACCGCCTGGTCGGGCGCAGCGTCTTTCGGTGCCACGGAGTTATTGCTGTTCACTTTGAGAATCAGCGGAATCGCCCCCGCGAACGTGTCCGCCCCCGCTTCGATCATGCCGAGCGGCGCAGCGTACGCATTCAGCCCCGCATCAATCGCCAATTTGAAATGGTAGTGCGGGTCATAGGCCGCCGGGTTCGCCGCAAAGCTGCGCGCCGGGCCATGCTCGAAGCCCTGATCCACGGGCAAAATAACCATCTTGCCGGTGCCACCGAGTTTGCCATGCATCAGCATCCGCGCGAGGTTGGCCTTGGTGCCGGGATTGTCCGACTCATACCAGGAGAGAATCTCTTTTACTTTGCGCGTCAGTGCCATAGGTGCCTCGTTTGGGTTATGCTGCGAGTGGTTTAGCAGTGTGTTTTTCGTTTGTCATCCCGGTTTGCTAGGAAATCATCGCCCCCATTGCCTTAAGCTGTGCGCGCATAGGCTCACTGCAATCGCAGCGGATATGGGTGAAGCCAAGCCGCAGCGCGTCATGCGCAATGGCCGCATCGTCGCCGCAGCAGAGGGTGAAGGTGAACGGCGTGCCGGGAAATTCGGTGCGAAGCTGCGCCACAAGTGCGCGGTAATAATTCACTCCTGCATGGCAGGCCGCATAAGGTGGTGAGGCGAGCGCCGTCGCCCCTGCCTGCAAGGCTACACGAGCCTCGCTAAGCCCGTTGACGACGTGCATCTTGCGTCATCAGCGCGGCAATACCGGGCAGCTCCTTGCCCTCCAGCCATTCGAGGAAGGCGCCGCCCGCGGTCGAAAGATAGCTGAGTTCCGCACTCAACCCCGCATGCGCGAGCGCGGCCACCGTGTCGCCACCACCGGCCACGCTGTGCAGTTTCCCGGCGCGCGAGGCGGCTGCCACCATCCGCGCGATCTGCACTGTGGTGCCATCGAACGGTGCGGTTTCAAACGCGCCGACGGGGCCGTTCCATACCAGCGTTTTGCTGACATCGATCACATTCGCAATGTTCATCAGCGAGCGCGGGCCAATATCGAGAATCATTCCCGTGCTAGGAATAGCATTGATTGCGCAGACCACGCTTGGCGCGTGCGGCTTGAACTGGTTTGCCACCACCGCATCCACCGGCAGATGGATGGTGCAGTTGGTTTTTTCCGCCGCCTTCAGAATCGCGCGGGCGGTGTCTGCCATCTCACGTTCGCATAGCGACGCCCCCACATCATGCCCCTGCGCGAACAGGAATGTCGTCGCCATCGCCCCGCCGATAATCAGGTGATCGACCTTCGCCACCAGATTACCGAGCAGCTCAAGCTTCGTCGAGACTTTCGAGCCGCCGACAATCGCCGTGAGCGGACGCGATGGATTCGCAAGTACTGAGGTCAGCGCGCCGACCTCTTCCTGCATCAGGCGCCCTGCAGCGGATGGCAGATACGGATTAATCCCCACCACCGAGGCATGGGCGCGGTGCGAGCACGAGAACGCGTCGTTCACATAGCAGTCGCCCAGTGCGGCGAGCGACTTCGCAAACTCGGGATCATTTTTCTCTTCTTCCGCATAGAATCGCAGATTCTCCATCAGGATCACATCGCCGGGCGCAGCACCGGCAATTGCCTGACGCGCGCTGGTGCCGATGCAATCGGGCGAGAAGCGCACGGGGCGATCCCACAGCGCGGCAGAGAGTGCATCCACCAGCGGTGCAAGCGAGAAGCTGGGGTCGAACCCTTTCGGCCGACCAAGATGCGAGAATACCGCCACCTTAGCATTGCGCTCCATGAGATATTGCAGCGTGGGAATGATACGGGTGATGCGCGTGGCATCCGTCACGCGCCCCGCATGCATGGGCACATTGAGATCGAGCCGCACCAGCACGGTTTTGCCGGCAACATCGAGTGATTCAAGGGTCGGTAGCGTGGTCATGGGAGCATCATCATTGCATGTTACGCCCCGTTAGTAGCACCAAATACTATCAACTAACAACCATAACTGTGGTCTAATTCCGCGTTGGTACCTGCATTGGTTCCGGCGCGCGGGCGGGCGTAGACTGAGCACGCACCTGGTCTGGCGCTTCCGGCAGGCGGTTTTCCTTCACGCCGCTCATCGCCATCACTGCGCCGATCTGTTTGACCTCACTCAGCACATCCGGCGGAAGTTTAGCCTCGAAATAGCCGGCGAGTTTCTGCACCAGCGCATCCATCTTCGCCATCGCGCGGCCGATGATACCTTGCTTTTGCTCCGGCGCCGCTTCAGTCTGCGCTTGCACCGGTGCCGAGTGCCCCGCTCCGTGCGCGATGGGCGGCTTGCCGCCCAATTCTGCTCCCGGCGCGTGCTGCGCTGGCATAGGTTGATGCTGCTGCCCTTGATGCGCCTGTGATTGTGGCGGCGGAGTGAGTGGCGGCTGCCCCTGAGCAGCCATCATCTGCTGCATTTGTGCCTGTTGCTGCATTAACTGCTGTTGCAACATCTGGTTCTGCTGTTGCAGCGTCTGCGCGACCTGATCGTAGCTTTGGCCTTGCTGCTGTTGAAATTGCTGCGACTCGCGCATCAGCTGCTGCTGAAGCGTTTGCGATTCCGACATCGCCATCGCGGCGACAGGCAGCGCAACCGCTGCACCCAGCGCTGCAGACCCAGCAACGTTGCCATGAATATCCATCGGCATGCCTTGAGGCGAGAGCGCCTGATTATCCATCATCATGTTGCTGCGCGCGACATTTGCCGCAGCGCGTGCGGCCTCTTCTTCCTCTGCGCTGCCACTACCGCTGTTGCCCTCTGTTGCGCTACCGCCTGCCATCACCGCGTTCAGTCGACGCAGCGTTTCCGGACCCGCAATCCCATCCGCCCGAATCCCACAGCGCGTTTGGAAGGACGTAACCCCGCTCGCAGTTCTGCCATCATAGAAGCCGTTCACCGCGTCTTCCGACAAGGATTTCACTCCTACCAAACGGCGCTGCAACTCCGTCACGAAGTCGCCGCTATCGCCAAATTTGAGGGTTATGTTGGAGGGTAGGAACATGGGAGTGCCTAGTCGTTAGTGCCTAGTGGCTAGTATAAGGAAACCCAATGCCCAGCACCAGAGAAAACTAGGCGCTAGGCGCGCGCGGCTAGTCCTCATCAATATACTGCTTCTCGTTCTTCTCGTGGCGTTCCTGCGCTTCGATGGAAAGGGTGGCCACCGGGCGCGCCTCAAGACGTTTCAGGCCAATCGGCTCGCCAGTTTCCTCGCAGTAGCCGTACTCACCGTCTTCGATGCGCATGATCGCCGCATCGATTTTGGCCACCAGCTTGAGGTAGCGGTTGCGGGTGCGCAGTTCCACGCCCGCCTCGGTTTCGAGCGCCGCGCGGTCGGCAATATCCGCCTGATGCCAGTTTTCCTCATGCAGATGATCGAGCGTCTCGCGCGATTCGTCCATCAGCTCCTTGCGCCAGGCGAGCAGTTTTTGGCGGAAATATTCTTCCTGCTGCGGGCTCATATAGGTTTCGCTCGCCGTAGGCTTATAGCCTGCAGGCAGTTTTGCCGGTTTATATTCGCGGCGCTCTTTAACGGGCGATGGCTTAGCCGCCGCTTTTAACGATGCTTTTGCTGCTGGTTTTGCAGGCGTTTTTACAGTGGTCTTGGTCATAGGGGCTGAACTTTTCTTTGCAGTTTGGGTTGGCTTCACCGCTTTTGCGGGCGATGGTTTACTGCTTGCCTTGGTTGCCGTCTTTGTTGGTTTAGCGGCTTTTTGCTTAGCTGCAGGTGCAGCCTTCTTCACTAATTTCGCGGCGGGCTTTTTTGCCACCGATTTTGCCGGAGCGGGTTTCTTAGCAGGAACAGACTTTTTCTTCGCTTGCGACTTTGCCATAGGGACAGCCTTCCGTAAGTGAATAATCTGGCTAAAATACGCCAAAGGCTAAAGTCTCGGCAAGCGGCACGGCAAAGCTATGCACAAGAAGTCGCTGCCTAGGCTTGCTTGCTGCTGGCGATAGCCACCTCAAGTTTGGCAATTTCTACCGCTGCGCGCAGCTCAATCTCATCGAGAATCCCGTTCAGCACCGGGTCTGTGGTCGTGCCGCGCTCCTCGGCCACGATGCGTTCCAGCTTCTCGATGGTCGAAACCGGCAGGGTGCCAAACAGCAGCGCGTCGCGTAGTTGCGAGAGGGCTTCCAGCGTCAGCCGCCCTTTTTTGAAGGCCTTGCGGCGCTCCATATCCTTATCGTCAACTTCCTGAAACCCAAGATAAGGGTTGAGCGAACCGACCGCAGCGCTCTCCTGCGCTGCCTCGGCCTCGCCCGCCGCGGCAGATGCCTGTGCGGCAGAAAGCGCCTTGGAAAAGCCCACGCCATCGGCCTTAGCAACCTTTGCCGCGCTACGCATCGCCGTTGTCGGACGGGTATATCCTACTTTTTCAACCATTTGGGAAGTATAGCGCCGCACCCACCGAGACGCAATGGGCTTGCAAGACATGACTCAAGACAAATATAAAAAGCGATAAAATCAGCGTATTATAAGCCTCTAACGCCAGTTGGCATGATTGTCGCATAGGAAGGGTTAAAATAAAAACCCGGAGCTATTTGCATGGACGATCTTCTCCCCTCCCTTCGCATGGAAGTGTGCCTTCACCGCCTATACCGCATGTTGGCGCTGAGCCTCGTGCTGGTGGCCGCGTTTTTTGTCACCACGAGTAATTCCCACGCGGCGCGCATCAAGGACATCGTGGCGTTCGAGGGCGTGCGCGACAACATTCTCGTCGGTTACGGCCTTGTGGTCGGCCTAAATGGCACGGGTGACCGCCTACAGAACAACGCTTTCACCGAGCAAAGCCTGATCGGGTTTCTCGAACGTCAGGGGGTAAATACCCGCGGCGTGACACTTGGCTCGAAAAACGTTGCCGCCGTCACCCTCACCGCCAAACTACCGCCCTTCGCCCGCGCGGGTTCGAATATCGACGTCTCGGTTAGCGCATTGGGCGATGCAAAAAGCCTCCTCGGCGGCACCCTGCTCGCCACCTCCCTCTCAGGTCCGGATGGAAATGTTTATGGCGTAGCGCAAGGGCCTGTTACCGTCGGCGGTTTTACGGCGGGGGGTAATTCGGGCAGCAACATTACCAAAGGCGTGCCAACCAGTGGCTTTATCCCTAACGGCGCCATTGTCGAGCGCGAGATTGACTTCCGCCTGAACGATTTGCAGCGCGTGCGCCTCTCGCTTCGTAACCCGGATGTTACCACCGCGAGCAACCTCATGCGCGCCATCAACCAGCAACTCGGCGCGGGTACCAGCAATGTGGATGATCCAGGCACCGTAACGGTAAATGTTCCAGTAAACTATAAGGGCGATGTGGTCGGCATGCTTGCCGATATCGAAACACTTCCCGTTGCGACCGATCAGCCAGCACGCATCGTGGTCGATGAAGCAACCGGCACGATTGTGATGGGCGAAAATGTCCGCATCTCCACCGTGGCGGTGGCGCAGGGCAACCTGATTGTGAAGGTCGAAGAAACCCCGCAAGTCTCGCAGCCGAATCCCTTCTCACCGGGTGGTGCGGGCACTGGTACGGGCGCCGAAACCACCGTGGTGCCGCGCAGCGATGTCACCATCAGCGAGCAAAGTGGCAACAAAATCGCCGTCCTGCAAGAAGGCGCGACGCTGAAAGACATGGTCGCTGGCCTCAATGCCCTCGGCGTTGGCCCGCGTGACCTAATCACCATCCTGCAAACCATCAAAGCGGCGGGCGCACTGCAAGCCGACATTGAAACCCGATAAGCGAGCCCCCTATGACCAGCATTCCATCTATTTCCACGCCCCCACAGGCAGCAACCCCACTCAAAAAAGAGGGCGGGTTCGCACTCAACGCCGCGAAGCATTACAGCGAAGAGCAAATCAACGCTGTCGCAAAGGACTTCGAGGCGCAGTTCGTTTCACAGATGCTCGAGAACATGTTCTCGACCGTCGACACCAAAGACTCGCTTGGCGGGAGCGACGCGGAGGAAACCTACAAATCACTCCTCATCAACGAGTACGGTAAAACCATTACCCGCACAGGCGGCCTTGGCATCGCCGACCAGATCAAACGCGATATGCTCAAACATCAGGAGGTATAATTATGGCTACCGCAATGCATAACACCCCCCTCAACCCCACCGCACTTATGCATTTCGATGTGGGCGAGATGATCACACTGACCAACCGTCTCAGCGATATTCTGGTCGAGGAAACGAAGCTGCTCACCAGCATGAAGGTCAAAGAGATTGGACCACTTCAGGAAGAGAAAATGCAGCTTGGACGCAAGCTAGAATCCTTTCAACGCCTTCTGGCTGCGGATGATGCTCCGGCGCGTGCTCTCCCCCTTGACCATAAGGAAGCATTGCTCATCGCGAGCGAAAATCTCTACGAAAAGATCGACGAAGCCATGTACCGCACCAGCATCGCACAGCAGGTTAATCAGCGCGTGATGCAGGTTTTTGTGGAGGCCATGGCTGAACAGCAACGTCTTGGCATTTATGGCAATCATGGTCGCACCGAAACTGCCACAGATAAAACCATTTCTGTCAACTTGAATGAAAAAGCATAATCCTTTGTTTTTAAGGTCACTATCAATGAGAATACTTGCAAGCCGCGCACGCTATGGTAGAATCAACCTTTCCTACGTGCCGGACTTCTGTATCCTAACGTGGGAGTACGTATAATGCATGGAGAACTAGCAATGAGCGGCACTGAGCCTGCGGTAGCAACGATGGGCATGAACGTCCAGCCTTTGTCGGACCGCGTGGAGATAGAAAGCCGCTTTGGCCGCATCTCTATTAATCCGCAGCAATCCATTTTATTTCCCTCTGGGCTGCTCGGCATGCCTAATAAACTGCAATTTTGCCTAACGCGCTTCCCATCAGAGAAGATGGATCGTTTCAGCATCATGCAATCCGTAGACGATGAATCACTTGCGTTTATTACACTTCCGATTGACATCGTGAATCCTGTTATTGAAGAGTCGGATATTCATCAGGCTGCAAAGGATCTAGATCTGCCGCTGGATGATTTGCTCGTTGTTCTCATCGTCAGCGTCCATCGCGAAAGTGGCATTGCCACGCTTTCAGTCAACGCGCGGGCACCTTTACTGGTGCGTGTATCCATGCGTGTTGCTGCGCAGTACGTGTTCCCACACACAAAATACCTTATTCGCCAGCCCCTATCGTTCTAGAGGTTTACCATCTCAAGCCCTTACAATGCTTATACCAAAGCGAGCCACACCGTCAGTAAAACCCGTCAAGTGGTGATGCTGTATGAGGGTGCAATTCGCTTCGTACAGCAGGCACACGAAGCGGTAAGCCAGGGAGACGTGAATCTGCGCCACGACAAACTTCGGCGCGCGGGGGATATTGTTTCTGCATTACAAGCGGCACTTGATCTCGATAATGGCGGCGCATTAGCAAAAGGCTTATTTGATTTTTATGGCTCGATCGGCATGCGATTGCTCTCACTACACCGCAGCCCATCTCCCTCTGCCTATAACGAAGTAGCTGAAGAACTTCGTTCCATGCGCGACATGTGGGATGCCATTGACCGTGAAAAAAGTGCATAGACGAGCACTTTTAAGATTTCTTAGCCCCTCATCTCTCAATTTGGCATGCCCCTTGCAATACTTCCGTTGGATAGAAAACAAACGGAGCATGTCATGGCCGCCAACGGATTATTAAACCTCTTTCAACTCTCTGCGCCAAAGCCTTCTGCGCCACCAGCGCCTTCTGCGCTTACTCAGTCCGCAGATGCGTCACCGGCATCGCGTGAGTCAGGGCGTAAGTTCGCTCGTATGGTCGATGATGCCTCCCCACGCGATACCAACGCGCGGGATGCCGCAAATGCACGTGTTGCAGTATCGTCGGCAAGGATTGCCGCCTCACGTCGAGACCATTTGTCAGGATCTACACCCACCGCCCTCGAACTGAATCGTGAAATCACACCGGAAGATGCGACTGCACTGCTTGAGAACTTCGATGCTCTATCGGCGAATCTTAGTGACCTGGCCAATAACCCACAGGCCGAACAGCAGCTCAAAGATCAGCTCGCCGAGATTGTCATTTCGAATGAGCCAAAAACACTGGGCGATCTTCTCGCCTCGGTCGATGAAATGCCTGTTGATACGCTTACCAGCGGGTCGGCGGAAGTCACCGCAACCGTCACCGCCGCTGCCACAATCGGGCAAACCGCCCAGAATGTTTTTCACGCGATTCGCAAAGCGCTGTCGCAATCATCCGAGGAGTCGCCCTCGCAGGACATCAATGCCGAACCGTCGCCCATCGCGGCGATCAACCCGGCATTGCTTGCCCTGCAGGCGGCCACGTTTCAAGCCGCGCCGCAGCAAGCAGGCGACGAAAAAACCGCAACGTCAACCACGGAAGAAACAGTAACCGTCATCACACCGCTCGCACAGTCGGCAGTGGCCAGCTACACCACCATGCAGCGCGCCGAAGTCGATCATGTGGACGAAGCCGATCTGCCCGCCGCGCAAGACATCAACGCCCGCATTCCATCGCTCACCCTCGCCAAGAACGACAACGCGCTGCCGGAAGTTGAATTGCCAAAAACCTACGCCACCGCTGCAACCAACCTCGACAAAAAACCTACGCTAGCTACGTCCGATTTCATCCGTCAGATCGAAACACTGGGCGTTACCGCACAAGCACTGGTCGATGGCCGCAATGTGAAGAAGGACGAGCCCCTCGCCGTCGCGGAAGTGAAAGCAGCACAGCCCGTCTCCGCCGCCAACGCATTTACCCTCGGCACCGGCACAACGAGCCATGTAGGCGCCCCTGCCCCCATCGCCGCATCCTCGGATGTGCTAGGTCGCGGCGTCGTCAACCATGCACCCGTGCGCGAGCAGGTCTCCATTGCCATTCGTCAGGCAGTAGGCAACGGCAGCGACGAAATCACCCTGCAACTCGACCCCATTGAGCTTGGCCGCATCCAGATCAAACTGCATATGAACAAAGAGGGACATACCCAGCTGGCGTTCTTGGTGGATAGACCTGAGACCTTCGATGCGCTGAGCCGTGACGCACGTTTCCTCGAACAATCGCTGCAAGACGCGGGGCTCAAAGCAGATACCAGCGGCATGCAGTTTAACCTGCGCCAGCAACCACAACCGCAGCAGATGCAATCGAACGCGGGCGGGAATGGCCAACCCGGTAATGGCGAGCAGCATGGCGCAACGGAACGGGATATCGGCACCGTCTCCGCAAAGCCGGACATCCACGCCTCTGCCGCACCGATTAAAAATTACCGTCTCGACATCCGCGATGGGGTGGATATCGAGGCCTAGAAAAAAAAGGAACAAAACCACGTAAACGGAGGAACCCAACACAGGAGGTTAGAAATGCACCGTTTACACACCATATTCGAGACCATCGCCACACGATGGCAGGATACGGATAAGATTGATGCGCTCTATGAACGTATCGCGCTGATTGAGGATCTGCTTGCCGCCCCCGCCATTTCGCGGGAACAAGGCGAACATGCGATCCATCGTATTCTCGCGGAAATTCTGGCGACGAATCTTGGTAACACTTCCAGTCGGGCGAGGATCATGTAACCCTGCACCCGTATCACCGAATAGGTGCCCGTGGGCTGAAGACGACCCTCTGACACTTTGGTTATTTCTATCGTCTAGCTCCTATACCACTGGCCCGGAAGCGCAAGTTTCCGGGCTTTTTTTGATTTATGACAATTGTGTGAAGATTGGCCTCCCCCCATTGTATCCGTCGCAAAATCTGCTATGCATCTTAACTTAGATTAACAAAAACCGTGCTATTCGCAGCACAGCGTCCGAAAAAACGCGGCGAGGGTGGAAGAAACGTAAAAAATCGTTTACTCAACCATGGATAGTATAGATAAGTAGAAGAAAAGCATTCAAAAGCATTAGGGGTATGGGTATGACGTATAACAACAAGCTCTTCATTTCGCTGAAAGCCTCGCAAGAGCCTCGCGATATGACCACTGAAAGCAGTGAACTGGCGGACCTCATGTCCACGCCGGAGTATCTGCGTCACTCTTCCTCGATCATCAACGAAGCGTTGAAGGAAGGGTTCGACGTGCTGCAAATGCCCAACGGCGACATCGTCACCACCGGCACCAAGATCATCACCAATACCTATGTGTGGGACGCGAAAAAAGGCACCCTCACCAAAGCGCGCGCCTCGGCCAACAAACCCGCCCGCGGGCGCAAAGCCAAAGCCGATAGCGCTGCGGAGTAATCTAACCTAACCCCGCACCTGCACCGGCATCATCTCCGTTGCCAGCCCATTGGCACCCACCGTCACAATCGCCCCCGCTAACGTCCCCTGCCCGCTCGCGGGTTCCATCCGCACTTTGCGGTGCTTGTTGAGGAACTGCTGCATCGGGCCTGTCGGTTCAAAGCCGATGATGCTGTTATAATCACCGCACATCCCTGCATCCGTCTGGAAGGCTGTGCCCTTGGGCAGAATCCGCGCATCGGCCGTCGGCACATGGGTGTGGCTGCCGATGACCACGCTCACCCGCCCATCGAGAAAATGCCCCATCGCCTGTTTTTCGCTCGTCGCCTCGGCATGCATGTCGACCACAATCGCATCCACATTGCCGCCGAGTGTGTAGGGCGCGAGCGCGGCCTCCGCACAGGCAAACGGGCTGTCGAGGTATTCGCGGTGGAACACTTGGCCTAGCAGATGCAGCACCAGCAGCCGTTTGCCACTGGCCAGCGTGAAGAGCTTGCAGCCGGTGCCGGAGGTTGTCGGCGGAAAATTATGCGGTCGCAGCAGATAGGCCGTTTGGCCAAGCAGCGATGGCGCGTCCTTCTGGTCGAACACATGGTCGCCACCGGTCATCACATCAATCCCGCAGCCCGCGAAGTCGCGCAGCGTCTCTCCGCTGACACCAAAACCGCCTGCTGCATTATCCACGCTCACAATCACGGCGTCGAGCCCGTGCTCCGCACGCAGTTTCGGCACGTGCCGCTTCACCGCGTCGCGCCCGCTACGTCCCACCACATCGCCACAGAAGAGAATTTTCATATCCGTTCACCGTAACCCGTTGGCCGAAGTTTCCTGCCAGTCTTATGCGCGCTACACGGCAAACGGTCAACCGATACCCCCTTGACGCCTCCGTTTCTTCACATTATAGATGCGAATGATTCTTACTTCTATTCTCAACTGTTCGGAGACTTCCATGAAAAACCTCGCTCGCCTGCTTTGCACCGCCAGCCTCACCAGCCTTTTCGCCTTCTTTGCGCAGGCGGCGGAGACCTCCCCCAACCGCTATGTGCAGGAGAATTTTGTTGCCAACAAAAAGCAGTACGCACCGACGCTTGCGGTCGAGAAAAACTTCATCAATGCTTGGGCTATCGCCATTCGCCCGAAAGGTGCGGGCGGGCATTTTTGGGTCACCGCGAAGGATGTCAGCTATGAATATGTGGGCGATGTGAAAGCCTCTGCCGACCCAAAACTTCGCCCCATGCATGCGGATGAACTCAAATACGTCACCCTGCCCGTTGGCGGCGACGACAAGTTTGCCACCAGCACGGTATTTAACGACAGCAAGAAACATTTTGTCATCACTCAATCTATCAAAGACAAGGAGCCAATCACCGCACCGGCGAAATTCCTCTTCGCAAGCGATGGCGGCATTGTTTCCGCGTGGACAGAGCGCAAGCTCGCCGATGGCAGCTTCGACCGTGCGGGCGAGGCCATTACCGTCATCGACCAGTCGAAAGAAGGCGCGCAGTTTTTTGGGCTCGCCATCAGCCATGATTACGACACGCTCTACCTCGCGGATTTCGGTGAGAAACCCGCGATCAAAACCTTCGGCGGCGATTTCAAACCCACCAGCATCACCTTCGACATGCCGTTCGACGACAATAAAAACGGCGTGGTTGACCCTGGCGAATACGCGCCCTTCAACATTCAGGCGCTCGTCACCCCTGCGGGCGATGAACGCATTTTCGTGACCTACGCCAAAACGCAGACCTGCCCGGCCGCCGAAGTCAAAAAAGGCGCGTGTAAGAAAGACGCGCTATTCGTGGGTGAGGAAGACACGTCAAAACCCGGCTATGGCCGCGTCGCGGAATTCACCGAGAAAGGGAAGCTCGTCGCGGTATGGAACGACAGCGGCAAGCTGAGCGCGCCGTGGGGCATCGCCTATGCACCGGCGAATTTCGGCGCTCTCTCCGGTAGCTTGCTCGTAGGTAATTTCGGCGATGGCACCATCGCGGGCTTCGACCCCAAAACTCGCGCCTTCATCGACGTGATGCGCGACGCAAAAGGCAAACCAATCGTCATCGATAAAATTTGGGGCCTGCTGTTTGGCAACGGCGAAAGCCTCGGCGACAGCAACGCGCTGTACTTCGCTGCCGGGCCGAAAGATGAAACCGATGGCGTCTTCGGCAGCCTGCGCGTGATGGAGGACAAAAAATAATGCTACGCCTGAAATTTCTGCGCCCCATCCATATTGCCGCCGGTGTCTTCAATATTCTCTTTGTGTATACGCCGCTACATGCCTGGGCATACGGATTTGCCATCGTGCAATATATCACCATGCCCGCGCTGATTCTCACCAGTTTGCTGATGCTACAGGCCAAACGGCGCTGGCGTACACGGGCAGTGATGGCTTAAGCGCTGAACATGCTCACGCCGAGCTCGGTGAGAATCCCATCCAGCCGCTGGTCGCCCTCGTGGTTGGGCACGCGCTCCAGCTCCTGCATGGTATAGCCGACACCGATGAACAGCGGCGGGGTTTCAAACCGGCGCATCATCGCCATCGTCGCGTCGTAATAGCCGCCGCCATAGCCGAGGCGGTTGCCACGCGCATCGAACGCGAGCAGCGGCACCAGCACCAGCGCGGGGCTGATGGCCGGGGCGGTCGCCGCCGGTTCCTGCATGCCAAAGGCGTGGGTGGTGAGCACATCGCCTGGCTGCCAGCGGCGGAAATGCATACGTTTCTGTTCAGTGAGGCGTGGCAGCGCCATTTCTTTTTTGAAGCGCGCCATGGTGTCGAAAATGCCGCGCATGTCGAGCTCGCCGCGCATGGCCATATAGCCCGCGAAGGATGGCACAAACGCCAGAATCGGGTGATCCGCAAAATGCCGCGCGACGGAATCACTCGCCTGCGCCATCGCAATCTGCGGCAAGCGCGCGCGCTTGACCTGCATTTCCTTGCGCAGCACTTGCTTCTCGCGGGTAATCGTATCAGCCAACGTCATCGCCCTAGTATGGTCGCCACGCGCCGAGATTTCAATGGAGGAAAGATTAAAGAGGATTACAGGGCTAAGCACCGATTTCTCGGTCACCACCAAAGCCGCCACCAAGCCCGTGACCAATAAAATCACTCCCGCCACCGCTCGGAGCCTGGATGCCAGTATTGGGAAGACTTTTCAGGAATCCGTCCCCCATATTCTGGATCGCGGCCAGAAATTTCTCGCCCGCACCAGCGAACATACCACGCCCGGTACCACTACCAATGAGTGAGGGAATATTGTTTTTCAGCGGCCCAAGATTGGTCAGAGACGTTGAAGTCATTTGAACGTCTTGAAGAATACCAGCAACTGCACCGCTGCGCCCGCCGCCGCCCGACGACGAGTCGATCAGCGAACGCATCGCCATCATCGCATTGATATCTAGACCGCCTTCAGCCATTACATTTCTCCTACCCTCACTATAGCACAAGAATTATGACAGTTGTGTGACAATTTGGGGGTTTTGGCGGTTTTTTTGAGATTTTGTACAGCAATTTAACTGCGTAGGGGGAAAGACCCCCTTCAAGTCAACTAGTTCATCCGCCCCATCTGATACGGGCTGTCGAGCGAGAAGGCGGGCACTTCCACTTCAAAATGCTCCCCACTGGTGGGCACCACCATCTCATATTCCCCCAGCATCAGGCCAGAAGCAGTATGCAGTGCCGTGCCGCTGGTGTAGCGATAGGCCTCGCCCGGGTTAAGCAGCGGTTGCTCACCAATCACCCCTGCCCCACGCACCTCCTGAGTCAACCCCTGCGCATCCGTAATTTTCCAATGGCGGTTGAGCAGTTGCACCGGCTCCGCGCCATAATTCTCGAGTTGAATCGTATAGGCCCACACATAGTGGCTGTCGCTCGGCTCCGAATGCTCGGCCATAAACTGCGGCGTCGCAGTAATTTTGATATGGCGTGTGGTTTTGGTGAACATGGCTTACCTTTCCTGACCGCTTCTTGATGAGCGGTAGGATCACTATAATACGATCATGTGCCGATGCAAGCGAACGCTGGAATGTTGCGACGCAATGCTCTAGGAATCATGCATGATCAAAATCGCCACCTGGAATGTGAACTCCCTGCGCATCCGCGAGCCACTGCTCGCGCGGTTCGTGAACACGCATAAGCCCGATGTGCTGTGCCTACAGGAAACCAAGGTGGAGGACGCGCTGTTCCCCCACGGCATCGTGCGCACGCTGGGGTTCAAGCATGTCGTTTTTACGGGTGAGAAAAGCTATAACGGCGTCGCGATTCTGTCGAAAACCCCGCTAAAACTGATCAGCACACATGATATGAACGGCACCGGCCAAAAGCGCCATATCGCGGCGGAGCTGGAAAACGGCCTGCGCATCCATAACTTCTACGTGCCCGCAGGCGGCGATGTGCCGGATGCCGCGCAGAACCCGAAATTCGGCGAGAAACTCCGCTTCGTCGACGGCATGCGCGACTGGTCACAACAGGATGTGAAGCAAAACGACAGAGTCGTCATCGTCGGTGATTTCAACATCGCCCCGCTGGAGCATGATGTCTGGTCGTCACGCCAGTTGCGCGATGTCGTCAGCCACACCCCCATCGAGCGCGACTCGCTGCGCGAGCTGCAGGAATTAAGTGGGGGGTGGTGTGATGCGATGCGCGCGCTCACCCCGCACGAGCAGAAACTCTATAGCTGGTGGAGCTACCGCAACCGTGATTGGGACAAATCCGACCGCGGACGGCGGCTCGACCATATCTGGCTCAGCCCCGCGCTGAAAGAATCCCTGAAATCCGGAAAAATCATCCGCGAAGCCCGTGGCTTCGACAGCCCCTCCGACCATGTGCCGGTGATGGTGGAGTTGGCGGTGTAAGATTATTTCCCCTTACGCGCACGGACAATGGCGCGGACGGGGCGAAGAATAGTCGCGAGAATGGTGAGCCAGAGAATCGTGAGGAACAGGGTGATTTCAATCAGCATCATGGCTTCCTCCTAATCTCGTTCCCCTAGTGCAGGCTCATCGGCGAGAGGTTGTGGCGCACCGTGTTGTAATACGCGCTTTCCATGGAATCGAAGGTGGCGAGCTTGGTGCCGTCGGCCGCATACACCGCATAGTTCGTCGCACCCGCATCCAGCTCCGGCTTGATATACGCCATCGTCTCAAGGCCGACCATGGCCATCATGACTTCTTCGAGTTCAGCGTGGACGAGTTGCATATCTACTCCGTGGTGTTTTGTTCGATAAAAACACCATAACAAATTCCACCCCGCCCGTGTGTGACAGTTGTGTGAAGATTGAGAAGCTATTGAATTATTTCTGTTTTCTGCGAGCGTTTCCGCGCGGGTCGTCGAATGTGAATAACTTATCCTCAAGCGCATCGCCGAATTTTACATTCTCAAGCTCGACGCGTGAGGTCTGGTTCGTCGCGTCCTTGATTTCAATCGCACGCAGCGCCAGCGGCTTATCGGCGAACACCAGCGTCATCGTCCCTTCTTCAGGCTTCTTACGCTGCATCAGCGTCGCGCGGATGGTGCCATCGGTGGTCACCTCAAACTGCGTCAGTTTCGTCGTCGGGCTGTCGAGGCGAATATCCTTCTGCGCGAGGAATCCCGCGAGCGTATCATCCACGCCGATATAGCTCACCTGATCGAGCTCCGCGTCGTAATAGGTTATCGCTTTGCCATCGCTCACAATCAGCAGCGGCGTGGGCGGCGCATATTGCCAGCGCATTTTGCCCGGGCGCTTCAGGAAGAAATGCCCCGTCGCCTTGGTGCCATCCGCCGCGGTCTGGTTAAAATCCGCCGAAACGGTGGTGATCTCGCTCAGGTATTTTTCCACCCGCGCCACCTCTGGGTTCACCGGCGCCGCAATCATCGCAGGCGACTCTGCATACGCTCCAAGCGCCATGCTCCCGCAAACGCCAAGCACCGCTATCACTATCACCCATGTCGCACGCATAAAAATCCTTTTGGTTGCTGATGGACACGTCATACCACGCATCCCTGAAGCGAGGCTGAAGGCATAGAGCGCTACGCCGCGATTGGCAACCGCCTACTCCCTCACCAGCACTTCGCGCTTGCCGACATGGTTGGCGGCGCCGACAACGCCTTCCTGCTCCATTTTCTCGATGATACGCGCGGCGCGGTTATAGCCGATTTTCAGGCGGCGCTGCACATAGCTGGTGCTGGCCTTGCCATCGCGGATGACGAACTCTTTTGCCTGCTCATAGAGCGCGCGGTCAGCGTCGGATTCGTCTTCATCGAACATCTCGCCGTTTTCGCCCTCCTCTTCAGGGTCATGGGTTACGGCGGCGTCATATTGCGGCTCGCCCTGCGTGCGCAGATAGCTCACGATGCTCTCCACATCCTTATCCGAAATGAACGGCCCATGCACGCGCGTGATGCGCCCGCCGCCCGCCATATAGAGCATGTCGCCCTGACCGAGCAGCTGCTCCGCCCCCTGCTCGCCCAGAATGGTGCGCGAATCGATTTTGCTCGTCACTTGGAACGAAATCCGCGTTGGGAAGTTGGCCTTGATCACGCCGGTAATCACATCGACCGAGGGGCGCTGCGTGGCCATGATAATATGAATCCCCGCCGCACGCGCCATCTGTGCGAGGCGCTGGATGGAGCTTTCGATCTCCTTCCCCGCCACGATCATCAGGTCGGCCATCTCATCCACAATCACCACGATGAACGGCAGCGCGTTCATATCCATCGGCTGCTTTTCCATGATCGGCTTGCCGGTTTCCGGGTCAAACCCCGTCTGTACGCTGCGGGTTAGCTCTTCACCGCTTTTGCGCGCTTCTTCGAGCCGCTTATTATAGTTATCGATATTACGCACGTTGAGCGCGCTCATCAGGCGGTAGCGGTTTTCCATTTCCTTCACCGCCCATTTGAGCGCAACGACGGCCTTGCCCGGCTCTGTCACCACCGGCGCGAGCAAGTGCGGAATACCGTCATAAATCGACAGCTCCAGCATTTTCGGGTCGATCATAATGAACTTACATTGCTCCGGCGTGTGGTGATAGACGAGCGACATAATCATGGTGTTGATGGCGACGGATTTCCCCGAGCCGGTCGTCCCTGCCACCAGCACATGCGGCATTTTGGCGAGGTCGGCGATGATCGCCTCGCCGGAAATATCTTTCCCCAGAATCAGCGGCAGTTTCGCTTCCGTATTTTCATAAACCGAATCCTCGCACATCTCGCGCATATAGACGGTTTCGCGGTGCGCGTTGGGCAGTTCGATGCCGAGTGCGTTGCGCCCGGTAATCACCGAAATCCGCGCCGAAATCGCACTCATCGACCGCGCGACATCATCCGCGAGGCCAATCACCCGGCTCGATTTAATCCCCGGCGCAGGCTCGAATTCATAGAGCGTCACCACCGGGCCCGGCCGCACGCGCAGTACTTCGCCCTGTACGCCGTAATCCTTGAGTACGGATTCAAGCAGCCGCGCATTTTGCTCCAGCGCCGCTTCGGAGAGCTGCTTCGGCCCCTTGGCGATCACTTTCTGCATCAGGCTAAGGCTCGGCATGGTGTATTTGCCCTTGCGCACCGCGAGGTCGAGCGCGCCCTGATCCGCGCCCTTCTTGGTCTTTTTCGCCTCGACGCGTTTTTTCTTGGGCGAATCAATCCGCGGCCCCATCAGCGCGTCTTCGTCCTCTTCCTCGTCTTCGTCGATCCCTTCATCCTCATCGTCGAGGCTATCTTCGTCTTCTTCCTCGTCCTCGATGTCTTCCTCACGCGCGGGGCGACGCATCAGGCCAACGCAGGCACGAATGCCGTCCATGACCGAGGTCGCCACCACCTGCAACATCGCCAGAATCGCCATCCATTCCTGTAATTTAAGCCCAAGCGCAAACGGCAGGGTGAGGAGGAACAACGTGCCCATCAGCATCATTGCGCCCCACACGGTAATCAGATTCATCAGCCATAAGCCCACCAGAATGCCAATGGAGCCGCTCATCTCACCCAGTGGGGCAGAATTGCTGGTGGCCGCGATTAGCGCCATCAACGTGGAGCCGCTCACCAGCGCCGCAATCAGTGCCACCACGCGCCAGCTGAGGCGGATGGTTTCGTCGCGCGTGAACAGGCGCCACGCCCAGCCAAGGCTTGCAAAAATAATGAGGACACTCATAAACCCGAGCGTCTGCCGCAGCATATCCGCCAACGTCGCGCCGAAACTTCCGAGGAAATTCTGCGTCGGCGCATCGCTGATATAATTCAGCGAGGAGTCGCCCGCATGGTACGTCACCAGCACCAACGCCACCACCAGCGCCAGCGCAGTGAGCGCGAAGGCCGCCAGTTCGCTCGAATAGCGTTTAACAATGCCCGGCATCGGCAGCGCGGAAACCAATCGTGTGACCATAAAACTCTCGTGTTTGCGCGTTAAAATACCAGCCCAACCCCCTCAAAACAAGAAAACCAGCCCCAGAATCACCGTTTTCGCGCAGATTTTCGGCAGGTGTGGCTGAGGCAAGCATGCTTTGTATCTGGGGTTGCCACCTCAATTGTCACACAATCTTCATACTTCGAGCCTAAAATTCTGTCTATACACACTCTCTAAAACAAAGAGTCAGGAGCATCACATGCCAAAAAATCAAACCTCAGGAGGCCGCCGATATGATGGGAATCTCCCTCTGGCCCCCATCGCGTTAGGCGAATCCGATAAAGTCGCCCTATTGCTGAACAGATTAAGCGCCGCCGGAAAACTGGATATATCAGTTGAATCTGCTGCCTTGGATGGAGTCCAGTACAGCACACACGGGCCTGCTCAAGAAGCAGTGTTTCTCAATGGGCAAAATGCTCTAAACGAAGGCAAAACCTATACTGTCAAAAATTTAAAGTTAAAAATCAGTGGCGCAGCCTTGAACGAGGCACAAAATGCACTTCTTGAAGTCTTTAACCCAACCCATATCCAACGCAAAAAATCTCCTCTTGCGGCTGTGTCCCCCTTGTTTGGCGATTTTATTGAAATCCATGATGCACGAATTCTGCGGGGGCTTGCGGTATCGGGATTAACGGAACTTCAGCCCTATCTCGCCGCCGTAACGCCCAAAGAGGTTGCTGCTAAACCAAAAAACGCAGCTCATCGTTAAACCCCCTTGCGCCCGCGCGCCATTGCCCCTACATATTCCCCCGGCTGGCGGCGGGCGACGGTTTTCGAAAACCCGGCCAGGGCCGAGAGGCAGCAACCGTATTGAATACGCCGTTGGGTCGTCCGCCAGCCACCTTATTCCCCTCTGAATAACTCACACTCCTCGCTCGACTCTGGCGACGCGACTCTCTAGTCTACCCGCCATGTACAGAGTATTAGCCCGTAAATACCGCCCGCAGACCTTCGCCGATCTCATCGGTCAGGAGGTGCTGGTGCGCACCCTGACCAACGCGTTTGCGAGTGGGCGGATTGCGCATGCGTTCCTGCTCACCGGCATTCGCGGCATCGGCAAAACCACCACGGCGCGCATCATCGCGCGCGGCCTCAACTGCATCGGGGCGGATGGCAACGGCGAAGAAACCACCACCCCCTGCGGCGTGTGCGCCAACTGCATCGCCATCGCGGAAGACCGCCATGTGGATGTCGTCGAGATGGATGCCGCAAGCAACACCGGCGTCGACAATATGCGCGATTTGATTGATTCGGTGCGCTACGCCCCCACCAACGCGCGCTACAAAGTCTACATCATCGATGAAGTACACATGCTGAGTAAGAGCGCGTTCAACGCGATTCTGAAGACGCTGGAGGAACCGCCGCCGCATGTGAAGTTCATTTTTGCGACGACGGAAATCCGCAAAATCCCCGTCACCATTATCTCGCGCTGCCAGCGCTTCGACCTGAAGCGCGTGGAGATGGACGAACTCTCCGCGCATCTTGTCAGCGTCGCTGGGCGTGAATCCATCGCCCTGCCTGCGGATTGTGCGACGCTCATCGCCGCCGCTGCCGAAGGTTCCGTGCGTGATTCGCTCTCGCTGCTCGACCAAGCGATTGCCATGCATACGGATGCCGAGGGCAACGTCGCCATCAAGGCAAATTCCGTGCGCGACATGCTCGGCCTTGCGGATAAAACCCAGGTCTTCGACCTGATGAAAAAGATTTTCTCCGGCGAAATCGAATCCGCCCTCTCCGCCGCACAGAAGCTGCACCTGCAAGGTGCCGACCCATCCATGCTGCTGTCGGACTTGCTCGACATCACCCATTACCTCACCCGCATCGTCGTCGCGCCTGCACTGGCGGTGAACCTCAATTACTCGCCTGCCGAGCAAGCCCTCGCGCGGGACATGGCGGCGGAACTTTCCGTGCCCGCCCTCACCCGCGCCTGGCAGATCCTCACCAAAGGCGCGGACGAAATGCGCCATGCCGATCAGGCGGCCGCCACGCTCGAGATGATTCTCGTCCGCCTCGCCCATGCCTCGGCTCTGCCGACACCCGCTGAGCTGGTGCGCAGCGTGCAGAGCGGTAACATTCCAGCGCAAAGCACTGCACCGCGCCCCGCTGCGCCCGTGCACGCAGCTCCCTCCGTTCACCCGATGACAGAGAGTGCCAGCGCGCGGATGATGAATACACCGAGCGCTGCGACCGGCAGCACCGTCATGAGCATGGGTGGTGGCGCTGCGACCGCTGCTGCACCGAAAATGGAACCACAGGTGATGCACGAGGTGCATTCCTTCCTCGATGTGGTGCAGCTGTTCGAACAAAAGCGCGAAGCAATCCTCGCCGCGAGCCTCATCAACGACATGCGCCTCGTGAAGTTTGAAGCCGGGCGCATCGAAGTGAAACCCACCGCACATATCGGTGCGGATGTGCCGGCGCGCATCGCCCGTCATCTGCGGGAATGGACGGGTGCCAGCTGGAACCTCCTCCTCAACACCCATGCGGACGAGGCCGAGCCAAGCATTCGCGAACAGCGCGCCGCCGCACTGAAACAACAACGCGACTACGCCGCCAGCCACCCCAAAGTCCAAGCCGTGCTCGGCATGTTCGAGGGCGCCACGGTCATCGATTTTATTCCCAATAAGTAAGGACAAAAAATATGAACATCGCCAAAATGATGAAACAAGCCCAGCAAATGCAATCCAAGCTCGGCGAACTGCAAAGCGAGATGGAAGCGCGCGAGTTTGAAGGCGTTGCGGCAAGCGGCGCGGTGAAAATCACCCTCACCGGCAAAGGGCACATGGTGCGCATCGCGCTCGATGCGTCACTCATGAACGCCGACGAAAAAGACATGCTCGAAGACCTCATCGTGCTCGCCCATCGCGACGCGAAAGATAAGGCGGATGGGGCGCTGGCCGACGCCATGGGCAGCATTACCGGCGGCATGGGTCTGCCTGCTGGGTTGAAACTTCCTTTCTAGTATGGCCACCAGCGTTATCGAACAACTGATTTCCGAACTCGCGAAGTTGCCGGGCGTGGGGCCGCGTTCGGCGCGGCGGCTGGCGCTCAACATTCTACGCGACCGCAACAAGCGCATCCCCACACTAGTGAGCGCGCTGTCGAACGCGCTAGAGAAAGTAAAAACCTGCGACGCATGTGGCGCGCTCGATGAACAAAACCCCTGCTTCATCTGCAGCGACGCGGCGCGCGATGCATCCGTCATCTGCGTGGTGGAAGACGTCGCCGATGTGTGGGCGATGGAGCGTTCGCGCGCCTTCCGTGGCCGCTACCATGTGCTCGGCGGCACTCTTTCCGCCATCGATGGTCGCGGGCCGGACGCGCTACGCATCGAACCGCTCATCGCACGCGTCAAAATGGATGAAGTGAAGGAACTCATCCTCGCCCTCTCCGCCACCGTTGCCGGGCAAACCACCGCGCATTACGTCGCCGAGCGCGTGGCCGAGCTGCCGGTGAAAACCACCCGCCTCGCCCACGGCATCCCCATGGGCGGCGAGCTGGATTACATGGACGACGGCACGCTCAGCGCAGCGCTGAATGCACGGCTGGCGTATTAGGCCGCATCCTCTTTCGCAATGCTCAACACTTCCGCCTCATCACTCACCAATCCTTGCGGCAGGGTTTTTGAATTTTTGACACCCAATTCTTTCAGCTGCTCCGCCTGACGCAGAATGTTGCCCGTGCCTTTGGAGAGTTTACCAAACGCTTCGCTATACTCGCTCTGCGCCGCGTCAAGACGCTTTCCTAGGCTCACCATGTCGCTGACGAAACCGACCACTTTGTCATAGAGCCGCCCGCCGCGCAGGGCGATTTCATCGGCGTTTTTATTCTGCCGCTCCAGCTTCCACATCGAGGCGATGATTTTCAGAATCGCGAACAAGGTGCTGGGGCAGACGATGATGATCTTCCGATCCCACGCATAGCTGTGCAGCTCGCCGTCCTGCTGCATCGCAAGCGCATAGGCGCCTTCGATGGGCATAAACATCATCACGTAATCGGGCGTGTTGAGCCCTTCGGTGTCCTGATAGCGCCGCTCCTCCAGCCCCTTCACATGCGCTTTGACAGATTGTAAGAATTGCGTGAGATGCGTTGCGCGCGCGGCCTCATTTTCCTCCGCACAGAAACGCTCATAGGCGGTGAGCGACACTTTGGAATCAATGATCGCGTGTTTATTTTCCGGCAGCTTGATGATGAAATCCGGCTTCTGCGTGCGGCCATCTTCCGGGTGTTTCAGCCCCATGCCCGCCGCTTGCGGAATATATTCTTCGCCTTTGCGCAGCCCGGCGGATTCTAAAATCCGCTCTAGCATCACCTCGCCCCAGCTGCCCTGCGCCTTCACGTCGCCCTTGAGCGCTTTGGTCAGGCTCTCGGTCTGGAAGCGCATCTGGTTGCTCACCTTCACGATATTTTCGATTTCGTTTTTCAGTGCGAACTGCTCCTTCGCGTGGTTGCCGAAAGATTCGCTGATATGTTTCTTGAAGCCGCTCAAATCCTCTTTCAGCGGGTTCAGAATTTCCTGCAGGTTCTTTTTCGACTGCTCGCTTTTCTCGTGAAAAATTTTCTGCGCGAGGTTTTCAAACCGCGTCTGGAATTCTTCCTGAATCTGCTTCACGTAATTCTGCTGGTCTTGCAAACGCTCACCCAGCGCGGTTTTTTCGGTGTCGAGCGTCGCGACCTTCACCGCGTAATCGCGAATGTCTTTCTCCAGCGCTTCCATTTTCGTGGCGGCTTGCGCGAGTGCGGCGCTTTCACCCTCCGGCCGATGTAACTTCGTGAGCATGCGCCCGACCACAAACCCCATTGCGCCACCTGCCACCAGCGTGATGACTGGCAATAATCCCTCTTGCATAACCGCTCTCCCCACATTGGCGCGAACCGCCCTTGACTATCCGTACTCTTCATAACATCATCGCGCCAACAATTCACGAGGTTTTCATGGCTAATCCAGACCCCACCCCTGTTGCTGCGCTCATCCTTGCGGCGGGTAAAGGCACCCGCATGAAATCGCGCCTGCCGAAGGTGATGCACGAAGTGGCAGGCTTTCCCATGGTGGCGCATAGCGTATATCAAGCGCTGGATGTGGGCTGCGCGCCGATTGCGCTCGTCACCGCACCGGGCATGGAGGATGTCGCCGCCGCCGCCCGCGCCGCCGGAGGCGACATCGACGTTGGGATTCAGAAAGAACAGCTCGGCACCGCGCATGCGGTACTGGCAGGGCGCTCAGCGCTTGGTGAACTCGAAGGCAATCTGCTGATTCTCTACGGTGACACACCACTGCTGACGCCGGAAAGCATCGGCCAACTGCTCGCCGCGCTGGATGACGACAAGCAATGCGCTGTCGCCGTTCTTGGTTTTATTCCGGAGGATGCAGGCGCCTATGGCCGCCTCGTGCTGGGAGATGATGGGCAGCTCGAACGCATTGTCGAAGCAAAGGATGCAAACGAGGACGAACTCGCCATTGAACTCTGCAATTCCGGCGTGATGGCGCTGCGTGGCAGCCTCGCCTGGAAGCTGCTGGCACAGGTGAAAAACGACAACGCGAAGAAGGAATATTACCTCACGGATGTGGTCGCGCTTGCCCGCGCTTCTGGCCATCGCGCCGTCGCGGTGGAGGCGGATGAGGACGAAGTGCTCGGCGTGAATTCGCGCAGCGAGCTCGCCACCGCGGAGGCGATTTTCCAATACCGTGCGCGGCAGAAACATATGGAAGCGGGCGTGACGCTGATCGATCCGGACAGCGTGTTCTTCGCGCTTGATACGCTCATCGAGCCAGATGTGCTGATCGAGCCGAACGTGTTTTTCGGCCCCGGCGTGCGCATCGCCAGCGGCGCGCATATCAAGGCGTTTTCGCATATCGAGGGCGCGACGATCGGTGTCAATGCAACGGTCGGCCCCTTCGCGCGGCTGCGCCCAGGCACCGTGCTAGCGGAAGACGTCAAGATCGGCAACTTCGTCGAAATCAAAAAAAGTACCGTCGAAGAAGGCGCAAAAATCAGCCATCTCAGCTATATTGGCGACGCGCACGTGGGTGTCGAAGCGAATATTGGTGCAGGCACCATCACCTGCAATTACGATGGCTACAACAAATATAAAACCGACATCGGCCGCGGTGTCTTCGTCGGCAGCAACAGCGCGCTCGTCGCCCCCGTCACCATCGGCAACGGCGCAATGATTGCGGCAGGTTCCGTCATCACCGAAGACGTCGCTGCCGATGCACTCGGCTTGGCACGCAGCCGTCAGGAGCAGAAAGAAAAATGGGCTGCAGGCTTCCGCGAAAAAGCTGCTGCGAAAAAGAAGAAATAATGCCTAACGGCAGAACTGCCGCTGCAGCAAATCAAGCGCAGCGCTAACGGCTTGCAGCCGCACCTCTGCGCGATTTCCTGAAAACACATGACGCGCATGAAGCGTGCTGAAACCCTTACGCGCGCTGGCGAGATGCACCAGCCCCACGGGCTTGCTCGCCGTTGCGCCGCCGGGGCCCGCGATGCCCGTGACCGCAATCGAAATATCCGCCTCGGCTGCAAGCCGCGCGCCTTCGGCCATAGCGATAGCGACCAGCTCACTCACCGCGCCATGGGTTTTAATCAGCGATGCATCCACGCCGATCATCCCCGTTTTTGCCGCGTTGGCATAGGTAATGAACCCATGCGTAAATACATCCGAACTGCCGGGAATTTCGGTGAGCAGTGCCGAAAGTAATCCACCGGTGCAGGACTCCGCCGCCGCCAGCACCATCCGCCGCTGACGCGCGGATTGCAGGATAATTTCGGCAGTGCGGAGAAGTTCAGGCGTGAACATTTATACAAACCCGCGCGTGGCGACGAGCACATAACTATCGACCGCGAACAATGCGCAGGCAGCAGGAATGGCAGCAACCAGATCATCGACCATCACCCCAAACCCGCCTTTCACCTTGCGATCGACGAGCGAGATCGGCCACGGCTTTAAAATATCGAACAGCCGAAACAGAAAAAATCCGGCGACGAGATGCGTCAGAATCTGCTGCTCCGTGGCGAGCATCATGCCCGAGGGGTCACCCTCGCCAATCCACACCGTATAGGCCGGGAAAATCGCGTAGGTGAGCCACTGCCCCGCCCATTCATCCACCACAATCTCGCTCGGGTCGTGATGCGTTTTCTGCGATTTCATGTAGCGCTCCGCACTCAGTGTGCCGAGCACCGTGAGCAGCGCCGCACCGAGCAGCAACCAGCGCCAGCCATCGGCCTGCATCAGCAACGGATAGGCCAGCAGTGCCGCGACCAGCGACCCCATCGTCCCCGGCGCGAATTTGCTGAGACCAACCCCATACATCGTGGCGAGTGTGCGTTTGCTCATGTTACATCTCCGGCAGTGAAACGGTGGCGACAGCCTGACACGCGATGCCTTCTTCGCGACCAGTGAAGCCGAGTTTTTCGGTCGTCGTCGCCTTCACACTCACGCGCGCGATGGGCACATGCAGCATCACCGCAATCGCCGCGCGCATGGCGTCACGATGCGGCGCCACCTTCGGCCGCTCGGCGATAATCGTCACATCCACATGCGAGATCACCCCGCCATGCGCCGCAACGCGCGCCCGCGCCTCCTCCATAAACACACGTGAATCCGCGCCTTTCCAGCGCGCATCAGTCGGCGGGAAATGGCTGCCGATATCGCCCTCCGCCACCGTGCCGAGCAGCGCGTCGACAATCGCATGCAGCACCACATCCGCGTCTGAATGGCCGTGCAGCTTATGCGCGTTCACGATCTCCACCCCGCCGAGGCGAATCACCCCCTCCTCGCCTGCGGGCACCAGCGCGTGCACATCATACCCCATCCCCACCACGCTGCGCGTGGAGGCGGTAAATTTCTTTTCTGCCCATGCGATATCTTCTGCTGTCGTCACTTTGCGCAACTCCTCACTGCCGTGAACATAGTCGAGCGCGAACCCGGCAGCAAGCCACAGCGCGGCATCGTCCGTAAATGTGGCAGGTGATGGGTGACAGGTGACAGGTGCATTCACTTTTCCTGTCACATGACACTGACCACTTGCCACGGCACGCAGTGCCGCAAACGGAAATGCTTGCGGCGTCTGGATGCGCATCACCCCCGCGCGCGGGATTTCCTCCCAACCACCCGCCACGTGGCGACGCAGCGTATCCGCCGCCGCCAGCGCCGGGACGGCAGCGCCGTCGGGCGATAATTTAGCGATGAGCGCGTCGAGCACCGCATGCGATAAAAACGGCCGCGCGGCGTCGTGAATCAGCACATAATCCGGCTGGTGGGGAGCGAGCGCGTTCAGCCCCGCGCGCACGGAATCGCTCCGCTCCGACCCGCCATAGACCTGCGGCAGCAGCGCCAGCCCATCGACCGACTGCGCGTAGAGATCGTAATGCTCCGGATGAATCACCACCTGCACGCCCGCGATGGCGTGATGATGCAGCAGCGCCTCCACACTATGGCGCAGCATCGCCCGCCCACCCAGCGCGTGATACTGCTTCGGCAGATCCCCCCCGGCACGGCTACCCGTTCCAGCGGCGACAATGAGGGCGTATATGCGGGGTTGGGTCATCATAAACATCCCTATAAATCAATATTCTAGCGGCGGCAAGCAGTTGTCATAAAACTGTCATTATTCGGAGCGTTACCATGTGTGCTATACTCACGTAGTAATCTAAACCACTCAACCAGCAGAAAAATGAAAAAACTCAGAGAAAAACTAGCCAAACTAGCTAAGGATCTACTCTCGCCATCCGCCGATGGAATATTTACTGCGCCTGAAGCGGTTGAGCAGTTATACAAAATTCAAGGGGATGCTCCTGCTGAGAAATTAACCAGAGTACAAGAAGCGATAAACTGGCTCATCTCAGATGAATTCAACGGAAAAGGAAAGGAGCTTCTTAAGCGTGCCTACGAACGTCAGGGTAAACCCACCATTATTAATGTTTCTCTTTCAGGCCGCACCGAGCGTGCTTCTGGTAACCTGATTCATCTAAACATTAACCAGATTGAGAAATCACATATCTTGGACTCTCAGGGCACGACTCACAAAATATGCTACGAACAAGTGATTGGTCACGAGCTTGTACATGTAGGGCAGCCCGGCCACTGGCATCAATCTCCAACAGCCATGTTTCAAGAGCTGGCAAAACCTTATGAACAGAAATGGAAGGAGTCCGGCAAAGCATTAAAGTCAAAAATTGTAGGGCTGAGTGAAACTGAAAAACATGCGCATGTTAGACAATACGTTGATAATTTGCTCTCCGACCAAGCAGCAATCCACGAGCAACTTCATAAATCCAGAAAGTTTCAAAACTATGTAAAAGAAATAGAGGCGCCTGCGGTGGCAATAGAAAATGAAATTGCGGCAATTAAAGGCATCCCTCTACGCAATGGTTACGGCCCACATGAAAGCAAAGTATGGCAAGCCGAAGAGCTGTTTGAGAAAATAATGAGTAAAGTTAAAAATACTGGACAAACAGTATCTACATCTTCTGTGAGCCCGCACATACCGAACACAACAACCGAAAAGACGATTGCGGGTCTTGGCAAAACCAATATTGCGCTAATCGCTGGCGTTGCTCTTCTCGGAGGAGGAATGATGGCATACCGCGCTTTTTCACATAAACATAGCAAAGACAGCTCATGGTCAGAACGCATGAACGGCGAATATGCCTCTACTTCTCAGACGAGTCTCCTACGTTAACCATCCCCCTTGCCCCCACCATCGGCCTAGGCTATAAGCCCCGGCCTATGGAAAACCCCGCACAGCGCCGCGAACTGCCGCCCATCCGCATTGGTGACATTACCCTCACTGACAATGCCATTCTCGCGCCGATGACGGGGGTGAGTGATTTGCCGTTTCGCCAGCTGGTGAAAAGCTTCGGCGCGGGGCTGGTGGTGAGCGAGATGATCGCCAGCAAAGCCGTGGTGCTCGAGACGCGTAACGCGTTGCGCATGGCGCAATCCCCCGTGACGGAGCGGCCGTTTTCCGTGCAGCTTGCGGGCTGCGACCCGGAAATTATGGCCGAAGCCGCACGCCTGAACGAAGAGCGCGGGGCGGATATCATCGACATCAATTTCGGCTGCCCGGTGAAAAAGGTGGTCAACGGCATGGCGGGCAGCGCGCTGATGCGCGAGGAAGGCCTCGCCGCGCGGATTCTGGAAGCGACGGCGAAGGCGGTGAAAATCCCCGTCACCCTGAAAATGCGCATGGGGTGGGATCATAACAGCCTCAACGCGCCGAAGCTCGCCAAAATCGCCGAGGATGTGGGGATCAAGCTCATCACCATCCACGGCCGCACACGCTGCCAGATGTATAAGGGCAGCGCGGATTGGGGCTTTGTGCGCAGTGTGAAAGACGCGGTGCGCCTGCCAGTCATCGTCAACGGCGATATCACCAGCCTCGCGGATGTTGACCGCGCGCTCGCGGAAAGTGGCGCGGATGGGGTGATGATTGGCCGCGGCTCCTATGGCCGCCCGTGGTTTGTGGCGCAGGCCTGCGCGCATCTCAAAGGCATCCGCGCGGAGGAGCCATCGCTGGCCGCGCAGCGCGATATTGTGCTCAACCATTACGAAGAAATCCTGAATCTCTACGGCACCGTGAACGGCGTGCGCGTGGCGCGTAAACATATCGGCTGGTATTCGTCGGGCCTGCATTCCGGCGCGGAATACCGCCAGAATGTCAACCGCATGACCGACCCCGCCCTCGTCAAAGAAGCCATCCGCAGCTTCTATGACGGCCTCCTCGACAAGGGCTACACCACCCGGGTGACGGAGAAGATTGAGGCGAGTGAGTAGGTTTATTGAAGGGGGTATCACCCCCTACGCCGCTTTGCCGCTGACCCCCTCCCTTCGGGCTCGCCATGGAAGGCTACGCGAGGTTAAATCCACCCGATAACGCAGTTTCACTAGCCCCCACTCCCCGTTTCAGCTATGGAATTTTCCTATGAGCACTGCCGAGACCATCCCCGCCCACAGCTCCTTCATGAAGGAAGCGCGCGCGCATTACCGCATGCGTGGCGGCAAGCTGTTGGCAATTGTCACGGGTGTACTGTTCCTTGCACTCATCGGCCTCATCGTGCAGGCGCGGATGAAGCTCATCCCCCTCATGACCCCGCATTTAACCATGCTTTCTGCACTGCTTGTGCTGGCGCTACTGCTGCTGGTGGTGGCCTATGCGGTAACCCAACGCGCCAAGCTGCTGTGGAAACGTGCGCATGACGGCGTGCTTGGCACCCGCCTGCAATCGCGGATCATCCTTATGTTCTCGGCCATCGCGATTTTACCGACACTGGTGGTGGCAACCTTCTCCATCCTCTTTTTCAACATCGGGATTAAGTCGTGGTTTGATACACAGGTCGTCAGCGCGCTTGAGAACTCCGTCAGCATCTCGCGCGCCTATATTGATGAACATAAAGAATCTATCCGCAACGAGGCTATCACCATCGGCCAATCACTGCACGACCATTTGCCGCTGATATTCAGCAACCCGGAGGCGTTCTCTGCACTGCTCACCGAACAGAGTGATGAGCGGCATCTCACCGAGGCAATTGTGATGGATCGCTCCATCGTGGTGGCACGCTCAGGTCTTAGCTTCTCGTTGATGTTCGAACGCCTGCCCGAAGCGGTAATGAGCCGCGCAGATAGTGGCGAAGTCGCCATTTTCGGAGATGATAAAGACAAAATCCAAGCTGTAGTCAAAATCTCAACGCACCCGGATCTCTATCTCATGATTGTGCGGATGGTAGACCCGAATGTGCTCGACCATATGCAGACGGCACTGCAAACCGTGAATGAATATCACACGCTTGATAAGCAGCTCTCGCAACTGCAGGAGCAGTTTCTCATTGTGTTCATCCTGATGGCACTGCTGGTATTGCTTGCGTCGCTTTGGGCAGGAATGATGCTGGCGGTACGGCTTATTGAACCACTACGGGCGCTGATGGGGGCTACCGAGCGTGTGCGCAGCGGCGATTATACGATCAAAGTGCCAGAGGGGCGGCTCGACGACGAAATCGGCAATCTCGGACGTACTTTCAACCGCATGACCGGGCAGCTCGAAGCACAGCGCCGCGACCTGATGGACGCAACCCGTACTATCGACGAACGCCGCCGCTTTACCGAAGCCGTACTCTCGGGTGTTTCGGCGGGGATTATTGCACTCGACAATGCACAGCGCGTCACGCTCAACAACCGCATCGCGCTCGATTTGCTGGGGCGCGAAGGCAGCCTGATAAAGCTGCCCATCGCCGAGATTCTGCCGGACATTGCACCGCTGATGCAAGCGGCGCAGGCGAAGCCAGATAAACTCGCCAGCGCCGATGTGGTGATTTTGAATGGCGAGATGCGGCGCACGCTGCATGTGCAAGTTACTGCCGAGCGGCTGGGCGACCTGATCGAGGGCTATATCGTCACGTTCGATGATATCTCCGCGCTTGTTTCGGCACAGCGCAGCGCCGCCTGGGCCGATGTGGCGCGCCGCATCGCCCATGAAATCAAAAACCCACTCACACCGATTACGCTTTCTGCCGAGCGCATCCGCAAAAAATTCGCGCCCGGCGAAGGCAGCGAGGAGCGCGAATCCTTCGACAAATACCTCGACACCATTTCTCGTCATGTGCGCGACATCGGCCGGATGGTTGAGGAATTTGTGACTTATGCGCGGCTGCCGATGTCGGTCTTTGCGGAAGAGAATCTCGTCGCCATCGTGAAAAAAGCGGTGTTCTCCGCACAAACGACGCATCCGGAAATCCGCTATATACAACAATTACCAAACACACCCGTCACCCTGATGTGCGACGAGGCACAGCTCGGCCAAACGCTGCTCAACATCCTCAAAAACGCGGCGGAAGCGCTTGAGTCGGCAGAACGCAAGGAAATCACCATCACCCTCACGACGGATGAAAAAACCATCACCCTGATAGTCGAAGATACGGGCGCAGGCTTCCCGGCGGATAAAATCACCACGCTCACCGAGCCCTACGTCACCACCCGCGCCAAAGGCACCGGCCTCGGCCTTGCCATCGTCAAGCGCACGGTAGAGGAACATAAAGGCACCCTCACCCTCAGCAACCGCGAGAGCGGCGGGGCGCGTGTAACCATCGTTTTTATGCGCAGCTGAGGCCAAAAAAAACCATGCAGTTTTACCAGAAAAAATACGATAGACTCGCACTGCAGCTCTTCGTGATGATGATCACGGCGTTTCTCTACACGTGGGTCGCTCATGTGATTTCACTTCAATGGACACTGGATGCTTCGGGCATCTCCCTGCTCAACCAGAAACTGCCGGAATGGGATTTCACCAATCTCTGGGTGGGCGGGACTCTGGCAATTTCCGGCCAGCTTGAAACGCTTTTCGAAATCCCGCGCTATCGCGCATTTTTGAACGGTTTTTTTTATGCCACGCTTGGACATCACGAGTGGAGCTATCCTCCCCACATGCTTTTGCTTGGCGCACCGCTTTCACTGCTGCATATGCGCACGGCCTACCTCCTCTGGTCTGCAGGAACATGGGCACTGCTGCTTGGCTTTCTGTATCTACAGAAAATGGATGTAAAACACCGTATTCTCATCCTTTTTTCTCCTGCAATGATTACTAGCATCATGATTGGACAAAACGGCGCGCTAACGGCCTTTTTGCTACTGGGCTGTCTCTATTGGGCGCGCCCACGCCCGATGCTGGCAGGTCTGTTGCTTGGCATTCTTACCATTAAACCGCATTTATGCCTGATCGCAGGCATAGCACTGCTTGCCACCCGCAACTGGCACGCTCTTGCATTCGCCGCGCTCACCATGCTCGCGATGGGAACAGTGACGACCATCTGGTTCGGTTCACATATCTGGTATTTATGGGTCATGAATACCGTGCCCTTCATGACGCAGTTAATGGAATGCCCGCACCCACAACCTGGGATGCTGCTGTCGGTGACTCTATTTTATGCACTGCGCGATCTCGGGCTTTCTATCGGCATTTCCTACATGCTACAGGGCGTGGTAACGCTCGGCTGCGTGGGTGCTGCATGGAAATTATGGCGCAACGACGAGGTGACGCTCCCCATAAAACTTGCCATCACCACTATGCTCACCTTACTTTCCACACCTTATGCGCACGGCTACGATATGACCGTCACAGCCTATGCGTGCGCCGTATTGATCGACGCCCCCGGAAACAGTCGCCGCATCAGCCTCTATCTGCTGTGGATACTCCCATTTCTGATCAGTGATTTGAATCAGGCGGGACTCGTCATCGCACCACTCATCCTCATCGCACCCATCCTGCTTTGTTATCCTTATAGGCGCACCACTGCCGTTGCTTCTCACCGTTGACTGGGCGTTTACGTGAAACAGACATTCAAGCCAACCGTTACTAATCCACCACGAATTGTTAATGGAAGCGTCAAGCGCACGGTAGAGGAACATAAAGGTACCCTCACCCTATCAAACCGTGAGAACGGTGGGCGTGTGTGACGGTAGTTTTCCCGCGTTAGCACGCCGCCAGACCGTTGTAAATCCGCCACAGGCCGTGGATGTGCCTTGCTACCAGATACGGTAGTGAAAAAAATCACACCCCCCATAAAAATTAATGCTTGCCAAACTTGGCGCGGCTATGTAACTTTTGGGCAACAGCAAAAAATGGCACGCTTCGCAAGCAATTAAGTGAAACATAATAAAACGCGAGAAGGTTGCTACTCATGGCTGCAGATATCCTTGTCATTGATGACGAATCCGACATTACCTCCCTCATTTCTGACATTTTGACGGATGAGAAATATAACGTCCGCGTCGCCAACAATTCCGACCGCGCGCTGAAGTCCCTCGCCGAGCGCGTTCCCTCCGCCATCATCCTCGACATCTGGCTGCAAGGCTCGGAACTCGATGGTCTGGGCATTCTTGAAATCGTGCAGAAAAAATACGCCCATGTGCCAGTCGTTATGATCTCCGGCCATGGCAACATCGAAACAGCAGTCAGCGCCATCCGCATGGGTGCGTATGACTATATCGAAAAACCCTTCACTGCTGAACGCCTGATGATCATCGTTAAACGAGCGCTGGAAGCAGCGAAACTTCGTCACGAAAATATCGAGCTGAAAAAGCGCGGCGGCAATGAAAGCGAGCTGATCGGTAATTCCGCTGCCATCAACACCGTGCGCCAAACGGTGGAGAAAGTCGCGCCGACCAATTCCCGCGTGCTGATCACCGGCGCGCCGGGTACGGGTAAGGAGCTCATCGCCCGCCTCATCCATTCACGCTCGATGCGTGGCCATGCAGCATTTGTCGTGCTCAACGCCGCCGCACTCACCCCCTCGCGCATCGAGGCGGAGCTGTTCGGCACCGAAGACACCAACCCCAACGGCGGCGCCGAGAAACTCGGCCTGCTGGAGCGGGCACATGGCGGCACGTTGTTCATCGACGAAGTGGCCGACATGCATATGGAAACGCAAGGACGCCTGCTGCGCGCCCTTCAGGAGCAATCGTTTGAGCGCGTGCGCGGCAACAAGCGCGTGAGCGTCGACGTGCGCGTGATCGCTGCAACCAACAAAGACCTGCAGGAAGAAATCAGCGCTGGCCGCTTCCGCGAAGACCTGTATTACCGCCTCAACGTGGTGCCCCTGCGCATGCCTACGCTGCGCGAGCGTCGCGATGATGTGTCTGCACTCTCCACACACTTCCTCAAGCGCGCGGCGGATGCGATGGGCATGGCGACGCGTGCGTTGGGCGAAGACGCCCTCGCAGTGCTGCAATCCTATAACTGGCCAGGCAACGTGCGCCAGCTGCGCAACGTGATGGAATGGCTGATTATCATGGCGCAAGTGGGTGCGAATGGCGAAATCACCGCCGATTCGCTACCGCCGGAGCTGATCGATTCGAACATCACCGTGATGCGTCCCGAGCTTTCGACCGATATTATGTCGATGCCGCTGCGTGAAGCACGTGAGACGTTCGAGAAGCAATATCTCGCCGCGCAGATCAACCGTTTCGGCGGCAATATCAGCAAGACCAGCAACTTTGTGGGAATGGAGCGCTCGGCGCTGCACCGCAAGCTCAAGATGCTGGGTATTGGTAACGAGGAAAAAGCGGCGTAACAACAGCTTTCCGCCTCATAAAAAAACGCGGCGTTTCACAACGTCGCGTTTTTTATTTTTATGGCAATACTAAGCCGCAACCCACGTATTTTTTTCTGCATCAAAGACATGCAGCACGCCGAGCGCCACGTCGAACCACGCGCCAATGAGTGTTATCTCACCCTTGGCCTCCAGCGCGCTGATCCAGGGGAAGGTATGCAGGTTCTCCAGCGAATGTACCACGCTCTTGCGCTCGATAAGCGTCAAATGGTCGTGCTCACTACACCCTTCGGGGCAGGGCACACCTTTGACCACCTCTTCCACATCCGACATCCATTTGCCAATGAAGTCGCTTTTGGAGAGCGGGCTGGATGTGCCCGACACCGCCGCGATACCACCGCAGCGTCCATGCCCCATCACCACGATGTTACGTACGCCGAGGCCATGCACCGCAAACTCGAGCGCGGCACTGGTGGAGTGGCGTTCACCGTCCGGCGCGTAGGGCGGCACAAGGTTTGCCACGTTGCGCACCACGAATAACTCTCCGGCGGAGGCATCGAAAATGGTTTCCGGCGCCGCGCGTGAATCGCAGCATGCGATCACCATCGTCTGCGGCCTCTGGTTTTTGACTGCCAGCTCCATATAGCGCTGCGCATGGCGGGCATATTTAAATTCGCGGAACTTGGCGTATCCGTTCGCCAGCGGTTCGGGCAATAACGATTTTTCCATGCCCTCTATATAACGCCCGACAAAAAAAATGCAATCCTTCAGGCCGGCATCAGCTTGCGTTGATATGTTCTGCTCACGCAACCACTATGAGGCTTTTATGTCTTGGTTCAAACGCACCGTTCTTTTCACCACCCTCGCCGCATCGCTCGTGAGTGCAAGCAGCGCAATGGCAGATCCGTTTCATCATCACGGATCGAACCAGCCGCAGGTTTCCTTCAGCTATAGCAGCGGCACATTCCCTGCACCGTATTACGGTTATGGCGGTGGCGGATTCCATCGCCCATGGCAACATCATGCCCATCACTTCATGGCGCCTCAGATGGTTGTCTACCACACACCCTTCCCGCGCTATTATGCACCGAACTATTATTTCCAATCCGCGCTGATGACGCCGGCTGCCTATGAGGCGTTTGAATATGCCGAACCGGGTTCGCAAGTGTTACTGAATCGCCCGGGCACGAACGGCGCTTACTCCGTCACACCAGGACGCGTGACCAGCGCCAACGATGGCCGCTACTGCCGTGAATACCAGGCCAAGGTGATGGTGAACAACCTCCTGCAAGACAGTTACGGCCAAGCCTGCCGTCAGCCGGATGGTAGCTGGGAGATTGTCAGCTAGCCGCGTTTCTTATCCGCTGGGTAGACGCCGAGCACCGTTACTTTCTGCGTGAAAAAGCCGAGCTCCTCAATCGCGAGCTGCACTGGACGCTGGCGCGGGTGGCCTTCGAACGTCATGAAAAACTGCGCGCTGCCCGTGCCTGCCTGAATATAGCTCTCGAGCTTGAGCATATTCACCCCGTTCGTCGCGAACCCGCCGAGGGATTTATAGAGCGCCGCCGGAATATTGCGCACGGTGAAGAATAAACTCGTCAGCACTTTGCCGTCCGCCGGGTCGGGGTCCACCGGTTCACGCGCGATGGTGACAAATAGCGTTGCGTTGTCATTTGCATCCTGAATCCCATCCGCCAGTTTGGTGAGCTGATATAATTCGCCCGCGAGCGCCGAGCAAATCGCCGCTTTGCTTTTGTCACCCCATTGCGCCACGTCATGCGCTGCCGTGGCGGTGTTACCGTGGATATGCTCCGCAAGTTGATGCTCGTGAATAAAGTTGCGGCACTGCATCAGCGCCTGATGATGCGAGTAAACGTCCTTCACATTCGCCAGTGTTGCGCCAGATGCACCATAGAGATGATGCTCAATCGGCTCGATATGTTCCGCGACGATGCTAAGGCTGGTTTCTGGCAACAAGTTATGAATTTCCGCCACACGCCCGGCATGGCTATTTTCAATCGGCACCATGCCATATTTCGCACGCCCCTCTTCCACAGCCTTAAACACCTCCACAAACGAGGCGAGTGGCAGCGTCGTCATATACGGGTGATTGTGGCGGCAAGCCAGATCGGCATTGGCCCCAGCCACCCCCATGAAGGCGATCGTGTGTTCGGCGTCGATAGTGCTAGACATTTTTTACTCCCAATCCTACATATACCGCATGTTTCCTAGGGTTAAACCCGATACAACGCAAGAAATGATATGAACCCAATTGAAAAAATACACACAAAAACGCCCGTCGCGGCACGCGACTGGACTCCAGATTCATGGCGTGAGCGCGAAATCAAACAGCAACCGAGCTATCCGGATGCGGCGGCCGTCGACCGTGTGGAGCGCACGCTTGCCGGTCTGCCACCACTGGTGTCGTTTGACGAAGTCCGTGCGCTGAAAGCGGAACTCGCGCAGGCGGCAATGGGCAATGCGTTCCTGCTGCAAGGGGGCGATTGCGCTGAGAGCTTCGCCGAGTTCAACGAAACCAACTTGCGTCATTTCTTCCGCGTGCTCATCCAGATGACCATCGGGCTGATGTATGGCGCGGGCTCGCCCGTGGTGAAGGTCGGTCGCATCGCCGGGCAATTTGCCAAACCGCGTTCGGATGCAATGGAAACCAAAAACGGCGTCGCGCTTCCCAGCTATCGTGGCGACATGGTCAACGGCATGGAGTTCGATGAAGCCGCGCGCGTTCCGGATCCTGACCGTCTAGTGCAAGCTTATTACCAATCCGCCGCGACGCTCAACTTTCTACGTTCGCTCGCGCGTTCAGGTTACGCCGCGCTGCCGCGTGTGGCGAAGTGGAACATGGATTTCGTTTCCGGTTCGCCGCAGGGGCGTCACTTCCAACAGATTGTCGAGCGCATCAACGACTGTCTCGACTTCATTAGCGCGACGGGCATGAATCTCGAAAATTCGGAAGAACTTTCGGAGGCGCGTTTTTACACCTCGCATGAATCGCTGCTGCTGAATTACGACGCGTGCCTCACCCGTCGCGACAACAACACCGGCGAACATTACGCAGGCTCCGCGCATATGTTGTGGATCGGCGACCGCACGCGCAACCCGGACGAAGCGCATGTGGAATTTCTGCGCGGTGTCGCCAACCCCATCGGCTGTAAAGTGGGCCCCAGCATGACGCCGGAGGATTTAATCCGCCTGTGCGATACACTGAACCCGAATAACGAAGCGGGTCGCCTCACGTTTATTTCGCGCATGGGAGCGGAGAAGGTCGAGCAGTTTTTACCGCCGCTCGTGAAGCTCCTCAAAAATGAAGGGCGTCATGTGGTGTGGAGCTGCGACCCGATGCACGGCAACACCATCAAATCGCCGAACGGATTTAAAACACGCAAGTTCACCGACATTCTTTCTGAGGTGCGGAAATTTTTTGCGATTCATCATGCCGAAGGAACGCATGGCAGCGGCGTGCATTTCGAAATGACCGGGCAAGACGTCACCGAATGTTTGGGCGGCGCGCAGGCGATTTCCGAACTCGATCTCTCCAACCGTTACCACACGCATTGCGACCCGCGCCTCAACGCATCGCAATCGCTCGAGCTTGCATTCCTCATCGCGGAGTTGATGAAAAAACAAAAATAATTTTTGCGTTTCTATTTTTTGCTTCGCAGATTTTTCTGCACGCCATACACTAAAAAAAATTAGCGCCGTGATCTCCCCGCTGCAATTTTTGTTGCAACGTTGCAACAAATTTATTTTCTCCGAGAAAAAATAATCCTCTTGCGATTCTTTACTGCAATCATTCGTAGAAAAACGAAATCAATTATGAGTAACTGAGGTTGTTGTTAACCTTTTTATGGAGAGTACCATGGCTGTAGCCAAAAAGAAGACCGCTGCTAAAAAACCTGCTGCAAAGAAAACCGCTGCTAAAAAACCTGCTGCGAAAAAAACTGTAGCTAAAAAAGCAGCAACGAAAGTTGTAAAGTCGGCAAAAAAGCCGGCTGCTAAAAAAGTAGCTAAGAAGAAGTAGTTCTTCTCGCACACTAGACGAAAGGGCGGCTCTTTAGCCGCCCTTTTTTCATGCGTGCAGCACAGACATATTTCTATACCCCACAAAAAAAGGCCGCGTATTGCTACGCGGCCTTTCTGTTTGTCGGCAGAACCTCTAGGCTTCTTGTGCTTCACCGCCTTGACGCTTGCGACGCATCGACTTGCCAGCCATTTCATATTGGTCGGACATGTCTTCGCCAGTTTCCTGGTTCACCACTTTCATGGAGAGGCGAACCTTCCCACGACCGTCAATCTCCAGCACTTTTACTTTCACCATGTCGCCTTCGTTCACCACATCGGTGACGACATTGACGCGATGGTCGGCCATTTCCGAGATGTGCACGAGCCCATCAAGACCGCCGAGGAAGTTGACGAACGCACCGAAATCAACAATGCGCACGACTTTACCGTCGTAGATCTTGTTGATCTCAGGAACCGCAGTGATGCCCTCGATCCATTTTTGCGCAGCCTCGGCAGCTTCGCCGGTGGTCGCGAAAATGTTGATCGTGCCGTCTTCACCGATATCGATCTTGGTACCGGTGGTCTCGGTGATTTCACGAATCACTTTCCCGCCGGAGCCAATCACTTCACGGATTTTGTCGACCGGAATCTTGATCGTGGTGATGCGTGGCGCCATTTCCGACATCTCACTTGGAGCGGTCAGCGCTTTGCTCATTTCACCGAGGATGTGCAGACGACCTGCCTTTGCCTGGTGGAGTGCCACTTTCATGATCTCTTCAGTGATGCCCTGGATTTTGATGTCCATCTGCAGCGAGGTGATACCGTTGTTGGTACCCGCTACTTTGAAATCCATATCGCCGAGGTGATCTTCGTCGCCCATGATGTCGGAAAGCACTGTGTAATCCGTCCCTTCCAGAACCAGACCCATAGCAATGCCTGCAATTGGTGCAACCAACGGCACGCCCGCATGCATCATCGCGAGGCTCGCGCCACACACGGTTGCCATCGACGACGAACCGTTCGATTCGGTAATCTCCGACACCACGCGAATGGTGTAAGGGAAGCCTTCTTTCGCTGGCAGCATCGGACGAACCGCACGCCATGCGAGTTTACCATGGCCGATTTCACGACGTCCTGGCGGACGCAGCGGCGATGCTTCACCCACCGAGTAAGGAGGGAAGTTATAATGCAGCATGAAGTGCTCGTCATACGAACCTTCGATGGCATCGATGAGCTGCTCGTCCTGCGAGGTGCCGAGCGTGGTCACCACCAGCGCCTGCGTTTCACCACGGGTGAACAGTGCCGAACCATGCGTGCGCGGCAGAACGCCCACTTCGCAGGTGATCGGACGGATCTGCTCCGGATTACGACCATCGATACGGTGCTTGTCTTTCGCAATCGCCGTACGCACGATGTCCTGCTCCAGTTTCTTGAGCACGTTGCCCACGAGCTTCTCGCCATACTGGCCAGCCTCGGTGCCAACGAATTTTTCCTTCACGGCTTTTTTCGCTTCGTTGATTGCCGTCACGCGCTCTTGCTTCGCGGTGATTTTATACGCCGCGCGCAGCGGTGCTTCGGCAATCGCTTTTACGCCGCTTTTCAGTTCCGCAGGATATTCTGCTGCGGTGAAATCCCATGGCTCTTTCGCCGACGATTCAGCAAAGGCGATGATGAGATCGAGCACTGGCTGGAAGCTTTTATGTGCGAAGGTCACGCCGCCGAGCATTTGCTCCTCGGAGAGTTCCTGCGCTTCGGATTCCACCATCAGTACCGAGGTACGCGTACCCGCCACGATGAGGTCGAGCGTCGATTCCGCCGCTTGCGACTTCATTGGGTTGAGCACGTATTGACCGTTGATGTAGCCGACTTTCGCCGCGCCGACAGGGCCCATGAACGGCACGCCAGAAATGGCGAGCGCAGCCGAAGCACCGATCATCGCCGGGATGTCGGAATCGTTTTCGAGGTCGTGGCTGAGTACGGTGCACACCACTTGTACATCGTTATAGAAGCCTTCCGCAAACATCGGGCGGATAGGGCGGTCGATGAGGCGCGAAACGAGGGTTTCTTTCTCGCTTGGGCGGCCTTCACGCTTGAAGAAGCCACCTGGGATTTTCCCGGCAGCGTAGGTTTTTTCGATATAAGTCACGGTGAGCGGGAAGAAATCGATATCCGGCTTCGGTTGTTTTGCAGCAGTGACTGCGCAGAGTACGACGGTTTCGCCGTAGGTCACGAGAACCGCGCCATCGGCTTGGCGGGCGATGCGGCCGGTTTCAAGAGTCAGCGTACGGCCGCCCCACTCCATCGATTTTTTGGTAACATTAAACATAGTCGTGTAGTCCTTTCATTTCCCCCATCCCTTCTACGCATTCTCCCTATGAGATGCGCGACCGCAAAATATATCTCTCTATCTTCCGCGATTCCAACCAGGCGGGAGCCTGTGGTTGTGCGTTATCCAATATTCCCACCACCCGCACCCGTGGTGAAAATAAAGAGGCCACCGATTAAGGTGGCCCCGTTATGCGTTACTTACGAATGCCCAGCTTCTCGATGAGGGCGCTGTAGCGTTTGGTATCTTTGCCCTTCAGGTAGTCGAGCAGGCTACGACGTGCGCTTACCATTTTCAGGAGACCGCGACGCGAGTGGTGGTCTTTTTTGTGGCCTTTGAAATGCTCGGTGAGGTTCGTGATACGCTCGCTCAGGATGGCGATTTGTACTTCCGGTGAACCGGTGTCGCCTTTGCCGGTAGCGTGTTCTTTAATCAGCGCAGCTTTGCGCTCAGCAGTGATGGTCATAGGTCTTCCTCTCGACATCGGGTTAAGTGTTTAGCAGCCGAACCGAAATCACCTGATTTCCTTCCACTTTCGCCAGCCCCACCAATTGCCCCTGATGCAGCACCGCAAGCAGTGGCGTATCAGGATAGTGAGAAGCCAACGTTACCCGTTGACCATGGCGCAGTGTGTTCACCTGCCCGCCCTCCAGTGCCAGTGCCGGGATGTCGTCCAGCGCGGCGTGAAGTGGCGTCAGCCCGGGGAAAGCTTCTCCCCCAAGCGGTGGCGCGTTATGCACCGATTCGGCCAGAAAATCCAGCGAAATCGCATCGCGGTCGGTGAAGGGCCCCACCGCTGCCCGGTGCAGGCGCGAGATATAGCCCTCCGAGCCGCAAGCCTGCGCTATATCGCGACCTAAGCTCCTGATATACGTGCCTTTTGATACTTTAGCGCGAAATGCCGCGGTATTGGGCGAGGTAAAACCAATCAACTCCAGCGCATAAATCGTCACTGGCCGGGGCTGAAGGACCACCTCCTCCCCCGCGCGGGCGAGGTCGTAGGCCCGTTTTCCGGCGACTTTAAGCGCCGAATAAGCCGGAGGAAGCTGCATCACCGTGCCGGTGAAGGCAGGTAAGATAGTGCGTATTTCTTGCTCCGTTGGAATCTTCTCCGAGGTGGCGACCACCTCGCCTTCCGCATCATCCGTCGCGCGGCGCTCACCGAAGGTCACGGCGAATTCATAGATTTTCTTGGCATCCATCAGCAGATTCACGCATTTAGTGCCCTCGCCGAGCGCCAGTGGCAGCACGCCCGTAGCCAGTGGGTCGAGCGTCCCCGCATGGCCGATTTTCTGGGGTTTCAGCAGCCACTTCACCTTATTCACCGCATCGGCGGAGGTGATACCCAGCGGCTTATTGAGGTTGATCCAGCCGTTGATGGCGTTGCGTTGTTTTTTCATAGCTTAATTCTGCATTATGCAGATGTCCCTTTATGAACAACACTCACATGAATTTTTTTAATGCCAAGTTCCTGCCATTTCCCTTGGCGAAACTTTGGTCTGCTCCTTAGATTCCCAATTACATCAGATGATGTTTTAAAACTGCGTGCATTCCATATTTCTATCTGTTTTTTTCCGTCCACATAAAATATTTCTATTTCTGCCATACGATTAATCAGTAAAGCTCTCTTAAAATCTTCGGAACGTTCTGGGTTCAGAATTATTGGCAAAACCAATTCTTCCAACGAATGCTGAGTCGGATTCATTTCGACATCAGACGTTCTTGTTGCTTTGACTTTGAAATTATCTGCCTCAGGCGCGCGCCAATAATTAATATACCCATCGGGTCGCTGAGGAACGCCGAATCCTTCTGGATACCAATTGTAAAGTTCATACGCCCTATATTGTAGCATGCGCTGAACATATGGAAAATGATCGGTCAACCCTGCAAGAGATCTTGGCAACAAGACTAGATTCGCAACCGCTGTATGGTAGCGTTCATCGTAACAAGTTGCTGGCCATATATGGCATGTTTCATAGCCATCAATGTTTTTGCGATTCACTCCAATCGCCCATTTAATAGTAACATTCGCATAACTGTTATCATCAAGCCGCAAATCAGTTGCGTCTTCGTGCCCACGTTTCTCTTTTGCCTTTTTTCGACGTATATTAGGATAGCGCGCCGCACTACCTTTAGCCATAAGCCGCGCGTGCACCTTGGGGTGCGCCCATATAGCCGTTTCAGCGATGAGAGCTTCTAATTTTATCTGATGCTTCTTTAAAGCTGCTTCAAGGGCAATACTGGCATCAAACTTTGGCTTCATGCTCAATCTATTCTATTGTGTCATCGACCGGCTTTTTTACATCTGCCTGTACGCGTTCGGATTGCAGCAGCACGTTGATGCGGTTGGCCACTTCGAAGGATTCGTCGAGCTTGAACATAATGCGCGGGGATGTGCGCAGGATAATTTTACGGCTGACCATGCCACGTAGGCGCGAGGCGTTTTCCTTGAGCGCCACCATCACCGCGTCCTTGTTGCTGCCGGCGAGCGGCATCACATAGGCCGTCGCGTTCTTCAAATCCGGGCTGATGCGCACTTCCGCTACCGTGATCGACGAACCATCGAGAATCGGGTTATGGGTCTCACCATGGGCAAAAATCAGCGCGAGGGCGTTGCGAATTTCTTCACCCACCCGTAATTGCCGCTGGCTTGGCCCTTTTTTCGCGTGATGTTCCACGGCTACTCCGTTGCGCCTTTATCGGCGACGTTCGCCACCACGGTGCGCGCGATTTCCTGAATTTCGAAACACTCGATCATATCGCCCTGGCGGATGTCTTCATAATTCTCGAACGCCATACCGCACTCGAAGCCCGCTTTCACGTCTTTCACTTCGTCCTTGAAGCGCTTCAGCGTTTTGAGCGTGCCCTCGTGGATCACCACATTCTCGCGCAGCAGGCGCACTTTCGCGCCGCGTTTCACGATACCGTCGGTAATCATACATCCCGCCACCTTGCCGTATTTGGTGATGTTGAACACTTCGCGAATTTCGGCGTAGCCGATGAAATCCTCACGCAGCTCTGGGCTGAGGAGACCAGAGAGCGCCGCTTTAATATCATCAATCACGTTATAGATGATCGAGTAGTAGCGGATATCGACCTTCTGCTGTGCCGCGAGTTCCTTGGCTTTCGGCGTGGGGCGCACGTTGAACGCTACCACCATCGCCCCTGTCGCTTGCGACAGCGTGATGTCGGACTCGTTGATCGCACCGACGCCGGAATGGATGACGCGCACTTTCACTTCATCGCCGTTGAACTTGTTCATCGAGCCGATGATCGCTTCCATCGAGCCATGCACGTCGGACTTCACAATCACCGCGAATTCACGCGCCGCCGTTTTGCCCGCAATCGCAAACAGCTGATCCACCGATTTCGCCGAGGCCAGCGAGACGCGTTTTTTCTCTTTTTCGCGGCGATATTGCACGATGTCGCGCGCGGCTTTTTCGTTTTCCACCACGGCGAATTCATCACCTGCTTCCGGTGGCTGGTCGAGGCCGAGCACTTCGACCGGCACGCTTGGGCCCGCATCTGCAATCTCGACACCTTTGTCGTTCGTCAGCGCACGAATATGGCCATAGGAACCACCCGCCACGATCAGATCGCCGACACGCAGTGTGCCGCGCTGTACGAGCAGCGTTGCCACCGTACCACGTCCGCGATCCACGCGGGATTCCACCACCGTACCTGAGCCAGTGCGGTTGGGGTTCGCTTTCACTTCCATCACCTCGGCCTGCAGCAAAATCGTTTCCTGCAGCTTGTCGAGATTCATTTTCTGCTTCGCCGAGACTTCGACCACCATCGTGTCGCCGCCGAATTCCTCCGGCACAAGGCCGTGGCTCATCAGCTCGGTTTTCACGCGCTGCGCATCCGCGCCCGGCTTGTCGATTTTGTTGACCGCCACAATAATAGGCACGCCTGCCGCTTTCGCGTGGCTGATCGCCTCGATCGTCTGCGGCATGATGCCGTCATCCGCCGCCACCACCAGCACCACGATATCCGTCACTTTCGCGCCGCGCTGACGCATCGCGGTGAACGCTTCGTGACCCGGGGTATCGAGGAAGGTGATTTTGTCGCCGGTGTTCATCGTCACCTGATAGGCACCAATATGCTGGGTAATCCCGCCCGCCTCGCCTGCAACCACATCCGTCTGGCGCAGTGCATCGAGCAGCGAGGTTTTCCCGTGATCCACATGCCCCATGATGGTCACAATCGGCGCACGCGGCAGCAGCGTTTCTGCCGCATCCACGTCCTGCACGAGATGTGTCTCCACATCTGCATCGCTCACGCGTTTCGGCTTATGGCCCATGCTTTCCACGATCACTTCGGCCGTGTCCGCGTCGATCGACTGGTTCACAGTGGCCATGGTGCCGAGCTTGAGCAGTTCCTTAATAACATCCACAGCGCGCTCCGCCATACGGTTGGCGAGCTCCTGCACCGTGATAATCTCAGGGATTTGCACTTCGCGGATGATTTTTTCCTGCTGGCTGGAGGGGATAATATGCCCCTTTTTATGCGCCTTCGCGCGCTGGCGCTTCACTGCCGAGAGCGAGCGCATCTTGATTTCGTCGTCCATGCCGAGCGCTTGCGCGATCGTCAGTTTCCCGCCGCGACGGTATTCCGCTTCTTCACCGGTACGATTTTTCTTTGCCTTCTGCTCGGCAGTTTCTTCTTCCACACGCACCGGCGTCGGCGAGCTAAAATTCGGGCGCGCCTTCACAGGTTTTGCCGTTGCAATGCCCGCTGGCTTATTCGACGGGGCATTGCGCAGGCGCTCGAGGTTACGCGCCGCAATCTCATCCATCGGCGAGCGATAGCCCGTTTTTGCAGGTGCCGCGTTCTCTGTATTTGCATCTGCCGGAAGCGTGTCATCCAGCTCTTCGCGCTCATCCGCGCGTTCGAAGTTGCTGAAGACTTCTTGTTGTTGCGATTGCGAGCGGTCGTCTTCTGCTTTTTCGGCCTGTTGCAGGGCACGCAGGCGCGCCTCACGCTCGGCTTGGTTCAGCAGGCGCTGCTTGGTCGCATCCGAGGGGCCATGCTGCACTTCCACCATGCCACCGCCCGTGCCGGGGCGATTGGTGAAGGTGCGGGTTTTCTTCACTTCAACCGTGACGGTCTTGCTGCGGCCACGCTGGAAATTCTGCTTCACCTTCCCCGATTCCACCGTTTTGGTGAGCGAAAGGGTGTTGGGCGAGCTGAGCTTCAGCGCGTCTTTTTTTGGGGTATTGCCGTTATCCGTCATGAGTTTGTTTTCCAATAATTAAAAATAGATGTGCGGCCTTATAGAGGAGTTTAATCGAGAAATAAAGCGAAACGGCGCGCGGCCTCAATAAAAAACGCCGCCGCAGGACCGTGAATTACCGCCGCATGCACGGCATTCTCCCGCCCCAAAACCTCGGAAAGCAAGGCGCGTGGCAGATATGTGAAGGTCGGCCCGGTGTAGTGGCTCAGTTTTTTGAGCCCGTCTTCGCCCGCGTCATCCGCATGAATCAGCGCTTCCACCTCGCCCTTCTTGACGGATGCTTCCACCTTCTCGAACCCCGTAATCACCTGACCGGATTTGCGGGCAAGCGAAAGCGCATCCCCCACCCGCCGCCGCAGCTGCGCCTCGACGCTTTCGAGGAGCCCGTCCGGAATGGTGACCTGCGTCTGCGCCGCGCGCGAAAACGACCGCTTGGCGATTGCTTCTGCCAGCACAAGGCGCGAGGCAGAAACATAGATCCCCCGCCCCGGCAGCTTCTCGTGAATATCGGGCACCAGCACCGCGCTCGGCCCCACCACAAAGCGAATCAGCTCCGCCTTCGGGAGTACCCGCCGGGTGATAATGCAGCTACGTTCCGGTTCCGATTTTGGCATTCACGCTACCGTTTCCGCCAGAACTCAGGGGTGACCTTACGCTTTTTTCACGTCGTCGGCAAACCAGGCTTCGCGCGCTTTCATGATCATCGCTTCGATCTCGTCGCGGCTGATGCCTGGCTTCGGCACGATTTCGAAGAACTCGTCGGTCGCCAGACCGGCAAAGTCATCGACCGATTTCACGCCGTTTTCTGCCAGTTTCAGCACGATCTCAGCATTCAGCCCTTCATGCTTCACCAATGCTTCCTCGACGCCCATTTCTTTGAACTTGGCAGCCATCTCAGCTTCTTTGGCGTTGAGATATTCCTGCGCACGCGATTTCAGTTCCTCGGCCACGTTTTCATCGAAGCCCTCGATGTTCGCGAGGTCTTCCGTCGGCACATAGGCCACTTCTTCCACGCTGCTGAAACCTTCGGTCACGAGCAGATGCGCGATCACTTCTTCCACGTTCAGCGCTTCGATGAACAGCGTGCTCAGGCGGTTGAATTCCTGCGTACGGCGCTCGGATTCGACTTCCTCGGTGAGGATATCGATGCTCCAGCCGGTGAGCTGCGCCGCGAGGCGCACGTTCTGGCCACGGCGACCAATCGCGAGGCTGAGCTGATCGTCCGGCACCACCACTTCGATACGGCCGGTATCTTCGTCGATCACCACTTTGCTCACTTCCGCCGAGCTGAGCGCGTTCACCACGAAGGTCGCAGGATCTTCTGCGTACTCCACGATATCCACTTTCTCGCCTTGCAGTTCGTTGACCACCGCTTGCACGCGGCTACCGCGAACACCCACGCACGAGAGCACAGGGTTGACGGAGAAGTCGTTGCTCTGCACCGCGATTTTGGCGCGGGAACCTGGGTCACGCGCCACGGCTTTAATTTCAATCACGCCGTCGTAAATCTCCGGCACTTCCTGCATGAACAGTTTCGCCATAAATTCCGGACGCACGCGGCTCAGGAACACTTGCGGCCCGTTTTTCTCGCGGCGAACATCGAAGATATACGCGCGGATGCGGTCGCCGGGGCGGAAATTCTCGCGGGGGATGAGTTCGTCCTTGCGGATGACGGCTTCGGCGCGGCCGAAATCGACCGTCACATTGCCATATTCCACGCGCTTCACGGTACCGTTGACGATCTCGCCTACGCGGTCTTTGAACTCGTCGAACTGGCGTTCACGCTCCGCATCGCGGACTTTCTGCACGATCACTTGCTTTGCGGTTTGCGCGGCAACGCGACCGAAATCGATCGGCGGCAGCTCGTCGCGGATGAAGTCACCCACCGCGTACGACGCTTTCGGGAATTTCTTTTTCGCGTGGCTCGCGGTGATCTGCTGCACAGCGTTAAACGTGCTGTTGCCCTCTTCGTCAACGGCCTTCTCGGCCGCGTCTTCCACCACTTCGGTCAGGCGGAACAGCGCAATCGCACCGGTTTTCTTGTCGATTTCCGCTTTAATGTTGTGCTCCACGCCGTATTTTTTGCGGCCTGCGATTTCAATCGCGTTTGCCATCGCATCGAGCACGGTGTCGCGGTCGATATTCTTCTCACGCGCCACCGCTTCTGCAATTTGCAGCATTTCGGTCGAGCCGTGAATTACTTGGTTAACTGCCATTTCTAGTCTCCTTGGTGATGAATGTTACGATGCCCGCTGTGCCTGATGCGCCTTGATCAACGCATCCGTCAGCACCAGCTTGGCGGATTGAATATCGATGAATGGTAGGGAGTGATCCTTGTTATCGACGGTGAGAATCACGTTCTCACCTTCGACTGCCTTAATGATGCCCGTATAGCGCTTGCGCCCGTCGATCGGCAGCACGGTTTCGGTTTTGGCCGCATGGCCGATATATTTGGCATAGTCCGTAAGTTTCACCAGCGGGCGGTCGATGCCCGGCGAGCTGACTTCAAGCCGGTATTCACCGGGAATACTGTCCTCAACATCCAGCACCGCCGAGACCTGACGGCTAATTTTCGCGCAATCTTCCACGCTGATGCTGCCATCCGGCCGCTCCGCCATGATCTGCAGCGTCTGCCCCACGCGTGTATCCATCAGCTTCACCTGCACGAGCTCAAACCCCATGCTGGTGACGGATGGCGCAATCAACGCTTCAATCTGTTCTACAATCGTTTTCACGAGACTCGTCTGACCTTTCTTTTATTTTTGCCTCCCTCGCAGAGGGCAACAAAAAAGGCGGCTCGGGAGCCACCTCTTGTCGGATGCGTATTTTAATGTTGCGGGGTGCATAGCCCCTAACAACATTAAAATCAAGCGTTATTTGAAGGGCACCAGATTATATCCTTGCGCTCTTTTTAGATGTTCTTCGTGTTTAAGTATCTGATCGGAAGCTGTAAATTCAAACCCTGCAACCGCGAGCTTTCTTATCGAATCCGTATCGTGAATGAGATAATTATACTGCGGTTCGTAACATGTATCTTTAACGGGGTGCGTAAAGAGAATGGCGTTTTTAGTACAAAATTCTTCAAACACCCTTGGTGCATTCAATGACGTTGCAACGAATCCAATATGCACACCTACGATCTTTCCCTCTTCTTCCGTAAGCAATTTTTCCTTTTTACCACTATAAATGTTTAGTGAATGTTTTGTGAGTGGATGTAGAATTCTTAGATCCGCTCGTTGGCTGTTTTTTCGCCCATTGATCAGCTCAATAACTTGGTGATCTTCATAGTCGAGCGTAACATGAACCGGCTTCTCCGGCTTTCTTATCGCCCATTTTTCGGCTGTTTTCTCGTTCATAAAAACACCTTTCGCATCATTTCGTTCGGCCGCAAGCTAGCACAGGAATGTTACAGAATGATGACAACGAACGATTTTTCTGAGGGCTATGCCCGCACACACTCCATAAACACCGGTTCGCGGCCTTCGGCGGTGGTTTTGCGCTGATATTTGGTTTCCGTCCAATCCGCAGGCGGGAGCCTGAAATCATCCGCCCGCTCGGCCGTCCAGCGGTAATGCGGGCTGCTAGCCAGATGCTCCAGAATCCACTCGCTGTAATCCACATGGTCGGTGGCAATCAGCAACCGGCCGCCGGGCTTGTGCACGCGGTGGAGCATGGCCAGCGTTTCGTGATTCACCAGCCGCCGCTTGTTATGCCGCGCCTTTGGCCACGGGTCGGGGAAGAGAATGAAAATACTATCCAGCGATTCGGGCGGAAGCACTTCCAGCAATTGCCGCGCATCATTCGTGAACAGGCGGATATTGCTAAGCCCCTGCGCATCAATCCCCGCGAGGCATTTCGCCACACCGTTGATAAACGGCTCGCAGCCTATCCACAATGTCTCCGGGTGATGCGCCGCCTGCGCGAGCAGATGCTCACCCCCACCAAAACCGATTTCAAGCGCCACCTTGCCAGCACTGCCCGCGAGCGGTGCCTGCAAATCCACCGCCATTTTCGGCAACAGACTCTCCACCAGCCCCTGCTGATAGGGGCGCAGTGCGCGGCCACGATTGCGACCGAAGGAGGAGAGGAACTTTTGTTTTATATCGGTCATTTTATGCTCGTCATTCCCCGAATCGCTTTAGCGATTATAGGGGAATCCATCTTTCTTTTTATGCGTCATGGATCGCCCTATAGTTCGCAGGCGAACTCGGGCGATGACGGTTTTTACATTACGCCGCAGCGGAAATCCCAAACTCACGGCGAAGTGCATCCACAAGGTCAAGCTTCTCCCAGCTGAAGGTGCCGCTTGCCCCTGGCTCGCGGCCAAAATGGCCGTAAGATGCAGTCGGCTGGTAGATCGGCTGGTTCAACTTGAGGTGCGTGCGAATACCTCGCGGAGTGAGGTTCACCAGCTCCTGCAGCACTTTCTCAAGACGCTCTGGGTCAACCTTCGGCGCAGCGTGCGTGTTCACATAGAACGACATCGGGCGCGAAACGCCAATCGCGTAAGAAAGCTGAATCGTGCAGCGATCGGCAATCCCCGCTGCCACCACGTTTTTCGCGAGGTAACGCGCGACATACGCTGCCGAGCGGTCTACTTTCGTCGGATCCTTGCCCGAGAACGCCCCGCCGCCATGCGGCGCCGCACCGCCATAGGTATCCACAATAATCTTACGGCCGGTCAGCCCGGAATCGCCATCTGGCCCGCCGATGATGAACTGCCCGGTGGGGTTGGTAAAGAACTGGTCTTCGCTCGGCATCCAGCCCTGCGGCAGAATCTCCGTTACCACGCCGCGAATCAGCTCGCGGATATCGCTTTGTTTCATGTCCGCCGCATGTTGGGTGGATACGACTACCGAGGTCGCGCGCACCGGCACACCGTCTTTATATTCCAGGCTCACCTGGCTTTTTGCATCCGGCATCAGCCCTTTGAATTTGCCCGAACGGCGCCCTTGGCTCAATGCATGCAAAATACGGTGCGAGTAATGCAGCGTGGCCGGCATCAGCTCTGGCGTTTCACGGCAGGCGAAGCCGAACATAATCCCTTGGTCACCCGCGCCTTCATCCTTATTGTCGCCTGAATCCACGCCCATTGCGATATCGGCCGATTGCTGGTGCACATAGGTCGCCACGTTCAGTGTGTTCCAGTGGAAGCCCTTCTGCTCGTAACCGATATCCTTCACCACTCCACGTGCGATCTCTTCCATACGCGCTTTGGTGACCGAATCAGCTCCGCGGAACTCCCCCGCAATCACAAGCTGATTGGTCGTCGCCAGTGTTTCAATCGCCACCCGCGCCTCAGGATTTTCAGTAAGGCAGGCATCCACAATCGCGTCCGAGACTTGATCGCAGAGTTTGTCTGGATGGCCTTCGGAAACCGATTCGCTGGTGAAAGTATAGCTGCTTCTTGTCTGATAAGTCGGAACGGCGTTCACGAGGCACTCCCTTGGTTAATCATGCTATAGGCGGGAGTTCGGTGGCGACCGTGATGCTCAAGTGCTTAGACCGGTTCGGCTTGCGCCGTCGTCAGGTGGCCGCCAAGCGAAAAATGCCCACCAATGGGGGTCTTGTGTGCCGTTTTTGTGAAAAGGTCAAGCGCTGATTATGGCGCGTAGGTGAAAGCGATTTACGCGGCGGGTTTTTTATCCGCTGCATCGTTATCTTCCGCTGCCATTGCCTTGATGAGATCGACGATACGCTTACGCACGGCCGGGTTTTTGATGCGATAATAGGCGCGCATCACTTCCATGGTTTCACGATTGTTAATCTTTTCGCCCTCAAACTTTGTGGCGGCGGGCTCATTCATCGCAAGCGCGCTGTCTTCCTCGATGACATAGTCGCCATAGCCATCAAAGAAGTAGGCGATCTGCACACCAAGTGCGCGAGCAAAATCATACAACCGGCTGGCACCCATACGGTTGATGCCGCGCTCATATTTCTGAATTTGCTGAAATGTCACGCCAATTTGCTTGCCCACCGATTCCTGACTTAGGCCAAGAATCGTGCGCTTCAAACGGAGTCTACGGCCTACATAGACGTCGACAGGATGGGGAGTGCTCATAAGTATAAACGAAAACAAAAAGGGGTGAATACAACCTATATATGTAAAATAGTCCTATTCCTGTACCAGTGCAAGAAAATTAATCTTTCATTTATTTTTTACGCCGCAAAGCAAGCAAAAATCCGATAAGCAATAGAAATATAATAGATAACAATGTTAACTTCTCACCATAGATGGCGTAGGGCGTGGGTGAAGGCACCTCCGGCAGCAGCGCAACCAGCGCGCCACGCTGGTTGAGCGGTAACATTGCTAATGCGCGACCATAAGGGTCAATCATGGCCGAAATGCCGCTATTGGCCGCCCGCACCATCGGCAGGCCCTGTTCGATCGCCCGCATCCGCGTCATGGCGTAATGCTGGTAAGGGCCCGGCGAATCGCCATACCAGGCATCGTTCGTCACATTCACGATCCATGCAGGGCGGTGTTTTTTATCGACCGCCATCCACGGAAACACCACCTCGTAACAGACCAGCGGGCTGAACGCTGGCACGCCATCGAGCGCTATCGTGCGGGCGCCCTCTCCCCGCGAAAAATCCATGCCGCCGGGCGTAATTTTCTCAATCGGTAACACGCTGCGCAGCGGCACGAATTCGCCAAACGGTACTAGCTGGTGTTTATCGTAACGCGCGCGGGTGATGCCTTCCCGGTCAATCGCCGCCACACTGTTATAGACACGCAAGCCCGCAGCATCTTCATCTACCGCCACCGCGCCGGTGATGAGCAACGGCGAAAACGGCCACCGCATCGCAGATTCTGTTCCATGCAGGGTTTGCGGATAGGCCGTTTCCGGGAATACAATCATATCCGGCTGCGGCGCGCCCTCTTCATCGGCGGAAAGGGAGACCAGCACCTGCATCGCCTCACGCTGCCCTTGCGGCGTGTGTTTAATCGTCTGTGCGATGTTGGGCTGCACGATGCGCACGCGCGTCGTCGTTAGCGACACGGATTCCGGCATGCGCCACGTGCCATAGCCATACAGCGCGAGAATCATCATCACGGGCAGCAGCAGCCACAACCGCTTCGCCTGAGGGCGCTCGCCCAGCGCCAGCACCGGCAGCGTGCCCGCGAGCACCACCAGCAGGCTTAAGCCGAACGTACCGATAACAGACGCCGCCTGCGCCACCGCGGTCGAGGCGAGCGTGATATACCCCGCAAGGTTCCACGGAAAGCCAAACACGCCGATAGAGCGCAGATATTCCACCGCCACCCACAGCACCGCAAAACGCAGCACGTTATGAACGGGCGACACATGGCGCAAGCAGTGCATCAGCGCACCGAACAGCCCGAAATAAACGGCAAGGGCGGCGCTGAGTCCGAGAATCGAAAACGGCATCATCCACGCGAATTTCGTAGCATCCACCAGCATGGAATTTGCAATCCACCACGTCCCCGCCATGAAATAGCCATAGCCGAAGAAAAACCCACGCAGCGCCGCGTGGCGAAGCGAAGGTGCGGTATCCAGCAGCAGATAAAACACAGGCAGGCTGATAAAAATCACCGACCACAGCTCAAACGGCGCGAAGGCCAGCGCCATTAGCGCCCCTGCGAGGTAACAGGCGAGCAGCGCGCGCCAGCCGTTCATGCTACGCAATCTGGTGGATATGCACATCGAGCACCGGTTTTTTACCGAGTTCATCGCGGATGATTTTACGCAGCACGTTGCGCACGCCCTCGTCGAGCGATTTGCCTTTGCCGCCGCCTTTTTGCGGTTTGGAAAACAGCGCCGCAATTTCGTCGCGCATATCGGCGAGGATGTCTTTGTCTTCCTCGTGGTCGAGGCAGCCGGGCGCCGAAATCATCGCCGGCGCAGCGAGCTCGCCATTTTTCTTCACCACCAGCGACACAATCACCGCCCCGTCATCGCGGATTTTGCGGCGCGTGCGGATGACGGCAGAGTTGGAATCGATCAGCGAAATGCCATCGAGCGCGAGATAGCCGGATTCCACCTGCCCGATAATCCCCGGCGTCTCCGCGCTGAGGTTGATCACCACGCCGTTGCATGGCTCGATCGCCGTCGGCACCTGCAACGATTTCGCAAACAGCGCGTGCTCATGAATATGCCGTGCTTCACCATGCACGGGCACCGAAATTTTCGGCCGCACGAGTGCATACATCCGCTCCAATTCGCCGCGCGCCGGGTGGCCGGAGACATGCACCGGCCCCACCGCATCATTGATAATTTCCATCCCCTGCGTGACCAGCTTGTTCACGATATAGCCGATATTCGCCTCGTTCCCCGGAATGGTACGCGAGGAGAAAATCACCGTATCGTTCGGGCTGAGACGCAGCACGGGGTGCTCACCCCGCGCGATTTTCGACAGCGCCGCGCGTGATTCGCCCTGGCAGCCGGTGCAGATAAACACCACTTTGTTGCGCGGCAATTCCATGCCTTGATTGTCGGTGAGGAAGTTCGGCACATCCGCCAGATAGCCGGACGCTTGCGCCGCATGCACCATCCGCCAGATGGATTTACCCGCGATTGCCACCTGACGCCCCGCGTCACGCGCGGCGTAAATAATGCTCTCCAACCGCGCGATGTTCGAGGAGAAGGTCGTCACAATCGCCCGCTCTTTACACTGGCTGATAATCTCGGCAAGCGACGCACGCACATCTTCTTCGGAACCCGACTCACCCTCAACAAACACGTTGGTCGAGTCGCACACCATTGCAAGCACGCCCTCGTCACCATATTTCGCGAGCGTCGTCTCATCCGTCGAGACACCAACCATCGGGTTCGCGTCGAGCTTCCAGTCGCCCGTATGCATAATCACGCCCTTGTCGGTGCGCAGCGCCACTGCGTGCATTTCGGGGATCGAGTGCGTGATCGGCACCATTTCAAAGCCGAACGGCCCGAGCTGATATTGTTCGCCCGCTTTCACCTCGTGGATTTTCACTTTGCCTTGCAGCCCCTCTTCGGCCAGCTTCACTTTCAGCACCGCGGCGGTGAACGGCGTCGCGTAAATCGGGCAGCCCAGCTCCGGCCAGAGATACGTCACCGCGCCGAGATGATCCTCGTGCGCGTGCGTCAGCACCAGCCCGACAATATCGTTTTTATAGGGCGTAATCGCGTCGATATTCGGCACCATAATATCGATCCCCGGCAGATGCGCGCCCGCAAAGCCAATGCCAAGGTCAATCATCAGCCACTTGCCCTTGTAGCGATAGAGATTAAGGTTCATGCCAATCTCGTTCGACCCGCCGAGTGGAATAAACAGCACGTCGTCGTCATAATGATTCAGGTTAATTGGCATTATTTTTTGCTTTCATGAATGAGGCGTAAACCCCGGATGGTTAAATCGGCGTCGACGAGGTCGATGACCGGGGTGGCGTCGGCGTAGAGCGGGGCGAGGCCGCCGGTGGCAATGGTTTTCATCGCCTCCCCACGTTCGGTTTTGATGCGGGTGACGATGCCCTCGATCAGCCCGGCATAGCCGTAATAAATGCCAGACTGCATGGCTGCGGTGGTGTTTTTGCCCACCACCTGCGCCGGGTGCGTAATCGCCACCCCGTGCAGTTTTGCGGCGGCGGATTTGAGCGCCTCGAGCGAGAGATTGATGCCCGGTGCGATTACCCCGCCAAGATATTCGCCCGCGCCGGAGACCACATCGAACGTGGTCGCCGTGCCGAAATCGATGATAATCAGCGGTTGTTTCCACTGCATCCACGCGGCATAGGCATTGATGAAGCGATCCGCGCCCAGCTCGCGCGGGTTATCAATCAGCACTTTCATGCCAAAACTATTTTCCGCATTCGTCACCATTTGCGGTTCGCAGGCGAGATGCTCGCGGATGAAGGATTTCATGGCAAAATTCGCGTCCGGTACCACGGAGGAAACAATCACCGCCGTCACGTCTTTCGTCGCAATCTTCGCCCGCGCCATCAGCGTGAACAGCCACACCGCGTATTCATCCGCCGTGCGGTGCGTATCGGTGCGGATGCGCCACTGCGCCACCACGGCATCGCCTTTGCACAGTGCGAACACGATGTTGGTGTTGCCAATGTCAACCGCGAGTAACACTAGGCCATTTCCTTGAAGAAGACATCACCCGCAGCGATGGTGGTGATTTTACCCTTTGTGTCGCGCAGCATCAGGTTCCCGCCGCCATCGATGCCCATATAGGTACCCTCGTGCTGCGTTTCGCCGACGATTACCTCAATCGGTTTGCCGAGATGGTAAGCGCGCGCTACCCAGTCTTTCTCAATATTTTCAAACCCATGGTTCACCCATTCGTCGTAGCGGTGAATGAAGTGATGCATGAAGCGCGAGAGCACAATTTTCGCGCTAATGATTTCCACCCCTGCATCCCGCAAACATGTCGCGGGGAACATCACATGTTCCGGCGCGGAGTCGATATTGATGCCGACGCCAACCGCCACCCAGTTGCGCCGCTTGGCCGCGCCTTCCGTGGTCGAGAAAGCTTCAAGCAGAATACCGCCGAGCTTTTTGCCCGCGCAGAGAATATCGTTCGGCCATTTGCAGGCAATGTCTTTGGGGTCAGCCACAATGGCTTCGAGCGTTTCGGCGACAGCCAGCGCGGCGACAAACGAAAGCTGCGGGCATTTGGCGAGGGGCACATCCGGTGCCAGCAGCACCGAGACAAAGAAATTCCCTTCCGCCGAAACCCAGCTACGCCCCATGCGGCCACGGCCGTTGGTCTGGCGTTTCGCCCAGATCACCGCGCCATGCGCACCGCCGCCACTGGCAAGGCGTTTGGCCTCCTCGTTCGTGCTGTCGAGCACGTCGTAGGAAAGCAAATGGTAGTCGTTAATGAGGTGGCTTTCTGCTTTCTTGGCCATCAGCTGAACACTCCTGCAGCGCGTTGGGCAACGTCAAGTAAGGCTGCAGGATAGAGGAAGAAAAGCGCCGTCACAAGTGCACAAATGAGCAGCACGGCCTGACTGAAGAACGGCACATGGCGCTCCAGCCCCTGCACCGGCTCGTCGAAATACATGACCTTGACGATTTTGAGGTAGTAGAACGCACCTACCACCGAGGTGAGCACGCCCACCACCGCCAGCCCGTAAAGACCCGACTGCACCGCGCTGAGGAAGATAAACATCTTCCCGTAGAAGCCTGCGAACGGCGGAATCCCCGCCATCGAGAACATCATGAGCAGCATGAACAGCGCGCCGCGCGGCGAGGTTTTCGAGAGCCCCGCGAGGTCTGAGATATTCTCCACCTGCTCCCCTGCCCTACGCATAAACAGCACAAAACCGAACGTCCCCACGCTCATGAACAGATAGAGCGCGAAATAAATCAGGATGCCTTTAATGCCTTCCGGCGTGCCTGTCGCCAGACCGATCAGCATATAGCCGACATGGCCGATGGACCCATAGGCCAGCAGGCGCTTGATATTGGTTTGCGTGAGCGCCCCAAATGCACCGACGGCCATCGAAGCAAAAGCCACGATCGCCAGAATATTTTGCCAATCCGGGAACATGCCGGCAAACGGCCCCATCAGCAGGCGGATAAAAATCGCCATCGCTGCAATCTTCGGTGCGGTGGCGAACAGCATCGTCACCGGCGTGGGCGCGCCCTGATACACATCCGGCGTCCACATGTGAAATGGCACTGCAGAAATTTTAAAGCTGAGCGCGACGACGAGCATCACGAGGCCGACAACCGCGCCATAGGCCACGGGAATGGCATTCTCTCCCGCCACGCCGAACATCTCGTTGATGGTCGAGAAATGCGTCGTGCCGGTATAGCCATAAACGAGGCTTGCGCCGAACAGCAGCATGCCGGATGACAGCGCGCCGAGGGTGAAATATTTCACCCCCGCCTCGGAGCTTACGGCATTGTCACGGTCATAGGCGGCGAGCACATAAAGCGCGAGCGACGACAGTTCGAGCCCGAGATAGAGCGTCAGCAAATCATTGGCCGAGACCATCACCATCAGCCCGGCAGTAGAGAGCAGCACCAGAATGGGGTATTCAAATTTCTTATGTTGTTCAATCGCTAGCCAGTTAAAGCTCATGCCGAGCACGAGGGTCGAGGCGATGAGCACCATGAATTTCACCACCTGCGTAAAATTATCCACGACGAGGAAGGCGTTAAATAGGGTGCGCGATTCCAGATTCATCGGCAGTAATTGCTGCGCTGCGCAGAGCATCACGCCCATCGCAAGCAGGGTGATACCACCCGTTGCGCGCGGGCCGCGGAAGGCACCGAACAACAACAGCACCAGCGCCCCAACGATAACCGTCAGTTCGGGATAAATTACCGCCCATTCCGTGATATTCGTCATTTTGTCTCCGTGGATTGCGGTGCCGCTTCTTCGTCGGCCGCAGATGTGGAAGGTTCATTCTGAGAGGTGGTCGCCACCGTGGCATCCGCCGGGCGCGACACTTGCGCCAGCACATGCGCGATGGCCGGTGATGTGTCTCGCGTAATCACGGTCGGGTGCACGCCCAGCCAGATCACCGAGAGAATCAGCGGAATAAAATAGAGCCACTCGCGCGAATTTGCGTCGCTCATTTCAGCCACGTGCGGGTTGGTGATCTCACCAAACATCACCCGACGATAGAGCCAGAGCATATAAGACGCGCCGAGCACCAGCCCCGTCGCCGCCAGCGCGGCCGCCCACGGTGCCGCCGTATAGGTACCGACAATCACCAGAATCTCGCCGACGAACCCCGCCGTGCCAGGCAAGCCGGCGGAGGCCATGGTGAACACCATGAAGAACGCCGCGAAATACGGCATTACATTCGCCGCGCCACCATATTGTGCGATCTCGCGCGTGTGCATGCGGTCATAAACGACGCCGACGCAGAGGAATAACGCGCCGGAGACCACGCCGTGGCTGATCATCTGGAACATCGCGCCATCGAGCCCTTGCTGGGTGAAGCTGAAAATCCCCAGCGTCACAAAGCCCATATGCGCGACGGAGGAATAAGCAATCAGCTTTTTCATGTCTTCCTGCACCAGCGCTACGAGCGAGGTGTAAATCACCGCAATGATGCTGAGCGCGAATACGAAATCCGCAAAGTAATGCGACGCTTCCGGCAGCATCGGCAGTGAGAAGCGGATGAAGCCATATGCCCCGAGTTTCAGAAGAATCCCCGCCAAAATTACCGAGCCAGCGGTTGGCGCCTGCACGTGCGCATCCGGCAACCAGGTGTGGAACGGCCACATCGGCACCTTCACGGCAAAGCTGGCGAACAGCGCAAGCCACAGCCATTTCTGCACATGCAGGCCAAGGCTTGGCGCCTGCGCGATGAGCGTAGGGATATCCGTCGTGTTGAAGGTGAAATAGAGATAAAGCAACGCGAGCAGGAACAGCACCGAGCCCGCCAGCGTATACAGAAAAAATTTATACGCCGCGTAGATGCGGTTCTGGCCGCCCCAAATCCCGATGATGAGATACATCGGAATCAGCACCGCCTCGAAGAAGAGATAGAACAGTAGCAGGTCGAGCGACACGAACGTGCCAATGACGAGTGATTCGAGAATGAGAAACAGCGCCATGAATTCGCCCACGCGCTTCTCGATCGATTGCCAGCTGCACAGCACGCAGATCGGCATCAGGAAGGTGGTGAGCAGCACCAGCCATAGCGAAATGCCATCGATCCCAACATGGTAGTTGATGTTATAGCCCACAAACCACGGGGCTTTCTCGACAAACTGGAAGCCTTCTTTTGCAGCATCAAAATCGATCAGCAGCGTGCAGGAGAGAAGAAAAATCACGAGCGTGGCAATCAACGCCAGCCAACGCGCAGCGGTTGCCCCGTGCGTTTCATCGCGGCTGCCGAAATAGACGACCACCGCTGCCACCAGCGGCATCACCACCAGCGAGGTTAGAATATGACTCATACGTGCCACCCCACAACCGACAACACCAACCAGCCGATGAGCACCATCAGTCCGATCAACATCGCGAAAGCATAATTATACAGATATCCCGTTTGCAGCGCGCTGGTGCGTGCCGCCACCAAGCGGCTGACCCACGCCGCGCCGTTTGGCCCCAGCCCGTCGATCACCTTGGTGTCCCAGAATTTCCACAAGCGCTGACCTTCACGCAGTGCGAAGCGCACGAACAGGCGGTCATAGAGCTCATCGAAATACCATTTGTTGAGCAGGAAGCGATAGAGGCCACCGAACTGCATCTTCAGCATCACCGGCAGTTCCGGCCGCTTGATGTAGAACAGGTAGGAAAGCGCAATCCCGCCCGCCACCACAAACAGCGGCAGCGCTTCCAGCCACACGGGCATATGCTCCTCGCCTTCGTGATGCGGCAGCGCCAGCGCATTGCCCCAGAAATGGCCCGCATGGTCGAGGATGCCCCAGCCATAATAGCCAATCGCACCGATAAACAGCGCACCGAACACCAGCGGCAGCAATGGCAGCAGCATAATCCGCGGCGACTCGTGGATATGGCTCATCACCTCCGCACTCGCGCGCGGGGTGCCGTGGAAGGTCATGAACAGCAGACGCCAGGAATAAAACGCCGTCATCAACGCCGCGGAAAGACCCAGCGCATACGCCGCATAGCCCTGCGTGGTGCCCGCCGCAAACGCCGCCTCTAAAATCGCGTCTTTGCTGAAATAGCCGGCAAAATACGGCACGCCTGCAAGTGCCAGCGAACCAATCCACATAAAGGCGTAGGTGTAGGGAATCTTGCGCCAGATGCCACCCATGTTGCGCATGTCCTGCTCGCCGCTCATCGCGTGAATCACCGAGCCGGCACCGAGGAACAGCAGCGCCTTGAAGAAGCCGTGCGTGAACAGGTGGAAGATCGCCGCGTCATAGGCCGAGACACCGCAGGCAAACATCATGTAACCCAGCTGCGAACAGGTCGAATACGCAATCACGCGTTTGATATCGTTCTGCACGAGGCCAACGGATGCCGCAAAAATCGCCGTAATCGCGCCGACATAGGTGACGACCATCAGCGCCGTGGGCGCCAGTTCAAACAGCGGCGAGCAGCGCGCGAGCATGAACACGCCCGCGGTCACCATCGTCGCCGCGTGGATGAGTGCGGAGACCGGCGTCGGCCCCTCCATCGCATCCGGCAGCCAGGTATGCAGCAGGAACTGCGCGGATTTCCCCATCGCGCCCATAAACAGTAACAGGCAGATCATATCCATCACCGGCACGCTGAGGCCGAAAATCATCCAGCTTGCTTCCGGCGTATCTGCATGGAACTGCGTCGCCGCCGCGAACACGGTTGCGAAATCCACCGAGCCGAACGTCAGGAAAATTGCCGCGATGCCGAGCGCGAAACCGAAATCGCCCACGCGGTTAACAATGAACGCTTTCATCGCCGCCGCGCCAGCGCTTTGCTTTTTAAACCAGAAGCCGATGAGCAGGTACGAACATAAGCCCACCCCTTCCCAGCCGAAGAAAAGCTGGATGAAGTTGTTGCTCGTGACCAGCATCAGCATGCAGAAGGTGAACAGCGAGAGATAGCTCATGAAGCGCGGTTTATGCTCGTCATGGCTCATATAGCCGACGGAGTAGATATGCACGATGGCCGCAACCCACGTGACGAGCAGTAGCATAATCGCCGTCAGCGCATCAACCTTCAGCGCCCAACTGCTTTTGAAATCGCCCGAAACGATCCAGTCGCTGAGCGGAATATCCAGCGCGAGGCCATAGCCCGTGACGCGGAGGAAAATAATCAGCGCGAACAGCGCCGAGAGCACCATCGGCACGCAGGTGATGATCTGCGCGCGCGCATCGCCGATTTTGCGGACGAAAAGGCCGGATACCAGCGCACCAAACAGCGGCAGGAAGACAGTGGCGATAATGAGTTCATGGAGTGACAACATCGCTTAACCCCTCAACGTGCTGATATCGTCGACATCAATAGTCGCGCGGTTGCGGAAATAGACGACGAGAATCGCAAGGCCAATCGCGGCTTCGGCGGCGGCGACGGTGAGCACAAACATGGTAAAAATCTGCCCCGTGAGATCACCCAGATGCACCGAGAACGCCACAAAATTAATGTTCACCGCGAGCAGCATCAGCTCCACCGACATCAGAATCGTGATGATGTTTTTGCGGTTCAGGAAAATCCCCGCGATGCCGATGACAAACAGCAGCGTCGACAGCATCACGTAATGGCCGATGGTGATCGAGCCATAAAGTGCGTGCTGGATAACAGCCGGTGTGGTGACGACTTCTTCCATATTAAATCCCCTCGCCGGACTTGGCGTTGATCAATTGCACCGCCTGCTCACGTGTGCGCGACAGCTGCTTGGTAATATTCTGCCGCTTCACGCCAAGGCGGTGACGCAGCGTCAGCACAATCGCCCCGATCATCGCGACCAGCAGAATCAGACCGGAGAGCTGGAAGGCAATGAGATAGTCGGTGTAAAGCACCATCCCGATCGCGCGGGCGTTGGCCATGCTTGCCGCATCCGGAATCGGCAGTGCGGCTGGCGCAACCGTGGCCGGGGTGAGGATGGAGAGATACAGCAGCGAGCCAATCTCAACAAACAGCACCAGCGCCACCAGAATGCCCAACGGCAAATAGCTAATAAATCCAGCACGTAACTTCTCGAAGTTGATGTTGAGCATCATTACCACGAACAGGAACAGCACCGCCACCGCGCCGACATAGACGATCACCAGCGTCATCGCGATATATTCCGCGCCGAGTAGCACAAACAACCCCGCGGCATTGAAGAAGGTCAGGATCAGGAAGAAAACCGAATGCACCGGGTTCTTCGCAGAAATAACTGCCAGCGCCGACATCACCAGGATGCCAGAGAAGACATAGAATAAGACCGACGTAATTTCAGCGAGCATAGTTCGTTTCCCTCTTACCGATACGGCGCATCTGCGGCGAGGTTCGCGGCGATTGCCGGTTCCCAACGATCGCCATTAGCGAGCAGCTTTGCTTTATCGTAGAATAATTCTTCACGTGTCTCGACCGCATATTCGAAATTCGGCCCCTCCACAATCGCATCCACCGGGCAGGCCTCCTGACAGAAGCCGCAGTAAATGCACTTGGTCATGTCGATGTCGTAGCGCGTGGTGCGGCGCGAGCCGTCGTCGCGCGTTTCAGCTTCAATGGTGATGGCCTGCGCCGGGCAGATCGCCTCGCACAGCTTACACGCAATACAGCGCTCCTCGCCGTTGGCATAGCGGCGCAGCGCATGCTCGCCACGGAAGCGCGGGCTGAGCGGGCCCTTCTCATACGGGTAGTTGATTGTCACCGACGAGCGGGTGAAGAAATATTTCAGCGTCAGCGCCATACCTGAGAGCAATTCCGTCAGGAGAAACGAGCGCGTAAGAAGTCGAAGCGATGCCATAAATCCCTATTGCGGTAACGTATTGGTGTAAACAAGGTAGCCCGCGGTCAACACCACCCACAGCAGCGACAGCGGCAAGAAGACTTTCCAGCCCAGACGCATCAGCTGATCGTAGCGGTAGCGCGGGAAGGTCGCGCGCACCCACAGGAACACAAACATACAGAAGCAGATTTTGAGAATGAGCCAGATGGGTCCCGGAATAAACGCCAGCACCTCAAACGGTGCATACCAGCCGCCGAGGAAGAGAATTGCCGTCATCGCCCCCATCAGCATCATGTTCATATACTCGCCGAGGAAGAACAGCGCGAACGCCATCGAGGAATATTCGACGTTATAGCCCGCGACCAGCTCACCCTCTGCCTCGGGCAGATCGAACGGCAGGCGGTTGGTTTCCGCCAGGCCGGAGATGAAGAAGATCACAAACATCGGCAACAAGCCCGAGAACGCATACCAGTGGCCGATGCCGCCCGCCTGCGCGCGCACAATGTCGCTGAGGTTGAGCGAGCCGACGCAAAGCAGCACAGTGATAATCACAAGGCCGATGCTCACCTCGTAGCTGACCATTTGCGCACTGGAACGGATTGCGCCGAGAAACGCATATTTCGAATTACTCGCCCAGCCGGAGATGATGATGCCATAGACACCGAGCGAGCTGATCGCGAACAGATAGAGCACGCCGACATTCAGGTTGGCGATCACGAAATTCTCCGAGAACGGAATCACCGCCCAACCGAGCAGCGCGAGCGCAAACGTAATCATCGGCGCCAGCATGAACATCACGCGGTTGGCTTTGGTGGGGATGATGGTTTCCTTGAGGAACAGCTTGAACCCATCCGCGAACGGCTGGAGCAGACCGAACGGCCCGACCACGTTAGGGCCGCGACGCAGCTGCATCGCTGCAATCACCTTACGCTCGGCATAGGTCAGCATCGCCATCGCGATCAGCAGCGGCACCGTGACGAGTAGGATTTTGCCGACCACCGTCAGCAGTGGCAGAAGGATCGTCAGCCAGATTTCGCTTTGTAAAAACTCGCTCATGCTGCCATTTTCCCTTGCGCATTACGCAGTGCCAGTTCGCTGCACGCGGCCATCGTCTTGCTCGCGCGGCTGATAGGATCAGTCATATAAAAGTTACGGATCGGATAATCAAAGCCTTCGGCTTTGACCGTGCCAATCGCGCCACTTTTCGCGTCCCATGTGACATTCGGGCGCACATCGCGCTGCGCGAAATGCGGGAACTCGCGCACCAAACGCGCCCGCAATTCTGCCTGCGAGGCATAGGCCAGCGTTTTGCCGAGCACCTCACTCAACATACGCAGTATCTGCCAGTCTTCCGCCGCCTGCCCCGGAGGGAACACCGCGCGGCGCGCTTCCTGCACACGGCCTTCGGTGTTAACATAAAGCGCGGTTTTCTCGGTATAGGCCGCACCCGGCAGCACCACATCCGCTCGGTGCGCGCCGATATCGCCATGATGTCCCTGATAGACCACGAACGCATCACCGAAATAGCTCATGTCGATTTCATCGACCCCCAGCAGATACACGGCCTTGATCGATTTTTTGCTGATGCCATCCACAATGCCCGCCATATCGAGCCCGCCCGCTTGCGGAACGAAACCGATATCGAGCGCACCGACGCGCGCTGCGGCATAATGCAGCATGTTAAACCCATTCCACCCCTCGCGCACCACATTGCACGTGGAGGCAATTTTCTTCACCGTCGCGAGGACCGCATCGCCGTCGCTACGCGCCAGTGCGCCCGCGCCGAGGATGATGACCGGATTCTTCGCATTCTTCAGCGCTTCTGCCACCGCGTGTTTACCGCTCGCGATATCATTCAGCAGCGTCGGGTTATCGCCGAGTTGGTTCACGGGGTAGGTCAGGTCAAACGCCGCGCCGATGTTATAGGCCACCATGCCGTTACGCAGATAAGCCTTGCGCAGGCGTGTGTTGACGAGCGGCGCTTCGTGGCGGATATTGGTGCCGATGAACAGCGCCACATCCGCCTGTTCGAGCGCAGCAATGCCGGTGTTCATGAGGTAGCTCGCGCGGTCAGCCGCGTCGATCTTCGCACCGTCCTGACGGCATTCAAGATTCGGCGAGCCGAGCGACACAAACACATCTTTCAGCGCCAGCATGCTCTCCACATCCGCGAGGTTCCCGGCCACGGCTGCAATCTCAGCGCCTTTCAGCGCGCTGAATTTCTCGGCGACGACGCGGAGCGCTTCGTCCCAGCTGGCTTCCACCAGTTTGCCGTTCTTGCGCACATACGGGCGGTCGAGCCGTTGCGTTTTGAGGCCGTCGCAGGCGTGGCGCGATTTATCGGCGATCCATTCCTCGTTCACTTCTTCGTTGAGGCGCGGCAGAACGCGCATCACCGCCTCGCCCCGCGTGTCGATGCGAATGCTGCTGCCCACCGCGTCCATCACGTCGATGGATTCGGTTTTGGCGAGCTCCCATGGCCGCGCGTTGAAAGCGTGAGGCTTCGCCGTCAGCGCGCCAACGGGGCAGAGATCCACAATATTCGCCGAGAGCTCGCTGGTCAGCGCGCGCTCGAGGTAGCTCGTGATTTCCATATGCTCGCCGCGCCCCAGCGCGCCGATTTCGGGCACACCCGCCACCTCATCCACAAAGCGCACGCAGCGTGTGCAGTGGATGCAGCGGGTCATCGTGGTTTTCACCAGCGGGCCCATGTTTTTTTCTTCCACCGCGCGCTTGCTGAAATCATAGCGGCTATGGCCGGTGCCATAGGCCATCGCTTCGTCCTGCAGGTCGCACTCACCGCCCTGGTCGCAGATCGGGCAATCCAGCGGGTGGTTGATGAGCAGAAATTCCATCACCCCTTCGCGCGCTTTTTTTACCATCGGCGTGCTGGTGAACACTTCCATTTTATCCGCAGCGGGCAGCGCGCAGCTGGCCTGCGGCTTCGGCGGCCCCGGCTTCACTTCGACGAGGCACATGCGGCAGTTGCCTGCGATTTTCAAACGGTCATGGTAACAGAAGCGTGGGATTTCCACACCCGCGCGATCACACACCTGAATGACGCTCTCACCCGGTGTGAATTCAACTTCTTGTCCGTCAATTTTTAATGTTGGCATCGCTATTTCTCTGAGAACCCGTAAGTTTGTTTGCGCATATTTTTAATGATCTTGGTCTGGATTGGATTGAGCTTAGTACATTCTTCCAAATCCTTTTTAATACCCGATACTCCTTCATGCGTTAGTGATGCATTAAAGATAGGGCGATTTGTCTCTATAATATTATCAGTGAATTCATGAGTTTTGGTACCCGCATGATCAGCTGAAAAGAACATTGATGTTATTTTTGCACCGCGCGCCAGCCCATGATAATTTTCTGCTAAATCTACTTCTTTATTTTTCTCAGCATAATCACCTACAGAATCATATAGTGCCGTGCATTTAGCAAAAGCCTCTGCCATTTCAAAATCAGTATCGGCTGATTTTGATTGAGCATTTCCAGCACACAATAAAGTCGTTGCGAGGAGCGCGGCGACGCGGCAATCCATCCTACGCAAGGTGGATTGCTTCGCTAGAGCTCGCAATGACGAAGAAAAAATCACGCAGCCCTCCGGGTAAACTCATCAATCCGCCGTTCAATTTCGCCGCGGAAATGGCGGACGAGGCCTTGCACCGGCCATGCAGCGGCGTCGCCCAGCGCGCAGATGGTGTGGCCTTCAATGCGGGTCGTTACATCGAGCATATGGTCGATGTCGGCGCGCGTTGCGTCGCCTCGCACCATGCGTTCCATCATCCGCCACAGCCAGCCGGTGCCCTCGCGGCACGGCGTGCATTGGCCGCAGCTTTCATGCATGTAAAATTTGCTAAGGCGCGCGATGGCCTTCACGATATCCGTCGATTTATCCATCACAATGACGGCTGCCGTACCCAATCCAGACCTCTGTTCGCGCAGCGAATCGAAATCCATCAGCACCGTATCACAAATATTCTTCGGCAGCATCGGCACCGAGGAACCACCCGGAATAATCGCCAGCAGATTATCCCAGCCGCCGCGCACGCCGCCTGCATGTTTCTCGATCAGCTCCTTGAGCGGAATGCCCATCGCCTCTTCGACATTGCAGGGGTTGTTCACATGGCCGGAAATGCAGAATACTTTCGTGCCCGTATTGTTCGGGCGGCCAATGCCCGCAAACCACGCCGCGCCTTTGCGCAGAATGGTCGGCACCACGGCAATCGACTCCACGTTGTTCACCGTGGTCGGGCAGCCCCACACGCCCATCGCCGCCGGGAAGGGCGGCTTGAGGCGCGGCTGTCCTTTTTTACCTTCGAGCGATTCGATCAGCGCGGTTTCTTCCCCACAGATATACGCCCCCGCCCCGCGATGCACGTACACCTCAAAATCATAGCCCGAACCGCAGGCGTTTTTGCCGAGCAGCCCCGCCGCGCGCGCTTCGTTGATCGCCTGTTCGAGATGGTCGGCCTCCTGACGGAACTCGCCGCGGATATAAATATAGGCCGCCACCGCGCCAATCGCGAAGCCGCCGATGAGGCAGCCTTCGATCAGCTTGTGCGGGTCATGGCGCATCATGTCGCGGTCTTTGCAGGTGCCGGGCTCGCCCTCGTCCGCATTCACCACGAGGTAGGCCGGGCGGCCATCGCTCACCTTCGGCATGAAGCTCCATTTCATGCCGGTGGAGAACCCTGCGCCGCCGCGCCCGCGCAGGCCGCTGGCTTTCACTTCCTCGATAATCTTATCGCGTCCCCACGAAAGAATTTCCTTCGTGTTGCTCCAATCCCCGCGCGCTTGTGCGCCTTTCAGCGTCCAGTCATGGTGGCCGTAGAGGTTGGTGAAGATGCGGTCTTCGTCCTTAAGCATATTACTTCTTCCTCGCCAAAAGCGTTGCGGGTTCAGGAATGATCGTTACCGGAATCGTGATCTCCGGCTCGCCCACCGAATATGACGCGAGCACGTAGAGCTGGAAGCGCATGTTCCAGCCGTCCTTGGTGTAGTAAAGCGTGCAATCCTCGCAGCCAGCATCCGTCAAATACGGCTCTGTGCGGCTGCGGGTTTCCTCAAACAGCGACTCGCCATATTTTTTCACCAGCTCGGCGCGGATAAACTCGTTCGCTTTCGTCAGTTGCTCGGGCGTGAGCAGCTCGTGCGGGTTCACGGTTTTGCCGGTGGCGATGTCGAGCGTATACCCCTCGCTCCCGCTCATCGGGTGGGCGGAACCGGCACCAAAGGTGGTGTAATTCACCAGCACGCTCAGCTCGGTGGGGGATTGATAAACCGTCGTGTAACCGGCGCTCACCTTATTCACCTGAATCTTGGCGTCCGGCGCAGTCGTCGGTTTGCCGCTGCAGGATTCGCTCGCGAACTGCTCCGGCAATTGCGAGAGCTGGTTGTTCATGGCCACTGTTGCTTCCGGCGATGCACCGCTCACCTGCGCCTTCACAATGTCTGCCTGGCAGATACATTCGTTCATTTCGTTCGGGCTGGCCTCTGGCTTGCAATCCTCCGCGAGGAAATAGCCGGAGAGCACCTTCATCGGCGCAATGGTGATCGCGGAGGTACCCGCTGGTACAGCGGTTGCCCCGGTCGTTGCAGCAGGCGTAGCGGCTGCAGGAGCCGCGGGCGTAGGCGCCGCAGGTTTCGAGAGGAACTTGCTAATGACCGACATCACCGGCGCGGTCGCATCCGCCGCAACGGCAGGCGATGCTGCAAGCAGCGAAAGCGAGGCCACACTATATAGCAATCCGCGCATTAGCCCGCCTTCGTGGCGAGAGTGGTGAGTCCGCCCGCGGGTTCGGACGATTTGCGCGCCGATTGCGGGCCGGGCTTTGGCTTCTGCCCAGATTTAAGGGTCGTGAGCAGGGCTTTGGTGTTCTCGTAATTCAAATCTTCGTAGAAAATTTCCGAGCCGTCATGGCCGTCCACCTGCACCATCGGTGCGTTGGCGCAAGCGCCGAGGCACTCGACCTCCTGCAGGGTGAACAGACCGTCCGCCGTCGTTTCGCCGAAGCCGATGCCGAGCGTGTCCTTGCAAGCGCGCACCACTTCGTCACTCCCCGCCAGCCAGCAGGGCGTGGTCGTGCAGCATTGCACGAAATGTTTACCCACCGGTGCGAGGTTATACATCGTGTAGAAGCTCGCCACCTCATGCGCGCGGATGGCGGGCATGTTGCACATTTTTGCGACAAGCTCGATCGCCTTTTGTGGCAACCAGTTCTGGTGCTGCTTCTGCGCGATCATCAGCAGCGGCATCACGGCCGATTGCTCACGACCCGCCGGGTATTTCGCAACATGCTTTTCCGCCTCCGCCAGATTCTCCGGCGTGAACGCAAAGCTTGTAGGTTGTTCGACCTGTTTTATGGATACAGCACTCACCGATCAATCTCCCCAAATACCACATCGAGCGTGCCGATGATGGCCGACACGTCGGCGAGCATATGGCCACGGCTCATGAAATCAAGCCCTTGCAGATGCGCGAATCCCGGCGCGCGGATTTTACATTTATACGGACGATTCGTGCCGTCGCTCACCAGGAACACGCCAAACTCACCCTTCGGCGCTTCGACGGCGGTGTAGGTCTCTCCGGCGGGAACTTTATAGCCTTCCGTGTATAACTTAAAGTGATGGATGAGGGCCTCCATCGACTGCTTCATTTGCCCACGGCGCGGCGGCGCGATCTTCGGATCGCCGGTCACCACCTCGCCCTTTGGCAGCTTAGCAACGCACTGTTTAATGATGCGCAACGATTGCCGCATCTCTTCCATCCGCACCAGATAGCGGTCGTAGCAGTCGCCGTTTTTACCGATGGCGATGTCGAAATCCAGCTCGCCATAAATCTCGTAAGGTTGCGACTTGCGCAAATCCCACGGCACGCCGGAGCCGCGGAGCATCGGGCCCGAGAAGCCCCAGGCCTGCGCCTCTTCAGCCGTGACGACGCCCACATCTACCGTCCGCTGTTTCCAGATACGGTTATTGGTAATCAGCGTTTCCACATCGTCGATCACTGGCGCGAAACCGTCGCAGAAGGCGGCGATTTCATGTTCCATCCCCGCCGGAATATCCTGATGCACCCCACCGGGACGGATATAGGCCGAGTGGAAGCGCGCGCCAGACGCACGCTCGTAGAATTCCAGAATTCGCTCGCGCTCCTCGAACATCCAAAGCAGCGGCGTTGTTGCCCCAATATCAATGATTTGCGTGGTAACGTTGAGGATATGGTTCAGGATGCGGGTCAGCTCTGAGAACATCACCCGCAGATATTGCGCGCGCGGCGGCACCACGATGCCCGCCAGTTTCTCCACCGCCATCGAGTAGCAATGCTCCTGATTCATCGGCGAGACATAATCCAGCCGGTCAAAATACGGCAGCGCCTGCAAATAGGTTTTGTGTTCGATCAGCTTTTCAGTGCCACGGTGCAACAGCCCGATATGCGGGTCGGCGCGCTCCACCACCTCGCCATCCATCTCGAGCACGAGGCGCAACACCCCATGCGCCGCCGGGTGCTGCGGACCAAAGTTCAGCGTGAGGTTTTTAATATCGACTTGGTTGTTGGTCATAAAATCCCGAATCTATTGCATATTCTGACAGTCACGAAGAATGGCTTGGCGACGTTTTTGTGCAGCCAGAGTCCCCGCAGACATATTGTTATAGTGCTTTGCAAGCTCTTCGCAATCCTTGCGCTTGTCAGCTGCCCCCGAAGATTGCGCTATGGACGCCTGAACCGGTGCCGTGGACTCCTGCGGGGCATCAGCCTGTTTAGAAATAAGCGGCACAACCACTTGCGAAGCCGCCTTCTGCATCTTGTAAAACTCGATACACTTACCCAAGGCAAACTGATTTTCTGCAATAAATTTGAGGGGATCCTCGTGCTTCTTGAGCGCATAGTCTGTCAGCGTCTGGTCACACTTAGCCTTAATCGGAGCATCTTCCGGCGCAAGATGACTTAAGGTGTCTTTTGCAGATTCCATATCCGCTGCACGCTCAGTTGTACGTTTGGAAATTACGCCCTGCACTTCAAACACAGAAATTCCCAACATCGCCAGGGGCAAAACAACAAAAAGCAGCAGTACGAACGTTCTAGTAAGATAACCAAGAACACTCCAGCGCACATTAAAGGCTGAAGACCAAAGCGATTTTGCAATCCATAAAGCATAAACAAGCCCTATGCCCCCCAATACCATAGATGCCTTAGGATATACGCCCAATAATAGCGGAGAAAGAATAGTCAGGAGTATATAAAAAATAACCCCATACAGCCAAAACACTTTCCAGAGCTTCTCCTTGCCGCACCAAGCCTTGCCAACGAAACTCATCACATCACCCCATCCAAAAAGCGGTGCATGATGTAAATATCGACATAGCCCAGCGTGCCGTGGCGGAAGGATTTGGGGCTGATGCCGATGATTTTGAACCCCAGCGACTGCCAGAGCGCCACCGCCGCCGTATTGGTGGAGACGACATAGTTATATTGCATCGATTGAAACCCGCGGCGCGCCGCTTCTTCCATCGAGAACAAGCACATCGCCCGCGCGATGCCTTGGCCGCGATAGTCTTTATGCACCATATAGGCACCGTTCGCCACATGGCTGCCTTGCCCAAAATGGTTCGCGCGCAGCGAGAAGGTGCCGATGATTTTCTGCCCGTCCTTCACCACGAACGCGGCGGCGCCGGTGGCGTATTTGCCTTTACCCATCCACATTTCGCGGGCTTCAGCCTCGGTCGTCTCCGGCGCATAGGCATAGGTATCCTGCCCCTGCACTACGTCATGGAAAATCTCCCAGATGCCCGGCCAATCAGCTTCGGTCGCAGGAACGGCCACATAGCTCCGCTCCACTGGCGACTGACGACTGGCGACTGACGACTGCTTACCCATTCTTGACCGCCTTTTCATCGCCGGGAATCACATAATTTGGCCCTTCCCATGGGCTGAGGAAATCGAAGCTGCGATAGGCCTGATTGAGTTTTACTTTTTCATAGACCACGCGTTTCTGGTCTTCGTCATAGCGCATTTCGACATAGCCGCTGAGCGGGAAATCCTTACGTTGCGGGTGCCCCTCGAAGCCATAATCCGTGAGAATGCGGCGCAGATCCGGGTGATACATGAAGAACACGCCATACATGTCCCACACCTCGCGCTCGAACCAACCGGCGGAAGGATAGACCTCGACCGCGCTCGGCACGCCGACATTTTCCGCCACCGAAAGCTTCACGCGAATACGGCAGTTTTTCTTGAGCGAGAGCAGGTTATATACCAGCTCGAACCGCTCCACCCGCGCCGGCGTATCGATCGCCGTCACATCCATCAGCTGGCTGAACAGGCATTCCTCATCGTCGCGCAGGAAGGTCAGTAGCGGCACGATATGGGTGAGATCCGTCATCAACACCAGCTCGCCGTTCGCGACATGATGCGCGCGCACGCGGTCGCTCACGCTGCCTTGAATATAGTCACCCAACTCTTGAAGCGTCTTGCTCATGCTATCTCCGAATCGTTGAGGTGCGGCGGATTTTTTTCTGCAGCTGGAGGATACCGTACATCAGCGCCTCCGCCGTCGGTGGGCAACCGGGCACGTAAATATCCACCGGTACAATGCGGTCGCAGCCGCGCACCACGCTATAGGAATAATGATAGTAGCCGCCGCCATTGGCGCAGCTGCCCATCGAAATCACCCAGCGCGGCTCTGCCATCTGGTCATAGACCTTGCGCAACGCAGGCGCCATTTTGTTGCACAGCGTGCCCGCCACAATCATCACGTCGGATTGCCGCGGCGATGGGCGGAAGACAAGACCAAGGCGATCCATATCGTAACGCGCAGCGGCGGCTTGCATCATCTCCACCGCGCAGCAGGCCAAACCAAACGTCATCGGCCACAGTGAACCCGTGCGCGCCCAGTTGACGAGGTTATCGAGATTCGCGACGACAAAGCCTTTATCGTTAAATTCATCCAGCACGCGCCCAAGCAGCACGTCCTGCGAGGCTCCAGCAGCGGGGAGTGTATTTGGCTGAGTAATTAATTGGCTCATGTATCAAAACTCTCTTAAAAAATTGCCCGCGGGGCGCCCCGCTACTCCCAGTCCAGCGCACCTTTTTTCCACTCGTAGATAAACCCGATCGTGAGAATGCCGAGGAAGCTCATCATCGACCAGAAGCCGACCATGCCAATTTTGCCGAGCGCCACCGCCCACGGGAACAGAAAGGCCACCTCAAGATCGAAGATGATGAATAGAATCGCGACGAGGTAGAAGCGCACATCGAACTGGCCGCGCGCATCACCAAACGGCTCGAACCCGCACTCATAGGGCGAGAGCTTTTCCGCATCCGGCTTCAACTTCGCCAGCAGAAACGGCGCAGCAATCATGATAAACGACAGCCCGCAGGCGATCGCCAGAAATACCAGCACCGGAAAATACGACTGAACAACTGCTTCCATAAAAGGCCACACCGTTTGAAATATGAGCCGCTTATAGCGAACTCCCCCCCCTGCGAGAAGCATTTTTTACGAGGCAAAAGCATGTGTGCATAAATAGTGATTTCTGATGCATAGCCGCCACAACTCGCCTAGGCTTGCCCGCTTGATGGCAAGCCCGCTTCAGATTTTACAAAAAACCTACGGTTACCATAGCTTTCGTGGCCACCAGCAGGCTGCCATCGAGGCGGTGATTGCAGGCCAGAATGCCTTTGTGCTGATGCCGACGGGGGCGGGTAAGTCGTTATGTTATCAAATCCCGGCACTGTGTCGGGCGGGCGTGGGGGTCATCGTTTCGCCCCTGATTGCGCTGATGCAGGACCAGGTCGCCGCCCTCGGCCAGCTCGGCATCCGTGCGGCAGCCATTAACTCGAACATCGACGCCGGCGAAATCGCGCATACCAAAGCCGCGATTGAACAGGGCGCCATCGACCTCGTCTATGTCGCGCCGGAGCGGCTGCTGACAGAAGACTTCCTCCACCTGCTCGACCGTTCACCGATTGCGCTGTTCGCCATCGACGAGGCGCATTGCGTGTCGCAATGGGGCCATGATTTCCGCCCGCATTATACCGAGCTCGCGCTGCTTGCCACCCGCTTCCCCCGCATTCCGCGCATTGCCCTCACCGCCACGGCGGATGCGCCAACCCGCCGCGACATCGTCGAAAAACTCCAACTGCAAAACGCCGCGCATTTCGTGTCGGGCTTCGACCGACCCAACATCCATTACCGCATCACCGAACGCCACCGCGCCGAGTCGCAGATCACCGCGTTCATCCGCGAGCATCATGCGGGCGAGGCGGGCATCGTCTACTGCCTCTCGCGCAAGGGGGTGGAGGAAATGTGTGCGCATCTGGTATCCGAAGGTTTCACCGCCCTGCCCTACCACGCCGGGCTCGATGCCAGCACGCGGAGCCGTAACCAGCAGCGTTTCCTGCGCGACGAGGCGGTCATTATGGTCGCCACCATCGCCTTTGGCATGGGCATCGACAAGCCGGATGTGCGCTTTGTCATCCACGCCAATATCCCGAAAAACATCGAGGCCTATTACCAAGAAACCGGCCGCGCCGGGCGCGACGGACTGCCCGCCAACGCGCTGATGCTCTACGGCATGCGCGACGTCGCCATGCAGCGCAACTTCATCGAGGAAGGCGACGCGCCCGACACACAAAAACGCATCGAACATGAGAAGCTCGGCGCACTGCTCGGCCTGTGCGAAGCCGCGAGCTGCCGCCGCCAGATTCTACTGCGCTATTTCGGCGACGCCGCCGAGCCCTGCGGCAATTGCGACCTCTGCGACAGCCCGCCAGAGACATTCGACGGCACCATCGCCGCGCAGAAGGCCATTTCCTGCGTCTACCGCACCGGCCAGCGTTTCGGCGTGCAATATCTCATCAATGTGCTGCTCGGCAAAAGCGATACGCGGATGGAAGGGCTCGGCCATCACACGCTCAGCACCTTCAATATCGGCGGCGAGTTCAGTGCTGCTGAGTGGCAGGGTATTTTCCGCCAACTGGTCGCGCAGAACCTCCTCACCTCGGCAGGTGAGCATGGCGGGTTGAAAATAACTGCCGAGGGCCACGCGTTCCTGAAAGAAAAACCGCCCATGCCGCTGCGGCGCATCGCGCAGCGCACCCGCCGCGAGCGCGTGCGCAAATCCGCACCGGGCGGGCTCACCGTTGCGTATGACGATGACGTCAACCTCTCCCTCTTCAACGCGCTGAAAGCGCTGCGGCTGCACCTTGCCAAGGAGCAAAACCTGCCGCCCTATGTCATCTTCCACGACAAAACCCTGCGCGAACTTGCTGCCCGCCAGCCAACTTCGCTGAGCGCACTCAGTGAAATCAGCGGTATCGGCGAAAAGAAATCCGAGCGCTATGGCACCGCATTCCTCAAAATCATCGCAGCGCATGAGGCGGCCTAACCCGCACTCAGCAACGCGCCGGAGGGCATTAAGAAAGTTTTAATCCTTTTGTAGTAGGCTAAAGATAATCACGCCTTACACACGGAGCAACTTATGGCCATCACCCCACACCCCGCCGTCGAACTTCGCCGCAACGACGACAGCCTCGATATCTGGGTCGATGCCAACAATAACGGTGAACGCGACGACGATGACGTGAATATCTACGTCACCGCAGGCGGTGGGTTCTACACCACCAGCCCCACCTTTAAACACGCACTCGATACCGTCATCAGCAACCGGATTAAAGAACTCGCCGTGATGCTGCTGAACGAACCCCACGCCGCCCGCGCGGTTGAAAGCACGCTGTGCGACCTCGCGCTTGAGCTGGTCGTCAAGGCACAGGCGGCGGATGAATCGGCGGCTTAGGGGTTACGATTCGTTGTTATTTTTTACACCTATCGACCGACCAGTATCAGCTGGTGGGTTCTCGAAAACACGGGTCGTTTCTTTTCCATCATTTCCATAGATCATTTGTGTAATTTTAACCCCCGGCACACCCGCATAGAACGCTGCCCATGGGTCTTGCAAAAGATAGTGTTCTTTCTGCTGCTGCATTTTCTCCAGCGTACTACCAAAAATTTTATTGTAGATACCCTCAAAGTAGTCCTCACTCCCCGCAAACTTAGGGAAGAACCCTTTCATTTTACCCCTAAAATAGCTGGAGCTAACAACCTCGTTCTGGATTATCTCAAGCCCATGCGGACCGCCACCCGGAACGCCTATCGACTCCGTCTGCCAACGCGCAAATTTTTCTGGATTTAACTCCGGCACTTCGTAGTGCGGCAGTTTATCAATTTCCTCTTTTTCATGAATTGCTTTAGCAATCAGTGCATCACGCTTTTCTTTGTCCAGAAACTCTGGCAGGCGCTCAAGCATTGCGTCTGTCAGGGAGTTATACACCTCATCTCGCGCCTGATGCGCGCACATACCAGGACAGGTATAGCTTAACGTCGTAGCGATCGCCGGCCCCTTATCCAGCTCCGGCAACTGCATAAATAATGTGCCCTTCAAATAAGTTGGAGCCCCGGGCCACATATTCGCAAGCTCTTGCTTGGTAATAGGCTTACCATCGCGATGGTACAGCACTTGTTCGGTCATCGAGCGCAAAGTGCCCTGCATGCCCGCCACTTTGATGGTATCGAGCGGCCCCGGATGCGTGCTGAAACAGGGATAACGCCCCGTCACTGATTCTGGCAGAATCGCCATCGTGTCGACGGAGAGCACCACCTCTGGTGCTTCACCACGCGCTTCCATCTGCCTAACGAACTCCGCAGCTTCCTCGCCACCTTTAGGCCCGCCGCGGGCGGTGTAATGCACTTCCCCATCCGCACAATATTTTTTCGCCAGCGCGCTGAATGTGTCGTATTTCAGCGCCTTGATATGCCCCGCATCCACCATCCCCTGAAGATGGAAATCGAGATGGTCGAAATATTCAAGCATCTTCGGTTCTTTGAGCTCGCGCGAGGCCTTGAGGTCTTCGACCTTCGTCAAAATTTCTGAGCCGTCCTTGGTGCGCGTGGCGTTTGAGACAATCAGATGAATCGCGACATCATCGGGGTAGCGCTCATGCAGCGCCTTCACCACCTTGTTGGCGCTTAAAATTCCCCACGCATCCGCGTGCGCCAATACCACTACATGTTTTTTGCCGTCGGTCATGAACCCTCCGCATTGAAGGTAACATGATGGGTTCCCTAACAAAAGTGACAGTTTTATGACAATCACAATACCGCAGCCACCGTCTTGAGGACCAAACACTAAAAAAGCGCCCCAAGGGACGCTTTTTTAGTGGCGGGAGTGACGGGACTCGAACCCGCGGCCTCCTGCGTGACAGGCAGGCGCTCTAACCAACTGAGCTACACCCCCGCAAAGAAGTGTTATTCTATTCGACGACAACCAACCAAAGCCCAAAGGGCGAAGGATGGTGGGCGATCACGGACTCGAACCGCGGACCCTCTCGGTGTAAACGAGATGCTCTAACCAACTGAGCTAATCGCCCCCTTTGCGTGGATGGCCGTCACTGCCACTACGCCTCAGGAGGTGCGTGTCATAACCAGAAACGAACTGGGTTGCAAGCGCTAAGTAACGCGATTTTTTCTGCACAAAGAAAAACGGCGTAGCCCCTAGGGACTACGCCGTTTATTTCGACTTCGCGAACCGTTAGGCCGCGAGGCGCGAACTTACGCCGACTTGCGCTTGTTCACGGTGTCTTTCAGGGCTTTGCCTGGTTTGAACTTCGGCTGAACCGAAGCTGCGATTTTGATAACAGCGCCGGTGCGTGGGTTGCGGCCTTCGGTCGCTTTACGCTTTACGCTGGTGAAGGTGCCGAAACCAACAAGGCGAACTTCTTTGCCTTTGCTGAGCGACTTGCTCACGGTTTCGATGAATGCATCTACAGTTTCAGCTGCTTTTGCTTTGGTGAGTTCGCATTTGTCTGCGATTTCTGCGATCAGTTCGTTCTTGTTCATAGTAAACTCCATAAGGGTTAGATAAGCTTAAAAAGTCGTACCAAGTGCTGGATTCCCTCCGCCTGCCGAGTCGACGACACAGCGAATTTTTATTCGCCACAAATACGTCTACCACAGGTTTTGCTAGGGTTTCCCTTGTCACTAGCACGAGGAGGTTAAGCACCATTCGAAGAATGTGTAAACAAGAAAAGTCAAAAAAATGGCGGAAAACCGGACTTTTTCACAGGTATTTTTTACTTGCAATTTTCGTTTATGGTACGGCAAGCCGCGCATTTGAGCGCAATTCCAGCAAAAACAATTCACAAAAACACTAGGATTTAAGCCGTTTTTTAGGCATTGCGCCCATCAGCCCATCACTCACAGAAACGGGCAGCGCCGCAATGCTGCACAGCAAAAGATAGAGCTGCCAAGGGAAGGCAATTCGCCGCTTTTTTTGCGCCAATCTGTGGATAATTAACCCTGCCGCACGCTCAACATTCATACAAAACGGCATTGGGAAATCATTTTTCTCGGTCAGCGGCGTCGTAATCCAACCCGGACAAATCACACTGACATCGATGTGGTGCGCACGCAATTCACCGCGCAGCGCATCGCCATACACCCGCACCGCCGCCTTGCTCGCGCTATAGGCGGGTGCGCTCGGCAGCGCCACGATTCCCGCGAGCGACGAAAGGATTGCGATATGCCCGCGCCCGCGCGCAATCATGCGCGGCAGCAGCGGGTGAAGCGTGTTGATGACGCCACCGAGATTCACCGCGAACACTTCCTCCGCACGCTGGTAATTCTCTTCTACTGAGTTGCTGAACCCCGCCGAGATGCCCGCATTCGCAATCACCAGATCGACAGGATGCTGCGCATCGATCTCGTTTATATACGCAGCGAGTTTTTCTTTCTCTCTGACATCAATCGATGCCGTATGCACCACCGCACCCTTCGCACGGCACTGCGCGGCAACCTCATTCAGCCGCGCCTCATTCCGCGCGACGAGAATCAGCGTGCGCCCCTCGCCCGCATACGCGGTCGCCAGCGCCGCACCGATGCCGCTCGATGCGCCGGTGATGAGGATGCAGGAAGGGTTCATTAGCCAGGCACCCTTGCCGTACGCTCTAGTGCTTGGGCATGCCCTGATTGAATTGTGTAAGTATAAAAGTTCAACTCACGACCATCTAGACTTTTTCGACCATTTACATCTGGTAGAATAATCGGCTCACCTTGAATGGCCAGCTTCTTACTTTTGGGAAGCATTGCATTTGCATCGTCAATATCAGCTTTAAACATTTCTGGTGAAGCTTCATATTGATGTTCGCGCGATGGTGGAGATGGATAGGAAATCACCAATTGAGCATTAGGAGCCATAACCTCTGCAATACGTAATAACGATGCAACGCGCTCGGCTGGATCAATATATTGCCACACCGCACTCAGCAATACCAAGTCAAACTTCTCTTCGCTTTTTAAGCAGTCTAATTGGGGAAGGCTACCATCTCGATATTCAATCTGCGGATGCGAATGATCGCGCAAAGCGATATGTCGCAAATCCGAGGGCTCAATTGCCAACACATCGTGCCCAAGCCTAGCCATCTCAATCGCATTGTCTCCAGAGCCTGATCCAATATCGAGTATCTTTAATTTCTTTCCCTCAGTGGCAGCCTCATCAACATGAGCATAGAGCCGTGGGTATATCTTGCGCTGATCTAGGGATTTATATCGACTGGCAAGCGTCTCTGCGTTCTCTCCGTTATGGTCATTAATTCCAGCTTCATTAGACATAACTATCCCCTGTCATCATGCCTTAAACGGTGGGCAGTTGAGTCCCTTCGGACTTGCAGTAAAAATCTCGAAGCCCGTCGCCGTCACGCCGATGGAATGTTCGAACTGCGCGCTCAAGGATTTGTCACGCGTCGTCACCGTCCAGCCATCCGCCTTGTTGAGAATGGTGCCGGCCTTGCCCACATTAATCATCGGCTCCACGGTGAAGAACATACCTTCTTCGATCACCACGCCCTCACCGGGGTTGCCGAAATGCAGGATGCTCGGCGCGGTGTGAAAAATTTTCCCCAGCCCGTGGCCGCAATATTCGCGCACCACGGAATAACCAAAACTCTCCGCATAGGTCTGGATCGCGTGGCCGATATCCCCGGTGGTGATGCCGGGGCGCACGATCTCGATCCCCTTCATCATCGCCGCGTAGGTCACTTCCGTCAGGCGGCGCGCTTTGGTCGGCACGTCCCCCACCCAGAAGGTACGGCTCGTGTCGCCGTGCCAACCGTCGACAATCGTCGTCACGTCGATATTCACGATGTCGCCGTTCTGCAGCTTCCGCGCATCCGGAATGCCGTGACACACCACATGGTTGACCGAGGTGCAGACGGATTTGGGAAAGCCGCGATAGCCCAGCGGCGCCGGGATCGCCCCCGCACCCACAATGCGCTGATGCACATAGTCGTTGATGGCATCCGTCGTCATGCCCACTTGCACGATGCCCGTCAGCTCGTCGAGAATTTCCGCCGCCAGCCGCCCGGCCTTATGCATCGCCGCGAAATCCTCCGCCGTGTGGCGAGGGATGGGGTTCGTGTCATACATATCTTCGTAATCATCCGTCATGCCCCCCTGCATGGCAGATTGTGCGGGGGCTTGCAAGCGGACGCGCGCAGGATTATCATTAGCGCTCACAGGTGGGAAATATATGAAGAACGGCACTGGGAATGGAAAAGTGACTGCGGAGAAGCAGCATAAGGGCAAGATCAAAGACCCTCAGAAAGCAATTGCGGCCAAGGCAGCAGAGCTTGCAGCACTACTTGATTTCTCAGACATCATGCTTGGTGATCAGGTATTGTTAGGGCATCAGATATATAGACCCGAAACCTACTATCACGATGAACAGGGGGTCGAACGTCAGGGCACTACGGATTCTCCCTTTCTCGATAAAACTTACCGTAATAAGATCGTCTCGCAGTTAACGGCGATTGCGGAGGGACAAAACGGCGAATCTGACTTGAATGAAAATAACGGCTACATTCAACTATTACACCATCTCAAGCTCCATATCGGTGAGAATATGATTGATATGGCCAAGGTGCATTTTGATCTGAGTCCAAGCGAAGAGAACCATCTTCATAATCAGGCATGTTGTGGCAATCTCCATTTCAATCTTCTCTCATTAGCCTCTCTGGGAACCACTTCGCCGAAACGTTTCGGCGAAGCAAAAGCTTTCCAGGAAAAAGTCGATATCGCCTATGATCGCGTCAAATTCCTCATCTCCAAAGATGGACTTCATGCCTATGAACAGGTACGAAAAAACGATGCCAACCTCGAAATGAATGATTGGCCTTACTTCCTATGACCCAAGTCACCGCAGCACTGCTTATCATCGGCAACGAAATCCTCTCCGGTCGCACGGTGGATAAGAACCTGTCGCATCTCGCACTCAAGCTGAACGAGATCGGCGTGCAGCTGCGCGAGGCGCGTGTGGTGCCGGATGTGGAGGACACCATCGTCGCCGCGGTTAACACCCTGCGCGCGACGTATGATTATGTGTTTACCACCGGCGGCATCGGGCCGACGCATGACGATATTACCAGTGCGGCGATCGCCAAAGCGTTCGGCGTAAAAATCCACCGCCACCCGCATGCAGAGAAACTGCTGCGCGCGCATTACACGGCGGATCAAATCAACGAGGCGCGCCTCAAGATGGCGGATGTGCCCGAAGGTGCCGTGCTACTCGACAACCCTGTCAGCTCTGCACCGGGCTTTCGCGTCGGCAATGTATTCGTCATGGCGGGCGTGCCGCGCATCATGCAGGCGATGCTGGATGCGATTCTGCCGGAGCTGCGCGGCGGCGCGCCGGTGCTCACCCTTTCCGTCACCACCAATTTGCCTGAAGGCGACATCGCCTCTACGCTGACCGAAATTCAGCACCGCTACCCGGATATCGAAATCGGTAGCTACCCCATGTATTCGCGCGGCGAGTTCTCGACCAGCCTGGTGCTCCGCTCACCAGATGCCGCACGCAACGAGGCCGCCGCCGCCGAGATTCACACCATGATCGCCGCCGCAGGCGGAAAGATTATCACCCCCGTACTTGTATAGCTTGTAACCCGCACGCAGTATGCTATGCGAAGAAGAAGGCTCTCGTGGCGGAATTGGTAGACGCGCCAGACTTAAAATGCAATTCCATCATACATTTTAATCTATAAATACCAATAAATACAGCCATATAATACTAGACGGCACCCCTAGAATCTGTTACACAATTCTTACACAAATTGCACATTTTTGGGCTCCCTTCGCACAGAATGTTCCTGCGTTTAAACAACGTCAGATGTGCGGATGATGCCCACGCTAAGAACGACGCGAAGTCTCCCCACGGGGGATGTTTTTCGCGGCATTTGATAGAAGGGGGTGGCGTATATGGTAGCAAAACACACATTGATGGGTGGCAAGCTTCATGTTTATCAGCGTGAGAATAGTGGCGTTTGGCAATGCTCAACCTTCCTTGGCGGCAAAAACCACCGTGTCAGCACAAAGGAAGATAGTCTGGCACGCGCCAAGGATTTTGCCGAAGATTGGTACTTGGAGCTTAAAGGTAAGCATCGTCGCGGCGAGGTGAAGACGGGCAAACTCTTTAAGGTCGCCGCCGAGCGCTTCATAGATGAGTTTGAGATCATTACGCAAGGCCAGCGCAGCCCCCTTTATGTGAAGGGGCACAAAGACAGGATTAAGAACCACCTCAATCCCTTCTTTGGCGACAAGGTTCTTTCTGAAATCACCGCAGGTCTTGTTCAGGACTACCGCATCCATCGTATGAAAACAGGCCGTAAAGCTAAGAAGCACCCTGTATCAGGTAGCACAGATCAGGAAATTGAGACTAAGCCCCCTGCCCGCAGCACCTTGCATCAGGAGATAGTCTGCCTACGCCAGATACTGGCGACAGCCAACCGCCACGGATGGCTGGAAGTTCTTCCTAACCTGAGAGCACCCTTCAAAGCCTCTGGCAAGATTTCGCATCGCGCATGGTTTTCACCAGAAGAATACAAGCAGCTATATATGGCCACGCGCGAGCGGGCCAAGAATCCTAAAAAGGAACGTTGGCGCAAGGCGTGTGAGAACCTGCACGACTACGTTCTGCTCATGGTTAATACAGGTCTTCGACCTGACGAAGCGCTGCGCCTCGAATTTCGAGATGTTGCCATCGTTACCGATGAAGCAACAGGCGAACGCATCCTCGAAATCGAAGTGCGCGGCAAACGGGGGATCGGCTTTTGTAAGAGCATGCCTGGGGCCGTTACCCCGTTTCAGCGTCTTAAGAAGCGCAACGACGGGCAGCCGACAGACCGGCTGTTTCCCAAGTTTCAGCGCGAACTGTTCAATACATTGCTCGATGAGCTTCAGCTGAAGTCCGATCGCGACGGTCAGCCTCGTACCGCCTATAGCCTGCGCCATACCTATATTTGTATGCGCCTGATGGAGGGGGCAGACATCTATCAGATAGCCAAAAACTGTCGTACCAGCGTGGAAATGATCGAAACGTACTACGCCTCTCATATCAAGAATACGCTGGACGCATCCGCCATTAACGTCCGCAAAGCCAAGCCTTCGTTCAAAAAGGAAGACTCGAAAGATACTGATAAAATGAACTAAATTGACGTGCGCGCCGATTCTTTCTCGACGGGTGCCGTTTTGCTCACTATAAACCGACTTGGTTTATGCGGGCGTGGCGGAACTGGTAGACGCAACGGACTTGAACCAAGACTGAGTGCCCTCGGGGAAACCCAAGGTGTAGAACTGCTCAAATTCGGGGAACCCTGTAAGATGGCAATCCCGAGCCAAGCCATCGCCGGGAACGGCGATGGAAGGTGTAGAGACTAGACGGGCAGCACCTACCCTCTGACATGTCAGAGCATGGTGAAGGGATAGTCCAGACCACGAACGCCTATCCAGGCGGCGGCGAAAGTCGAAGTGGTATGAAAATCCGTCGGGTGTAAACCCTTGCCGGTTCGATTCCGGTCGCCCGCACCACTTCGGAAGTGGTTTACGCAAAAACGTTTCAATTCCGCGTGGGAGCCTTAGTTGGCTCTGGTTCTAAGTTTCCGATTTACGGACGAACAAACCGTTGGCGATGAACACCACGAAGGTGGGGTAGCCATCGCTCTTGAGTCAGTCAGCCTAGCGCTTAATATCAGCACCATTCTCGCTGACTTTAGCGACAGTATTCGCAGGCACCGTAGACGTACTCAGCGCGACGCCTTTGTCCTTGAACTTCTCGTTGATCTTGGCGATGGCGGCGGCGAATTCTTTGTCGTCGAACTGGCCATCTTTAAGCGTTGCATCGCCCTTGCTGATGTTGTTGCCATTGGCGTCAATGCCATGCTTGTAGAGGTTTGTCGCTACGCGACTTACCTGGCATTGGCCGCAATATGGAAGTACGGCTTAACCAAAAGGGCATCCACCGCCTTGACCAGCTTTGGCCGCTCGACCCGTCGCAAATGCGCAAGCTATGGGGCAGCGTATGGGGTGAAAAGATGTGGTATCAGCTGCGCGGCGTCGAACTGCCGGAGGAAGAAACCAGCCACAGCACCATCGGCCATAGCCATGTGCTGGCCCCGGACTTGCGCGACCCGGCCAAGGCCAAATACGTTGCGCGCCGCCTGACGCTCAAAGTCGCCAGCCGCCTGCGGCGCATGGAACATTACGCTTCGAGTTTCCATCTCGCCGTGCGTTTGGAGAACGGCACCCGGCTCGAAACTGGCCTGCGCTTCTTTCGGGCGCAGGACAGCATGACCTTCCTGCACCTGCTCGACCAGACATGGGCCGAGCTGATGCCGCAGGCCCGTGGGGCACGCATCAAAAAGATTTCCGTATCGGTGTATGGGCTCCGTGAAACAGCCTCACTCCAGCAAGAGCTATTTGCGGAATTGCCGGAAGCAGAATTGAACCAACGGCAGCGTTCCGAACGCATGTCAAAGGCACTCGATGCCATCAACCAAAAGTACGGACGGGACTCCATCCTGATCGGTATGTTGCCCTCGCAGGGTAAAACCTTTTCGGGCACCAAGATCGCATTCACCCGCATTCCTGATAAACAAGAATTTTTGGAATAGCCCGATCCCTATTTTTGCCCGGTTAGTTAATTATTATCTTAATCGTCTGGTTGGCGATACCCTCCCCCTACCCATCCTTCTGCCACCCCTAAAGCCACACCACAGAAGGATGGCTTTAGGGGGGTGATTCCCTATCCGGCAATCCACCCCACATCCCCATCCTGGCGTACCGGCTAGGATGGGGATGTGGACCCCTTCGGATACCCTGTTCATACCCCTATTGCTCCATCCGGTAGGAAGGGGTTTTTCCTCTCTGCCGGATTCCGCTAGCGACCGTACAGACCGGTCGCTACCCCTGCCGATTCCCTGTCAGAACCGGACGGTTGCAGCATGCGGCAAAAGCTGATATATAGGCTTTAATTTGTGGGCAGGATGTGTAATGTTATATAACATTACTTTCTTATTCGCCCTTCGGCTCAACGACTTCCTGCTCTACGAGGTAGCCCGGCTACCGCCTTGGAGGTGACATGGAAAAGAAGCCCTCACGCCAACGGATCAAACTGATCCCCGTCCCCTGCTTGCCCTCCGAAAAGGAGGAGATAAAAACCCGTGCCAAAGCGTGCGGCATGTCGGTCGCTGCCTATCTTCGTAACCTCGGTTTGAACCACCGTCCCAAGGCCGTGCTCGATGCCAAAGCCGTCATGGAATTGGCCAAGGTTAACGGTGACCTGGGGCGGCTCGGTGGGCTCCTTAAAATGCTCCTGACAAATAAAGAACGGCTTAAGGATAAAGACCGGACAGTTCATGACATCGAAGCCCTGTTGGCTGACATTCAGACCACGCAGGCGACACTCTTTGAAGCTGCTCGGAGGGTGTGAGATGATCGCCAAACGGATCGCGCTTCGCAACCAACAGATGAGCAGTTTTGCACGGCTGGTGCAGTACATCACCGGCACCCAGGAAAAGCATGAGCGGGTGGGCACGATCCGGGTCACGAATTGCCAGAGCGAAGTGCCTGCATGGGCCGCATTGGAGGCCGAAGCCGTCCAGACAAATAACACCCGCACACGGATGGATAAGACCTACCACCTGCTCATCTCCTTCCGTGAGGGGGATGCCCCTTCGGAAGACACCCTGCGGGCGGTCGAAGACCGTATCTGCGAGACGCTGGGGTATGGCGAGCACCAACGGGTGAGCGCCGTGCATTACGACACTGACCATATGCATATCCACCTCGCCATCAACAAGATCCACCCTACCCGCTTCACGGCGCATGAACCCTATTACGACAAGCGGGCACTGGGTGCCTTGTGCATCAAGCTTGAACAAGAATACAGCATCGCTGCCGATAACCATGTGCCCCGCATGACGCAGGGCGAAGCCCGCGCGCAGGACATGGAGAAAGCCTCTGGCATCGAGAGCCTGATCGGCTGGATCAAACGGGGCGTACTGTCAGATTTAATCATTTGCGATTCATGGGCGGAGATGCACGCCCTGCTGGCGAAGAATGGGCTGACGATGGCGGAACGTGGCAATGGGCTAGTGATTGTCGATCGCAATGGCATTGGGGCCAAGGCTAGCTCGGTGTCGCGGCATTTATCGAAGCCTGCGCTGGAGAAACGCATGGGAGCGTTTACGCCTGCTACCGTCACGCTGACACCGGAACGACAGTATGTGCCCAAGGCCGTGGCCTCGACCATCGACACCAGCGCGCTATGGGCGCTCTATGAGCGCGAGCGACGCGAGCATAAGCAACGCCATGCGGTAATGGCCGATCGGGCGAAGAGCCGTAAGGAGCGGAGAATCAATGCCGCACTGAGTGCGGCCAAGACCAAGCGGGCGCTGATTAAACTGACCAAGGGAAGATCTGCAAAAACTATCCTCTATCATGCGGTCGCCAAGAGCCTCACTAAGGAACTTGAGCATATTCGGCAGGACTACCGGCAGGACCGGCAGGCCATTTATGAGAAGGGACGGATGGGTGCGTGGTATGACTGGCTGAAGGTCAAGGCCACGCAGGGCAACGCAGAGGCGCTGGAAGTATTACGGAAGCGCTACGCGCGACAGGCCCACGGCAATGCGATTGCAGGAGAAGCACCCCATGCTTCCCGCCAGCGTATCAACCTCACCATTGACACCGTCACCAAGCGCGGCACCGTGCATTACCAGCTCGCCAAGACGGTCATCCGCGACGAAGGAAACAGGCTTCGCCTGTCCGATAATTTAGGGGAGGATGTATTAACCCCCACCCTGCATATCGCCATCCAGCGCTTTGGGCCGCATCTTTCCATCCAGGGTACTGAGAAGTTCAGGGCGCAGGTGATTGACATTGCCACCAGGGCGAACCTCAAAGTGACCTTTGCCGACCCGGTGATGGAGGAACAGCGCAAGGCCAGGACGGCAACACAGGCGCCGGAAGCACCGGCGGATGATGCCGTGGCTCGCTATGTGGCCGAACGCACCGCCAAACGCGAAAAAGGCATCGCCTTGCCGCCCCATCGCCGCTATAGTGCGGCTGATGCAGGCACCTACGCCTATGCTGGAATGCGCCATGTGGAAGGAAAAACCCTCATGCTCTTGCAAACCCCGACCGAGATACTGGTCATGCCGCTTGATGAGAAGACGGCCCACCGGTTGCGCCGGATGCGTGTCGGCATGAAGGTCGAAACCAAGGGCATCGGCATGGTTCGCATGCGCGCGCGGAGGCTGTAAGTGAGCAGTGCGCATAACAGGATGGCTCGTCCCCCTATTACGCAGTCACGACCTAGAGGTAAGGTTCAGACCTTACTCGTTCTCACCTCACTGGCCTGCGGACCACTGGCCGCAGTTTTGTATGCCGTTGCACATCCACTGCCGCAAGCCGCATCGCTGGGCTTGACTGTATCCGCCTCACTGATGCTGGCGACATTTATGCGCTCGCTGGCCGTTTCCCATTCGTCCCGCGCGCATGAACATATCCACGGCTCGGCACGCTGGGCTAAAAGAGCCGACATTGAAGCCGCTGGCCTGCTCGTCAAGAAAGGCGTCGATATCCAGGAAGGCGTCTATGTCGGTGCGTGGGAGGATGAGCGTAAGGATATCCACTACCTGCGGCATAACGGACCGGAGCATGTGCTGTGCTATGCCCCGACGCGCAGTGGCAAAGGCGTCGGGCTGGTGGTGCCGACCTTGCTCAGCTGGCCGCATAGTGCCGTTGTTCTCGACCTCAAAGGCGAGCTGTGGGAGTTGACGGCGGGATGGCGCAAGGCCCATGCGGGCAATCGCGTGCTGCGCTTTGATCCGGCCAACCCCACCACCAGCATTAAATTTAACCCCCTCGCCGAAATCCGCCTCGGCACCGCGCATGAGGTGGGCGACGTGCAGAACCTCGCCACACTGATCGTTGACCCGGATGGCAAAGGACTCACCACCCACTGGCAGAAGACCGCCCAGGGCTTGTTGGTGGGTGCCATACTGCACCTGCTTTATAAGAGCCATGCCGAAGGCAAAAGCGCGACGCTTCCTACACTCGATGCCCTACTGTCCAATCCCGACCATCCGGTCGATGAAGTCTGGAAGGAAATGACCACCTACCCCCATCGCAATGGCGCACCGCATCCGGTGGTCGCAGCGGTAGGCCGGGATATGATCGACCGCCCGGAGGAAGAAGCGGGCAGCGTCCTCTCCAGCACCAAGTCTTATCTGTCGCTCTACCGCGACCCAGTGGTGGCGCGTAATATCAGCAGTTCAGATTTTCGTATCCGCGACCTGATGCACCATACCGACCCGGTAAGCCTCTATATCGTCACCAAGCCTAACGACAAAACCCGCCTGCAACCGCTAGTACGCATCGTCATCAATATGATCCTACGGCTGCTAGCCGATGACATGGAGTTCGAGGGTGGCCGTCCCAAGGCGCGCTATAACCACCGGCTGTTGATGATGCTCGATGAGTTCGCCAGCTTGGGCAAACTGGAGATCATGCAGGAATCGCTGGCCTTCGTCGCCGGATACGGCATCAAATGCTACCTGATCGTACAGGACTTGAGCCAGCTCCAGAACCATTACGGCAAGGAGGAAAGCATCACCTCCAACTGCCATGTGCAGGTCGCGTTTCCGCCGAACCGACTGGAAACTGCCGAGCATCTCTCGAAGCTCACGGGACAGACCACCATCGTCAAGGAGCAGATCACCACCAGCGGCAAACGTGTAAGCACGATGCTTGGGCAAGTATCGCGTACGTTTCAAGAGGTACAGCGCCCCCTACTCACCCCGGATGAGAGCATGCGGATGCGAGGACCGGTGAAAGATGGTAACGGCATGATCCAGCAGCCGGGCGAGATGGTCATCTACTGCGCAGGGTTCCCCGCCATCCTTGGACAGCAGCCGCTGTATTTCAAAGACCCGGCTTTCCAGAAGCGTGCGGAGATACAAGCGCCGAAGGCCAGTGACACGCTCTAGCTTGCACGAGAAACAACTTAGAAACGGAGTTGCATGACGCATCGAGCCAAGAGGATTGTGATGACCGGCTGCTTTCTCATGGCGCTGATCGCATCGGCGCAGCTCGCAGGAATCCGCATCAACACCACCCACAGCTATCCCCCCGGCCTTTACATCAAGACGCACGATCCCATCGAAAAAGGCGCGCTGGTCATCTTCTGCCCGCCGGATACTCCGCCCTTCAGAGAAGCGCGAGCACGCGGCTATATCGGGTCGGGATTCTGTCCGGGTGGCTACGAGTACATGATCAAGAAAATCCTCGCCGCCAGCAGCGATCATGTCGTTATTTCACCGGAAGGTGTTGCGGTGAATGGAGTGCTCTTACCGAACAGCAAGCCGATGGATGTGGATTTAGATGGACGACCATTGCCTCAGCTTACCGTTGATATCCAAGCCCTTGATGCAGATTCCGTGTTGCTGATGTCCGACTACAGCGCCCAATCGTTCGATGCGCGGTATTTTGGGGTGGTGGATAAATCCACGGTTATTAGCGCTATGCGGCCAGTGTGGGTCTGGTGAAGCGCCACACTGACCAGAAAATACAGCAATAATCTATTCTTTGGTTTTTGGGCATTCAACATTTAAATACTGATATAAAAATCATTTTAATTCGCAGGGTGATTAGAAAATGCTCTAAGATGAATAAAATCCGAATTTACCATAATTTATAAGCCGCTGAACTTACTTAATAAATCAATTTATGAGACATCCTCAGGGTTTGCATTAAAACACTTAAATGGCTGAATTAGATGAAGTATTTTTATTAGAAAGAGTGCTTTCGATTTTGCATTAAAACACTAATGATTTGCTAATTTAATCAAAGCGCTCGTCTAATTTAATAACCTACAAATCATTTGCTATGCCCAGTTAGGCAAATATCGTGCATATCGAGTTGAGGCAGTCTCTGAATCATCGGGCTTTATCAAGCCCGCCTCCTTCGTTGCCCCAATGATTAGAGAGGCTGTAGCTACTTTTGATTCTGGTAGGCCGAAGCGGTCTCTTAGCGACTGGTTCGACATTCTATCATTACTGACATAGAGAAGGCAGCAATGTTGATAGCAGGCGCGGATGCGGTCTTTCTTGCTCATATCCTCAAACTCTTTGTGAGCATATAAAATGGCAATCGTACGAAGATCGCTGGCGCGAAAATCTGGGGCAGGCAATTGGTAAGACTCTGCTGCCTGTACTACCTTATCAACGCCGCTGCCTTTTTCCTCGCAGATGCCAAGACGCCGCATCACATCCGCTAGTCTTTCATTGCGGGAGGTTGAACTGTCAATAAAACGCTCGACACCAATCGGTGGGTTTCCCGGATTAGAGATTTCCACGCGGTCATCAAACATTTCAATCATGACCGAAGTTCCTGTGGCGTTGTAGTCTTGATGCACTAACGCATTAGCAATTAGCTCTCGTAATGCTTGTTTAGGGAACATCTTTACTTCTTCACGAACGGTCTGCTCGATAACTTCATTTTTAGGCGCAGCTGAATGAACAAAATCAACCAGCGCCGCAAAGCCAACGGCATAACCGCGGTTTCCGGGTTTGTCTTCACGAGTCTTCGTGCGGTTCATGCCCTCGTAGATAACAACACGCGGAGACTTGCGCGCAATCGCATGAGAAAACGCATCCAGTTTCTTTGCCAATAGAATGGCAGCAAGGTTTGTAATAGCCCAACCTTCAGGCGCTTTAGAAATAAGAGCTTCGCCCTTGAGCTTGTCAAGCACACCATCCCGACTCGTTGGGTATGGTAGTTTAAGAAGCTCGAAATAGGCCTGCGTATCCAAAAGATCGATAACTTCGTCAGGGCGCGCATTCTCTTTTGCAGGCTGAGAAAGCCATTCAGCCTTGCCTTCGTCAAAGATCCGCTTCAATAAATCAGGAGTCATCGGTTTAATGCTTTCCCCCGCTCGCATCCAGTATGCACCATCTAATTGAACGGGAGTTCCTTGACCGCGTGTGGGAATCTTAAAGACAAGCACTCGGCCATCGGGTGTTGCAAGCTCAGCCACTTCAACACGAAACCCCAGTTTATCGACAATCTCACGCTTGATGCGGTTAAGTGTTGCAGGCTCTGAAAAGGCTTTGGAACCCACTACACGCCGAGGCTTTTCATCGCTAACACCAAATATCAGAAAGCCTCCACCCTCGTTAGCGATAGCCGCACAATAGCGATGCAGTGATTTTTCATCATAACTGCTCTTCGCCTCTTTGAATTCAAGATGCTCTGTCTCGGTTGGCGTATTCAACCAAAGCTGCAATGTTTCAAGTGTTATCATGCGGCCAGCTTATCCGTGTTCAACTCGTCCGCAAAGGCTTTTTGCAAGATGGATTGTTTTAGCGCCGCCAGATTATCCAGCTATTGCTGGCAGATGGCTTCTAGGTGATTGGTTTCGGTCACAAGAGTGTCTAGCTGGACGACAATGTATTGTTGTGCGGAAGTAGACTATTTATAATGCACCACCTTCCCAAGACCCAAGCACCGGGTTCTATGTGCCCAAAGAAGAACTAGGGAAAGATGGGACAATCGACGGCAACCCCTTGCACGCGGAGTTTGCGAAGATGCTGGGTAACAACAACCATGGCTTTGAAGACAAGCATCGCAATGTTACGGATGGTGTTATGAAACACGCCGAAGAAGGTGCAGAGGTTAGCCATAATGACCATAAAGCAGAGGCTCAGCCTCAAAGATCATCCCAAGGCCACGGCAGGCGATAGTCTAGTATCGTACCACCTCAAACCGCTGCGCCAGCCACGCCGCCCACTGCGCGGCGGAGAGTTTCAGCTTGGTGCGGTATACTCTGTTATATTCCGGTGTGCGCGAATGGTAGTTGGCGGCGCGTGTCCATAGATCGCCCTTATCGTGTAGGAGATGGCCACGCAGCCGCCATGTTGCCAATTCGTAGGGGTAGCACCCCGCAGCAGCGACATCCTTGGGCTTGATGCCGTAAGCGGCAAGATCAGCGAGGTAGGTCGTGTTGATTTGCATGGTGCCAACATCACGGGAGCCGTTGGCATTCTCGCGGTAGAGTCCCGGCTTGCCGTTCTCCAGTTCCGCAACCGCCAGCACGATGTTCGCAGGAACATCGTATTTAACGGCAGCTTCCACCGAGCAGATCACCCGCTCCTGCATGGCCGGGGGTATGTCCGCAAATACCATGCTAGAGGCTAAACACAGTGCCGTACACGGCGTTGATTTCCGATGGCCAGTTGCCGACATCCGTGGCCGGACACTGGTTGAGGAAACTGAGCCTTGCGCCAGCGGTTTTGCTGGGACTGAATTTGCCGTGCTTGCCGAATTTCAGGATGCTGAAATAATCCCCAATCGGGCCGCTGCAATCACTTCCGCCGCTCTGCCCTTCCAGCATCCCGGCCATGCAGAGCAAGGTCTGGCAGGAATCCGCATAGGCGGTGGTGACGTTGGCACCAAGTGCAATGAATAGAACCAGAACAAACCTGAGCATAATCCCTCCTATGCAGTTTTTTGGACAAATGCGGCAATTTCATCGTCGGGCGTAGCCTCAGCTCCACCGACAGAATTTGGCATCTCAGCTTGCGATGCGCGGATGTAAGAAGCGGCCCTGCCGAAGAAACTATCGCTACTGCCACCGCTCACTGAATGCTTGAGGGCCGAGCCGACACTGCTGGTAAAATGCTTGCCCATCGCACTCATGAAACTCGTGCCGCTGCCCATCGCTTCGGAAAGTCCGCCGGAAGATGCTGGGTTTGCGGCATCAGGACTGTTACTCGCACCCATCGCCATGGTCTGTTGCGCACCCTGATAAGCCGCCATCAAGGCTTGTCCCCCTCCCCCGATATTTTTGGCGGCAACCGAGAGAGCTGACCCGGTTGTCATCGCCGCCGCACCCGCCATGCCGATCGCACTCATCGCATGCCCAGCGCTAAATGCCCCGATACCCGAATGCCCGATACTGGCCCCGGTCAGGATACCAGAGATGAGACCTGGCACCCGGTGAATCAGCGCGAGTAGGATAATGGCCACGACCATGATGGTGGCGATTTCGCTGACCTTGATGCCTGCGCTCATCTGGTTGTAGTAATTGGTGATGATGCTTTGGGCGATGCCAACCATCAGCACCATCGCCATCAGGCTGGCAGCCACGCCAAGGATTGCCTTGTAGTAATTGATGGCAATGTCGGAGGTCCAACGCGAACCACCGAAGCCCAGAAAGAAGATGCCGCCATAGAGTAGTATCCATGCAGAGCAGAGCATGATGGTCATATTGGCGGCGATGAGCGCAATGCAGACCAGGACAATGGCCGCCAGAAACATTCCGATCATGCTATCGACCGGCGACCAGATGCTGGTCTGTTCCATCACCTTGTGGAAGATAGTGAAGCCGATATCCATCACGGCGGAAGGATTGGATGCGCCTGTCTGGCTGGCATTTGCCCCGATCGTCGTTAGCGAATTGATGATGGAGCTGCCGATGGGCCCGGCATTTTGCAGGAGCCAGAGGAAGAAACCGAAGAACAGGATGAAGCGGATAAATTCGGCGAAGAACTCGCCAATATCCGCCTTCCTGAGAATGAGCGTGCCGCCGGTCCAAACGAGGCTGATCGTACCCAAGGCCCAGAACAGATTAGTGGCATAGCCGGTAATGATGCCCCCCCAACTCGCCGCCTGCGTTTGGAACTGCTGCGTAACATTGGTGAGGATATCGCTGGAACTCACCTCCGCCCAAGCGCTGACGCTATACAGGCAAATACCGAGCAGTACCGGCAGTGGTTTGAGCAGATGCGACCGTGAGAAGACCATGGTGGCTCACTATTTGGTGTAGTTCGTGATACTGTAAGGGCTGCTTGCTGCGGGAGCGCTGCCCACGAAGGCATCGTGCGCTGCCTGTTGTTTGGCTTCCTTGTCGAGGACAGCCTCAGCACGGGTAGCCTCCGCTGTCTGTTGCGCCATCAGCAACGTGCGTATCTGCATGAGCTGCACCGCCATGCTGCTCGCCAACTGGTTCGCCGCCTGTAGCGCCTGCATTTGGCCGGTAGAAGATTGGGCACTTTGCTGGAGGGTCGCCAGCGTAGTCGCATCCGTCTGCAACTGCTGCTCCTGCGTCTGGATATTGCGCAATAGGTCGTCGTTGGCAGTTTTCTGCGTGCTGGAGCCGGCATACTGGCTGGCGTTGATCTGCTGGATTTGCGCGCTGCTGCATCCACCCGTACCAATGCAGGAGCTTTGATACTGGCCCGCATTCTGGAACTGCTGCAAATAACCGTTCAGGCCACCGGCCTGCGTGCTCAACCCATTCACCGTGTTGAGCGTCCCCATGATCTTGTTGATGGTGGCACTCGCATTGTCCCACTGGAAACTGGTCGGATTTGCCGTGTTCTGGAGCTGGTTTTGCAGCTGTTGCAGTTGCGCCTGATATTGCTGGAGCTGCTGGGCCGTCTGCTGCACAGACTGCTGCGCTGAGATCGTCGTCTGTACAACGTTCGTCGGATCATAGGTGATGATGCCCTGTGCTTGAAGCGCATAAGCGCAAAGGAGGTATCCAGTAAAGGCAAGAAATATCCGTTTCATTATCGCTCTCCTGTATAGTCAAAGGATTCGTAAGCCTTGTCGATGGCAAGGTCTTTCACTGCCATCACGTTGAACCGGAACCCGGCGCGAACTTCGAGTGTCGGGGAAATACTCAGGTTTTTGCTAATCATCTGTGTGGTGACATTGCCGAGTTGCTGGCCCAGCGCTTCACTAATCGCTGAGCTGGCATTTTGCTGCCCATAAACATTGTTGGTATTGTTCTGGCTAAGCGTCGCCCCCGCCGTGATCCCGGACATCAGGATCGCCGAGCCGAAGATGCGCAGGTAATGGTTATCAACCTGATCGGTGAAGCCGGAATAGCCCGCGCCATCCGCACCAGGCATCGCCCCGATATCAAGTGTTTTACCATCGGGAAAGACAATGCGCTGCCATGCGACCATAACCCGTGATTGGCCGTAGGAGACATCGGAGGTATAGGTGCCGACCAGGCGCGAGCCTTGCGGCAGCAGCAAATGCTTGCCGGTTCCCGTGTCATAGACGTTCTGGCTGATCTGACCGATGATTTGTCCCGGCAGTTCGGAATTGATGCCAGAGATGAGCGTCGCCGGAATGACTGAACCGGCGCGCAGCGTATAAGGCGTACTCGGCGCTTCTACTTTGGAATCCGATTGCCAGCGATCGCTCTTATCCTTCTTGTCGAATTTGCCAAGGTCATTGCGCTGGCTGCTGGCAGCATCGCCGCGCTTGATCTCCAGTTGGGCAAGCTGGGCTTTGAAGGACGTCGTCGGATCGGTGCTTTGCTGCAAGGCTGTCACCCGCTGCTGCGTCTCACTCAGGCGAGTCAGGGTTTCTGCATGGTTCGTCGGCAATGCCGCCTGCAACTCGGTGAGCGGCATCGAGGTTTTGCTGCGCACCGCGTTCTCGAACAGCTGCATTTTAGTTTGATAGATGCGATCAGCATCGGGGTCGGCCACAGCCTGTTCTTTCAGGCGTGGCGGTAATGGCGGCTTGTCCATGCCATCGGGAATGGCAATGGGCACCACAAGGCCGGTAACCTTGTCTTCGTCCTGCAGTACATCGGCGGCAGCGACGAATCCACCCTTGCGGTTGCCCGCAATGGACATGGCCTGTTGCATGGCATCGTCATATGCCTCGGCTGTTGGTGTATTTTCGCTCGTTCGCGGATGCGCACGCTCCATCATCACCAGCCCCATAATGAGCGCAAACAGCATGATCGTACCGCCAATCAGGTAGAGCGGCAGATTATTGACGCGCCGCACCCCGAACCGCTTGCTGAGTTGCGAGGGAGAGGCAGACGGGGATAGCAAATCGTCCTTGGCCATAACTACTCCTTCAGCGACCACGCACCGGCAGCGGCCAGATGATTTTTGGAAGCCGTATAGACACGGCTCACTACCCGCGCATCGGCAGTGATCGTCACGCGGTAAAGCCCGCTTCCCAGCTGATCGACAAGGTAGCCAACGGAGAGGTTTGTCGTTTCCGTGGCCACGGGCGTAGTTTGCGTCACAGGAATGACCGGCACCGCCTGATGGGTAATGGTAGATGACTTGGCAGGCTTGCCGCTAGCTGTATGGCTCGCAGGTGGCTGTACTGACGTTATTGCTGGTGCTGGTTGGGCACCCGGCGATGCGGCCAGCCAATCCAGCCCATCGGAAGGTTGTAGCGCATAGCCACGTTCGCGCAGCTTCTTCTCCAGCGCCTCGCCATAAGCATCCTCCGTCGCCTGCGACAGCAGAATATGGGTGGAGGCCGGAGGATAGAGCGCCTCCAGCTTGCGGGCAGTATCCGTCGCCAATTCTGCATTGGCGGTGGAGCTGAGTCCGGCATAGTTGCCGGATTGCTGGGCGCAGGCAGTTAGTGTAGCAAGCGCCAGTATCAGGATCGCAGCGCGCATCTTACTTCTCCCGTGTGATGGTGACACGATCCTGGTTGCCGCCAACTCCGGCAACGAGGATGGCTTTATCGAACAGGCTATCGACGATGTAGCGATCGTTCTGCACGCGGTAATTGACCATCACCTGCTCGTCATCACTGAATACCCCGCCTTCCTTGCGCAGGATCAGCAAGGTCGGCGCTTCGCTCTGCGCCATCGTAGTCGGCATTTCCAGAATGGTTTTCTTACCGTCATTATAGACGCGGGTGGGCTTCCAGCTGCTGCTGCCATCCACGCTATAATGGAAATCAAGATTGCCGAGATATTCGCCGGTCTCAGGAATGGTCTTTTTGGCGCGATCTTGATCACTCGCTGCCTTGGCAATGTCCCATTTCTTGATCGCTTCCTCTGGGTACACGAAAGTCACCTTCGGCATATAGTCGTCATGCGCGGAACGCAGCCGGATATGGTAGGTGCGCCGGTTGGTCGTCACGATCAATGACGTGCTTAGGCCCACATCCATCGGCTTGATGATGAGGTGCTGCACTTCGTTCTCGCTGGTGCCGGTGATCGCCGGGGAAATAGTCCAGCGCGCGGTATCGCCAAGATGGATGGAATTCACCTGCTCGCCTGCTTGCAATTCGACATCGCAGACTTGCAGCACCGCGCAAACAATACTCGGCTGAGACGCACCAAACAGGAAGCTCACCGAACCGTCCGGGCCGGGCGCTGGCTTGTCGGCCTTGCCATTCGGGGTTTTCCACCCCTTGGCAATGGCGATGCCCTCCTTTTCCTGCGGCGTCAGCACAAGGTCCTCGTCACCAAAATAGCGGTCTTCGACCGCCTTACTCGTGACAGCATGTGCGGGAACGGCCATGCACATATACCCTATCAAAAAAATATGTCGAAGACACTTCATGGCTCGCTCCTATCCGTTTTGTTTCGACCAGCTAAAATCCTTCACATAAATCCCCAGCGGGTTTTGCCGTATCTTCTCCTCGGACGTATCCGAGGTGGGCGCGAGGGTTTCGACCGTTAGCAGCGCGCGCATGCGCGATGGCTTGCCGACCGGCGTTCCTTTGCGGTCAAAGGTCTTTTCGTTCCACTCAACCTGCCAAGTGTCCGGCGATTGCGGCAGCACGGAGATGATTTCCGTTTCAACCGTTTCCTTGGCGGCACGGTTGAAGGGGCTACGGGTTTCGTCGCCATTGAGCCAATCGGTCATTTTTGCCGTGGCGGGCGCGTCGGATTTCAGCATCGCAAAGACGGAGAAGATGGCTTTGCGCTGGAGCGCCACGTCCGGCGTGACCAGGCGGGCATTGCTGATAAACGCGGCAATACTGGCATGGACCACCCGCGCATCCGCCGGAGCCGCCACTTGCGCCGGAGCGACCGCGACCGACTGGCCGAGCTTGTCTACCTCGACCACATAGGGAATGAATTTTGACTGGCTGGCGATATGCAGCGTACCACCGACCGCCACCAGCGTGATCATCAGGCAGAGCAGTGCAATAGTCTGCCATAGCCGCACCGCATTCATCAGCCCTTTGGTGTGGTCATTCCAGAACAGGCGCGCGTTGAGATACGGGCTCTTTTGCGGGACTGCTGCTGCCTGTGCAGGTGCGGGTTGCTGTTTCATGCTGCTACCTCCTCGACATACTCATACAAATCGACGTTGCGGGATTTGAGCCACTCGCCGATCCACTGCTCGCCATGCTTTGTTTCAAGCGCGCGGATGGAGGCGATGGATTCCTTGTCGGATGCGCCGACAAATGAAAGCGCCAGCGGCCCTAGCGCGAGGTCATAGAGTCGCCGCCCTTTCTCGGAAACGTAGTAATACTGGCGCTTCGGCGTAGCGGTGGCGATAATGTCGATCTGGCGGTTATTGAGGCCAAAGCGGCGGTAAAGCGCTGCTGCATCTTCATCGCGGGCAAATAGGTTGGGCAGGAATATCTTGGTCGCGGTGGATTCGACAATGACGTCGAGGATACCGGAACGCGACGCATCGGTGAGGCTTTGTGTCGCCATGATGACCATGCAGTTCGCCTTGCGCAGCGCCTTCAACCATTCGCGTATTTTCTCGCGGAATACTTCATGGCCGAGCATCAGCCACGCCTCGTCGAGAATGATGGCGGCGGGCTGACCTTGCAGCGAGCGCTCGATGCGGCGGAACAGATAGAGCAGCACCGGCAGTGCGTATTTCTCACCAAGGCCCATCAATTCTTCGATCTCAAAGGTCATGAAATGCGAGAGATCCAGCCCGTCCTCTTCGGCATCGAGCAGATGCCCCATGGAACCCTCAACGGTGTACTGTTTCAAGGCCTCGCGCACAGCGCGATCCTGAATGCTGGAGGTGAATTCTGTCAGGCTATGCGAACCGGTGGCATGCATACTCATAATCGCACTGGCAATTTCGTTGCGTTGGCTAGGAGTGCTTATTAAACCGTTAAGCGCCAGAATGGCGTCGATCCATTCCATCGCCCAGGATCGATCATTGCGGGTGTCGAGGAATTGCAGCGGGCAGAAGGAAAGCTGGTCGTTATCGCCAGCCACCGTGAAATGCCTGCCGCCGCTGGCCTTGGTCAGCGGGTAGAGCGACATGCCCTTATCGAACGCAAAAATGCTCATACCGGGATAGCGCCGAAGCTGCGCGGCCAGTAACGCCAAGTGCGTCGATTTCCCTGCGCCGGTCGGGCCGAACAGGATGGTATGGCCGAGATCGCGCACATGCAGGTTCAGGCGAAACGGCGTATGGCCTGTGGTCATGCAATAGAGTAAGGGCGGTGAAGATGGCGGATAGAAAGGGCACGGCGCATAATTCTCGCCCGTCCAGATGGAGCTGGTCGGCAGCAGGTCCGCGAGGTTCAGCGCATTGAGGATGGGGCGGCGCACATTCTCGACGCCATGACCCGGTAGGCTACCCAGATACGCATCCATCGTGTTGATCGTTTCGACGCGCGCCGCGAAACCAAGGCTGCTGATGGATTTCTCGATCTGGATGGCAGCGGCTTCGAGCTTCGGACGATCTTCATCCATCAGGATGACCGTGCTGGTATAATAGCCAGCGCCCGTGATGCCGCTCTTGATTTCAGCGATGGCCGATTCGGCATCGGCAACCATCGCCAACGCATCCTGGTCGATATGGCCAGTGTTGGTATTGAACACCTGATCGAAGAAGCCGCGCACTTTCTGCCGCCATTTCTTGCGGAATTTCTCCAGATGCGCGACCGCCTCATGCTGGTCCATGAAAATGAACCGGCTGTTCCAGCGATATTCGACTGGTAGCTCGGCGAGCTGGGCCAGGATGCCGGGATAGGATTCCATCGGGAACCCCTCGATGGATACGACCTGGATAAACTTGCGCCCGATTTTGGGGATGACGCCACCCCATAGCTCCTGCCCGCCAATCAACGCATCGAGATAGATCGGGTTCGACGGCAGCAGCACCGGATGGTTCAATCCAGTCACACAGAATTGTAGGTAACGCAGGAAATCATCCTCGGTCTTGGCAATGCCATCCTCGGCGATTACCGGACGACCTTGCAGGCGCTCCAGTTTCAGGAATGTTCCTAGGCGAGACTCCAGCGTCGCGACTTCCTGCTTGAATTGCGCCAGCACACTGCGAGTGCGCGCTTTTTTGTCCATCGTTTCGCTGTCATCGTCAAACATCAGCTCGACAAACTTGGCCTGCGCCAGCACCGGCGGGAAGTAGGTCACCGTGATCACAAAGAAGCCTTCATACATCGTGCCAAGACTGTTGAAATGGCGGCGGCGCTCCTCGTCGATGGCGAGCGTGATGCCGTCCGGGAAATACGAAAACCCGGGATCGCTGTAGTTCGGGGCGTTGCGCCGTACCGCATCGACATGCACCATCCAGCCATTGCCGAGCGCCGCCAACGCCTGATTGATGCGGTAAGAAACGATTTCCCGTTCCTCGTCAGTGCTGCTCGCATTGTCGTTGCCGCGATAGAGCCATGCCGCCATCAGCGCCCCGCTCTTGCAGACAATCACGCCGTCCTCGACCTCGGCGGCATAGTTGAGCAGGTCGGCCAGCCCCGCATCCTTGGCGCGGTGACGGCTGAGCTTCGTTTCCTGATCGACCACCCATAGTCGCATGGCCAGTATCAGCACCAGCGTGACGCCCATAATTGCACTGAGAAGAGCGATAATCATTTGTACTGTTTCCCCTGTTGCGGCGTGTTGTCACGGAAAGGTGTCGAACGCGCCGGGTAGTAGGTTTTGTACTTGCGATGGCGCATATAGACGGCGCGCATCTTCGGATCGGACTTGGCCATCAGCCGCAGCAGGTAGAGAGCAACGATCCAGAGCGACGCCCCAAAGATCGTTGCCTTCACTTCCTGCGCGGAGAACACGAGCGCTCCAGCCACCAGCCCCGTAAACATCACCAGTTCACGGTCGCCGCCCATAAAGAGATTAGGGCGGTTCCCGGCCCGGTGGATGGGAATGCTGCGCAGCGCCATGCTACGCTGCCTGCGGCAGAGCGGGATTGATGATCGCCGACACTTCCGCCGCGGCACCGAAGAAGCTGGTCATCATGTTCTGTGCGCCGACGAGCAGCGCCATCACGAGCACAATAAAAATCAGCGTGCGGAAGAATCCGTTGAGGTCCCCACCAAAAATCAGCACCCCACCGGCCACCACAATCCCGATCACAGAAAGGGCGAATGCCACCGGCCCCGTTACGCTATTACGCAAGGAAGTCAGCCATGTTTCATAGGGAAGCGAGCCGCCGGTCGTAGTGGCGGCATGGGCATGTCCTGCCATCAGGAGCATGGCGGCGGCGAGGCCAAGCCAGAAAAGGGAACGGTTGAGCGTGCGGGTTGCTTGCATGGTCTTCTCCTCTCAAAGGGTTTGGGTGTGGTAGTTGCCTGAGCCGTAACCGGATACTTCAAGAATCTCCTGCACCTTCCGGCCTCGGTGCGGGGTTTTGGTAATGTGGATGATGAGATGCACCGCCTCGCCGATCAGCGGCTCGATGGGCGTGGGAGATTCCGGATGCATACTGATGAGCATCGCCAGCCGGTCGAGTCCGGCCCGCGCATTGTTGGCATGTAGCGTCGCCACGCCACCTTCATGGCCGGTGTTCCATGCCATCAGCAGATCAAGCGCTTCCGGCCCCCTGACCTCCCCGACCAGAATACGGTCCGGGCGCATGCGCAGTGTGGTGCGCAGCAGATGCATCATCGTCACTTCGAGTGTGGTGTGGTACTGCACCGAGTTTTTTGCCGAGCACTGAATCTCTCCCGTGTCCTCGATAATGAAAACCCGCTCCTCGGGATTTTCTTCGACCATCTGGTGGATGATGGCATTGGTCAGGGTCGTCTTTCCCGACCCGGTGCCACCGACAACCAGGATATTTCTACGGTTACGAACTGCAGCCACGATGATGTCTTTGTGAGCCGGGGTGAGAATGTCCGAGGCGACATAATCGGCCAGCGTAAAGATGGCACTGGCCTTCTTGCGGATCGCAAAAATCGGTGCATGCACCACGGGTGGAATTTGCCCGGCAAAGCGGGAACCGTCGAGCGGTAACTCCCCTTCGAGCATCGGATTTTTACGCGTAATGGTTGTATCGAGACAGGCAGCAATGGTGCGCATCACTGCCTCGGCATGGCCTGGCTGCATACGGCCTATCTGCCCCATTTTCTGGCCAAAAGACTCCTGCCAGAGCGTACCGTCCGCGTTGAGCATGATTTCAATGGTCTGGGGGTCGGCCAATGCCGTGAGCACCGATGCACCGAAGTCACGGCGCAACTTCTCCAGAAGCCGTGAGGTATGCGCAGAATCCTGTACTAATCCGTCCATTTGCTATCCCGAGTCAGATAGTTACAAAAAGGACACAGCATTTTTCTTGTTTTTATTCAGCCTGATACAACAGATAAAAACTTAACGCGGCACATAGAAAGTTAAATATTCGTTAAATTTCGTTAGCAGAAAACCAATTTTACCGTCAACCATTAATTTTTTAGGGTTCAGGATTTTGATGAGAAGTGGCGTTTATAATTCTGATTTATATAGAATATATTTTTATATTTTTCTTCATACCCTTATTCTTTCATAAATATGGACTCACTTTTAACTCTATATGTCTTATTATTACTGAAGTTATAATAAGCTATATACGATTGACATTGCCATAGATAATAAGGTATATCTGATTGCATGATCACCTCGTATGAACAGTTTGACCGGCGCTTGAGAGAGATACGGCCTTTTGCTAAAAAGGTCGCCCGGCCCGCCCGTGGATGGATTCGCGCTGTACGCGAGTCCCTTGGCATGACTACGGCACAGCTGGGTCACCGCCTTGGCGTGAAGCAGCCCCGCATCAGTGAGATGGAAAAGGCTGAGATCCATGGAGCGATCACGCTCCATAGTATGGAACGCGCTGCCGAAGCACTCGGCTGCCAGTTCGTCTATGCGCTAGTTCCCATCAAGCCCCTCACGGAAACCGTGCACACGCGCGCCGCCTTGCTGGCAGAAAAACAGCTCGTCGCCATCGAGCAGACCATGCAGCTTGAAAAACAAACCGTGACAGATACAACCTATCGTAAGAAAGCGCGGACACAGCTTATCGATGAGTTGCTGCGTCGCCCTGCACGCTTATGGGATGCATTGCCATGACGGATTTAGACATCGAGCCAGACGATGCTACCCCCCTGACGCCGGAAGAACGTGATGGCCTGATTCCCTCGCATGTCACGCTGCGCCGGGAACTGAATGAGTTGGAGCAGCAGAACATCCTTACAGCGGCATCCTGGGCATTCACCCGCCGCCGCGATGTTGTTAGTGAGCCGTTCGGGCGCAACCTGCATAAGCGTATGTTCGGCGCGGTGTGGCGCTGGGCTGGCACCTACCGCACCAGCGATAAAAATATCGGCGTACCGCATTGGGAACTGTCGGTGCGGCTGCATGAGGCTTACGAGAACACGCGCTACTGGATCGAGCATAAGAGCTACCCACCCGATGAAATCGCCGTGCGCTTTCACCATGCACTGGTTTTTGTGCATCCCTTCCCCAATGGCAATGGCCGCTGGTCGCGCCTGATGGCTGATTTACTCCTCGTGGTATTGGGTCATGAGCGCTTTAGCTGGGGCCGCAGCCATCTACGGTCCGCCGATCAAACCCGAGCCGCCTATATCGCCGCCTTAAAAGCCGCCGATCAGCATGACTTTGGGCCGCTACTTGCTTTTGCACGTTCCTAGTAACAAAAGGCTCCCATCCCCTGCAATCTTGGATTAGCCGCATTGCGTCCTCAGGTATGGGACTGTTTGACCGAAAGCGCCGGGTTTTCAACGCGGCTCGCTTCCGCACCTTTCGCTTCGCTTTCGGCTTGTGCAGCTCCGCCCCACCGGGTGGCGCGCTAAAGCGCGACGTGTGAAACCCCGGCTGATGCTTCCGGTCTTTTTTGTCCCATGAGGTCGCACAAAGCGTCCCCAAGCAAAAGGGAGGAAGCCATGAAACAAGAACGATTCGACATTCACCAGCATATCACCAACCAGATTATCACCGTCATCGAACGCGGTGCCGGAGTATTCCAACTGCCCTGGCATCGCGGCGACAGCGCTATCATGCGTTCCGCCAACATCGCCTCAAAGAAACCCTATCGCGGCGTGAATATCGTTGCCCTCTGGGCAGCAGCCGAAGATCGCGGCTTCACCTCCGGTCTTTGGGGAACCTACCGTCAATGGGCCGAAGCAGGCGCACAAGTCCGCAAAGGCGAAAAATCCGCCTACGTTGTCTTCTACAAGGAACTCGAATACGGCCCATCCGAAGACGATGGCGAACCAGAAGCTAAGACACGTCTATTTGCACGGGCGACTCCCGTCTTTGCCGCCGAGCAGGTAGATGGCTACACGCTTCCCGTGCCGGTCGTTACCGATCCGATGGAACCCATAGAGGCTGCCGATGCATTCGTCACTGCAACCGGCGCATCCATCGAGCATGTTGGCACACGTGCCTTTTATCTGCCTTCGACCGACAGCATCCAACTACCACCACAGGAGGCATTTCTTGGAACAGCAACCAGCACTGCTCAGGAATCTTATTATTCCACGCTCCTGCACGAGCTGACGCATTGGACCTCCGCTACACACCGTTGCGACCGCCAGCTGGGCAAACGGTTTGGCGATCAGGCTTATGCGATGGAAGAACTGGTGGCCGAATTGGGTGCCGCGTTCCTCTGTGCCGAATTGGGCATTACCGTCGATCCTCGTGCAGATCACGCGCAGTATCTCGCCTCCTGGCTCAATGTCCTTAAAGCTGACAAGCGCGCCATCTTCACGGCAGCCAGTGCTGCGAGCAAGGCAACTGACTACTTACAGCGGTTGGGGATCAATGCTCCATCAGAGCAGAAACAGATGGCGTGTATATAAGCTAGCCATCGATATGTTTAGGCTCACTGGGAGCGGATTACGATATTTACACATTCTATTTCACATAACACATTTTTAGAATGAATATAGCTTATAATACAACAGATTACTTCATACTATATCAGACTTAAAATCTGTTGACCGTATGGTCGTGCCGGTTCGATTCCGGCCGAGAGCACCACCCTTCGCCCTGCGGGCTTCGGGTGGCTTACGCCTCAGAGCGTAGCGGAGAGGCGTAAGACGCACGGAACCGCTCTTGGGCGAAGGAGTGTCGCCCGAAGCTTTAGCGAAGGGGGACTGGTGATTTATGTTCTATGTTTATTTACTGCGAAGCAGTGCCTTTCCAGAACAAACTTACATTGGCTTCACCGAAGATTTAAAACAGCGTTTGAGCGATCATAACGCGGGAAAATCTTTACACACGGCGAAGTTCCTGCCGTGGGAATTAGTCAGCTATCATGCTTTTGTTGACAAACGAACTGCACAAGAATTTGAGCATTACCTTAAAACCGGATCAGGGCAAGCTTTTGCAAAGAAAAGATTTTGGTGATAAGTTCAATTCCGCGTGGGCGCCTGAGTTGGCTCTGGTTCTAACTTTCCGATACCCAATTTGCATGGATTCGGATAGAAATTAGGCAATTCTAAACAGATGCGCGGTTCTAACTTAATATCGACTACGGGATAATTTTTACGGGATAATTTTATGGCTAGTTTAATTTACTCACTCAAGAAATCGTGGAAGTTAGCAAGACTTCAACGTAAAATTGTTGTTCAAAATATAGATGATCTAATATCTAATTTCCGAAATGAGAAAATTGAGAAAAAACGAGAACAAGCTTTAGAAGATTATCTTGACCTATGTGAAAACGACCCAAGCGTAAAACAAGTTCTAAGCGAATCCAAACTTACTCGAAATAACCTTAGAGATATTTATCAGGCATTACTTAGTAATGGCGCCGGTCAATGGGTTAAAGGTCATTATGTTGCGCTTTCAACTATAGCCTATGCCCAGCCCCTTAAGCTTTATCTTGAGCTAACGCGAGATAAAGGTCCTAATATGGAAGTTTGCGTTACTATGCTCGATTACTGGGAAAAGAATTAATCAATAGTGTTAGCTTCCAGTTCTGAATAGCCTCAATAAACTCCAAAATCCGGTTCGAAGTTTTTCCGCGCAGGTAACCACTAAGCGCTAGCTCGCCTTCGCAACCTTGCTGGCGGTAAGCTCGTTTAGCAGGCGGTCGGTGCTGAAATTAATGCTGCCGTTGATGTTGTTGATCTCCCGCAGCGAGTCTGAAATAGAACCCTGCAGAGCACCCAACTCATTGATCATTTCGCTGAGGCCGTCGCGCGGGTTGAGCTGACGCGCACACTCCACCTTGCCCATCACACGTGTTACTTCAAGCCCGGCAGCGAGCATTTTCATGTCGCGGCAATTCTGCTGGAACCGTTCCGTTTGCTGCTGAATCGCGCGGAGCCCCTCAATCGCTTTCTTCTCATACATATCACGCTGGCTGGAAAGAAGCGCCATCTCCGCGCTGCGCGAGACATGTTCCGATGGTGGCTCGCCTTGAAAAAACCCGATCAGCTCCTGCTGCAGCTTCGCCGTACAGACCAGAAAAAGCCCCTGATTAATGGTACTGAATACATCCTGCACCGAGGTCAGGAACTGCTCCATATTGTTTTTAATCTCGGTAGAGATAATGTTGTAGTTGCTCGAAATCACGCTGATGGCAGTGCCCGCATCCTGCATCTGCGCGGATTGCACTTGCAGGTTTAGTGGCACATACTGGTTCTGTTCGTAGGACGAGAAAATAATGCCCGAATGTTTGAGCAATGCCTGCGCGGCAGCGGTCAGATCGTCAAAATAACCCACCGCACGATCATTCTCGCGGCCCATTTTCTCGTTACGCGTTGCGATCTCTTTGCTGAGCGCCGCCGACATGAACGTGTTGTAATCCGGGAAGCCAAGCTCCGCGAGGCGCGCGAGCAGAATCGCACCGCTTTCGGCGGGGCTTAACCCCTCCTCCTGCTCACGCAGCAGCAGCGCTTTATATTCCTGCTCCACCACCGGCAGCAGCCCGCTACCCGGCTTGAGTCGCACCGAGAGATAGCCCCCATCCACCGGTGTTACCACGGCAAACACCCAGTAATAACGGCCGTTGCGCGCCATATTCTTTACATAGGCGCCAATCGGCTCACCGCGCTTGATGGTATGCCACAACAGCCAGAACACCGCCTTGGGCATGTCCGGGTGGCGAATCAGGTTATGGGGTTTTTTAATAAGGTCTTCCCACGGATACATACTGATGCGCTGGAAGACGCTGTTGCCGGAGAGAATAATCCCCCGCTCATCCGTGCGCGAGAAGAATAGCTCCTCGAACGAAAATGGTGCTTCTTCATTGAGTGGTTGGGGAGCAATACGTCCGACAAGTGTCATAACACCTCACCTTGAAGAGCAAAATTTCTATGATTGACTCTACCGCCACTGTAGGCCAACTCCTTGATACATATCAAGCAAAAGAACGCTTACTTCATCGCCTGCGCGGCGGCGACAGCGAGTGCATCCGCACGGTCGTTATGGGTGTCGCCGCTATGCCCCTTCACCCATTGCCAGGTGATGCGATGGGGCTTCGCGGCCGCGTCCAGCGCTTGCCAGAGATCGACATTCTTCACCGGTTTTTTATCCGCCGTTTTCCAGCCTTTTTTCTGCCAACCTGGCATCCATTCCGTGAAGCCTTGCAGTACATATTTACTATCGGTGCAGAGCGTCACCATGCACGGTTCCTTGAGCTGTTTCAGCCCCATGATGGTGGCCATCAGTTCCATGCGGTTATTGGTCGTATCCGCCTCGCCGCCGCTGATTTCACGCGTGCGCTCGCCATAAATCAGAATCGCTGCCCAGCCGCCCGGGCCGGGGTTTCCCGAGCATGCACCGTCGGTATAGAGTGTCACTTTTTTCATGATAAATTCCATCCGCCGTTACGATAGAAGTTGAGCCGCCGCTGATAGTCGCGCGGGTCGTGCGGCGTGACAAGTGCGCCATCGCTACGGTTCAGCCAGTCGCGCGCGCGAGTGAGCAGAAAGCGCATCGCCGCGCCGCGTAGCAGCACGGGCATCGCGGCTTTTTCTTCCGCCGTCAGAGGCCGATGCTGTTGATAGGCCGCACGCATCGCCGCCGCTTTTTCTGCATCAAACATCCCATCCGCCGTGAAGCACCACGCGGTGAGGGTGATGGCGAGGTCATAGGCCAGCGCGTCGTTACAGGCGTAGTAAAAATCGATGATGCCGCTCACCGCATCGCCCATGAAAAACACATTATCAGGAAATAAATCCGCGTGGATGATGCCGCACGGAAGTGCCGCTGGCCAATGCGTCGCGAGGTAATCCATCTCCTGCGCCACCAACATTTCTAGCCCCGGTGCAATGCTATCGAGCCGCCCTTGCAGCCCCACATAAAGCCCCTGCCAGCCCCTTAAACCCAGCCCGTTCTCACGGTTTCCTGCGAAATCCTGCCCAGCGAGGTGTAACTTCGCCAGCGCCGCACCGACCGAAGATGCTTGGGCTTGCGTCGGCACCGAAACATCCTTGCCTTCCAGCACACTCACAATCGCCGCTGCTTTTCCACCCGCCTCGCTGATGAACCCGCCATCGCGCCGGGCGACAGGGCGTGGGCAGGCGATTCCCCGCGCGGCGAGATGCTCCATCAGCCCCAGAAAAAACGGCAAATCCTGAGGGTTAGTGCTCTTCTCATACAGCGTAAGAATATAGGTTCCCTGCGCGGTTTTCAGGCGGTAATTACTGTTCGACACACCCTGCGCGATGCCCTCCGCCGCGACATACGCCCCCAGCGCATAATGGTCATCCACCAACGCGCGCAATTCGTCTTCCGAAAGATGGGTATACACAGCCATAGGCCGCTTCTAGCAGCGGTTTTTCCTGCTGTCACTTTTTTGCGCAAAACCGGTTTTTTTGCTGGCATCCTGCCGCGCGCTGGATTATCTTTTGCGACGTGCAGGCAAGCAATCTGCATGACCAGACACCCATGAAAAACCCCAAGGAGAGCGCAATGTTCCGCCGTAGAGAAGATGGTACCGAAGAATTTGTAACCGACGCGAATGACGGCGTATCGCCGACCACCGCGACTGCGCCTACCGCGCCCACCGCACCGTCGATGCCGAACGCATCTACCGCAGCCAGCTTCCGCCCAGCACCACCCGCCGCCGCGATGGCAGCGGCCGCGCCGCGCGCCGCAACCCCTGTTACCCCGGCAGCGAACGACAGCGCACGCACCGCAGCAACACCAAGCACCCCGGCACCACGCCCAGCCACCAACGGCAAGCGCGTTCTCACCGTGGGCCCCGATATTCAAATGAAAGGCGAAATCACGAGCTGTGACCGCGTCGTCATCGAAGGGATGGTGGATGCGACCATGCGCGACGTGCACACCGTGGAGCTCGCCAGCACCGGCGCGCTGAAAGGCACCGCTGAAGTGGAAGACGCAGAGATCTCCGGCACGTTCGAGGGCGACCTCACCGTGCGCGGCAAGCTCACCATCCATGCATCTGGCCGCGTGCGCGGCAACGTGACCTACGGCGAAATTGAAATCCAACGCGGCGGCCAGATCTCTGGCAACGTCCGCAACGCGGCGGATGCTAAAACTGCCAGCATGCCGAACAAGGCCAAGGCTGCGTAACGCATTCTGCTGAGAAATAAAGGCCGCGTATCTTCGGGTGCGCGGCCTTTTTTATGCCTTCGCTTTGAACCCACAGAGATCGCGCACCACGCATGTCGCGCACTCAGGTTTGCGCGCTTTACACACATAGCGCCCGTGCAGAATCAGCCAGTGATGGGCATGCTGTTTCCACTGCGCGGGGATACGTTTTTCAAGCGCCAGCTCGGTCGCAAGCGGCGTGGCAGCGTTGCAAATCCCCAAACGATTCGCGACACGAAACACATGCGTATCGACCGCAATCGTCGGCTCGCCCAACACGCAATTCAGCCACACATTCGCCGTCTTGCGGCCCACGCCGGGTAAGGTTTCAAGCGCCTCGCGCGTGGTTGGCACCTGCCCGCCATATTCCGCGATCAACCGCTCGCTGAGGGCGATGATATTCTTCGCCTTGCTGTTAAAAAGACCAATCGTTTTGATGTATTTTTTTACTCCCACCTCGCCCAGCGCGCACATTTTTTTAGGCGTATCCGCCTTCGCAAACAGCGGTGGCGTCGCCTTGTTCACACTCACATCCGTCGCCTGTGCAGAAAGCACAATCGCCACCAGCAAGGCGAACGAGTTGGGCGCCACCAGTTCGGTCACCGGATGCGGATTCGCCGCTGCAAATCGCGCAAAAATGGCGTTGATTGCGGCAGACTTAAGCAGTGTCGCGATGTTGGTCATAGTTCCCTGTTGTATCCTTATGCCACAGGATGCACAACGCCCATGCAAAACCCACACGCAAATTCGTCTGGTTCCTTGCCATAAAATCGGCTATGGCTGACGGAGAAATCTTACCGAGGTTACTATGAACAACGCATCTGCCACCCGTTATGATCCTGTCGCCGTTGCCCTGCATTGGACGATTGCCATCGCCATTATCATCATGATTCCGTTCGGCTTGCTGCTCGAAGATATCCCGAAAGATCTGCAAGGCGCGGCATATGGCCTGCATAAATCCATCGGGCTGTCGATTCTGGTGCTCAGCCTCTTCCGCCTTGTCTGGCGTCTGCTCAACCCGCCCCCGACACTGCCAGAAGGCATGAAGCCTTTAGAGCGCCTACTTGCAAAAGCGGGGCACTGGGCATTTTACGTGCTGATGATCGGTATGCCGCTGACCGGCTGGTTGATCGTTTCTGCTTCACAGAAATATCCAACCATTTTCTTCTGGATGACTGAAGTGCCCTATTTGCCTCTGCCTGAGGCCATGCTCGGCAAGGAATCCGCCGAGATGTTCGGCGAATACCACGAGACGCTCGCCTATGGCACGCTAGCGCTTCTGGCACTGCATGTTGGCGCGGCGCTCAAGCACCATATCGTGTATAAGGATAACGTGCTGAACCGCATGCTGCCCCTGCGCTTCCAGCGCAAAGGCTAGTTCCGCGGTGGCACGCCCAGGCTTGCCGACGGACGACCATCCGTGTTCAGCGGCGACTTCACACCCGCTTTGTCATACACCTGCGCTACCGTTAAAACACCCCCCGCAGGTGGCTGGAATTTTCCTTCACGCAACATCGCATCAAATTCATCGCGCGTTTTAATGGCTTGCGCCATTTGCTCTGCGCTCACGCTCATGCCACCGCTCTGCGGTGTTCCGATATAGTTGAGCATGTTCTTGTAACTCGCAATTTTCTCTTCTTTTTCGTTCTTCTTATAGTCTTCATTGTTCAGGATATTATTTATTTTCTTTTGTGTGTCCTCAACCGTCAACTCCGTGCGCTTATCTACGCCAAGCGGTCGCATGCTGTTCACTATTTTTTGATACGACGAACGCTCTTCTTTGCTGATGACGCCATCATGGTCCTTGTCCATATCACCGACAATTTTTTCACGAAGCGCCGCGCGCTGCTGCTCCGCAATCTTCTGTGCCTCCGCATCGCGCACCGCTTTTTCTTTCGCTGCAATAGCGGCTTTCTCCTGAGCCTCTTTTTCCTGCTCGCGCTGCGCTGCGAGTTTTTCGTTCTTTATTGCTTCCTCTTGTATGAACTTTTTATACGCGACGTCTCTCTTTTCTTCACGCGCATAATCCCGTTTGACAGGCGTTGTTTTCGCAACCATTTCCTGATCATGCCCTGTACCGTCACCACTCTTCCAATTCACAGAAGAGATAAGCACATCTTTAGCCTGAATCGGTTGTCCATCTGGCATCTCAACCCGAATTTTGGCTACTTCCTTTCGGTTGACCAACACGCTGAAACTACCATCGCGATTCATGACATAGGATGCCTCGCCCGCGGTTTTAGGAATCAGCACCCGAAAATCATCTGCTTCAGCAACAAGTACTTTTAGATTCAGCCGTCCTTGATAGTTCGTATCTTCAAGCAGCAATGAGCCATGCGCAGGAACCTTCACTCGGGCATCTTTACTCATCAGGCTTTTACCCAACGAGGTATTCTTCGCAAGATCATAGGTGCGCGTCACGTCATGATTGATAAGCGCCTGCGCTTCGTCTGCCTTCACATGATAGACGCGATAAAGACGATCATCATTATTGACCGTTTCAGATTGCATCTGAATCGCGGTACGGCGATTGGGGTTTGCCTCTTTCTTCGTCGCCACAAGGAGCTCGCTATCGCCCTTTGCCTCCATCTTCACATGTTCCGGGGAGAACATATGCGGATGTTTCTTCATGAATTCAGGGTATTTCTGCTTGGCGATGGCTTCCATATATTTTCGTGTATTTTCTGCACGCTGTTCCGCAAGCCACGGGTTGTGCGCTATCTCACGAATATTGCCTTTGGCATCTTTAATGCGGTCTATCTTTTCGTGCGCCGTATAGGAAGCATGCCCCACCAGCGTTATTTTTGGTAAAGGCGCCCCAGGTTTCGATGCCGCAGCGATGATTTGATCGACCCATGATTCAAGATACGCCGCCGCGTCATCAACCTTTGGCTTTGATGCATTTGCTCCCGCAGTTCTTACATCCGTTTGATCCACCTCATGAAAGATGTTGCCGATTTCTACCATCTCGGTTTTTTTACCAACAAAATCGATGGAAGCAATCAGGTGACTCTCCTGATCCTCTCTAAAGGTTGAGTATACATCCTGCTGCTTGTGCGCATCGTTCTTAACAAAAGAAAGCGTTGAGGAGAGCTTTGTGCGCCCACTTTCTGCGCTGTGATCCACATAAATTGCTTCTGGATGTTTATTGGAAACACGCGCGTGCTTAAGCGCATCATCGTCATCATCATGATGTCTCTTTGCGATGGGTCGATAGCGCGCATGCGAACGATGATGCCCATGCCCCTCGCTATGCCTTCCATGCCATCCATGATGCTTGCGCGTCATTCCTGTCTATTCCTTACTTGAAACACCTATAAAAGGCGGTTTCCCCTACCGTAAGGATAGCATAGAATTGTTAAGGTTTTATGAAGGTCGGCAGGATTTTTAGTGCGTCATACGAAGAATCCCGCCGTCCGGCGCACCCTTGGAAGTTTCAATAAAGTGATTAATAATAGATGGTTATGCTAGTTTATGCCCTAACGAACACCGCGCGCGCTGTTTACCCTCTTCTACCGCCGGTTGGGAATAAGGGTCAACCCCGAGCATCGCCGCCACCAGCAGCGTTTCTAGCATCGTCCGCGCCATCAGTTCGGCGATAGCCTCAACCCCCATTTCCGCTTTCAGAATGCGGATGGGTAGGCTCTTACTACGCAGAGTAGCGCAGGTCGCCTCGGCGGAGGCATGCATAATATCCTGCATCTTATGATGACTGAGATAGGCAATTTCAGGAATCTCCACTTCAGCCAGTGGCACAGGCGCGCCCACCCCCTCCGGCAGAATCAGCGTAAAAATCTTGTCACGCGCGCCATCCAGATAAAGCTGCAACTGGCTATGCTGGTCAATCGCCCCGATCGACGTAATCGGCGTAGGGCCGCGCCCGTTTTTGCCCAGACTCTCCGCCCAGAGCTGCTTATACCACTGTGTATAAGGGCGCAGACGATCCGCATAACCCATCACCACATGCATCGGCTGCTCGGGAATGCTGGCCGCGAAACGGTTAGCAGCCTCGAAGAGCAACGCATCACGCGTATCAAGCGCATCATCCCACACACGAGCGACTCCCTGCATCAGCGGCGCAACATCAATCCCCGCGAACGCCAGAGGTAATAACCCCACAGTCGAGAACACCGAAAACCGCCCCCCTAGCGCAGGCGGGTGATCAAGCGTTTGCCAGCCGTAATGCGTGGCGAGAACACGTAGTGGCCGCGCGCCAGGGCTGGTGACTACCACCACCCGCCCATCAAGCGATATCTCCGCCGCCTGGTAATGCGCGATCAGCGCAAGGCTGGTAGCAAGCGTCTCCACCGTTTCGCCGGATTTACTGATAATCACCCACGCCGTACGAGCGGGAGGGCATTGCGTAAATACGTCCTGCACCGTTTGAGAATCACAATTCTCTAGAAATCGCACCCGCACCGGGCGCGGCGCAAACGCACAGAGCGCCTGTGCGCCCAAGCTCGCCCCGCCCGTGCCGATGACCACCAGCGTATCAGCTATGGGGGTTAGTGCTGCGACGACTTGCGTGATTTCCGTACAAATCTCGGGGGTTGCACTCTGCATCATCGGCTGCTGGGCAACGAGTCTTTGCGTTACTGCCCAAAGTGCTTCCTGTGAGCCAAAATGCGCATCAACCTTCTGTAATACAACAGAGGAACAGCCCTGTGCCAGCGCCATCTGGTCGATATGCCAACGGCCACGCAGGTCTGCACTACCATCCGTGGCCAGGCAAGCGGTTTGGGGGGCGAGGGTCATAACCTAAGTTGCTACTGCGTAGACGCCATTCTGTCCAGCCCCAGAATAAATCTGCCGGATAGTCATCAAACTGTCACAATTCTATGCTACAAAGGGAGCATGGATGACTCTGAACAGATAAAAGAACGCCTAAAGCCCCCGAGCACGAATGCAGCGAGTTCGGTGCTCAACGGTATCGGCAATGGCATGATGGTGGGCACTTTGCCGTTTGTCTTTGGGGAACTATATAACAACATCAAAGGAAAGAAGCCTTCACCCAGCGCATCAAAGGGTATGATGTTCGCATTCGTGGGAGGCTGCACACTCGGCGCAGCCTATGGTGTCTATGAAGCTCGGCAGAATAAGAAATACGAGCATGCGATAAACGATGAAATCACAGAACTACATTCCGAACTCGACACGCAAAAGGCGACAATAAAAAGCTGGCAAGAACGGCACGCCGCACGCGAGCACCACACAGGTCACGCCGACCACGAGCATTCCCGGTAAAATTACGGCTTCACAGCAGGCGGCACCTTCGGTGAAGATTTGCGCATCGCCGCAAGCTCCTGGGTCACATCGCGCGCTTTTTTGGGATTCATCTGCGCAAGTACCGGTGCCACTTTCCGCTCCGACATTCTATCAATCACCTCAAGTAAAATCGGCAAATCAAGCTCGTTGAAAATGCCTGCCGCTTGGCTTGGCTTCATGTTCTCGTAAATCTTCACCAAGCTCGAAATTTGTGTGTTTTGTTTTTCGTCGTACGTCGCCACTACCTTCGAGAGTTGTGCCTCAAGAGTTTTCATTTCTTGTACACGATCGTCAATTCGCTTTTGTGTTGCGTCGAGCACTTTGGATTTAATATCGAGCTCTTTCTCTCGCCTATCCAACTCATCGCGGCGCTTGGAGAGGTTCTCAAGCAAATCCACTTCACTTTGAGAGTAGCGCGCATTCGGATCACCCTTCGCCTTCATCGCTTCGATTTCCTTGATAGTCGACTTGCCTGTACCAAAAGTTTTTGGCTCCTCTACAGGCTTCGCTGGCTCCCCATGTCCCGCCTCTTCTTTCTTCTCTTCACCGTGAGCCGCCTCTTCCTTTTTAGCCTCACTCTGTTCCGCCGGTTTCTCATCTTTCGTAGGCGCAGCTTCTACTTTCTTCTCTTCTTTACTATCGGTGGTGGGCGCGGCAGTATCGTCCTTCTTTGCTTCAGCGGGTGCTGCATCTTTTACAGGCTCTGCCGCTTTTTCTTCTTCTTTCTTTTCTGCGCCAGAGGCTTCAGCATCACGCGTGGCATAAAGCTCGCGCAGTCTTTCACTGTCGATATACAACTCGTTCACCTTGATAACGAGCAGGAGGCTAAGCATCACCGTGGTAATTGGCAACAACCGAAATCGGCGCGGTGCCAGGGCATTTTCTTGATCCTCATCGTCGCGCATTATTCGCCTACCTTTTTGCCACCGAGGGCACTCATGATTTCTTGCTCAGCACGCGAACGCAAGCGATTGCCGCGCGGCGTGGATACCGAAGATTCTTCTTTTTCGTCTGGCATCAAGAATGCCGCAGGCTGAGCCGGCGTGCGTGATGGCATGCCAAGCGACGAAGCTACTGGCGACGGCGCAGGACGCGTGGACACAGGATCCACCTTTCCACTCAATTTCTGGCCTTTCTCGATCATATATTCAAGATCATCAGCCAAGAAATTTGCCTTATCAATCTTGTGCTGGATGTTGTCGCTGATGCGATCGGTCGCAGCATGAATATCCGCTATGCTCTGCGTTGCGCGCTGCGTAGACTCGTCAAACTCACGGATGATACGCGCCAGTTCTGAACGACTATCTTGTAGAATTTTGATGCGCCCATTCAAGCGCCGACAATACACCATAGTGGCGATGAGCAAGGCCGCCATCAACCCATCAAGCAACAGTGAAAAAAAAGCATTCTGCATAGCCACCCTAACCTACTAATCAATCAACCCCTGCGCACGCAGAAGTTCACGAAAATCATTGATATTCTCATTAATTGCAATCGCGATTTTATCGCCCACTTTTCCTACCTGGGCACTGGTGAGCGACACACCACCGCATTTCACTCGCACCGGATCTTGCGGGGTGACATCCAGCAGAATCGTCGACCCAATTTTGAGGTCCACCACCTCGCCAAGCGAGATGCTGCGCTCGTCGAGTACGGCCTCCACATCGATCATCGTTTGACCAACCTCACGGCCGAGGTGACGTTCCCATACCGCGTCTTGCCCGTATTTTTCTCCCATAAATGTCTGCAAGAGCAAATCACGAATCGGCTCAAGCGTCGCGTGCGGCAATACAATCTCAATCATCCCGCCGCGCTCTTCCATATCGACACGCAACCGGATCAGCAGAATGGCGCTGTTTGGACGCGCAATTTGCGCAAAGCGCGGATTGCTCTCCAATCGATCGAAGGTAAATGTCACCGGGCTAAGAGGGTCAAACGAAGCACTCATATCGTTGAGCACCATATCCGACATTTTTTTGACGATATCCTGCTCAATCGTTGTATAGGGGCGCCCTTCAATGCGAGGGGGTTTCCCCGCACGGCGCCCCCCAAGAAGGAGATCAACCATTGAATAAATTTGCGATGAGTCAATGGTAATAATACCAAAATTCTCCCACTCCACGGCACGATATATTACCAACATCGCCGGTAGCGGAATCGAGTTTAGGTAATCGTCAAACCGCATCGAAACCATGGTATCGATTGAGACATCGACGTTATCGGACGTAAAATTGCGGAACGATGAGGAGAGCACGCGCACCAGACGGTCGAACACCACTTCGAGCATCGGCAACTTCTCATAGGCCATCATCGAGCGATCGAGAATCGCATAGATACCCGAGCTGCGGTCGGGCCCGGTGCTGCCACTATTAAAGCCCAGCAGCAAATCAATCTCATCCTGATTCAATACGCGTGCGGGCTCTTCAGGTGTACCCGCAGCCGCATCACCGCCGCCCGATTCCATCTGGGCGAACTGAGCGGCCATCATTTTTTCTTCTTCGGATAATTCTTCTTCCATTGACCCTGCTCCACTTGACCCATGCGGTTGGGCGTAGCGACCTACATCCACCCCTGTTGCAAGTAACTTGCCAGAGCACTCATCCCTCGCGGCGGGGTGCGTTAACGCACTCTAAAGAATGCCGCGGTTGGGTTATTGTACAATAATCTCACCAAAAAGTATATCTTTCACTAACCCGTCCTCCACCGTACCGTTGAGACGGGTGAGCAGCTCCGTGCGAAGACGGTAAATCCCCGCCGAACCTTGAATATCCGTCGGACGAAGCTCGCGCAGATAGGTGTTAAATGTATCCACAATACGCGGTTTGTTGGCATCCATCACCGGCACAGCCGTCGCATCTTTTAACTCCAGTGTCACCGACATCTTTAGGAAGCTGACTTTACCCGTTGCCGAATTCAGATTTACCAAAAATTGCGGCAATTCATAATAGGTTGGCGCGTTAGGGACAGTCGCCTTCGCATCACCGTGACCGCCTTCTGCGGACGCTTCATGGCCGCCCTCTGTCACGGCTTCCTCGGTATGCTCACCTTCTTCCTTTTTCTCACCACCACCAATGACCCCGGCAGCAAACAACCCGCCGACAATAGCTAGCAGCAATACAACTGCCCCAGCGATAATGATAAGCTTCTTCTTACCTTTTTTCGTCGAACCCTCCCCTTCGGGCGTTTCGGTGGCCGATGCCTCAGCATCTGGTGCAACTTCATCTTCTTTTTTCTTAGCTTTGGCCATGGCATCCTCGTGCGTAGTGATGTGACTGCATTTGCCATAGCAACTACTTGAAGAAGAAGCAAGAACAACCGCCTCATCAACAGTTGGCACGGTTCCTGCTTATATCAGGCGGAGGCACCGCAGCGTGCCATAAGAATAGGAGCGAATAATGGATAACAGCGTCTATATTGTGCTATCACGCCAATTGGCCAAGTTTGAGGATATGGATGTGACCTCAAACAACATCGCCAACGCCACGACCGCAGGCTACAGCGCCGAGAAACTGCAATTCACGCAGTTCCTTGTTGATAATGGAAAAACAGGTAAAAAAGATGCCTATGCAAGCAGTGCCACAGGGTACCGTGATACCAGCCCCGGTCCTCTACAGAATACGGGCAACCCCTTGGATCTAGCCATCAGCGGCAATGGCTATTTCCAGATCGAAACCCCGCTCGGCACACGTTATACTAAAGCCGGAAATTTCCAGCTGGATGCGAATGGCCTGCTTGTTAATGTTAACGGCTACCCTGTTCTTGGGAACGATGGCAGCCAAATCACGATCCCCCCTACCGCAAGAAACATTGAGATCAATGGAGCCGGACAAATTTTGGCGGATGGCAATGCGTCAGGTCAAGTCGGCGTAGTAGAATTTTCCCGTGAGCAGGCGCTGAACCGCCTTGGCAACTCTCTCTATAGTTCGGAAGAAACACCGCAGCCCTCACAAACAGCGCGCGTTGCTCAAGGAGCACTGGAAGGCTCGAACGTAAACGGCGTTACCGAGTTGGTGCGGGTGATGGGTATTTCGCGCGATGTCGGCAATACGGCCAAGTTTATTGAAACCATTTATGACCTCGAGCGCAAAACCTCGACCACCCTCTCACAAAAGAAACAAGCCTAACGGATTAGAAGGAGAACTCTCATGCGTGCATTAATGATTGCCGGAACCGGTCTTGCCGCCCAGCAGCTTCATGTCGACACGGTCGCACAGAACCTCGCGAACATGACCACCACTGGGTATAAAATGGTGCGTCCTGAGTTCCAAGATCTGATGTATCAAGATCTACGCAAGGCAGGCACGAACTCATCGTCTCAGGGCACCATTGCGCCTGTTGGTATTCAGATCGGCCTTGGTGTAAAAACCGCCGCGATCGCACGCAGTACCGGTCAAGGCTCGATCCTGCCAACGGATAACCCTCTCGATGTCGCCATTCAAGGCAAAGGGTATTTGCAGATTAGCATGCCAGACGGCTCCATTGCCTACACGCGCGATGGATCGCTGAAATTGTCCGAGACTGGTGCAATTGTTACTAGTGCAGGGTTTCAAGTGCAGCCCTCCATTACTATCCCCAACAATGCAGTATCCGTAAACATTAATAGCGAAGGTGTGGTTCAGGCGAGTATCGCGGGTCAGCCCAATGCGCAACAGATAGGCCAGCTTCAGCTAGCAACTTTTATCAACCCAGCAGGTCTACAAGCGCTCGGCGACAACTTATTCACCGAAACTGCGGCATCTGGGCCGGCGCTGCAATCGAACCCCGGACTGGATGGCACCGGCACCTTGCTGCAAGGTAGCCTTGAAAGCTCGAACGTCGATTCCGTTACCGAGATTACCCACCTCATCAGCGCCCAACGCGCCTATGAGATGAACACCAAAGTGCTGACGGCGGTGGATCAAATGCTGCAATCGCTTAACCAGACGGCCTAAACGAAACGCGAGATAACGGATATTTTATGAACGAGATCATACACGGTATTGATGATTATCTGGTGGATTCTCTTGCCAGCATCGTATCCTGGCACCGTTTGCTGCTTATCTTCGTGGTATCCATGCTCATGGGGGTCAGTCTCCCGGCTTTTGCAGCATGGCAAACACCTGCGCTTCCAACGCAGGTGCTGGCAGAACAACAGGCGGCACCGGCTCCCGGCATCACTGCCACGGTGCGCGAGCCATTTTATAAAATCAGTGTAACGGACGTGGGCGACGCGGTTGCGGAACAATTGCGTGTGCAAGCGGTAGAGACGAAATCAGAGGTCATGCTTGCCCCAGGCACCCCGCGTGTACTCTTCCAATCCGACCACGCCGTCAAAACAGTTATCCATGCGCTTCAGATCGACCCCAAAGCAAAACGCTGGCAGGCCGAGGCGCATTTTGTGTCTGGTAACAAAACGGAAAGCGTCGTTCCCGTCAGCGGCACCTATGGCGCACTGGTGGACGTTCCTGTACTCACCCGTCAGTTTAACAGAACCGACGTGATTGCAGAACAGGATATCACCACCCTCGCCGTGGCTGAGCGCCTGCTCAACAAAGACACCGTGACCGATGCGAAGGCGCTGATTGGCCTCTCGCCACGGGTTGGCATTTCGTCCAAGCGACCCATCCGCAGCAGCGAAATTGCGGCCCCAGCGGTCATCAAACGCGGCGACGTGCTCGAGATGAGCTTTAACACCCCCTACATCCATATCAAAACCACCGGTCTTGCGTTGGAAGATGGGGCAAAAGGCCAGACTATCCGCGTCAAGAACCAGAAGTCCGAACGCGCTGTCAGTGCCCGTGTTGTCGATGCTGGCCGCGTGGAAGTTAGCAACACGGCATTATAATAACAGGAGCAAGGAGACGTTATGAAACGCTTGAGCATTCTACTACTCGCCGCCACATCGCTTGCCGTGACTGGCTGTGGCAACACTGCACGCAAACTTTCGCAGATTGGCGACCCACCACCAGTGTCGAAAGTCGAGAACCCACAATTGCGCGCGGATTATAAACCGCTTTCCTGGCCGCTGCCAGATCCTGAAGGTGCCGTCACCCACACCGCGAACTCGCTGTGGCAGCCCGGCGCACGCGGCTTCTTCCGCGACCAGCGCGCCACCCGCGTCGGCGATATTCTGCGTGTCAATGTGTCGATCACCGACACGGCGCAGTTTGATAACAGCAACAACCTCGAACGCACCTCGAGCGATAAGTCCAGTGTCGGCAGCCTGTTCGGGCTGGAAACAAAGCTCGGCAAGCTCGTGCCCATCCCCGGCGTTTCGACCGATCCGCTTAACCTGATTGATACTTCCGGCGATACCAAAACCAAATCGACCGGACGTATCAACCGCCGCGAGACGATCAACACGCAAGTGGCCGCACTCGTGACACAGCAATTGCCGAACGGCAACCTCGTCATCGAGGGCACACAGGAAGTGCTGGTGAACTACGAAATCCGCGAAGTATCGGTGCGCGGCGTGATTCGCCCGCAGGATATTCTCTCGGATAACTCCATCAACTCGAACCAGATCGCACAGGCGCGCATCATCTACAGTGGCCGCGGTCAGATGAGCGAGATCACCCAACCGCGCTGGGGCAGCCAGGCGGTAGAAATACTGTCACCGTTCTAGGCAGACGCCTCTTCACAAACAAAAACCCCGAGAGAAATCTCTCGGGGTTTTTTAGTTACAATTTAAATGAGAAGTTAGGATGTTGCCAAGCCAGCACCACCCTTACCGAATCCTGCATCACCCACGGTCGGAACCACGATAGAATTAAAATCTGCGTGGAACGGACAATTTGTGACCACACCGTCAAAGGTATGAAAGTTCGCGCTTCTACCAAGCTTCACAGGTGCTGCGGCCACGTCCAGCGCATCGTCACCCTTACCCAATTTATTTTGAACGAAGCTAATCAAGCCTCCTCCCGTCGATGGAGAGGCATGCGGGGCTTCGTGGCCCCCCATACCCATGTTCTCTACTTTGTCAACCAAATGCCCGGTGAGTTCACGACATGCTTTTAACCCAGCGCCTACAAAGCCCAATCCACCACCATAATCGGCAGCTTCATCCAGCCCTTTGAATAGATTATGCGTTGATTGCGCCGCTAAACTGGCAACCGCCTTGAACAATGAACCTAAAAATCCACCCATGGGACTCTCCTATTTCACCTATACTATACCATAAATCCCTAAGAAATCGTTAACGGAATTGTTACAGTTTTGTGACAATGGCAGCGAAGGTGGGAGAATTTGCTACATTATTGTTTTAAATCAATGTGATAATTATTTTTGCTCAACCCAAATATTTTTGTCACCCCGGCCTTGCACCGGGGTCCATCTGCCTTCTCTCTCACGTAAAAAGAGGGATGCTGTCATCCGACGGATGACAGGCTGAAGCTAATTCCCTGCCTGGAAAATAAAACACGGGGTGTTGTTGGCAATCAGCTTCTCGCAGGCATCGCGGGATTGGCGTTGCGAGAGATGCGTCAGCCGCGCGCGATAGACCGGCGCACCGCCAACCTCCGGCCCCATGATTTCCATCGCACTGCCTGCGAGCGGCGTTTTGGCCAGCTGCGCTGCCTGCGTCACCGCCTTCACCGCCAGCTCATGGCTCGAGAATGCGCCGACCTGAATGCCCCACATATTCTCCGCGCCCGCGTGCGTGGTCGCTACCGTTGCCGCCGCGAACGGCGAGGTATTCGGCGCAGCATGTGTGCCACTCGGAAGCGGTGGCGCGACCGTCATGGTTGATTCCTCAGGCTTCTTCGCCGGAACAATGCGGATGTAACTTTGCGGCGGCTCCTTGCGCTCAGGCATTGCGGTCACCAGCGGTGTCGCGCTGCGTGCGGCTACGGTAGGCGCTGCCTCCACCACATCTTCGGCGGCTTCTTCCGGCTGCGCCACGGCGTTGTCATCGAGCGTTGTTGGCTCCATGACGTCGCTATTTTCCTCATCTGCGGTTGGCGCGGCGACGCCCGCTTTTGTTTTTCCACCTTTAGCCGTCGGCAGGTTCTCGCTATAAATTTGCCCGCGCGCTGCGCCACGTTCTGCAATTTTTTGGTAGCTCGCATCCAGCAGCGCGATCATCCGATCGTCGCGCCAGCGGCCGCTGGCACCGCCGAGTACCACGCCAACCAGTGGCCGCCCACCGCGCTTGACGGAGGTGACAAGGTTAAATCCCGAAGCGCGCACATAGCCGGTTTTAATCCCATCCGTGCCCGAATAACGCAGCATCACGCGGTTATGCGTATAATAAGTTGCACCGTTCCAGCTAAACTGACGCGTCGCAAAATAGGGATAATATTTTGGGAAATCACGTTTGAGCGCTATGCCAAGCTTCGCCATATCACGCGCGGTGGTGTGCTGGTCTTCGTCTGGCAACCCGTTCGGATTTTTAAACACCGTATTGCGCATACCCAGCGCCCGCGCTTTTGCCGTCATCCGCTCGGCGAATGCATCCACATCACCCGCGAGCGTTTCAGCAACCACCACCGAGACATCGTTCGCCGAACGTACCACCAGTGCTTTAATCGCAACCTCGACCGGAATCTCATCGCCTTCTGAGAGATGCAGGTTAGTCTGCGGCATTCCCGCCGCGTAGTTCGACACGTCCATCCGCGTGCTGAGGCTGATCTGTTTTTTCTCCAACGCCTCGAACAGTAAATAAAGCGTCATCATTTTAGTGAGCGATGCAGGATAGCGCCGCGCATCAGCATTCGCAGAATGATAAATTTCACCCGTCACCGGGTTCATGATGAGTGCTGCATAGCGCGGGTCTGCCGTGCCGGCGATGGCGGCAGCGTGTTTTTTAATCACCATGCGCGACTGGCTGATACGCGCCTTGGCGCGCGGTTTCTTTTTCTTCGCCGCAGCATCTGCTACGTCCGGCGCCACCAGCGCCAGAACACAAAAAACCATGACCAAATACTTTAAAACGCGCTGCATGCGGGGAAGAATCCTTGAACAAATCTCTCTATGATAGTTGTCACAGTTCGCGGCGCTCCCGCAAGCGTTACTTCTGCAACAGGTGTGTTGCAGATATGAGTGCGCGCTTGCCTATGGCAAAAAAGTCAACGGGCACATGTGCCATGCCGAGCGCGGCGTAGAACGCTTGCGCATCGCGGTTCTCGCGCAGCACGGTGAGGGAAATCCATTCGCCACCAGTGTCGAGATTTTCCGCGGCGAGCGTCGCGAACAGCCGCTTGCCGATACCCTGATGGCGATAGGCCTCATCCACCACAAAATCCGCGAGGTGATACCCATACGCCGCCGTCAGCACGTCATACCCTCGGTAATAAAGCACCACTGCAATCACCGTTTCCACGTCGCACGCCACCAATGCGCGCAGAGGCTCCGCGCTGGCGAGCGCCTCGGCAAGCGGCGCGGCCTCCACCACATTCGGATTATTCTCGACACGGTTGAGCTGTGTCAGCAGCGCAGCGATGGCGGCGGCATCCTGCTCCGTAGCGGCGCGAAGGGTGATGGATGTGGACAAACGGTCTTTCCTTGCGAGCGGGTGGATATACTATAGAGTGTACGCCTCTTCATGGAGTAATGTAAAGCCGATGCAACCCGCACCTGCCATCGATACCGAATCACTGCCACCCTACGTTGCCGGACTGAACCCCGAGCAGCAACAGGCCGTCGTCACCACCGAAGGCCCGCTGCTCGTTCTTGCGGGCGCGGGCACGGGGAAAACGCGCGTACTCACCACCCGCATCGCGCATCTCATTCATACTAAACGCGCGTTCCCAGGGCAAATTCTCTCGGTCACCTTCACCAATAAAGCCGCGGCAGAGATGCGTGGCCGCGTGGCGCAATTGCTGTTTGGCGAGCAGGCCGCGCCGCAGGAAGCTGCATCGCTGTGGCTTGGTACCTTCCACTCCATCGCTGCGAAAATGCTTCGCCGCCATGCCGAGCTGGTGGGGCTGACGCCGCAATTCACGATTCTCGATGACGACGATCAGCAGCGGCTTTTGAAAGCGCTACTGGCCGACAATAATCTCGACCACACCAAATTCCCCACCCGCGCGGTGCAGAACGTGATCCAGGGCTGGAAAGACCGCGCGTTGACGCCGGATAAAATTCCTGAGGCGCCGGGAAATTATACGCTGACGCAGGTCGCCGCCAAGCTCTACCCCATCTATCAGGCGCGGCTGAAGCAACTCAACTGCACCGATTTCGGCGATCTGCTGCTGCATGTGCTGGTGATTTTCCAAACGCATCCCGAAGTGTTGCGCCAGTATGCGGAGCAGTTCAAATATATCCTCGTGGATGAGTATCAGGATACCAACGTCGCGCAATATTTGTGGCTGCGGCTGCTTGCTGCCTATCACAAAAACCTCTGCTGCGTGGGCGACGACGACCAGTCCATCTACGGCTGGCGTGGTGCGGAAGTCGGCAATATCCTCAAGTTCGAGGTCGATTATCCCGGTGCGAAAATCATCCGGCTTGAGCGCAACTATCGCTCGACCAGCGCCATCCTTGCCGCGGCTTCCGGACTCATCGCGAATAACGAGAGTCGCCTCGGCAAAACGCTGTGGACGGAAGAAGCGGATGGTGCCCCGGTGCGCATCAAATCCGTGTGGGACGATAACGAGGAAGCGCGCTTCGTGGGCGAGGAAATAGAGGGCTACCAGCGCCAGAAAATCGCCCTCAAGGACATGGCGGTGCTGGTGCGTGCAGGCTACCAGACCCGCGCGTTCGAGGAACGTTTTCTTACGCTCGGCGTCGCCTATCGCGTCGTCGGCGGCTTGCGTTTTTACGAACGGATGGAAGTGCGCGACGTGATTGCGTATTTGCGTATCATCTCCCAACCGCATGACGATCTCGCGCTCGAACGCATCATCAACACCCCCAAGCGCGGGCTCGGCAAAGCGACGCTGGAGCAGCTCCACACCCGCGCGCGGGCAGATAATTCCTCGCTCTACGCCGCTATTGAGCGCATGTTGGCGAGTGGAGAGCTCAAAGGAAAAACCGCCGCCACCCTGCAAAAACTCATCCAGCAGTTCGAACGCTGGCGTGGACTCGGTGGCATTCGTACGAATGCTTCCACCACTGGCTTTGCGGAGATGGAGCTCGAACCCTACGAACCTCCGTATGAAGAACCAGCAGAAGAGATTGCGTCGGAGCCGCCGGAGCTTTCCCTCGCCGAACTGACCGACCTGATGCTCGACGAATCCGGCTACCGCGCGATGTGGCAGGCGGATAGTTCGCCGGAAGCCGCTGGTCGCCTCGACAACTTACGCGAGCTGGTGCGTGCGCTCGCTGACTTCCCCACCCTCGCCGAATTCCTCGACCATGTCGGCCTCGTGACCGATAATGCCACGCAGAAAGACGGTGACATGGTCAACATCATGAGCCTGCACGCCGCCAAGGGGCTCGAGTTTCACGTCGTGTTTCTCAGCGGATGGGAGGAAGGCATCTTCCCCTCGCAACGCACGATGGACGAACTCGGCACCGCCGGGCTCGAGGAAGAGCGCCGCCTTGCCTATGTCGGAATCACCCGTGCGCGGCATCACCTCACCATCACCCATGCTGCCAACCGCCGCATCTATAACCAATGGCAATCGCAAACGCCGTCGCGCTTTCTGGCGGAGATTCCGTCGAACACGGTGGAATTCCTCGATGGTGGTCCTTATGCCAGCCGCGCCAATGGCCCTGCCCTCTTCCAGCGCGAGGTCGAATCTATCCTCAGCAAACGTGTGGAACCCTTAGCCGCCAAGCCTGCGCGCAACGATGGCCTGAGCAAAGGCACCCGCGTCTTCCATCAGAAGTTCGGCAACGGGGTGATCCTCAACATCGAGGGCGATCATTTGGAGATCGCCTTCAAACATGCGGGCATCAAGAAAATCCTCGCCGAGTATGTCGAAGCCGTCGGTTGATTCTTGCAATCTTGTGCCAGTCGCTTAACTTAGGCGGATGCAACCGACCCTACTGCTCATCATTCTTACTGCGATTTGCGTGTGCGCCCTGCTGGCGCATCGGCTGAAAGTTGCGCCGCCGATTGCGTTTTTGCTGGGTGGCCTTGTGCTGGCGCTGGTGCCGGATATGCCGAAGGTGCATATCGATCCGGAATATATGCTGCTGATTTTCCTGCCGCCGATCCTCATGGAAGCGGCCTTCTTCAACTCCTTGCGCGATTTCCGCGACAACCTGCAACAAATTCTGCTGCTCGCCATCGGCCTCGTGATGATGACCTCCATCGCCGTCGCGGTGACGACGGTGGCGTTGGTGCCCGGCGCCACATGGGCACTCGGCTTCGTGCTCGGCGCCATTGTGTCACCGCCGGATGCGGCAGCAGCAACGGCGGCGCTCCGCAACATCATCATCCCCAAGCGCGTTAAAAGTATTCTCGAGGGTGAGAGCTTGGTGAACGACGCGACGGGCATCGTGCTCTATAAATTCGCACTAGCGGCCATGGTGGTGGGCGGATTCTCGGTGGCGGATGCCAGCCTTTCCTTCCTCTTCAAAGCCTTTGGCGGCCTTGCGGTGGGCGTCGTCGTCGCCTTTATTTTTATCCGCATGTTCCGCTATTTAGTCGATCCCTCGGTTGAAATTCTCTCCACCTTCCTGCCGCCCTACGCTGCCTATATCATCGCCGAATCCTTCCATATGTCGGGCGTGCTTGGTGTCGTCAGCGCTGGCCTCATGATCGGCTGGCACGCGCCGAGCCTGTTCACACCGCGCATGCGCCTTTCGGCCGAGGCCATCTGGCACATGGTGGTTTTTTTCCTCAACTCGCTCGCCTTCCTGCTCATCGGTTTGCAACTGCCAGAGCTAGTCGTGCGGCTCGACGTGATGAACAATCCCTCGCTCATCACCATGGCGCTGGCCGTGTGTGTGGCAAGTGTGGCGATGCGCTTCATCTGGGTTTTCCTGATGGCGTATGGCATGCGGCGCTTCATGCCCTCCCACCTACGTCTCAAATATTATCCGGCATGGCAGAACGTCTTCGTGGTGGCGTGGACAGGCATGCGCGGCGTGGTGACACTCGCCCTCGCCTTCGCGCTGCCACTCACCTTACCCAGTGGCGAGGCTTTCCCACAGCGCGACCTGATTATTTTCCTCAGCAGCAGCGTGATCATTTTCACACTCATTTTGCAGGGCCTCACCCTCCCATGGCTCACGCGCACGCTGCAACTTTCGTTCGAACCGAAGCGGATGAAAGAGGAATGGCACGCCCGCGTTGCTGGCGCAAAACAGGCGCTCGCGCGGTTGGATGAATTGGAGAAACTCTCCGACGTACATACACCTGCATTGATGCGTATCCGCGAGCATTACACCGAGCGTCTGGAATCGTTCGGCGACGGCCCAAACACGCCGCTTAGCCCCGACAATGCGCCTACGCTGATGAGCCATCCGCTACTGCAGGCAGAGAACCGTTTATGGGCAGAAGTGCTACGCTGCGAGCGCGAGTCGCTCGTTAGCCTGCGCCGCAATTACACAATCGGCGACGATGTGATGAACGATATTTTGCGCGAGCTCGACTTGCTTGCCAGCCGTTTCCATTACGACGAGGCGTTGCTGCCGGAATCGCTCACGAATGCGGAGCTTTCGGCGGAGCGGAAAAAATCCCTTCTCTATCATCCCGCCTTACGGAAACTGATGGGTATTTAAATTAAATCGCCCGCGTTGCTTGCGCCAGCCATGCTTTTTCGTCCGCGGTGAGGTGCGGCGCGTGCGCGTCATGCACCCGGCGGTGATACTGGTTGAGCCAGTTGCGCTCGTCGTTCGTGAGCAGCGCCGTATCGACCAGCCGCGCATCTATCGGCGCGAGGGTGAGCGTTTCAAACGCCAGCATTGGTCGTGGCTTGGCGTCTTTCACTTCCACCACCGCAACCAAACTCTCGATGCGGATGCCATATTCCCCCGCCGCGTAGTAGCCCGGCTCGTTCGAGACAATCATCCCCGGCTTCAGCACCGCACCACCGCCACGTTTGCTGACGCGCTGCGGGCCTTCATGCACACACAGATACGCACCAACGCCATGGCCGGTGCCGTGGTCGTAATCAAGCCCCGCCGCCCACAGATATTGCCGCGCCAGCACATCTAGCTGGCCACCTGTGGTGCCAAGCGGAAACTGCGCGCGCGCGAGGGCGATATGTCCCTTCAGCACGCGGGTAAAATGTTCCTTCATCGTGGGTGTCGGCACACCCACCGCAATGGTGCGCGTCACATCCGTCGTACCATCCGGATATTGGCCGCCGGAGTCGAGCAGGAATAACTCGCCCATGTTGGTGCGGCGATTGCTTTTTACATCCGCGCGGTAATGGATAATCGCGCCATGCGCGCCTGCTCCTGCAATGGTTGCGAAACTCGCACCGCGATATTCCGGCGCACGCGCGCGGAACTGCTCCAAAGTCGCCACGACTTCCAGCTCATCAGGAAATTTGCTGCGTGCCGTGCGCGCGTCGAACCAGCTGAGGAATCGCACCAGCGCCAGCCCGTCACGCACATGTGCCGCGCGAATGCCACTCAGCTCCACCCCGTTTTTGATCGCTTTCGGCAGCTCGGTCGGGTCCTCCGCCGCGATGATTTTCCAACCCTGCGCCTCCGCCAAACGCTGCCAGCCATAGGGCGCGCTAGCAGCATCCATCATCACCTGCGCACCGGCGGAAATGTGCTTACACGCCCCCGCGAACAATTCCGCAATCGGCGCGACGCTCACCTGATGCTCGGCAAAATACGCGGTCACTTCCGCACTCCACTCGCGCGGATAGCTATAGAGCACCGCACTGCCCTCCCGCGTCAGCAGCAAGTAGCCCAGCAGTAGCGGGTTAAACGGAATGTCTGCCCCGCGAATATTCAGCAGCCAGTTTATTGCATCCGGCTGGGTAATCACCAGCGCATCTGCCTTGTATTTCGCCATCGCCATAATGAGATCGGCGCGTTTATCCGCAAAATCTTTCCCTGCATATTCCATCGGGTGAAGCATCACCGCGCCTGCGGGCGACGCAGGCTGATCCGCCCAGATACCATCCACAAGATTCGGTCGTGCGATCACCCATTCCACCGACATGCGTGCGGTCGCTTTTTGCCACTGCTCGTATTGCTGCAGCGTCATCAACCACGGGTCGATGCCGATGCGCAGCGTTTCACCGCTGACGTTTTCAAGCCAACTGGTAAAACTCACATCCCCGCTATTCACCACCGCAATCCGCGCGGTATCCACCTCGTTCGCGGCTTGCAGCGTGTAGCGCCCATCCACAAAGAGGGTGTGCTTGTGCGCCTCGGTCGGCGCTGCCCAAAACGCCCCCATGCCTGCCGAGCCCGTAAAGCCAGTCACATAGGGCAGTCGCGCTGCATAGGCGGGGATATACTCGCCCTGGAACTCATCCACCATCGGCACGAGGTAGAGATCCACCCCCGCCGTGCGCAGGGCGCTCTCAAGCAGGTTCAGGCGGTCGGCAGTCGATATATTTGTCATGTTGCTTCTATGGGTTAGCGCGTTTATATTAACTTCTCACAAAGCGCGCCGCTCGACAAGTCGCGAGTTGGTAGGGAGGCATCTACGCATGAGATTTCCATCCATCACATCGCCATTGCGGCTGCTTGCCTTCACTTGCGCGGTGTGGAGCATGTGCGCAACTGCCGCTCCTCAGCCAGAAACAAAACCCGCCAAGCCAAAATTCAACCCGGCGATTGTGTATTATCTCTCCAACGCGCCGGAAGATGCCAAACAACCCAAATCCGACGGCGCATTTATCGATGCCGCACGCATCGGCATCGACAAAGCCGCGACCGAGTTTAAAACCCCCATCAACGAACAGCGCGTTGTTGCGACGGAAGATATGACTGCTGCCATCAAGCGTCTGGCGGATTCCGGTGCGAACCCGATCATCGCGCTGGGCTCGCAGAATGTGGTGCCGGTGCTGAACCTGGCAGAGCGTTACCCCAACACACAGTTCACTGTCATCGACGGCCTTGTGCCGCCCCTCTTCCCCAACGTGCAATCGATTCTGTTCAAGGATAACGAAGGCGCGTTTCTCGTTGGGCTGATTGCCGCGCGCACTGCTAAATCTGGCCAGCTCGGCTTTATCGGTGGGCTAGATAGCCCGCTGATCCGTAACTTCGCGGCAGGCTTCACGCAAGGGGCGCATTATGCCAACCCCTCGGCGAAAGTCACCGTGTCGATGATCGGCACCACGGCAGATGCATGGAACAACCCCAGCAAAGCACATGAACTCGCCCTCGCACAATATGACGAGGGGGTGGAAGTCATCCTCGCTGCCGCGGGTGGCTCCAGCCTCGGTGTGCTTAAAGCCGCCAGCGAGAGCGGCAAATACGCCATCGGCATCGACACCAACCAGAACGGCCTCTTCCCCGGGCGCGTGCTCACCTCGCTCGTCAAGCGGGTGGATATTGCGGTATACGACACCATCAAACGCAGCCGCGATGGCTCATGGAACCCCGGTATCAAATATCTCGGCATCAAAGAAGGCGCGCTGGATTACGCCGTCGACCAAAATAACAGCAGCCTGATTTCCGAGAAGCTGATCGAAGAAGTCGCCACCGCCAAAGAGCGCATCATCAACGGGCTGATTGTGGTGGATACGTACTCGCCGAAATAGGCTTATACATACAACCCACTGCCCGCTATCAGCGGCGTGCTTTTTGCACCACTGGGCAAGACTTTTGTCCCAGTAGGGCTATTCTTAAGCGCTGCATTGCGCGCGTTCATATCCAGTCCCAATGCAGAAAACTCTTCTGGTTTCGGGTGCTCCACCTCGCCTGCGCGAAGTTTGTCTAGGAATTCAGCTGTTTCCCTGTAGTCTGCATGAAAATTTAGAATACGATCTTCAAAATTAGGAACATCCGGTTGACCTGGCTTACAACCATCCCCCTGCTCTTTGTGCTCATCTGCCCCCAATGCTATAAGTAACTGAACGACAGATAGCGGGCAGTATTTTGCGGCCCAATGCAATACAGAATCTTTTGTATATTGCAGAGAAGCGGCATTCACATCAGCTCCTGCGTTCAGCAACGCAACAATCCCTTCAACAGGAAAATCTACAGACTGATTCTTCTCTCGCTGAGCATGTCTGTAGGTCGTCGGGAAAACTGCACGGAGCAGTGGGGTATCAAATACAACACCATCTCTCGCATTTACATCCGCCCCCGCCGCAAGCGCAGCCTTGATGTCCTTTACATCACCACGGTCGATTGCGTCGAATAAGCACTTTACAAGTGCGGCATTGCGCGCGTTCATATCCAACCCAAGCTCAGCAAATTCCTCCGGTTTCGGGCGCTCTTCTTTTCCCGCACGCAGTTTGTTGAGGAATTCGCGGTTTTCTCGCCAATCTGTATTCGGATAAATTCTATCTATACCTTCATCGTCAAGGCTTTCAACATAGCCAGGAAGACCATCACTATCATTGTCCTTATTCTCATCGGCTCCGCAGGCAAGCAGCATCCGCACCACAGCATGAGGATGAGAAATCGCTGCGGAGTGCAGCACGGAAAAACCTTCCGAATTAGTTAAAGAAGACATATTGACATCCGCCCCGGCATTGAGAAGAAGAACCAGCGCCTGCTTCACCAATTCACCATCTGAGAAGCCATGCCGAAAAAGTTGAAATAGCGGCGTCGTATTTAACTTCTCGACATAGATGTTCACATTGGCGCCAGCGGCAATCGCCAATTTCATGCCTTCCAAATCAAGCGTATCGATCGCATTGAGCAGATCTTGATCGGCTTGAGGTAAGTGTTCTATATAGTCCATTGAGACAGCCTAGCAGACTTTACGATTAGTTTTATGACAATTTGATGAAGATTATGCCGTTTTTAACCACACCGCCACATCGCGCGCGGCGTAGGTGAGAATCGCATCTGCCCCGGCGCGTTTCATGGCGAGCAGCGTTTCAAGCGTTGCCGCCTGTTCGTCGAGCATTCCGGCAGCCACCGCCGCTTTCAGCATCGCATATTCGCCGCTGACATGGTAGGCGAACACCGGCACCTCGCTCATTTCCTTCACGCGGGTGATGATGTCGAGATAAAGGAGCGCGGGCTTCACCATCACCATATCTGCACCCTCGGCGATATCGAGCGCCACTTCGCGCACCGCCTCGATACTGTTCGCCGGGTTCATCTGATAAGTGCGTTTGTCCGCTTTACCGAGATTGTTTTTGCTGCCCACCGCCGCGCGGAACGGCCCATAAAACGCCGAAGCATATTTCGCCGAATAGGCCAGCATGGCGAGGTTTTCGTGCCCTGCCGCATCCAGCGCATCACGAATCGCACCGATGCGCCCGTCCATCATATCGCTCGGCGCAACGATATCACAGCCAGCATTCGCCAGCGTCACCGCCTGTTTACACAGCACGGCGATGGTCGCATCGTTCGCTACATCGCCATCCGCGCCGAGCACACCGTCATGCCCATGCGTGGTGTAGGGGTCGAGCGCCACATCCGCAATAATCCCAACTTCCGGCACTGCGGCCTTCACCGCACGAATCGCGCGGCAGACGAGATTCTCAGGGTTGAGCGCCTCAGCGCCCTCCGCCGTTTTCTTCTCCGCCGGAGTGACGGGGAACAGCGCAACCGCCGAAATACCCAGTGCCACCGCTTCGCGCGCGGCCTCCACCAGCTTATCGATGCTCAGGCGATTCACGCCCAGCAGGCCATCCACCGGCGTTATCAGCCCCTCGCCCTCTTGCACAAACAGCGGCCAGATCAAATCGCTCGCACGCAGCGTGTGCTCCGCCACCAGCGCGCGCAGCCACGGCGCACGGCGCAAACGTCGCGGACGAATGGGAAGGTTCAGTGAATCATTGCTCATAAAAACTCCAATGCGTGGCAGACCAGCGCTTCATAGCCGCTGCAGGTAGAAATGTCACCAGAGAGTTCGGCTACACGGCCTGTTCCGTATGCGCCCCATGCACGCGCGCATCATGATGGGCATGGTGGATTTTGGCTTCCGGCGAGGCATGCGCGTGGGGATGCTCCTTCGCCGCCGCTTCCGGCTTATGGCACCCACACTGCGCACCGCAGTGATGCCCCTCGGCCTTCCCCTCCGGCGCGGGGAGTGCGGCTTGCGCAGGCGCCACATCCGCATGGCCTTTGCCCTGAAGGCGGTTGAAGAATTTATCGTACATCACGCCCCAGGTATCGGTCGCCATCCATAGTGCGAAGAACATCGAGGTCGCCCCACCCTCACGCCACACGTTGGTCGCCCAATGCTTGATATTGCCTCCAACGCCTTTGCGCACCACTTCATCCGTCACCGGTTTCATGGTGCCGCCGAACAGCACATAGCCCGCACGTTTCAGCACCGCATAAGCACTGATGCCCACCGCCACCGGCAGCAGGCGGCGAAACACAACGCGCCCCACACTGGGGTCTTCGGTGAAGGCAGCGTATTTCGGTTTGTCGGCCTTATCGTCCTTATCCGGCGGCGTGCCTACCGTGGCATCCGGCTTGTTGAGCAGGCTATTGCTATGCCCTTTCCAGTTACCGTCGCGCAGCTTCACATCTTTCTGGATACGCTCATCCACCTCGAAAAACGCGCTATACGAAATCGCCCAGATCGCACAGTTTTGCAGCAGTTTCGAGGATTTCCCCCAAACGCGCTTGAACGCATCGAATGTTTTCTCGGTGCTACCATCGGCCAGTATTTTGCGCGCATACGGCTCCGATGGCTTAAACAGCGCACCGATGAACCCAAGTGTCAGCGCCGCCCACAGCGTGCCGGTATATTCGGCCTTCCAGTTGACCTTCGCAGTTTCTTTGATGGTTTGCTTCGCATTCTTCACCTCGCGATTGGTGTCGTCCGGCGTATTTTTCTCGTCCATCACCTTGTCGCGCAGGTTTTTGACAATGCTGCCCACAAAACGGAACATGGTGAAGGAGACGCCAATCTGTAAGGCTGGGTTCAGCGGTGAATTGGCGAGCCGCATCATGTTGCGCCCGATACCTGCACGCAGCCCGGGCTTATGGAATTCCGGGTTATGGATGACACTGTTAATCGCCCCGTTGAGCGCGCCGATGCCCTCTTTGTTGAAGGCCTGAATACCCGCCTCGGTCAACCCCATGCGTTGCCCCTTCACGCTGAGCAGCCCCATCAGGTGATGCACCGTCGCCATGCCGAAACCATAGGGAATGGTCGCCATGGTCGAGCGGAAGGCCTGATAGCCGAGATAGCTGATCGGCTCGCGCGTGAACCAGCGATTGCGCGCAAACCAGCTGTCGCTGGCATTGGCTTGTCGGGCGGGCGCAGGCAGCTCTTTTTTTACCTCTGGTTCAGGAGGCGCAACCGTATGCGCAGGCATGTGCGAACGCCCCGTATCCTGCACGGGGTGTGGAGCAACCACAGGGGTCGCCGCCAGTTCACGATGTGATGCCATTTCTGTCTGCATAGAATCTTTCACCCTCGATTCTAACAAACCCCGGCGGGAAGAAGTGTGACAGTTTTGTGAAGATTTGCCCCTGTGGACGAAGCTAACTACTTCAAAACCCTCATATTAACCTTTCGCTGGAATGCGCAGGCAAAAGCCGCTACATGCAGAGGCTAAGGAGCAAACCATGACCAAACCGCGTGTATTATCGGGGGTGCGCACCACGGGCGGCCCACACTTAGGCAATTATCTCGGCGCTATCCGCAACTGGGTGCCGATGCAGGACACGCATGAATGTTTCTTCATGCTGGCGGATTTGCACGCGATCGCTACGCCGCAGGATCCTAAAACGCTGACTGCACAAACACGCGAAACTGCCGCCGCCTACATCGCCTGCGGCATCGACCCAAAAAAATCCGTCATCTTCCCGCAATCGGCGGTGAGCATGCACAGCGAACTCGCGTGGGTTCTCTCCTGCTATACGCCGCTCGGCTGGCTCAACCGCATGACGCAGTTCAAGGAAAAAAGTCAGCAGAGCAAGATTGGCGTTGAGCAATTAATCAACGATGCGAAAGCGCTGCTTGAGCTAATTAAAGCGGAAAACGATAAAACCATACCAGTTCGCGTTAGTAGCACTGCTAATCCAGAAGAACTCAAAGAAAATCTTAGAATTGCAAAAATAGAAAGCCTTGAATACTCAATTCATCAAACGGCTGCAGATTTGGAAAGCGCCTCCAAAGCTAAACTCGGCCTCTATGCCTACCCCGTACTCATGGCGGCCGACATCCTCGGCTATCACGCCACGCATGTGCCCGTTGGCGCTGACCAGAAACAACATCTCGAACTCGCGCGCGACATTGCGGGTGCGTTCAACCGCGCGGTGGGGGAGGAATTTTTTCCGCTGCCCCAACCCATCATTCTGCCTACCGCCGCACGCATTATGAGCCTCACCGATGGCACCAAAAAAATGAGCAAGTCCGACCCGTCGGATTATTCGCGCATCACGCTGACGGACGATGCGGACGCCATCGCCAACAAAATCAAAAAAGCGCAGACGGATTCGGAACCGTCGCTGACGTTCGACGAGGCAAACCGCCCATCCGTCGCCAACCTCCTCACCATCTATGCCGCGCTGGAGGGCAGCACGCCGCAGCAAGTCGCCGAGAAATTCTCCGCCCTCAAAACCGGCCAGTTCAAAGCGCAACTGGCGGAACTCGCCGTGGCGAAACTCGCCCCCATCACCGCCCGCATGCGCGAGCTGATGGACGACACCGCCATGCTCGACGGCATTTTGCGCGAGGGTGCGGAAAAGGCACGCGCCGTCGCCGCCCCGATTATGGCCGAGACCATGAAACGCGTTGGTTTCTTGCAGTTCTAAATAATCCTACCCACGCGCCGACAATCTTGCTAACCTCTGGGTATGTTGATTAGCATTGTTTTCAGCCTTATTGGCCTTGCACTCGCCTTGGTGTTCCTGCCGCTGCGCCTTTTCCGCACGGCGCTGTCGATGCTGATGTTTCCGCTCAGAATCATCATCAAACTCCTCACCCGCAATCTCTATGTGCTGGCGATGCTGCTCATCGGCGTGGCGATTTATGCCGCAGTGAAAGACAGCAAACCCGACCTGCCGCAACTCACACCCGCCGCCAAACACAGCGCAAAAAATCCGCTGCCGATAGCGCAACCAATCATGAAACGCGAAGACGGCGACAGCAGCTTCTCCACCGACCTTTATGCCACCATGACGGTCGAGGAGCGCAACTTCTACAGTGCCCATTATTACTGGGCGATGAGCAACCTCGCCGATGGGGCCACCCATCACTGGAAAGGTGGCAACATCCACGGCTCACTACGAGCGAACGATACATTCACCAACAATAGCGGCGTGCGTTGCCGTCATTTCAGTGAGGTGCTGAAAGTCCACACCGTCGAACAAACCATCAGCGGCACAGCCTGCGAACAAGGCGGCGGCTCGTGGTGCAAACTCAAGCCAAATGCCACGCCACGCTGCGGTCTCGGTGGCTATTCGCCGGGGTTGATGGATAGCATCAAGAAAATATTTTAGCGCTTGCCAAGCGGCACGGAAAAACCCATCTTCAGCGCATGCAAACTGCTCCTTCCATTGCCGTACTTCTGCCCTGCTATAATGAAGCCATAACCATCGCGCAGGTGGTGACCGATTTCAAACGCGCCCTACCGGAAGCCACCATCTACGTGTTCGACAATAATTCCAGCGACGGCACCGCAGAAATCGCGCGCAACGCTGGCGCACTGGTGACGCGGGTGCCGCTTCAGGGCAAAGGCAACGTCGTGCGTCGCATGTTCGCCGATATCGACGCGGATGTGTATGTGATGGCGGACGGCGACACCACCTACGACGCCTCCCGCGCGCGCGAACTGGTAATGCCGATTCTCTCCGGCGAGGTGGATACCGTCATCGCCACGCGCGACGGCACACGCAGCGCATTCCCATCCGGCCATATTCTTGGCAACAAGCTGTTTAACCTTATTGTCGGCCGTATTTTCGGGCGTGGCCTCAAGGATATTTTCTCAGGCTACCGGGCATTCTCGCGCCGCTTTGTGAAGTCCTTCCCGGCGCATAGCGAGCGCTTTGATATCGAAACCGAGATGAGCATTTTCATTCTTGAACAGCGTATTCCGGTGCTCGAAATCCCGATGTATTACGGCTCACGCCCTGCAGGCTCCGTCAGCAAACTACGCACCTACCGCGACGGCTGGCGTATTCTGCTCACCATTCTGCGCCTCTTCAAGGAATCACGCCCACTTGCCTTTTTCTCGTGGGTGGCTGCTGCGTTTGCGCTCGCCAGCCTGCTACTCGGCATTCCTGTGATTGAAGAATGGCGCGCGACCGGGCTTGTCAACCGTCAGCCCACCGCCATTTTATGTACTGGGCTGGCGCTTATTTCAGCAGTGAGTTTTGTGGCCGGCATGGTGCTCGACAGCGTCGCGCGCGCCTACCGCGAAACGCGGCATCTGCGCTATCTCAGCATTCAGCAGCGCCGCTAGCACACTAATCCCCAACAATCACATCAATCGCTTTCATTGCGGCTTCATGAAAATGCTTGGCGCGTTCGCCCATATCACTGGCAATGGCGCCATGCTGCTGCATTTCACGCCAGTAAGGCTCAACCGCAGGGTGCGTATGTGCCAGCGCAGCGACGGCTTTGCCGAATCGCTCGACGGTTTGCTCAACCGCCCGCTTTTCCTTCAGCGCCGCTTCGTAGATCTGCCGTGCACGCAACGCACGTGCAAGATCATCGACCGCCTCGCCATCGAGTGGTTTAATCACGCCCGTGAACCCATGCACCACTTTCGCGCGGCGCACCGAAAAATTCGCGTAATCAAGTTCCGCAAACACGTCGTGTCCGTGGGGCGTTTTCAGTATAACGGTATCGCGTGTTGCCGTGCTCATGGGTTATTCCTTTTGTGCAAAGGGAAATTTACCACAGCAATGGTTAAGAATGACTTAACGATGGATAAAATATTTTCAGATTGCAATAAATATATATTTATCAGTCGGATAAAATATCACAACCGCGCACTACAATAGCATTAAACATGGCTTGGTTCAGCCTCCCCGTCTGCACATTATAGCGCGAGGTATGGTAGCTTGATAGCAGCGTACCCGACCACACAGGGCTACAGAGATGATGCTCGCTGCCGTGGCCGAACGGAAAATCTTTCACCTTCAGCTTCAGCGTGCGCAGTACCGCATGGTGTGAGGTGGAACCCAATGAGAGAATCAGCTTCAGGTTAGGCATCGCAGCGAGTTCGCGCACTAAAAACTGGTTGCAGGTTTTTTCTTCTTCCGGCGTCGGCTTGTTCGCTGGCGGTACGCAGCGCACGGCGTTGGTGATGCGCACATTCTTTAACGTGAAGCCATCATCCGCACGAGCACCGTAGTTGCCCGTTGCAAAACCATGTTTTGCGAGTGCTTCGTAAAGAACAATCCCTGCGTAATCACCGGTGAATGGTCGCCCCGTCGCATTTGCCCCCTTGAGACCGGGGGCGAGCCCAACCACCAGCATCTGGGCATCCAGCGCGCCGAAAGACGGCACTGCACCGTTATAAAACGAAGGGTGCGCTGTTGCATTCGCCTCGCGGAACGCCACGAGGCGTGGGCATAAGCTACAATCGCTGGGTGGCGGGGTGAACATCCGAAATTACGTCGCACTCAATCGCGTGAGGCGCACTTGGCGGATGCGGCGGGCATCGGCGGAAAGTATTTCGGCTTTCAGATTGGGCTTTAGCTTCACCACTTCCCCACGCACAGGCACACGGCCAAGCAGCTGGAAGATGAGCCCGCCGAGCGTATCGACAGCCTCACGCGCGCCCTCGTCATCCGTCAGCGCTTCTTTCAGCGCGGCTTCGAGATGTTCAACCGTCACCCGCGCATCCAGCTCCACGATATGGTCGCCCATCCAGCGCATATTCGGCATGGCTTCGTGGCCGTCATGCTCATCCTGAATTTCGCCGACCAGCTCCTCGAACAAATCTTCCATCGTCACCAGGCCATCGGTGCCGCCATATTCATCAACCACAATCGCGATATGGCAACCGGAGACGCGCATTTTCAGTAGCAAATCGACAATGCGCATGCTCGGCGGCACAAACAGAATATCGCGCAGTAGATGGGCGATTTTGAACTCTTTGCCAGAGGCGAGGTAGGGGAACAAATCCTTCACGTGAATGAAGCCCTCGATCGTGTCGAGCGAATCGTCATAGACCGGAATGCGCGTGTGGCCGATCTCGATGACGTGGGCTTTGAGCTCCTCCATCGATACATCGCGCTTGAGGCCCATGATGTCGGAACGCGGAATCATCACGTCTTCCGCCGTTAGCTCGCCGAAATGGATCATGTTTTTGAGGAGGGATTTTTCCTCGGCGCTGATGGTGGTGTCCTCGCCAGATTCGTCTTCGAGCGCCTCCTCGATCATCTCTTTGATCGAGCCTTCGGGCCGCCCCGCAACTTTCTCGCGGAACCAACGCACGGCATTGCTCAGGCGAGAGGGCGCTTCGGTGGCGGAGATGGTTTTACTGTCAGGTTCGTTCATTGTTGGAGCAGTCTACGCAGATTCATACGGATTCGCAATACCCATGCGCGCGAGCAGTGCAATTTCAATGGCTTCCATGCGATTTGCCTCCGCTTCCGCCTCATGATCGTGGCCGAGCAGATGCAATACGCCATGAATGGTGAGATGGGTGAGATGGTGCTTGAGCAGCTTGCCCTGCGCCACCGCTTCCACTGCAAGCGTGTCGTAACTCAGGATGATATCGCCGAGCTGGCGCACGCCCTCCTCCACGTCGCCATTCGGGAAAGACAGCACATTAGTCGGCTTGTTTTTACCCCGATAATCGCGGTTGAGCGCCTGTACCCCGGCATCCTCGGCCAGCACGATCGTCACGGCGGATTTTTTAACCTTCTGCTGCGCAAGCGCTGCTTCCGCCGCGCGTTTCACGGTGGGGGTAAGGCCCTTCCAGCGCGCGTCATGGGTGAGGATGGTGATTTCCACCTGAGGCTTAGTCGTTTGCTTCGCCACGTTCTTCCGCATATTGCTTTTTCTTGGCTTCCCACTCGTCATAGGCCTTGATGATCGAGGCAGCGAGCGGGTGACGCACCACGTCGCCATCGCTAAAGCGCACGACTTCGATGCCCGGAATATTTTCCACCTTCGGGATACAATCCGTGAGGCCGGACTTAATGTCCTTCGGCAAATCGATCTGCGATTGGTCGCCGGTGATAATCATCCGCGAGCGTTCACCCATGCGGGTCAGGAACATTTTCATCTGCGTGCGGGTGGTGTTCTGCGCCTCATCCAGAATCACAAAGGCATTGCTGAACGTGCGCCCACGCATGAATGCCAGCGGCGCGAGTTCAATCTCGCCATTGGCAATCGCCTCATTCACGCGATCGGCGGGCATCATGTCGAACAGCGCGTCATAAAGCGGGCGCATATAGGGGTCGAGCTTATCTTTCATATCGCCCGGAAGGAAGCCCAGCTTCTCCCCAGCCTCAACCGCCGGACGGCTGAGAATAATCCGCTCCACCTTTTTGTTGAGGAACATATAAACCGCCATCGCCACCGCGATATAGGTCTTTCCCGTACCCGCAGGCCCGAGGGCGAAGGTGAGATCATTGTCGTATAGGGCGCGAATGTAATTCGCCTGCACATGGCTGTAGGGCGTAATGGTTTTGCGCATGGTGCGGATATACACATCCGTATCCGTCGCCTCGACACCGTGGCGGTTTTTGGGTTTTTTGTCATTCACTGGCGGCATCATGCGAATGGCGGCGTCGAGATCGGTCTCAGTAATCTCCACGCCGTTTTCGATTTGCTTGTAAAGCGATTGCAGCAGTTGCTCCACCGCATCGCAATCGCGCTTATGGCCGGTGATGGAGAGCATGTTTCCGCGCGCGATCAGCTCCACATTGAGCGCCTGCTCCAGCCGCTTTAGATGCGCGTCGCGCTCGCCGTAAAGCAGCGGCAAATATTGGTTATGCTCAAAAAATACGTTGATGGACTGGGTTTCGCGGGTAGTCTTTTTATCCGGCTTTGACATAGGACTCCGAAAGATCAGCGATGACGGGCGTCACAATTTCACCCTTGAGGCTCAAACCGTATGCCTCGGAAATTCGCACGTCAATCATCTGCTGGTCGTAGTGCACAGCGTTCTCCAATACCACGGATTGCATGTACGGCGTTTTGCCGATCCACTGCCCTGCGCGCTTGCCGGGGCGGTCCACCAGCACAGGCTGCACGGTGCCGAGCGCGCGCTGGTTGAAGTGCAACTGCGCCGCTGCGAGCGTATCCATCAACCGCCGCATCCGCGCTTCCATCACTTTCGGCGACACTTGATCTTGTTTTTCTGCTGCCGGAGTGCCGGGGCGCGGACTATATTTAAATACATAGCCCGTCATGAAGCCCACGGTTTCAACCAGCTTCATGGTGTCCTCGAAATCCGCATCCGTCTCGCCAGGGAAGCCGACGATAAAGTCCGACGAGAAGGCAATGTCTGGCCGCGCCGCTCGCAACCGCTCAACGATGCCGATATACTCCGCCGCCGTGTGCTTGCGATTCATCGCCTTCAGAATCCGGTCGGAACCCGACTGCACCGGCAGATGCAGCAGCGGCATCAGCACGTCAATTTCGCCATGCGCGCGGATCAGCGCGTCATCCATATCCCGCGGATGCGACGTGGTGTAGCGCAAACGGCGTAGACCACTAAGCCGAGCAATTTCGTGCAGCAGCGCGGCCAGCCCCACCTCGTTGCCCGCCGCATCCACACCGTGATACGCGTTCACGTTCTGGCCGAGCAGGGTGATTTCCATCGCCCCTTGCGCGAGATGGGTTTGCACTTCGCGAAGGATCGCCTCCACAGGCCGAGAAAATTCTGCCCCACGCGTATAAGGCACCACACAGAAGGTACAAAATTTATCGCAGCCTTCCTGAATCGACACGAACGCGGACGCGCCCTGCGTCTGCAAACTTTCCGGCAGCAGGTCGAATTTTTTTTCTTCCGTGAAATCGAGCTTGGTGATGCTCTGGCGCGTGAGCTCCGTCTCGGCAATCAAATCCGGCAACGTATGATAGCTCTGCGGCCCCACCACCATGTCCACATAAGGCATGCGGGCGATGATTTCTTCGCCCTCCGCCTGTGCCACACAGCCCGCAACCGCAATCAGCATGCGCTTGCCTTCAGCGGCCTGAGCGTTTTTCTCAATCCGCAAACGACCAAGGTCCGAATACATTTTCTCCGCCGCTTTCTCGCGGATATGGCAGGTGTTGAGAATCACCAGATCTGCACCTTCGGGCGTATCGCTCTCCACATACCCAAACGGCGCAAGCACGTCGTTCATGCGCGTGCTGTCATACACGTTCATCTGGCAGCCATAGGTTTTGATGTGAAGTTTTTTGTTCATGCTAGCCCAGCGTATCAATCTTCGCGGCCATCGCTACGTCATTGGCGGTGATGCCGCCGGCATCATGCGTGGTGAGCAGAATCGTTACATAGCCCCAGCCGAACTGAATATCCGGATGGTGGTTCGCCGCTTCCGCTAACTCCCCAAGGCGGTTTACATAGGCCAGCGCCTCCACGAAGTTCGCATATTTGATGCGTTTGGTGAGGTTGATCCCCTCCACCGCCCAACCACTCAGCGTGGGCAATGCAGCAGCAATTGCAGCGGGCGATAACAAACTGGTTGGGGCAACAGCGTTCATTGGGTTCTCCTTTACATTGGCTCGGCGGCTGATTAGCACAGTCCCCATGAACAATAAACCCGTTTTAGCATTCGATTGCGCCTGTTTTGGCGCCAGCATCTCGCTACGCGCGGGCGGGGCGACGCATTCGCGCCAATTAACCTTGCAAAACCAAGCAAAAGAGCTGGTCAGCGTCATTGACGGGCTTCTGCGCGAGGCTGGGGTGGATTACGCGGATTTGGGCACCATTCTTACCACCATTGGCCCCGGCAGCTTCACCGGCCTGCGCATTGGCCTTGCGGCATTGCACGGGTTTGTGCTGGTAAACGGTACGCCCATCAAAGCCCTGACCACGCTTGAGGCGATGGCGTGGCATATCGCGCGCGGGGCGAATGCGCCTGCGGCTTTCACCCTCTCTATTCGTGCGGGCAAAGGCGAAGCCTACGCGCAGGATTTTCGGCAGGAGCGCGGCACACCCACCGCGCAGGGCGATATTTACGTCACCGCTGAAACCAAGACAGACTGGGCACTTCCCTGCTATGGCAATCTTGTAGCGGTGGAGTCGCCCCACTATCTCGCCTCCCCCAATACCGAAACGCTGTGCGCGATTGCGGATATATTGCCGACCAGTACACTGGCCGAGGCCCTGCCGCTTTATATCCGCCCGCCGGATGCGATTATTCCGGCGACTCCGGCGTGGCTGGCGGCTTCTTCATAACATATTTGCGCCAGAGCCGTTTTACCTGCTCCCAATACCAGCCCTCCGGCTTGGTGTGGATGACCACGGTGCCCGCGATATAATCATGCCAGCCGCGGCGCTGTTTGTTGAAGCTGACCCAAAAAAAGCCGAATATCCCAGGAATGTAAGCGAGAAACCGTAGAATATAACGCCAACGTGCGATGGGCTCCAATGCTTCTGCACTCACGATTCGAATGCCCATTAACCGTTTGCCAGGCGTCGTGTCCCAAATGATCTGCACCGAAATCAGTAGTGCCGCAATAATAACCGTTTGAACAGCATAATTGATCAGCATGAGTCGGAACAACCCGGATTCAAAAAAGACCCTAAATATTTCATGCGCATTAGTGGCAGCGCGCATGTCCGAAAATGCTTGTAAATCCGCATGTGCATAGATTTTCTGTTGCACCAACTTGAGAAAGTCCCCGAGAACAAAAAAGAGCAAAAATACATCAATCCCCGCTGCCAATGCGCGTACATAGATATCCGCATAATGCACGCCGCCCTTGCTTTTTGGGCGAGGCGTTAAGCCGAAGGGAAGCCACATCAGTGCCATGGGTTATCCTATAGATGGGTTAGAAGTTTGGCGATTTTTTCTGCGTTCTGCCACGAAGATACGCGAGGCTGAAAAATGCGCAACGGGATATTCTGAATGAACGGCAAAAGACCTTCCCGCGCCTCGGTAAAATCGACGGTTGAATCCGCACTTTCGTTCATCACCAACGCGGCAACGCGCAGATCAGCTTGCTCCAGCACGTTGAGTGCTGTCAGCGTGTGACTGATGGAACCGAGATAGCTACCTGTAGTAAGAATCACCGGCAGCCCCAGCGTGGCCATCCAATCCAGCGTGGTATGCTGATTGGTGAGCGGCACCATCACCCCACCTACCCCCTCGATCAGCGTGAGGCCAGGCTGCGCAGCGCGCGTACGCGACCATTCCACCAGCGCGCCAATATCAATCGTTTTATTCTCATGCGCTGCAGCGCGATGGGGCGATAGTGGCGCGGCAAAACGCCATGGCGACACCTCATCTACCGAAATATTTTTACCTGAAGCAGCAATGATTTGCACCGTGTCAGTTCCATCAGTGTAATCCCAGCCGGAGATGACGGGCTTATATCCACACGCCGCCACACCAGCATTCCGTGCTGCATGCAGTAAGGCGCAGGTGGTGAAGGTTTTTCCAACGCCAGTGCCGATGGAAGTGATGAAATACGCGCTCATAGGGGTTTATGCAGGATCATGAACAGGCGGTTCCACGTCGCTGGAATACCCTGCGGCGTGCGCAGCGATTCATAGTAACGCAGCATCGCTTTCCAACGCCGCGCGCCCATCAGCCCATTTGGTTGATGGGCAAAATTATTCCCTGCACCAATGCGCCGCATCGAATCGAGCAGCGCGTTGACATGAGTGTAGTATTCCACATCCGCCTCGCATTTGAACAAGGTAACCGCGAGTCCTGCGTGATCTATTGAGGCTCGATATTCCTCGTCCGCGCGCATGGTGAGCAGTCCTAGATTCAGCTCCGCATGGGTTGTTGCTGCGCGTAATTCTTCAAGTGTTCCAGCGGCGAGGCTCGCAATAATGGCGCGACCACCGGGGCGCAGCACGCGGTGAATTTCCCTCAGCGCGGCATCCAAGTCCTCCACCCATTGTAAGCAGAGCGAGGAAACAACGCCTTCGCACGAGTCATCGGCGAGTGGAAGCGCAGCAGCATCCGCCTGAATAGGTGCGCAGCGCGATGCCGCAGCTTTGCACATTCCCGCCGCGATATCGACCCCCAGCACCCGCCATGCGGGGCGCAGCCCTTGCGTCATCGCCGCGAATTGGCCGGTGCCGCAGCCGACATCCACAATGCGCGCTTTCTCCGGCAGCAGCATCAACGCTGCATCCACCACCCGCGCCGTTCCACCGTGCTGGAACTCCGCACGCGCGTCGTATTCGCTCGCGGCGCGGCTGAAATTATGCTTCACCAATTTGCGCAAGACCGTCATGCCGCGACTCCGTGTGCGGCGCGGTGGCTGGCGATGTCCGCGCGCAAACGATCCGCGTCATGCAGATGCGGCGCGTGGGCGACCTCCGGCCAACTACTCAGTTGCGCACCTGGTAATTTTTCTAACATCAAGGCAGACTGCGCATGCGGCACAATGGCATCATGCGTGCCATGCACGATGAGCGTGGGTGGCAGATGGTTGAACGTAACATCTGCAAGTGAATAACGCGCGAGGTCATCGAGCCACGGCAGCCAACGGCTGGTATTTTCCACCTCCGGGTGATGCCCAAGAAGCCCACGCACCCGCGAAAAATTACGATCGCCCTTAGCCACAAGCCCATGAAACCGCGCCTTGGTACGCGCCGGTTGCGTGGCGTAATTATCGCGGAACTGGGTGAAGGTGAGTGGATCCATGGCTTTGATGCTAGGCGAGTCGCTCACAAATTGATAGGGCGGCGCGATGAGCGTGAGATGCTGGGGCTTGAGTACACCTGCTACCATTGCACGCAGCGCCAACTGCGCTCCCATCGACCACGCTACCACACACGGCGTGTACTTAAATTTTTCAAGCGCCGAGAAGCTCTCCTCAGGTGATGCATAGACGCTGTAATCGAACGTTGCCGCTTCCGGTTCGATGCAATGAAGCGCATCTACCGGCTGCGTCCATCCGCTAAGCACTAGGCTGCGCATGGCACCTCCGCGATGCGTAGCTGCTTCAGTGCCACGATCAGCCTCTCCACCTGCGCATCCGTATGTGCGGCCGAGAAGGTAAGCCGCAGACGCGCCGTGCCCGGAGGCACCGTGGGCGGACGAATCGCCACCGCCAGAATGCCCTGCGCCTTCAGCACCTCACTTGCAGCTAATGCCGCAGTTTCCTTGCCCAACATCAGCGGCAAAATCGCACTCCCCATGAAGGGAATGCCTAGCGTATCACAGACACGCTTTGCCAGCATCAGAGGCCGTGTGCCAAGCTCTGGCTCACGCGCCATAACCTGCAGTGATGCCCGCGCCGCTGCGCAGGCGGATGGCGGCAACCCCGTCGAAAACAGCATGCTTCGCGCGCGCGTCACCAGCATATCTACCACCGCGCGTTTGGCGACGACATAGCCACCATAGCTACCCGCAGATTTGGAAAGTGTGCCCATCCAGACATCCACCTCTGCGTGCGATTCCACCATACCAAGCCCGTGGGCATCATCCACCATCAGCCAACTATCCTGCGCCTTCGCGAGTGCCGAGAGTTCCGCAAGCGGCGCAATATCGCCATCCATGCTATAGACATGATCGACCAGAATCAGCGCATTGGCGTATTGCCCGCGATGCTCGGCCAGCAGAGCGCTGAGATGCGCCACATCGTTATGACGAAAGCGCTTGAGTGTCGCGCCGGAAAGCTGCGCACCATCCAGCAAACAGGCATGCACCAGTTTATCAGCAAAAATAATGTCGCCACGACCTACGAGCGCCGGAATCACACTGATATTCGTGAGATAGCCGCTACCGAACACCAGCGCCGCCTCGGCTTTTTTCATACGCGTGAGCTGCGCCTCAAGCTTCGCATAAAGCGGGTGATTTCCGGTAACAAGGCGCGACGCCCCTACCCCTACGCCATAGCGTTTTAGCGCCGCTTCAGCCGCCGCCACCACCTCCGGATGGTTGGCGAGCCCCAAATAGTCATTGCCCGAAAACGACAGATATTCCTTGCCATTTTGTGTGACCATCACCCCGTCTGCCTCAGTTTCCTTGAGTTCACGCAGTTGACCCGCCTTGCTGAGCGCACGCAGTTGGTGGCGACAATGTTCTTCAAGCTTCGTCATAACGCGCTATTTTTCCTTTGCGAGCCGGGGCCGACTGGACTAATGATAACGCCTGTTTTTGCCATAAATCCCCTCACGAGGCGAGGAATAAATGACCGCAATACGCCATAATTGGAGCAAGAGCGAGGTGGAAGCCCTCTTCGCCCTGCCGATCAACGAGCTGTTGTTTCAGGCCGCGACCGTTCACCGCGCGCATTTTGACCCGTCGGAAGTGCAAGTGTCGCAGCTTTGCTCGATCAAAACCGGTGGCTGCCCAGAGGATTGCAATTATTGCAGCCAATCCTCGAAGTTTGACACGCCGGTGAAGGCCACAAAGCTGATGGAAGTGGAAAAAGTGCTGGCCGATGCGCGTAAAGCGAAAGAAGCCGGTGCGAGCCGCTTCTGCATGGGCGCGGCCTGGCGCAACCCGAAAGAACGCGACATGCCTGCGGTAACCGAAATGATCCGTGAGGTGAAAGCCATGGGGCTTGAAACCTGTGCCACGCTTGGCATGCTAACGCCTTCGCAAGCGACCGCGCTGAAAGAAGCCGGGCTTGATTATTATAACCACAACCTCGACACCTCGGAAGAATTTTACTCCGAGATCATCACCACCCGCACCTATCAGGATCGCCTCGACACGCTCGCCAATGTGCGCGACGCGGGGATGAAAACCTGCTGCGGCGGCATCATGGGCATGGGTGAGTCGCGCGGCGACCGCGCTTCGCTGCTGGTGACCTTGGCAAACCTCCCCATCCACCCGGACAGCGTGCCGATCAACCTTCTCATCCCTGCAGATGGCACACCACTCGCCGGCAACCCGCGCATCGACGGCATTGAATTCGTGCGCACGATTGCGGTGGCACGTATCATGATGCCAAAATCCATGGTGCGCCTCTCCGCCGGGCGCGAGGGGATGAGCGACGAACTGCAAGCGATGTGCTTCTTTGCCGGCGCGAATTCGATTTTCGTTGGCGAGAAATTGCTGACGGCAGCAAACCCCGACCATAATGAGGATGCTGCGCTGTTCGCCAAGCTCGGCCTGCGCCCCATGCCGCTCACCACGGCGAGTGCCAAAGCGGCGTAATGCAAAACACTCCCGCATGGTTCACCGAAGGCTGGCCGCATGTCTGGCTACCCTATGCGCAGATGAAGACCGTGCTGCCGCCCCTGCCCGTCATCAGCGCAGAGGGTTGTAAAATCAAACTCGCCGATGGGCGCGAACTTGTCGATGGCATCGCCAGTTGGTGGAGCATGTGCCACGGCTATCAGCACCCACATATCGTCAAAGCAATTCAGGAACAGGCGGGCACGCTCAGCCATGTGATGTTCGCCGGGCTGGCGCATGAACCCGCCTACAGCCTCGCCGCACGACTGTGCAAAACTACCGGCATGGGGATGGAGCGCGTGTTTTTTGCCGAATCCGGCTCGGTCGCAGTGGAGGTAGCGCTCAAAATGGCGCTGCAATACTGGCGCAACAAGGGTGAAACAAAACGCACCAAATTCATCACCTTCAACCACGGCTATCACGGCGATACGCTGGGCGCGATGTCGGTCTCCGCGCGCAGCCATTTCAATGCCGCCTATGACACGATTACACTGCGCAACTACGCACTTGATATTCCGCACGACGAATACAGCTTCGCCGAATTCGCCGACACGCTCGCTGCGATTCGTGGGCAGGTCGCCGCGCTCATCATCGAGCCGCTGGTGCAGGGCGCGGGTGGCTTGCGCTTTTACTCCGCCGATATTCTTTCTGAAATCCGCCGCGTCTGCCGCGAGCAGGATATTCTGTTCATCGCCGACGAAATCGCCACAGGCTTCGCGCGCACGGGTAGCCTGTTTGCCTGCCATGAAGCGGCGATTGAACCCGACATTCTCTGCCTCGGCAAAGCGTTGACTGGCGGCCATATGCCCCTCGCCGCCACGCTCACCAACGCCAGAATTTTTGATGCGTTTTTGAGCGACGATGCTGACAAAGCGCTGATGCATGGCCCCACCTTCATGGCGCATCCACTCGGCTGCGCGGCGGCCAATGCCTCGCTCGACCTGTTCGCAAGCGAACCACGCATTGCGCAGGTGGAAACAATAGAGGCCGTGCTGTGGGAGGGGCTTCGCGCATTCAAATCGCATAACGATGTCGCAGACGTGCGTGTCAAAGGCGCGATTGGGGTGATTGAATTCAAAGAAGGCGCCGTGAACGCCGAGCGCATCCGCAGCATGCGCGCTGAAAGCGTAAAGCACGGCGCATGGCTCCGCCCGTTCGACAATGTACTTTACCTCATGCCCCCGCTGACCATCAGCGAGGCTGAGCTTGACGTACTGTTTGGGGCAATTCGGATAACTAGTTAAAATTCGGATGTGGCCAATGAGATTGTTCGCTCCGAGGAGTTCCATTCCGGTAGTGCCAAATTAAATAATCTCTGAACAGGCATAAATTCATTCCAAATCTTTTTCCGCGGTGAGTCGACTCATAACTATCTTCTGCATATTCATCGAATTCTTCGACGGTCAAGCCATTAGCCAACATGTGCGATTTTTTCCATTTGCCTCTACTCATCGGTGAAAGCTTGCGATTACGCTGATACTCACCAAATTCTTCGTGAGTTAACTCAGCATCAGTGAATAATTCGCGCTTCGGATGATTGCGTCGTTGACGTTGTGTCGAAACAATTGATGTATTGGCAAGCTGTAAGTCGCCAACACGATAATGCTGAAGCAGCTCATCTTTAAAATCACACATGGCCTTATTATAAGACGCACCATAACTGGGATAGCGCTTCTCAAATTCTTCAAACTCAGCAATTGTAACACCGACAGGAAGCATTATTTTATCTTTGGTTAAATCCTCCGGCTTGGCCACTTCCATGCCGTCGAAGAATTCTTCCAGATTTGACGATCCAGCCGATGCATTTTCTGAGATTACCAACAAACCCAGACACAATAACAGGGTCAGAAAGCGTAGCATACGCTAGTCTTCGACTTCGATATTCTCTTCCACGAAGCTCATGCCCGCTTGGCCTTGCTCGACGTAAGATTGCGTTTCGGCAATTGCGTGGTGCATTTCGTCGTGACCGAGGCTGTAGCTCGCGTGGTTCTCTTCGTCCTCGATACGATCGTTCGGATCGAAGCCAGCTTTTTTCTGGAAGTTGCTGATGATTTCTTCGTTCACCAGCTTCACGTCGATGGTTTTATCGGCGATTTCGCGCAGGGACACAACCGCGTCCTTATCGTTGTCTCGGTCGATCGTCAGCGGCATGCCGGAGGAAATCTGCTTCGCGCGCTGCGCCGCCGAAATGACAAGGTCAAAGCGGTTGGGAACGATTTGGATGCAATCTTCTACGGTAACGCGTGCCATTCAAAACTCCAGGGCTAGGGCTAGTCGCGGAGGCTGGCATACTGCTTCGCCCGCGCGCATTTGAGGTGCCCTTCTAAGGGATTCGCTTGCCTTTTGCAAGAGAAACTCGTGAATTTATCCGCGGTCAATTTTTGAGTCTTCTGCGATAGCCCTCTGAAGCAGCAGTTTATCTAGGTGACCAACAGGATTATTAAAATTAGCTCTTTGGCCACGCACCTTAGCTGCAATACCAACGCCATCGGGCGCTTTTTCTTTAATGAAGGCAACCATTACTGCATTTACGTTAGGTGGCGACTCAGGAATACGCGCGGCCACGTACTTTGCAAAGGACTCCCACTCCACTGGAATTTCCAATTTTGCCAACACATACGGCATACTGATTTGCGGGTCCGTGATAACAATACGGCTTTCCTGAGCGAATACTGTTTTGGGGTCCAGACCGAAGGACGAAATCAGATCGTCAGCAAACGCTCTGGTGCGCTTTTTGAATTGGCCGTGACTCTCTGTGACGCCATGCTTCGGTAACTTAATGTTGATCTGGCCTTTACTGCCGAAATCATACTGGCCCTCAAGGATAGCCGCTTGCATCTCTCTAGCTTTTTCTTGGCTTATCGTTGCCTTTGCATTCTTATCCATACATATCTCCCATGGTTGACTTAATCCCCACTATACAGCAGAATTGTTAAGGAATTATGACGATGATGCATATAATTTTACTTTTTACAGAATAGATTGAAATCAAAGAAGAAAATATGACCCTCCCCATCTCCCAAGCCCCCGACCAAAGACTCCCCAAACCCGACTGGATCCGCGTGAGAGCGCCGCAATCGCAGGGGTTTATGGATACGCACGCGCTGATGCGCAAAAACAAGCTGAATACCGTATGCGAGGAGGCTGCCTGCCCCAATATCGGCGAATGCTGGAGCAAAGGTCACGCCACCGTGATGATCCTCGGCTCCACCTGCACCCGCGCCTGCGCCTTTTGCAATATCGCGACCGGCGTGCCGGATACGCTCGACCCGCACGAGCCGCATAACCTCGCGGAAGCGGTCGGCAAGCTCGGCCTCAAACATGTGGTGATTACGAGTGTCGACCGCGACGATCTTGATGATGGCGGCGCGGGGCATTTCGCCCAGTGCATTGAGTATATCCGCACCACCGCGCCCGATACGACGATTGAGGTGCTGACGCCGGATTTCTTGCGGAAAGAGCATGCCATCCCCGTGATCGCCCATGCACGGCCGGATGTGTTTAACCATAATATCGAAACCGTGCCCTCGCTCTATAAGCGTGTGCGGCCGGGCGCGCGTTATTTCAACTCGCTGCATCTGCTGAAAAAGGTGAAGGAGCTGGAGCCGGGCGTGTTCACCAAATCCGGCATCATGGTCGGCCTTGGCGAGACGGACGACGAAGTACTGCAGGTGATGGACGATCTACGCGCGGCGGATGTCGATTTCATGACCATCGGCCAGTATTTGCAGCCGACGCCGAATCACGCGCCGATCGACCGTTACGTCACGCCCGACCAGTTCCGCTACTACGAGCGCGTGGCCTATACCAAGGGTTTCCTGATGGTTTCAAGCTCGCCGCTCACCCGCTCCAGCTACCATGCGGATGCCGATTTCGCGCGGATGCGCGACGCGCGGAATGCCAAACTGGCTGAACAGGCTGCTCCCGCTGCGGCGAATGATAATCGGTGATGCCCTCCTTCTCCGAAACCCGCATCCTCCCTTATTCCCCGCAACAGCTATTTGCGCTGGTGGTGGATATTGAGAAATACCCGGAGTTTCTGCCCTGGTGTCGCGCCGCGCGGGTGATCTCGCGTGCGGCAGATGGCAGTTTTCTGGGCGAGCTGATCATCAGCTTCAGCCACCTCACCGAGCGTTACACCTCGCGCGTGACCGGCCTGCCGCCGGAGGCGAATAAAGAAGGAACCATCGAGGTATCACTCGTCAGCGGACCCTTCTCGCACCTCAGCAATCATTGGCGATTTGTGCCACATTCGCAAGGCACCGAGCTGCATTTTGCGGTCGACTTCGCCTTCAAATCAAGGCTACTAAATAGCCTGATGGGCGGCATGTTCACCAGCGCGAGCGAGAAAATGGTCGCCGCCTTCACCAGCCGCGCAGAAGCGCTCTATGGAAAGGGTTCGCTATGACAAAAACACGTGCTCCCCACCCCCGCTGGTTCACGGATGTCAGGCGCGCTATCCTGCTCGCTGCCGCTATCATTTCGGTATCGCTTGCGGTGGGCGTCCTCGGTTATCATATTCTCGGCGGCTTGCCGTGGATCGATGCGCTGCTCGAGGCATCGATGATCCTCGGCGGCATGGGGCCAATTTCTCCCATGAACAACGATGCGGTGAAGCTATTCGCCTCGTTCTACGCACTCTATAGCGGATTGGTGATTCTCTCGACCATGGGCATGCTCCTCGCGCCGTGGTTGCATAAACTGGTGTACCACACCCATCGTCAAGCGCGCCGCGATGCCGAAAGCGAAGAGAAACTAAAACTATAGCAGCTTGCGTTGGCGCAGGTAGGCAACGGGCAGAATCGCTGCAATCAGCATAAACCCTAGTGCCATCGGGTAACCCCAGTGCCAGTCAAGTTCTGGCATCAGCTTGAAGTTCATGCCATATACCCCTGCTACCATCGTCGGCGGCATAAAAATCAGCGATGCGACCGAGAGCACGCGGAAGAAGCTGTTCTGCTCGATACTGATCATGCCGAGCGTCGCATCCAGCAGAAAATTCACCCGCCCGGCGAGATGGTTTCCGTGATCGCTTAGCCCCGAGATATCGCGCACAATCGACGTTGCGTGCGGCTCATGCACGGGACCTGCGAACTGCGCGTGATGGCCAGCGAACACTACTGCACGGCTGAAGGTCGTGAGGCTTTCATGAATTTTTGCGGTGATGTCACCACAGCGGCCAATATTCTCTAGAACGGACTGATAGTTAATCGCCTCTGCGCGTTCGCCCGGCTCACGATGCTTGAAAATCATCCGCGTGATTCGGTCGATATCGCGCTCCACCCGCTCCAGAATATCAGCTTGGCGGTTGGTGATGGCTTCAATCATCATCAGGAAAATTGAGGCGCCGGTCTGTCCTTTCGGCTCAGTTTTCTGAAACTGCGTGCTGAACCTGCGGAACGAAGTCGTATCGAGATAGCGCACAGTAAAGAGCATCTTTTCGGTCACGATGAAGGTAACGGCATGGGTCTGCGGCTCGCCGCTATCGACCTTGGTTAGCATCGTGGCTGTCATGAACAGCGCGCCCTTTTCCTCGTAGAGGCGGTTCGAGACTTCGATCTCGTTCATTTCCTCGCGGGTGGGGATGGGAATGCCGAGCAGCTTTTCAGCTGCACGCTCTTCTTCTGAAGTTGGCTTCAGCAAATCTATCCACAAAATTCCCGATGGCAACGTCATTTCCGGCGACCATGGCAAACTCAGGATATGACCGTTTTCTTCAAAATAGATCTGCATCGGTATTCTCCTCGCGACATCGCGTATGAAACAGCTATCCTTGAAGCACGAAATACTGTCACTATTTATCTTGGGGAGCCCCTATGTCAGACGATAAAAAACAATTACCCGCAGAACATTGGCAACAGAAACTGTCACCAGAGCAGTTTTGCGTGTTGCGCGAAGCAGGAACCGAACGGCCATTCAGCAGCCTACTCAACGACATCAAAGAAGCAGGCACGTTTGTATGCGCAGGCTGCGATGTGCCCCTATTTCCCTCGGACGTGAAATTCGACAGTGGTACCGGCTGGCCAAGCTTTTATGAGGCGTTCCCCGGCAGCATCGAAACACGTATCGACCACTCACATGGTATGACGCGAACCGAATATCACTGCGCTAGTTGCGGCGGGCACCAAGGCCATATCTTCCCCGACGGCCCTACCCCCACCGGCTTGCGTTACTGCAATAATGGCGTTGCCCTGCGCTTTAGGCCGACAGAATGATGCGACGCCGCCACAGTTGTGAATAGGGAGAAACAAAACGCATGGATTCAACGCGTTGCTTGAAAATGCTACTGTAAATGGCAGCGCCACGATGGTATGCTGATAAGTCTTAAGAACAGGATTGGGGGCCTCACCCCCAACGTTACGTAATGGAGTGGCGCGCCATGCTGGTGCGGATTACAAAGCAACAGAAGTCCCCTACGCGGGTAATTCAGCCATTGATGTGGCTGTTGCTGACATTCTACATCGGTTATCACGCACTGCATGGGGAGCGCGGGCTGTATGCGTTGATGCGCGAGAAACGCGAGCTAGCTGAGCTGCAAACCGAATATAGCAGCACCAAAACCGAACGTGAGAAAACTGAGCTTCGCGTGAGTCACCTGCGCGACAATTCGCTCGACCGCGACCTGCTCGACGAGCAAATGCGTCGGATGATGGGCGTGATGAAGAAAAACGAAGTCATGCTACTCGACGACGAATAGCCGTTATTTAATCAGCCCGACTTCCTTGTAATAGCGTAGCGCCCCCGGATGGATCGGCGCGAGCAGACCTTCCGATGCGGCCTTCTCGCGATCCAGCGTGGCGAACACGAAATGCAGCGTTTTAAATGCTTCAAAATTATCGAACACTGCCTTGGTGAGCTGGTAGACGGCTTCGTCATCCGTTGCCGCCGAGGTCGTGAGTGTCGCACGCACCCCAAACGTGGGGATATTTTTGGCGTTTCCCAGATACATTCCGCCAAGGATAGCGGCGCGCGTATAATACGGATTATTCGCGAGCAATCCATCCACCTCCTTGCCTTCCACCGGGATAAGCTTGGCACCACAGTTGCTGGTCGCTTCCTGAATCAAGCCATTGGGATGACCAATCGGTACCACCATCGCATCGATCTGCCCGTCGCAGAGCGCGCGCACCGCTTCCGCCGGCTTCAGCTCCGTCGTTTTGGCAAAATAATTCGTTCCGGCATCATGCGCGCCCGCCAAGGTTGCCACCACTTCTCGCATGCCCGAGGCCGCATCGCCAATATTGACACGCTTGCCCTTCAAATCCGAGAATTTGGTAATACCACTATTTTTTGCTGCCGCGACTGTCAGCATTTCGCTGTGGAGCGACAAAACCGAACGAATATCCGCATAAGGACCATCTTCAGCGAACACGCCTTCGCCACGATAGGCCTTATACTGCCAATCTGATTGCGCAATCGCGAAATCGACATCACCATTGCGCAAAGCGCGGATATTGGCGAGAGAGCCCCCCGTAGATTCTGCATAGCAATGATAGTTGTGATCCTTGCCGGAGCGGTTCATTAAGCGGCACACCGCGCCCCCTGCTGGGTAATAGACCCCATTCACCCCTCCGGTGGCAATCGTCAGTACCTTTTTATCTTCGGCATAGGAAGCGGCAGGCAGAACGCCTAAAAAAAACAGAACCGAGAACGCAGCAATAATAAAACGGATCATAGACTCTCTCATATTAGGAAGAGGCTAGTATAACCGATTCATATATTCCGTCCAGAACCGTTCGAGATTGTGCATGGATTTGTTTGTTTCCACCAAAAATGCAAGGCCGGGGCTACGTTTATCAAGGTCAGCGACATTGCGCTCAATCAACGCGTCCATTTTCTCGACGAGATCGAGGCCTTTTTGCGAGAGTTTCACCCGCGTAGAGCGCTTGTCATGCGGCGCTTTTTCCTGCACCAGATAGCCGGTGCCAACCAGATGCTTCACGTTGTACGAGACGTTTGTGCCAAGATAGTAGCCGCGGTTAATCAGCTCCCCCACCGTCAGTTGATCGCTGCTGATATTGTACAGAATCAGCGTCTGCACGTTATTAATGTCTTCTACTTTCAAGCGATCGAGCTCGCTCTTTACCACGTCGAGAAAGCGGCGGTGCAGACGTTCAATCAGCAGGATGGTCTCAAGGTAGGTTTTTTTCACAGTGCGGCTCCTTATTATTTTTGTCCCAGGTATATGTTATACACATTTATTAAGCTAATCAAGCAGTGCCGGATCGGATGTTAAACGCACGGTCACTAGCGTTCCTAGCCCCTTGCTACTTTCAATTTTTATTTTGCCATGATGCAATTCCACCAAGCGCTTGGTAAGCGGCAGCCCCAGCCCCGCCCCTTCGTATTTGCGGTTCAGGCCGGAATCGGATTGATTGAACGTTTGGAATGCCTTGGCAATTTCTTCTTGTGACATGCCTATACCGCTATCCTCGATTTCAATCGTGAAATAATGAATATCATTCTTCGCTGGTTCCGCACGAGCGCGCAGAATTACCTTGCTACCTTCGTTGCTGAACTTAACGGCATTGGACAGCAGATTGAGCAGAATCTGCACCAACCGCACCCGGTCAGCATAGATTTTGGGGAGCTTTTCCGGGATATCGGTATAAATATCAATCTTACGCTCAAGCGCCTGCCCGCTAATAATATTCAGCGTTTTTTCTACAATTTTAGAAAGGTTCATCTGCTCAAATTTCATGCGCAGCGCACCGCTTTCTGCCTTTGAGAGGTCGAGAATATCATTAATCACATCAAGCAAATGCTTACCGGACTCATGGATATCTTTTGCATACTCAGCGTATTTAGGATGGCCAAGCGGACCAAATTGCTGCGTCTCCAGCATCGTTGAGAAACCGATGATGGCATTAAGTGGCGTACGCAATTCATGACTCACATTCGCTAGGAATTGCGACTTCGCTTGGTTAGCAACTACCGCCGTCTGACGCGATTTTTCGAGTTCCTCCCCTTTGCGTGTGAGGCGCTTGTCGCGATCTTCAATCTCATGCAACATGGCGTTGAACGAATCCGTCAGCGCCTCAATTTCCTGAGGCACCAAGGCGAGCGAACCCGCCACCACCCGTAGCGAATAATCTTTGTAAAGCGAGACACGTTGTGCGGTCGTTGCGATATGCTGGATGGGTCGCAATACCACGCGCTGAAGTTCTGTGCCAAGAACCCAGCTAAGCAACGCCATCAGCAGCGCCGAGGCCGAGGCAATCATAAAAGCGTGCACTGCGTGGGTAACGATAGGCGGTCTTTCCGCAATCAACACTACATCGCCCGTGGATTGCGGCAACGCATCAGCGATGATGGGGGCGCGTGCGGCAATATTCAACTGCTCAAACGCGGGGCGCGCTGTCCCGTCGCAACTGGCTGAAGCACGCTCGTCTTCTAACAACGCATGTCCCGTAACCATCGCGCGCGGGGCGCCTTGAGCATCAAGAATACAGGCCAGTTTAAGCGCGGGATTGCGCGTGGCCCGAGAGAGCAACGGCTCCAGCATCTCTGAAGTGGCGGCTTCTTTATCCAAGAGATCGGAGGCAATCATCGCCGCTTGCACACGTAGTTCACGTTTGGCTTGGTCCTTGTGTTCTACACTGGCAACGAATGTCAGAATGCCAGTCAGCAAAGGGACCAGAATCACGCATAAAAGCGCAATATGGTTACGGTAAAGCTGCTGAACAGAGAATCCCATTCTGCGGTGCTACACGATCAAAAAACGAAAATCACCCGTTTTTGCAAGTAGCCCCCCCAATTTCAGTCACTTAATTCACCATCTGTTACAAATTATATCATTTGCGAGGTTGGTAACTGCGTGCTACCTGCCTCAGCAAGAGGAACACTATGTGCGGCATTATTGGAGTGATCGGAACACGCCCTGCAGCAGCGCTGGCGCTCGATGCGCTGAAGCGGCTGGAATATCGCGGCTACGACTCCGCAGGCATCGCCACGCTGGTGGATGGGCGTATTGAGCGCCGCCGCGCGCAGGGCAAGCTGGCCGCGCTGGAGGCGGCACTCGCTGCTTCGCCGCTTGGTGGTACGGTCGGCATCGGCCACACGCGCTGGGCCACGCACGGCCTGCCGAACGAAACCAACGCCCACCCGCACGCGACGGATAAAGTGGCAGTGGTGCATAACGGCATTATCGAAAATTTCCAGGATCTGCGCGCGGAACTTGAGACACTGGGACATCGCTTCACTAGCCAGACCGATACGGAAGTAGTTCCGCAACTGATTACCTATTATCTGTCGCAAGGAAAAAACCCGCGTGAGGCAGTAAGCGCCACGCTAAAACGCCTGCATGGCGCCTTTGCGCTCGGCATTATTTTTGCCGATGCGCCGGATGCAATTTACGCCGCGCGCCTTGGGTCACCGCTCGCCATCGGCCTTGGTGAGGGCGAAAATTACCTGGGGTCGGATGCGGTAGCGCTCGCTCCCCTCACCCGCAAAATCTGCTACCTTGCGGAGGGCGACTGGGCAGAAATCCGCCGCGATGGCGTCACGATTTTCGATAAAAACGATAGCGTAGTCGAGCGCCCTTATAAAATCAGCGCCCTCACCGGCGCCTCGACGGGAAAAGGCGACTACCGCCATTTCATGCAGAAAGAAATTTACGAGCAGCCTTCCGTCATCGGCCAAACGCTCAACGTCTATTACAACCCCACCACCGCGCGCGTGGCGATGCCCGCGCTGCCGTTTGATCTCAAGGATATTACCAATATCACCATCGTCGCCTGCGGCACGTCTTACTATGCTGGCCTCACCGCGCGCTATTGGATTGAATCGCTCGCGCGCATCGCGGTGGATATCGACGTCGCCTCGGAATTCCGCTACCGCGAACCCGTGATGCAGAAGAACGGCCTCACACTCGTCATCTCGCAATCGGGCGAAACGGCGGATACACTGGCCGCGCTGCGTTATGCGAAAGCGCAGGAGCAGCACACCCTTGCCATCGTCAACATGCCGGAATCGAGCATGAGCCACGAGGCGGAGGCAACGCTCTACACCCATGCGGGGCCAGAAATCGGTGTCGCCAGCACCAAGGCATTTACCACACAGCTCACCGTGCTTGCCTGCTTCGCACTGGCGCTGGCTGATGCGCATGGCACGCTTCCTGCGGTGGAAATGGCGCGCCTCACCCACGCCCTTGCCGAGGTGCCCGCCCGCGTTGCCGAGGTGCTGCATAACGGCGAGGAACTAGAAAAACTCGCGCAGAAAGTGCAGCAGGCCAGCGATATGCTCTATATCGGGCGCGGCACCAGCTTTGCCATCGCCCACGAAGCGGCACTCAAAATGAAAGAGATTTCCTACATCCACGCGGAAGCCTATGCCGCAGGCGAAATGAAGCACGGCCCGATTGCACTGATCGATGAATCCGTGCCGATTATTGCGATTGCGCCTAAAGATCACCTGTTCGAAAAAACTGCAAGCAACATCCAGGAAGCTGCCGCACGCGGTGGACGCATCATCGTGATGTCAGACGCGGAAGGCATCGCCGCGCTGGGCAATATCGTCAGCGAATCGGTGACGTTGCCGACGGTGCACCCATTCGTCACGCCTATTCTCTACGCCATTCCGGCGCAACTCCTCGCATATTATACCGCCGTGCTGAAGGGTACGGATGTAGACCAGCCACGCAACCTCGCCAAATCGGTGACGGTAGAGTAGCCGACTCAACGATTATGCTTGCCTTGCGCGATGATGATTATAACTCTTTGAATCATGCATCTCCTCACCATTCCATTCTCAGAGTTCTTTCGCTTCTGCTGCGTAGGGGGTATTGGCTTTCTCGTTGATTATAGCCTGATGGAAGCACTAATACATCAAGACCTTACACCAAGCATCGCACGCCTGATTTCCATCGCCGTTATCATGCAACTTATGTACTTTTTGCATAGCCGCTTTACCTACCAGAATCATCATCAACGCGGTATACGCACATGGATGAAATTCGCCGCCACAAATCTGGTCGGCGCGTTAGTAAACTATCTGCTATTCCTCAAAACGCTTGAGGTCCTCCACTATGATTCCGCGCCCATGAATCGTCTTTATGCCGTAATTATTGGCACAAGCTTTGCCCTATTTTGTAATTATTTAATGAACCGGAGATTTACCTTCTCATCGAAGGACAAACGATGATCGCACGGCTCAAAAAAATTCCGCTAACATGGATTGCGTTTGCCATCGTGCTCTTGCCGATGCTCTATGTTGGTTGCCGTGATCTGATGATGCTGCCCCTCGTCTATGGCCATACGCTTGGACCGAGTGACCCAGACCCGTGGGTGCGGCTTACGTTGGTGCGCGACTGGATGCAGAGCGGTGACTGGTATAGTCACGCCATCACACACAGCGACGCCCCGTTTGGCCACACTGTCAGCCCATGGACACGGCCGCTTGATATCGTCATCGCGCTGCTGACCACCCTACAACCACATCATATCGACCTCTCTACGCGTCTACTGCACACCGCATTATTATTGCCGATCCTATGGATGGCAGTTCTGCTCGCCGGACTTTTCCACATCGCGCGCCGACTCTGTGATGCCCCGCTTACCGTGCTGATGGTTGGGGTACTCGTCGCCGACGCACCGATGATGAAAAACTATTTTGGCAGCGGCAATGCCGATCATCATGGTATGCTCGCCAGCATTTTTGTGTGGGCGATGGTAGCAGTCATCACCCCCGCTCCCAGCGCTCGCAGCATCACCCTGAGCGGTGTATTATTCGGCCTCCTGCTCTGGATCAGCCCAGAGATTCTTCCTATCCTTGCCGCAGTCTATGGATGGTATGGCCTGCGCTGGCTCACGGTCGACGCACGCGCACTGACAACGCTACGCATGCTCAGCACCTCCGTTGCGGCGACAAGCTCCATTGCGCTGATGCTGGAGCGCCCCTCAAGCAACTGGTTTACTGCGCTGTACGATACGATTTCAATCATTCATGTGCTGCCGCTCTCCCTCGCCGCCGCTGCGACATGGATTCTGCATGCCCTCCCCCTGCATAATTGGCGATCACGCGCGCTCATTGCAGGCGTCTTCGCAGTGGCAATTCTTACGCTCACGCATCATCTATACCCTCTCATTTTTAGGGGGCTATCTGCCGCGACAGATCCATTCATTATCGAAAAATTTCTGCCAAATATTTCAGAGATGCGCTCGCTGTTCTCTCCAGAAAATTCTTCTTTCTACATCGCAGCGATGCTCACCCAGCCTCTGATTGCCCTTCTGTTTCTGTATCTGTCGCTAGGGAAACCGATTTCCGTTCTCAAACGCCCCCACGTGTTTCAGCTGATGTATTTCATGCTCATCACTGGCACGTTATACATTTTGCATCTGCGTTTTTACTATTACTTCTATCCATTTCTGGTGCTGGCTCTCGCGCCATTACTCTCGGCGCTGCTTTCCCCTTCGCACCTATCAGTGGCAGATAAATGGCCGTCACGCTGGCTTGCGCACCATACAGATAGCGCTCAAGCCACCCGCCGCTTGCCTATTCTTCTTGTGATTTTAGCCTTGCCACTAGTTCTCATTGTGCTGACACCAGACGATGCCGACACCGAAAAACCTATCCGCACGGCATGCGAAAATTCAGCCACAAGTTTGATACAAACAGGAGAATTGCTACGGCTTCTGGGCGACAGGCCGCATACGCTCTTCCTGCCAACAGGACTTGGCGGCCATGTCTTATTCTTCACGCCCTATCGCATCGTCGCTTCGAACTACCATCGCGAGGGCGTTGGGCTACGTTACATGTCGGAGGCAGAAGAAATAACATCACCCGAGGTGTTGCGCACACATCTTGCGAAACGTCGGGTAGATGCCTTGCTGCTCTGCCCTCAGCGCATTAAAAACCCCGACAATACACTTGATCTCCTCTATCACGGAAAACTCTCTGCACCGTGGCTTATCCCCGTCCACTACAGCCCGCCGCCGCTCAAGAAAGAGGAGCGTGAGCAGCGCGAGAAGAACGGAATCATAAACGCAGATCCGCAGTTGTTTTTAATTCGCTAATCGCGCTATACTCGCGCCACTTCATTCAATAGGCGCATCCTATGTCGAACCGTTTCTTTGTCATAATTTTATTAATGCTGGTTGCCGGAGTTTCTGCGGCCACAATGGATCGCGTGGCCGTGTCGGATCGCCCTGCTACAGAGAAATCCGTCGCATATCGCACAAAAGAATCCGCCATCGCACTCAGCGCCGGCATGGATCGCGATCTTAGCGAGCGCTATATCGGCATCCAGCAGCTCGCGCGCGATGTGGCGGCACATAACAAATGGAATTGGAAAAAATCCGACGATGCGAACCCACTGACTGTAGCTATCAATCGGTACGTCGCACGTAGCGGCGACGCGCTTTCTATGCTGGTCGCGCCGGATGGAAAACTGCTTGCCGCGAATACGCGCAATAGCCAGGGCGACGTGATCGACACCACGCCCCTCTATGGCGAAAATTTTGTGGATGCGCTCTGGTTTACCGCCGCCCGCGACGGAAATTTTCTGCCGGGCAAAAACGGTCTCACCGGCACAGCAGTCACCGGGCCGTATAACGACAAAGCCGTTGCCGCGCTCATGGGCAACGACGGGCTGACCCTCGCCTTCTCCACACCGATGACCGATGATAGCGGCAAGATGCTCGGTGTCTGGGTAAATTTTCTGTCCTTTAGCCATATCGAACGAATGATTGCCGATGCCTACCAGACGCTCAGCAACGATGGTCTTGCGCGCACCAACATCACCCTGCTCGATAGCAAGGGTTTAGTGCTGGTGGATTTTGATCCCTCCGTGCAAGGAGACTATAAACGCAACTATGCTGTCATCGGCAAACTCAACTTGCTGGATGCCGGGGTGGAGGCTGCAACCAAAGCGATCACCGAAAAACAGGCCGGCGTCAGCACCGCGCCATTTTCAAAAAAGGCCTTACTTGTTGACGGGTACAGCTATAGCCAAGGCGCGGGCGACTATCCCGGCCTCGGATGGACGGTGCTGGTGCGTGCGCGCAGCGAGGAGCTATTTGCTCATCTTGCTACCGCCCAGAAACTCCGTAAGGTTGCTCTTATCCTCGTTGGTGCAGCCGCACTTCTCGGAGCGCTGGTCGCACCACTACTGACCCGCACCCGGAAAATGACTGCGGTCGTTACGCCGGAAAAATCACCCGCAGCGGATATGACCTCAACGGAAACGCCGAAGAAAAAATCCAGCAAGCGTGGCGCACTCGCCGAAACGCTGGCGCCGGAAATGCAAAGCGTGGTGCAGGAGGTGGTGGCGGCAGCAACGGATATCCGCCGCGAAATGGAGAAGCTGCAACCGCTGGTGCAAGAGACCAAACGCCGTGCGAGCCTCATCAACGGCACGGTTTCACACGCGGCCATGTCTGCCACGCAAATGGATGGTGTGATGAGTGAACTGTCCGCTGCAACCGAAGAAATCAGCCGCGCGCTGTCCCGCTCACAACCGGATACCATGCCACTCTCAACGCTCACAGAGTCGATGCAAGCGCTGATCGATACAACCGATCATCTCCATACCTTAACACCGTTTATTACGTCACTGGCCAACCAGATGAATCTGCTGGCACTCAACGCCGCCATCGAAGCGGCGCGCGCAGGTGAATCAGGCGAAAGTCTCGTGACCTTGGCGAATGAACTGAAAGCGCTCGCCGCAGAAGCAACCACCAATACCGAAACCATCACCCGGCAGCTCACGGCCGCTCGCGGCATCCGCACCGAAACCATCGACGCATTGAAAGCCGCCGCAAACCGCATCGAAAGTACGGCCAGCCAAACACGCGAGGTTAGCGCCAGCCTTGAACAGCAACGCAACGCCGCCAGCAAAATTACCCGTAATGCCGCCAACACCAGTAGCGGCATCCGCGAAATTACGGAGATCGTCGGCAGCGTTGAGCAAGGCGCAGATGAAACCGCCGCCGCCGTGAAACAGATGCAGGCGACCACCGCCACGCTTCAGCGCCATATCACCATCCTCCACGAGAAGGTGGATGCGTGGATTGAACAGCTTCGCGCGGCGTAGTTGACCAATCGGCGGTGTTGACGCTAAACGGGTAGCATGAAAACGCAAAACAACACCCTCCTCCCCTCCGGCCTGATGGACGTGCTGCCCCCGCTGGCAGCGGCAGAATTCGACCTCATCGGCAATTTCCTGCGCAGCTTTCAGGGGTTCGGCTATCAGCCCGTCATCCCGCCGCTGGCGGAATATGCAGAGACCCTGCTCGCTGGCCAAGGTGCCGCGACGGAGCACCATGTGCTGCGCATGACCGATCCGCTAAACACACGCCAACTCGCACTGCGGGCGGATATCACCGGGCAGGTCGCGCGCATTGCGGGGGGCACGCTCGGCACTGCACCGCGCCCACTGCGCCTGTGCTATGCGGGCTACACGCTGCGTGCCGCACCGGAAGCGCTTGAGACGCGCCGCCAGCACACACAGGTCGGCATCGAGCGCTTTGGCGATATGTCCACCCATGCGATTGCCGAGGTGCTGGCGATTTCGGTGTATGCCCTCACCCGCGCAGGGGTGGAGGGGCTCACGCTCGACCTCACCTATCCGGCGGCGATGAGCGCACTGCTCGCCGAGTTCCCGGAAGCCGCACGCGCGGCGATTCACGACGCCGTGCGCCTGAAGGACAGCGCGCAACTGCGCACCCTCGGCGCGACGGTGATGGCCGATGTGCTCGACGCTTCTGGTGCCGCGGCCAGCGTACTCCCGCGCCTCGCCTCTATTCAACATCCGGTCATTGCCAAGGCGGTGGCCGAGCTCAGCGCCCTCACGCAGGCGCTTGCGGCGCAGCAGGTGCCCGCCAGCCTCAGTATCGACCTACTCGACCTCGCAGGGTATGGCTATTACAGCGGCATCGGCTATGCGCTGTATTGGAACGCGGCGCGGCTCGAAGTCGGGCGCGGTGGCTGCTACCGCACCGCCGGGGGCGAAGATGCAGCGGGCTTCACGCTCTATATCAACGATCTGCTCGACCAGCTCGGCAGCCGCGACGCCCGCCCGCTCAAAACCATCCTCTACGGCACCCCTGCTACCGACGCCGCACGCCTGCAGGCCGAGGGGTTTGTGACGATCTATGGAGAATAACTGGCCGGTTAACGGTTTCTTTACAGAACTACGCTAGAATCATCCCATGGACGGCACAAGGCGCATCAATAAAGAATATTACGACGAAATCGACGCAGAGATGGGGCTACTGGAACAGCCCACCATTGGCGATGCGCTGGATGCCATGACCCGTAAGGGCAACGAACCCTACATCAAGGAATGGAGCTATATCGACGCGCCCGATGCGATCGAGAAACCGCTCGCCGATGGTAGTGAGGTTCATGATTTCGGACATCTCTGCACACGCCTTGGCCATACACCCCAGCAGGAGCAATGCACGGCGGTATTTGACATCGGGTTTAACGGTTTTGATGCTCACGAAACAGGCCAACTATCTAGTATTATCTCGACCGCGCAAGACAACTATCAAAAGTTCTATCGCTGCTATTATAAAGACGATTCCGCTCCGGTCGTTCCCAAAACATCCGCACGTGATACGGCTATCTATCTTGCCGCAGGTCTTTATTTACGGCAGAAATTTAGCGCCTTCGCCGCTGCCGGAATGGCACAGCAGCCCTACGAAAAGCAACGCGCTTTCTGCGTAGATTATGCCACCAAGGATGAGCGTCCCTCGCCTTTTGTCGGCAAGAGCGTAATAACCAATTTCACCCGCTACCCCTATGATCTCGTCAAACTCTCGCCGGAAGAATGGCGCGCCATCACTGCCGTCGCCACGGGGCTGCGTACGCCAGAGCATACCCCCTATAAAGAACGTCTAGAACCGATCCGCGATATACTCGTAGAATCCGGCCTTGCCTTAAACCTGCGTGATATTTCTTCCCGAAAGCTGGGCACGTCTAAAGCAGAAACCCTTGCAGAGCGCTGGCACCACCCGACGGATCGCAGCCGCTAACGCCGAAAACACTTGTTTTTCTCCCCCACTCTGCCAAAAAGCCTGCCTTGGCTAACGTAACCGGGTAATGTCATGAAAAGCGTCGTGGTTGTCGGCTCGCAATGGGGCGATGAGGGTAAAGGCAAAGTGGTGGACTGGCTCAGCGAGCGCGCGGATGTGATCGTGCGTTTCCAGGGCGGCCATAATGCCGGGCACACGCTCGTCATCGACGGCGTGACCTATAAACTCAGCCTGCTGCCCTCCGGCGTGGTGCGTAAGGGCAAAACCAGCATCATCGGCAACGGCGTGGTGATCGACCCGTGGGCGCTGCTGAGCGAAATTGACAAGGTGCAAAAACAAGGCGTGGAAGTGACGCCAGATACCCTCAAAATCGCGGAGAATGCCTGCCTGATTCTACCGATCCACCAGAAGCTCGATGCCGCATCGGAAACGCTGCGCGGCACCAACAAAATCGGCACCACCGGGCGCGGCATCGGCCCCGCTTATGAGGACAAAGTCGGCCGCCGCGCGATTCGCGTGTGCGACCTCGCGGACCCCGCCACCCTCAAAACCAAACTCGCGGATATGCTCGCGCATCACAACCCCATCCTCGCCGCTTCGGGCAGCGAGCTGGTCGCGCTCGACACGCTGTTCAACGACCTGTGCGAGGTTGCCAAGCGCATCCTGCCGCACGCCACGCCAGTCTGGCGCCTGCTCGACCAGCTCCGCCGCGAAGGCAAGCGCATCCTGTTCGAGGGCGCGCAAGGCATCATGCTCGATGTGGATTACGGCACCTACCCGTTTGTCACCTCCTCCAACACGCTCTCCGCCGCCGCCTCGCTCGGTTCCGGCTCCGGCATGGGCACCATTGGCTATGTGCTCGGCATCACCAAAGCCTACACCACGCGCGTGGGCAGCGGCCCCTTCCCCAGCGAGCTGACGGATGCGACCGGCGAAAAAATCGGCGAGCGCGGGCATGAATTCGGCACCGTCACCGGGCGTAAACGCCGCTGCGGCTGGTTCGATGCGGTGCTGGTGAAACAAGCTGTCACGGTCGGTGGCATCACCGGCATTGCGCTCACCAAGCTCGACGTGCTGGATGGGTTCGAGACGCTCAACATCTGCACCGGCTACACGATCGACGGCAAAAACTACGACTACCTGCCTGCCTCCACCGAGCTGCAGGCGCGCGCGAAACCGGTCTATGAAACCATCGAGGGATGGAGCGAATCGACCCGCGGCGCACGCAGCTGGGCGCAACTTCCGGCGACGGCGATCAAATATATCCGCCGCATCGAGGAGCTGATTGGCTGCCCCGTCGCCCTGCTTTCCACCAGCCCCGACCGCGAAGACACAATCCTCGTCCGCGATCCGTTTTTAGGCGCGTAAGGCTACTGTTATTTCATTACTTATTGCGAATGGCGCGGGTCTTGCTATCATCGCTTCGTGAGCGTGTTTGAAAGAACAGGTGCTCCGCATTCGCTATTAAAAACCACCGCAGGAACTTATGGCTCAAGCCGCAAAGATCGAGGATATAGACGTCGCGTTGATCGAGGAGCATGTCGAGACAGGCCTTGCGCAACTGCTGGCGGGCTATCACCCCTCCTACACTCCTGGTGGCGCCGTGGCCGATGAATTCGACCGGCATTTCCGCATTCTGCCGGGCAAGCCCCTGCCTTATCTCAACCACGACTTCGCCAAGGCCTGCGAGGCAGAAGATCTGACTAATCCTGACCGTAAAATGGTGGCGCTTATCTGTGAACCCGGCATCCCGCCGCGCGCGCAGGCAATTACCGATTGTATCGGCCTCACCAACCCTAATCTGATGGCACCGATTGCCTCTGCTGTCATGCGGTGTTCGCACCTGAATGAGGCGCGATTTGTCATTTTCTTCGATCGACCGCCTGGCCAACCCCTGAGCGAACTGCTTGCCAATGGGGGGCGCGTGCATGAGAGTAAAATCATGCCGCTACTGCTTGAACCGATTAGCGCGGCGTTATTAGCACTCCGTGACCGCAAGGTACATCACGGAAATATCCACCCAGGCCTCATGTTCCTTGGTGAAACCCCCCTACTCGGCGAGTGTTACTCGGCACCTCCTGGTATGCTTAACCATTATCTCTACCACCCGGTGGAATATATGATGACGGATACCTTTGGACGCGGCGATGCCTCGGAAAAGAGCGACGTCTATGCCCTTGGCATGATGGTGATGGAATCGCTTTATGGGCTGGATAGACTCCGGGCTATTCCACGACCAGAACTCATCGAGCGTATGCTGCGTCAGGGCGCCTTTAATACCATTAGTATGGGACGGGATTTCCCGGAACCCTTTCAGGATTTTTTCCGTGGCACCCTCAACGAGAACGCACATGAACGCTGGGGGCTAGATCAGCTTACTCAGTTCATCGGCGGTAAGCGTTATAACATGATTGCACCGGCACCCCCGAAGGAAGCCGCGCGCCCCTTTATTTTCCGTGACGAGAATTTTTTCAGCCGCCGCCTGCTCGCCCATACGTTGCATCGCTATTGGCGCGATGTGGCGCGCGATCTGCGCAATATGAAACTAGAACGCTGGTGCGAAGCGGGACTCCACCGGCCAGAACTGGGAGAGCGCATTGAGCGCGCCATCCGAAACAATACCGCAGGTGCCCAGAATGAGACCCAAGCCGCTGAGATGATGATGCGCGTGCTCACCGTGCTTGATCCTGCTGCGCCGGTCCGCACGCGTTCCATCGCCACACGTCCCGATGGCATTCCATTGATGCTAGCCTCGATGATGAATGATGCCGGACAAGAGCGTAACGAGCTGCTGCTCATGATCGACAACGATGTTGTGAGCTACTGGATGGATCAACTGGAGACAAATAAAACGCCAGAACTATCGCAGCTTATATGGAAGCTGAAACGCGCCAAAGGAATGATAAAACAGAAGGAGATCGGTTTCGGTTTAGAGCGCGTCATTTACGACCTGAATCCTTCACTTTGCTGTCAGTCACCCCTAGTAAAGGCATATCATATCACTACGATTCAAGACATGCTCTCGACACTCGATATGCTGGCAAAAACTCTTGCGCCGAACACCTCACTTGTTGACCGCCATATTGCAGCGTTCTTGGCCTCCAAAATGGATATGAGCAAGAAAATCAGGCTCGACGACCTCACCAGCATCCCCTCGCTGGAAACGAATGAGGAACTGATGATGATACGCCTTATCACAAAGGCGCAGCAGAAATATCCCAAACTAAAACTCGTCGGGCTTTGCATCTGGTCTGGCATGCGTATTGAAAAAATGTTCGATGAAATTCATAACCGCATCATCCGCAAACGCCAGAAGCTGCAGCTCAAAAAGCTAGCCTCCACAGGCTTGGTGCGCGACGTGCTTAGCAGCATCGTCAACCGCGAGGTTGTTTCGCGCGATACCAGCGGTTTTGCGCATGCCATAGCACTCTACGACATCAACACCAAGCGTATCGAGTATCTCGAAAACCCACTTATCCTGCAATACAAGGCACGTAAGATGGGCGGTAAAGCTGCGGTGATGATTAGCTATACGGTGCTTGTTGTCATGGGCTACAACATGATGGTCAACGTGCTAGGGATATAGAGGATTTATGGCCGACACCACGATGGAAGAAGAGCGCTTGGCCGAACAACGCACACGCGAAGTTCAGGAAAAAATGGTTAAAAAGGGCGACAAGATGCGCTTCAAGCACAAGCTGATGCTCATCGTACTCAGTTTAACGCTCATGGTACTTCTACGCACTGGGTTCATGTTTGTAATTATCGGCATTCTGCCCGCCGTCGTCGCCTATTATGTCGATGTGACTGCAGAGCGCTATGCCTTCAAAACCATCCTCGCGGCAAATCTCTGTGGCATCATGCCTTTTCTAGAAAAAATGCTGATCACAGGCCCCTCTAGCGCAGTACTGCAATCCATCATGGGTGACGCTATTAATTGGCTCATTATCTATGGCTCCGCGATGATGGGATGGCTACTGGTACAGATATGCCCCTCGCTTGCGCAGACAATGGTGATCGGTTTTCACCAATCGCAGGTTTCACGTATTACCCATCTGCAGACAAAAATTGTGGGTGAGTGGGGCAAAGAGGTTACCGAGTTTGGTAAGGAACAGGAAGAAGACTAGGCCGTAATCCACCCACCGCCGAGCACGCGGTCACCCGCATAGACCACGCAGGCCTGCCCCGGCGCAATTCCTTCATATGCATCAGCAAGTGCAATCGTTGCGCGATTTGCATCTGCCGGGTGGAACGCCGCCGCGACCGGTGGCTGCGCGGAGCGTACCTTCACCCGCACATTCTCCCGCATGCCTGCACTATCCAGCCAGTTTAATTCCTTGATGGTAAACTCCGTGCGCCGCAGCGCCTCCCGCGGCCCCACAACCACCCTGCGGGTGGGGGCATCTAACTTTACCACATAGAGCGGCTCGCTCGAACCGCTGACGAGGCCTTTGCGCTGCCCTACCGTATAATGAATAATGCCGGTATGCGCGCCGAGCACGCGCCCATCGACATGCACAATCTCTCCCGGCTCCGCCGCACCCGGGCGCAAGCTCTCAATCACTTTCGCGTAGCCGCCCGTCGGCACGAAGCAGATATCCTGACTGTCCGGCTTCTCCGCCACGGTGAGGCCAAACTTCTCCGCCAGCGCACGCGTTTCTTCTTTGCGCAATCCACCGAGGGGGAAGCGCAGAAACTCCAGCTGCTCCTGCGTCGTCGCGAATAGAAAATAACTCTGGTCTTTGTCTGGGTCAGCGCCGCGATGCAGCTCCGCACGGCCATCCGCATTCACCACACGCTGCACATAATGCCCCGTGGCCATGCAATCCGCGCCGAGGTCGCGCGCGGTGGCGAGCAGGTCTTTGAACTTCACACTTTGGTTACAGCGCACGCAGGGAATCGGCGTCGAACCCGCAAGATAGGTCTCGACAAAATCATCCATCACCGATTCTTTGAATTTGCTTTCGTAGTTGAGCACATAATGCGGAATGCCGAGTGAATCGGCCACGCGCCGCGCGTCATGAATATCCTGCCCCGCGCAGCACGCGCCCTTCTTGCCCACCATCGCACCATGGTCATACAGCTGCAGCGTAATGCCGATCACCTCATAGCTTTGGGAATGCAAAAGCGCCGCGACAACAGACGAATCCACCCCACCGCTCATGGCAACCACCACGCGGGTATCTTTCTCCGGCTTATTAAATCCAAGGCTGTTCATGCGCGGGATATAGCGAATCCGCGCCGAAATAGCAATGCACTAGCGATGCAAGAAGGGGCACTTCTCTTTCGGCTTAGATGGATTGGTGTGGTGCAGCGCGTTCAAGACCACTGCCATATCCGTATCTGTAAGCGCCGATCCCGTATTTAAACTATAGGCTTTTAACTTGTTAACAACATAATCACGGCCTTCGCAATTCTCTAGTTGAGTGGAAAGCTTCTTCTCAAGCGCCAGATAGTTTTCATCCTTTGCTAATGCCTGGGCAAGCATTCTAACATCAAATGGATGATCCGGGCGCAGTGTGCTATTGTCTACATACAGCGCGATCTCGCTGTTGCGATCGCTTTTGCGCAGAATGGTTTCTGCGGCGGCAGCAATCTCGTTTTTCAAATGGGCTAGCATCGAAGTCTCCTCTTAAATGTGAAGTGACCTCCTCTATACCACCCTTTATCCGCCTTGTTTGTGACAGTTTCGTGAAGATTTGATGTCTAAAAGCTAAAAATCTTCACAAAACTGTCATATTTAGAGTGGTATCCGCTGTTATAATGCGCTGAGATGCAACCTCAGGGAAGAACATGCAGCCAGACTCCTTTAAACCCGATATCGATCAATGCCGCATTGCCATACTTTATGTTTTAGATGCGAAGGGTATTACTCAAACTGACTTAGCAAGTCTGACACAAATTTCGTCGTCTAAAATCAGCAAATTTTTGACATATGGTATCGGCTTAAAGGAAAATGAGATATTACAGATCGCCAACGCACTGGATGCGGCGAACTTTAGCGAACTCTGTCAATTAGGCGAAAAAGCCGCGCAAGAAAATTCATACGACAGGCGTCGTTTTGGCGAAGCAGTAAGAAACATAATGCATGAGAAAAATATAGGGCAAGACGCACTGGCCATCCGTGCTGATGTGAATCGTGGCAATCTGTGGTCACACATAAATAAGGTAGATGGACCATTTTTATCATCAGCTAACGCACATAAAGTATCAAAAGCTCTAGGGGCAAAAAGTCTAAGGGAGCTCTACAAAATGGGTGGAGTGCCCCCTGCTGGACCCGATAACGGCATCAACAACATTTTAGGTAGCATTCTTAACCTGCCGATTCGTAATTTAGGAACTGTGACACTCGATAACTCGGTTAATCGGGATCTTATATAATTACTTCTCTACACTCCCCTTCACCCGGGCAGCGAGGCTGGCGCTCACGAACATATCGAGGTCGCCGTCGAGCACGCCCTGCGTATCACTGGTCTCAGCGTTGGTACGCAGGTCTTTTACCATCTGATAGGGGTGTAGCACATAGCTACGGATCTGGTTGCCCCAGCTATTGTCGCTCTTCTGCGCGTTGAGGGTATCCGCCGCTTCGCCGCGCTTGCGCAGTTCCAACTCATAGAGCCGTGCACGTAGCATGTTATACGCCTCAGCGCGGTTCTGATGCTGGCTGCGCCCGGCCTGGCATTTCACCACAATACCGCTCGGCAGGTGGGTGATGCGTACGGCGGATTCGGTCTTGTTCACATGCTGACCGCCCGCGCCGCCGGAGCGCATCGTTTCAATATTCAAATCTTTCTCGTTGATGTCGATGCTGATTGACTCGTCAATCACCGGATAGACCCACGCGCTGGCGAAACTGGTGTGGCGGCGCGCGTTGGAGTCAAACGGCGAGATGCGCACAAGGCGATGCACGCCGGATTCGGTCTTCGCCCAGCCATAGGCATTGTGGCCAGAGAGGCGGATAGTGGCGGATTTAATCCCCGCCTCGTCACCCGCCTGTTCGTCGATGATTTCGGTTTTAAATCCGCGCCGTTCGCCCCAGCGTAGATACATACGAAACAGCATGAACGCCCAGTCCTGACTCTCCGTGCCGCCCGCGCCCGGGTGAATCTCGATGAAGCAGTCATTGCCGTCCGCCTCGCCAGAGAGCAGCGCTTCCAGTTCCATCGTGCCGATTTCTTTGACGAGCGCCTCAAGCGTCGCCTGTGCTTCGGCCATCATAGCTGCGTCGCCCTCACCCTCGGCCAGTTCGTGCAGTTCCAACCCGTCCTTGAAGCGCGTGGTGATGCGGTCAAAACTGGTGATGAGGTTCTCTACCCGCGTGCGCTCACGCAGAATTTTCTGTGCCTCCGCCTGATTGCTCCACAGCTCCGGGTCTTCCGCCCGTGCGTTCAGTTCCACCAACTGTTTCACCAACTGGTCGTAGTCAAAGACACCTCGCAAGCAGCCGTTGGCTGCCTTCGAATTGGTCTTTGAGTGTAATAATTTCCGCGCGCATATAACTCGTGAATAGTGAATAGTGAATAGTGAGTAGTGGAGGACAAGAAAAAGTCATCTTTTTTCTTCACCACTCACCATTCACTATTCACCACGCACTAGTATAGCCCGCCCGTGCCGGAAACCGGGCCACTCACGGAGGGATTAAATCCCTGCGGGTCAACCGGGCGTTGGTAAGGTGCGTATTCGCCTGCTTCTGGTGGGGTGAATCCAGAATTCTCATCCGTCTGTTCATCCGCTGGCTCGGCGCGGTGCAGCACCGGCGCCGCTTCTTTATTTTTCAGCTCTTCCTGAATTTCGTTGAACGGTTTGAAGATCGGCCCGCCTGTCAGGAACGCTTCACGCAAGATCGATTTTGGCGCACCATCATCGGCTTCGCCATCGTAAATCGGTGCGCCGGTGCCGCGGTTGATCGCCACTTCGCGAATGCCCGGCGGCGCACGGAAGTCACGCGCTGGAATATCGTCCGCCGCCTGCTCCATAAACTTGATGAAGCCTTGAATCGCCACCCGTCCGCCCGTTTCTTTTTCGCCGAGCGTTTTGGGCGTATCAAAGCCCACATAGGTGCCCACCACCACATCCGGCGTGAAGCCTATGAACCACGTATCGCGCGACTCGTTGGTGGTGCCGGTTTTACCTGCCACCGAGCGGTTCAGCACTTTTGCTGCCGTGCCAGTGCCACGCTCCACCACGCCTTTGAGGATAGACGTAATCTGATACGCCACGCGCGGGTCAAGCACGCGCTCACGCTCATCCGCAATGGTCGGCGGCACATCCACAATGGATTGGGGAATATCGGCAAGGGTGCCCGACGCGCTCGGTGGCGTGGTGCATGATTCACATGCCCGTGTATCGCGACGGAAAATCGTCGCCCCGTTGCGGTCGTCGATCCGCTCGATCAGCCACGGCGCCACCCGGCGGCCTCCGTTAGCAATCATGCTATAGCCCGTCACCAACCGCATCAGCGTGGTTTCCTTCGCGCCGAGCACCATCGAATAATTCTCTGCGAGGTCGTCGTCATAAATCCCGAAACGCTTGGCCACACGCTTCACCCGTTTGATGCCGATCATCGAGGCAATACGCACAGTTACCGCGTTGCGTGATTTCTCCAGCGCGGTGCGGAAGGTGACCGGGCCGAGGTAATCGTCTTCGTAGTTTTTCGGCGTCCACATTGGCAGCCCCGGCCCCTGCGGCAGCGAGATCGGCCCATCCGTAATCACCGAAGTCGGACTGAACCCATTCTCAAGCGCGGTGAGATACACAAACGGCTTGAACGCCGAACCCGGTTGGCGCTTAGCCTGCGTCGCGCGGTTGAATTCCGAGCCCGTATAGGCATAGCCGCCAGACATGGCGAGCACGCGGCCCGTGGTTGGGTCCATCACCACCAACGCCCCGTTCACCGCCGGAATTTGCAGCAGTTTATAGCTACCTTTCTGCTCAGACATAGGCTCGGCAAGAATCACATCCCCCGCATTGAATTTCGGCTTCGCCCAGCTCATACCCTCCGGCGTGATAACGCCGCGGTCGCCGTTCATCAACCCAATTTCCACCTTCGAGGTCGCGCGCAATACCACCGCGAGCTGCTGGTTATCAAACAACGTTATTTTTTTATCCTGCGCCACACGCGCGAGGGTCGTCGGCCATTCTTCCGTCACCCCCACAGTGGCAATCGGCCCGCGATAACCATGGCGCTGGTCATATGTCATCAACGCGTGGCGCAGCGCACGATCTGCATAGGCCTGGTATTTTGGGTTGAGCGTGGTCTTCACAAACAATCCGCCCTGATAGAGCACGTCGCTGCCATACATGCCCGCGAGTGCGCGACGCACATCCTCGGCAAAGAAATCGGCGCGCGCCACTTCGTCTTTGTTGCGCGTACGCATGATAATTTGCGTCGCCTTCGCTCGCGCGGATTCTTTGGCGTCGATATAGCCGTCTTCTTCCATACGCCCGATCACATAATTGCGCCGCTCCAGCGCGCGCTGATAGTTCTTTGCCGGGTCGAAATAGGCAGGTGCTTTGGGTAACGCCGCGAGCAGCGCCGCTTCTTCGGTCGAAAGCCCATCGAGCGATTTATCGAAATAGGTGATCCCCGCCGCAGCGACGCCATAGGTTCCCTGCCCCAGATAAATCTCGTTGAGGTAGAGCTCGAGAATCTTCTCTTTGCTATAACTGTTGCTGATGCGGTAGGCGAGAATGGCTTCCTTGATTTTACGCTCGAAGGATTTCTCGTTCGTCAGCAGAAAGTTTTTCACCACTTGCTGCGTAATTGTCGATCCGCCGACCAGCGTATGCCCCTGCCCGTAATTGAGAATATTCGCGCGCATGGCCCGCGCCGTTCCCCACAAATCCACGCCCTGATGCGAGTAGAAGTTTTTATCCTCTGCCGAGATAAATGCCTGCTGCACGTTCTTCGGAATGGCTGAGAGCGGCAGGAAGAAGCGCTTCTCCTTCGCATATTCTGCCATCAGCTTTCCATCGGCGGAGTAAAGACGCGTGACCACCGCCGGGTCGTAATTCGCTAGTTGGTCGGTGCTTGGCAGCGTCGCACTATAATGCTGCACCACCAACGCCAGCGCAATCACCGCAAAAATAAACCCGAGGAAGGCGCTACCCACCACCCACTGCGTCACGCGCAGGGCGCGGCCACCACGCAGCGCCGGGCGTGTAGCCGAAGGCGGCAGCACTTGCGGAATCGGTTCCGGCGAGAGTGGAGGGATGTCGTTCATAGGGCAGTGCTACTGCGCCGCGTAGTATTTATCAATCCCCTTCATCACCGAGGATACCACCACGTCGCGATATTCTGGTGACAGCAACAAGCGCTCGTCCGTCGCGTTGCTCACAAAGCCAAGCTCGATGAGTACCGAGGGCACATCCGGCGCCTTAAGCACGCGGAAGCCGGCGAAGCGGTGTGTCGATGGCAGACGGTTAATTTTGGGGTGCAGGCTGGCCACAATCATGTCCGCCAGCTTGGTTGATTTATTCATCGTCTCACGCTGGGTAAGGTCGATGAGAATATTCGCCACATCCGCATCCGTGGTGTTGAGGTTGATGCCGGTAATCACGTCCGCCTTGTTCTCGCGGTCGGCGAGTGCGGCGGCTTCTTCATCTGATGCGGTGGCCGAAAGCGTATAAATCGAGAGGCCACGGGCATCTTCACGCGGGTTCGAATCCGCATGCAGCGAGATCATGAGATCTGCCTGCGCCTTGCGGGCGATGTTCACCCGGTCATGGAGCATAATGAATTTGTCTTCGTCGCGCGTCAGCTTCACCCGATAGCGGCCCGTAGCGGTGAGCGCCTTGGCAAGCGTGCGGGCAAAATTCAGCGTTACGTCTTTCTCGTGCGTATCATGCACGCCGAGTGCGCCGGGGTCTTGCCCACCATGCCCGGCATCAATCGCGATCACGGGCTTCATATCCTCCGGCGAGGCGGCGGATTTATCCGTTGCCGCCGCGGCAGTTGCTCCGGCGGGCAATGCTTTAGTCGCCGTCAGCTTCAGCGTGAGGGGCGCGCCGGGGGTCACCTCGTCCACCGTCACCGGCGCCACCACATCCAGCACAATGCGCGAGGTGGTCGCATCAAACTGCCCGAACCGCACCGACTTCACCAGCCGACTCGTGCTTTTCGAAAGCGCCATGCCGCTGCCTTCCGAACTCGGGAGGTCGATCACCACTCGGTCGGGGTTACTCAGGGTAAAGGTTTTGCGTGGGGCGATCGGGTCGCTTACCTTAAACGAAACAATTTCCGATTGATTATCAACCGCCTCAAAGGTCGGCGCGGCGATGGATGCGCCTTCGGCATAGGCAGCAAGTGGGAATGCCCCCTGTATCAACAGGGTTAATGCCAGAAAAATACGGGGGATCTGTTTCATGCGGCGCACCTTAGTCGCCGATTTATATTTTTCAACTTGATATCGCCCCCTCATCCACATATAGTGAAGCCACGAAACGAAATTCGGTTGCGGCCTGGCCATGTGGGACATGATGCCGGGGAGCGCAGCAGGGTAAAATTAACACCTCATTCACAAGGCGCCGACGCGCAGGTTCATGAATTTACACAAAAACATCACAGCAAATCTCCTCCTCTGCGCGGCTTCGCGCCCGCTGGGTCGTTTGCTGGACACCAACTCTCCAACATGTGCGGCGTCTGGTGCCCCGCGCCTATCCCAGAGAGTTAACGCGGGCTAATCCAGCCCGCTTGCCGCCTCGCGGCATGTTTTTGCGCCTGTCATGACCCAGTGCTCTCGTCGCCGCACAGGAGATGACTATGACAAAACGCATGCTGATTGATGCAGCCCACCCCGACGAAACCCGCGTGGTGCTGCTCGATAACGACCAGGTCTACGACTACGACTTCGTCAGCAGTTCCAAATCCCAGATCAAGGGCAATATCTACCTCGCGAAAATCACGCGGGTAGAACCATCGCTGCAAGCCGCCTTCGTCGAATATGGTGGTGGCAAGCAGGGCTTCCTGCCTTTCTCGGAGATTCACCCGGACTATTACCAGCTCCCGCAGACGGATAAGCAGAAGCTGCTCGAAGAACAAATTGCCGAAGCCGAAGCCGAAGAAGCCGCCGAGGAAGCCGCGTTCGAGCGCGAGCAAGCCGCGCGTGAAGCCCGTTCCCGCAACCGCGATGCCGGCGATAACGAAGGCGAAGAAGACGATTTCAGCGGTGAAGAAGAAATCACCCCGAGCGAGACCGAGGAAGCCAGCAGCAGCGAGGCTGTGATTGCCTTCACCGAAGCCAGCATGGCAGATTCCACCGTGGTGGCATCGCTACCAATGGTGCCAGCGATTGAAATGCCGGAAACATTCGCCGCCGAAACCGAGACCAGCAACGTCATGCCGCTCGATTCGGCCAGCTTCGCCGTCCATAGCGACGTGATGCCGGAAGAGAATAACGGCGCACAGGACAACTCCCTCAGCCCTGAACTGGCCGAGAATAACGAAGGCATGAGCGCCGACGAGCAGCAATCCTCGGACGAAACCACTGCCGAAGACGGCGAAGAAACCCGTGGCGGCCGTGGTGGCCGCGACCGTGCGCTGCATCGCCGCTACCGCATTCAGGAAGTCATCAAACGCAACCAGATCGTACTGGTGCAGGTGATTAAAGAAGAACGCGGCAACAAAGGCGCGTCGCTCACCACCTTCATTTCGCTCGCTGGCCGCGCTGCGGTGCTGATGCCGAACTCGCCCAAAGGCGGCGGAATCAGCCGCAAAATTACTGACCGCGAGACCCGCAGACGCCTGAAAGAAGTGGCCTCCGAAATGCGTACCCATCGCGGCATGAGCGTCATCATCCGCACCGCGGGCATCGACCGCACAAAGGCCGAAATCCGCCGCGACTACGAATATCTCGTCGGCGTATGGAACGAAGTACGCACGCAAACCCTCGCTTCCATCGCCCCTGCCCTCATTTACGAGGAAGGCAACCTCATCAAACGGTCGCTGCGTGACTTATACACCAGCGATGTCGAGGAAGTGATTGTTGAGGGTGAAGACGCGTATAAAGAAGCCAAAAGCTTCATGAAAATGCTGATGCCAAGCCATCTCGGCCGCATCAAGCTCTACACCGAAGCGATGCCGCTCTTCGCGTTCGCCGGTGTAGAAGACCAACTCTCAGCCATGGCGGAACCGCAAGTGCGCCTGCCATCCGGCGGCTATCTCGTCATCCACCCGACCGAGGCGCTGATCTCCATCGACGTCAACTCCGGCCGTTCGACGACCGAGCGTAACGTCGAAGAAACCGCGATCAAAACTAACATGGAAGCGGCGTATGAAGTCGCCCGCCAGCTGCGTCTGCGCGATCTGGCTGGCCTCATCGTCGTCGATTTCATCGACATGGGTTACAGCAAAAACCGCAAATCGGTGGAACGCGCGATGAAAGACGCGCTGAAAGCCGACCGCGCCAAAATCCAGATCGGCCGCATCAGCATGTTCGGCCTCATGGAACTCTCGCGTCAGCGCCTGCGTCCATCGATCTCGGAATCCATGGGCGTTATGTGTCCGCATTGTAAGGGCACGGGCTATATCCACTCGGTGGAGACCGTCGGCATCCAAATCATCCGCGCACTGGAGAAAGAAGCGGCGACGCGTGAATACGCCACGCTGCGCGTCACCACGCACCCGGAAGCGGCGCTCTACCTGCTCAACGAAAAGCGCGCGGCGCTGCAATCACTCGAGCAACGCCACAATGTCAGCGTCGTTATCCTCATGGATGCGACGATGATTACCGGCAGCCACCGCCTCGTGAAAGTCACGGCGGATGGTCGCGAAATCCTGCATGATCCCGTCAACCAATCGAAGCAACGGGGCGGCAATACGCGCGGACGTCGTGGTAAACGCGGCGGCAACCCGTCGCAAAGCAGCGGCAATGTCATTTCGTTCGATGGCTCGGTGACGGTCGACACCACCGGCGACGATGATTTTGTCTACGACGCGCAGGAAGGCGACGACGAAATCCTCATCCGCGCTGAACCATCGGAAGAAGAACGCGCCCCGCGTGAACCTCGTGAAGGCCGCGATGGCCGTGGCCCGCGCCGTGAACGCGGTGGCCGCAACAACCGTCGCGACCGCGACCGTGGCCCACGCCGCGACAACGCTACGGCAGATGCCGCTGCAGAAGGCGCCGCTCCCTCCGAACCGATGCTCGATGCCGAGGGCAACCCCATCCCCGTAGCGAACAGCGAGGCGGGTGAGCGTGATCGCAACCGTCGCCGTGGCCGCCGCGGTGGTCGCAACCGTCGGGATCGTGACCGCGGCGAGCGTCGCCCGCGTGAGGAAAACGCAAATGGTAGCGAGGCAACCTCGACACCGAGCAACGACAACAGCAGCGCAAGCTACAGCAGCGGCCACGAACAGCCCGCCACCGCCTACGGTGCAGAGAGCCATAGCGCCCCTGCCCCGCGCGCGCCGGAGCCTGCAAAACCTGCGTTTGTCATCCCGCTTTCCGAAGCGCAGACGAACCCAGCCGCCGTTGCGTCGCCCATCGTTTCCGAAGCGGGTGACGATAAAAACAAGCGCAAAGGCTGGTGGAGCCGCGTGCTGGAGAGCTAGCGCATCGCGAAAATTGAACCCATAAAAAACGGCGCCCGCAAAGGCGCCGTTTCTTTACGTGGGAGAGGTTGGTTCCTCCCTCCTTTGCCAACGGGCATCTCACAAATTGTTAATGGTGTTGCCGCGCCCGATGTGTAGATGGTGCCTTTTTCACAGGTGCAGCAAGGGGCGTGACCACGACAGGATCATCCGAAAGCTCCGCTGGAAGCGCGCCACGCATAAGGTTGAGAGTGGCCGCCAAGTCTTCTTCTTTCTGATTGCTGACCACATTGGTGCGTCTGTTATCCTGTGTGGTCAGGTTTGGGATAGGCGCCATCTCGTTATATGATCCCACGCCTGTATTATGATAGTGCCACCAGCTTACCTCTTGTGACGTAAGATTCCTATTTATGTAGCTGTAGGCATCTTTCCCATCTTCGCTTTTAGTTACCTTGATGGCACCTTGCTGCTCAAATGGCTTCTCGTTCTGTACGCCCACATTTTTGAAATTCAGATAGCGTTCTGCGGCGATTGCAATCTGTGCGTTTTCAACCAAATCAACCAAATAGTCTGGTTCAAAACCGGTTTCTTTCTCGAATGAAACGTAATAGCGCTCATCTTTAAAGGCATCCATTTTGCTGGCAACCTGCTTGCCTTGCTCATTTAGAACGCGCGAGCCACTTTTCAAAGATTTATCTATGGAAACGATATGCTCAATCATCGCAGATACTTTTTGATTCATCTGATCTTTTGATAGATTCTTATCCGGATGCTCTTTTGAAATATCGCTAAAATAAATGACTCGGTTTGTACCTTTCTCAAGCTGAAAATGGATATTCTCGTTCCCCTCCATCCGCGCAATGTTGTTCAGGGCTTTAACGACTCCCGACATGTTTTGCGTTTTTAAGTCCCAGTTGATGGGGGTGAGTTTCCCAAAAGACTCTTTTATATCGGTAATGGATTCTTCGGAGTTCACCTTCTCTGCAGTAATAGCACCAGCATTCTTCAAAAGCTGCTTGAAGGGTTCTTTGGTCGCCGTTTCTTTCGAAATAATGGCTGCCTTATAGTCGGGCGTCCATGGGGCAAAGTCCGTCTCGTTTTCGAAAATGAATTGCTTGAAGCTCTCGATCCAAGCAAGTTTTCCCTTTGCGGAGGCAATCTCGGATGGATTTTTAGACGAGGCAGCGTTCACCTTCCAATCGGAAGCAGCCTTCGTGAGTTTCTCAAGCAACTCCGCTTTCGGTATTGGCCTATCCGTCATCGGCTTGATGAATACGAGCCCAGGCTTCAGCCCATCAATATCATCACGATAGCTGACATTAAGGTCGATGTTGAGAGAGCCAAAAATGTGGGTGAGGTTAGAAGAAATCTTTTCGCAGTCCGCTTTGACACTGGTCATAGCATGCTCCTTTTACGTTGGTTTGCAAAATTATAGTCTTTTTGTTTTTTTGCGGGCGATCTCCCACACGCCCAACGTATCATTGTTATGTGACAGTTTGATGACATTCCGCCAATTGTCATAAAACTGTCATAATTCTCCGCTAAAGATGACAGTTTTTTGTCGTGCGGTGGGTCATTTTCGCGCTGGTCAAATGGCGAAAAACAGCCCATATAAAATGCATGCTGTCGCCCGCTTCATCGCCCTCTTTTTTATGCCGAGCATTTGCGGCTATCGCTGCGCTGACCATACCATTCACCGCCACGGCAGGGCTCATTCGCGATGCAGAGATTGAGGCGACGCTTGCCGCCTATAGCCACCCCATCTTCAGTGCCGCCGGCATTCCGCCGGAGTCGGTACGCATTTTCATTGTCGATAATCCGCAAATCAATGCCTACGTTGCCGGCGGACTAAACCTATTCCTGCATACCGGTGTCATTCGCGCAGCAACCAAGCCCGGTATGCTCATTGGCGTGATTGCGCACGAGACGGGGCATATCGCCGGCGCCCATTTGTCGCAGCTGGGCGAGAAATCCACACGCGCAACTATCGGCAGCCTCATCGGCACCGCGATTGGCGCGATTGCCGTTGCCGGCGGTGCCGGTGGTGCAGGCGCGGGCATCATCGCGGGGAGCCAGAGCATCGCCGAGCGTAATTTTATGGGCGAGATCCGTATGAATGAGGCTGCCGCCGACCAGGCCGCACTCACCTTCCTTGATACTTGTGATATCTCCGCTACCGGCGCGCTCGAGATGTTTGAAACGCTGCGGCGGATGGAAAGTGGTGGCAGTACGCGGGACCCCTTCCTCAGCGATCACCCACTCACCACCGAGCGCATCTCCGCCATGCGCAACCATATTGCAGAATCAACCATCCCCGCAGGTCAGGTGCCAGAGGGGTTCCCCGCCATGCATGCGCGGATGATCGCAAAACTCATCGCCTTCCGCGAGCCGTACCAAACCACGCTCAACCTCTACCCTCTCACGGATACATCCGTCGCAGCGCGTTATGCCCGCGCGATTGCAGAGTTCAAACACAGCAATCTCAGCGTCGCGCTGAAGAACATCGATGGCCTTATCAAGGATTTCCCAAAAGACCCTTACTTCTACGACACGCGCGGGCAAATTTTGTTCGAGAACGGCAAGCTCAAAGAGGCGGCGGCGGCCTATGCCAAGGCGGCGGCATTAGCACCGCATTCTTCGCTGATCCTAACAGATTACGCCAAAACGATGATTGCCGAGGATAAACCCTCTGAACTGCCACACGCATTGCTATTGCTGGAACGCGCGAAAGACCTCGATGACAGCAACGGCGATACCTGGCGGCAATTTGCCATCGCCTATAGCAAGCAAGGAAAATCCGGCCTCTCCTACGAAGCGCTGGCCGAGGAGGCGGCGCTCGCGGGGGACTACAAAACCGTGCTGAAGCACATTGCCCGCGCCCGCTCCGCGCAGGATAACGACAGCGCCCTCACCTTCGCGCTCGATGACCTCGAACGTGAGGCAAAAGAACAACTCAAAAAGAACTCTCTCTAGAGCATTTACATGTCGCTCTTTTTCACTTACTAATGCCGACAGCATTTTCAAAAGACCGTTCACCTTATGGAGCATACCGTATGAAATACGCACAATTACTGATTGGTTTACTCGCCGGCACCGCGCTCGGTAGCACCGTGATTGCAGGAAGTCTCGGCGGCAGCAGCAGCGGCCTCACCGAGGACGCCGTTAAAAAAATCGTGCGCGAAACCATTAGCGCCGAGCCAAAATTGATTATGGACTCAGTGCAAAAATTCCAAGAATCACAACGTGAGGAATCTCTGAAGAGCGCATCGGATGCTCTCAAAGACAAATCGCTGAAAGAGGCGGTTTACAACGCGAAAGATACTGCTTCCACCGGCCCCGCCGATAGCGCAAAAGTGATTGTTGAATTCTTTGATTACAACTGCCATGTGTGCAGAGACCAATATAAAGTGATCGCTCAGGTGCTTGCGCAGGATAAATCCATTCGCGTGCTGTTCCGCGAATTTCCTATCTTCGGGGCATCGTCTGAAACCAACTCAAAAATTGGTCTTGCCGTTTCACGCATCGCGCCGGAAAAATATTTAGCATTCCACGAAAAAATGATGACGCACGAAGGCCGCACCGGCGAGAAGGAAGCGCTCGAGTTTGTCAAAGCCGTTGGAATCGATGTTGAGAAAGTCAAAGCGGAAATGAAAAATCCAGCGATCGACGATATCCTCAAAGCGAACCGCGAGTTGGGTGACAAGCTGCATATCCAAGGCACACCAACCTTCGTGATTGGTGAAGAGATGATTCCGCACGGACTTGGTGCAGATGAAATCGTTCAGAAGCTCGGTGCACCTGCCGCACCTGCTGCTGATAAGAAATAAGCGCTTATACTCAGAACGAAAGAGCCCCCTCACCGGGGCTCTTTTTTTATCTACAGAGTTCAGTTGCAACCACCCACCATTGAGGGTGTTGCGTGCGTAGCGCCATTGCAGCGCGCTCCGCATCCACCGCCGAGGCATAGAGCGCATAACAACACGCACCGCTGCCACTCATCCGCACCAGCGGTGACGATGGAAGCGCGGCACCCAACGCGGCGCGTACCTGTCCCACTTCAGGCGACACATGAAGCGCTGCCGTTTCCAGATCATTTCTCGCTTGCGTAAGATAGTACATCCATTCCGCTGCGCTGCGTGCTGCATCCGCATCACCAAGCGCGGGGGCAGCGGGCGTCACCACCAGTGCGCCATACACATCCATCGTCAGCAGCGGCGTGCGCGGATGCACCAGCACCGCATGCATCTCGGGTAGCGGATGCGTGAGCGGCGCAAGCTGTTCGCCAATCCCACACGCAACAACAGGGCGCGAGGCGATACACATTGCCACATCGGCGCCCAGCTCTGGCGCCCACGCCTCAAGCTGCGCCTGCGAAATATTGAGCCCCCATAAATGAGTGAGCGCCCGAAGTGTGGCTGCCGCATCGGCCGAGCCACCGCCGAGCCCCGCACCAACGGGAATATTTTTTGTCAGACGAATCGCCGCGCCTTTTGTGCAGTCTGTTTTCTGCTGAAGCAATCGCGCCGCGCGCAGCACCAGGTTACCCTCGACGCCTCCCGCTGCCGCTGCGAATTCGCCATCCATCGCGAGCGTGAGCGAATCCGCCGCCGCGACCTCGACCACATCGCCCACCGCAGCAAACACTACGAGCGATTCCATTTCATGATAGCCATCCACCCGCTTGCCGAGAATATGTAATGTCAGGTTCAGCTTGGCTGGCGCATCGACGCGCATACCATCCGTGAACGTCATCACTAATGGATCTGCGGCTTGTCGGCGTTGGTTTCGGCCACGCTCGCGGGTTTATCTTTTTGGGCCGAAGCAGGCATGAATTCAGGTAGCCCTTTATCAAGCTTCGTGCGTAGCGCCGCTTCGGCGTCCTTATCCGGCTTAAACGTCAGCGCACGCTCCCACTGATAATGCGCCTCTGTGTGCCGCCCTGCACGCCAATAGGCATCCCCCAAATGGTCATTCACCGTGGTATCATCCGGCATCACCTGAATCGCGCGCTCGAACATCTGCACCGCGCCTGCGAAATCGCCGGAGAGATAATGTGCCCAGCCGACCGAGTCGATAATATGACCATCGTTCGGCCGCGCGGCGACGGCGATGTCGAGATACTCCCGCGCTTTAGTAATATTCTTCCCAGCCACCAACCAACTATAGCCAAGGTAATTCAAGACGTCTGGCTGGTTTGGCGACAGCGTCAGGGCACGCGTAAAATCTGCCTCCGCTGCGTTCCAATCGCCGCTGCGCTCACTACTGATGCCGCGCGCATAGAGCAGCGGCCAATCCGCCGCCTTCAGCGGTTCACTGCGCGTAATCGCCACACCATAAGCTGCCGTCGCGCCTGTGTAATCCTCACTGTCGCGCAGCAGATCGCCCTTGGTGATGAGCGCCGTGGCATCTTCCGGATATTGCTTCGCCACCGCGTCGAGCAGCTCCACCGCCTTTGCCTTATCGCCTAGCGCTTCCAGATTCAGCGCCTTGCGCACGGCGGCACGGCGATGAAACACGCTACCGGGCTCGATGCCATCATAAATTTTAATCGCCTGCGGATAATCCTCCACCTGCTCGTGGAGATTCGCGAGCATCAGTTGCCCGGGCGGCAGATTGGGGCGCAGCTCCAGCGCGATGCGCAGATAGAGAAATGTATCCTGTGCCCCGTCGTCGCCAAAAAGCAAACTTGCGGTGGTAAAAAACACTTCTGCCAGCCCCGCGCGCGCATCCGCCACCAGCGGCTTGGGCACCTCACCCGCCGTGATTTTTCCCGGCAGCAACGTCGAGCTGGGGTTAGCTTTCGCGTAAGCATCGAACACGCGCTGCGCATCCGCCGCTTTGCCATTGCGTGCGTAGAAATTCGCAAACGCCTCCACCACGCGGTACGGCGCCGTCGCTGCATCCGCCGTCGCTTTCGTATAGGCCGCTTCGGCGAGCGCGCTCTGGCCGAGCAAGTCGTTCATCAACGCGCTGTGATAGGTAATAAACGGCGCAAAGAAGCCGGACTTATCAATCGCTGCCTGCAAATTCACCGCGCTCTTCTTTTCCTTCGCGCCGATCGCAAGCCATTCGAGCATCACCGGGCGAATAAGGCCGAACAGCCCCATTTCCGGTGCGGCGGTAATAATAGTTTTCGCCTTCGCGTAATCCCCCGCCTTCACCGATTCGAGCATCAGCAGCGAGGCGATGAGCGGGTCGTTTTCCTTCGCCGCGGCCAGCTTTTTTGCCAGATCCGTCGCTACATCCATATTCCCCGCGAGCAGGTTCAGCCGCATCGCGTCCTGCTGAAGCCCAAGGTTATTGGGGTCTTCCGCCAGCGAGCCGTTGATAAACTCCGCCGCTTTTTTTACATCTTGGTTCTGCCGCGCGAAGCGGCCGGAGAGAAATTTCCCCGCAATCCCTGTGCGAATCGCCCGCTCTGAGGGTTTGGCGATCGTTTCCCCCGCGGCAGGAACCATGGTCGGCGCATGCGCTTTGGGCAGTATCTCCCCTGCCGAAGCCGTGGCAGCGAGCGCCCCGCCACAGGCAAAAGCGACTAAAAATCCAAGAAAAACGTGGGGTTGCGCGCTGCGCGCCATGGGAAATCTCATTTCAGGTGGAAAATGACTTGCACTAGGCGACTATTACATTATATTGCCGCGCCTATCAAATGAATTGCGCGCGCACCGCGCGGAAAGAGGACGTCATGAGCAGTAAGAACAACCCAGAGCTACGTGGTAAGGTTACCGAGCTTCGCAAATATAACGGCAAACCCGTGAAACCCTGCCGCGTGATCGACAGCGCGCGCGGGATCGATTTCATCGGCGGCGCCTTCGAAAACGGCGACATCGTGATGGACGCCAACACCAAGCGCCCCATCCCCTACGGCCAAATCTACGGCTAGAACCCTGCGGGTTCAGGCGTTACTTAGCGCCAGACATACAAAAACGCCGGGGACATTCCCCGGCGTTTTTTTGTGAGATCCTCTACGAGACTCAGCGTTTAATACCAGAATCTTTTAGTACATTAAAAAGACCCGGTGCAATAATGTCATTTGTGTCGAGATTAAGCTTCTCCGTCTTGTATTCGTGCACAGATTCTTTTACCTCGAGATCTCGTTGTACTTTCGCACGTTCGACAATAGCATTTATAGTTTTTGTAAACCTCGTGTCTCCATTCAAAAGTCTTGATCGGTCAATCCTGCCCATATTAGTGCCTTCTTCAACTTCAGCAGTCGCAGCCTTTCCTCTAGTTTCCTGCTCTTTATGCTTAGCAACACCTAGGTTGATTTTAGCTTTATCTAAAGATTCTCTATCCTCATCAAGCGCATGATTGATAGCTCCAAGAACCCCAAGCGCATTACTCTCACCACGCTTGTTTATTTCCGCTTTCACGAAATCTAGCGCTTTCTGCTCAATTTCAGATATTTTTCCATCATCCTTTGCATACAGTTTCTCGAGACCATCATAAAATTTCTGTTCTGCTTTGGTAACGTCCGACATTTCAGGCTCCTATATGTATGTTCCTACATAGCCCATCATACCCCCCCCGGTTAATTTTTCGTTAATATTTTACGATTTTTACGATTTTTTTGAAAAAAGCGTGGATTTACGCGTTGCCCTCTCCACATACTCCGTCATTGCGAGCGCTAGCGAAGCAATCCAGCGTCGCGCGTCGGCGCGACAGTATTTCTCTTTAAGGAGTCTGGATTGCCGCGTCGCTACGCTCCTCGCAATGACGGAGCGTGTAGCCAATCCCTCACGGATCATCCCGCATCCTCGCATCGGCGCGTCGCCCTAATGCTCCAGCTCCGCGAGCTTGGGTCGGCGGAAGGTGATGATCGCCACGCCGGTCAGCGTCAGTGCGCCGCCGAGGAAGAGTTGCGGGGTGAGTGCCTCGCCAAAAATCAGCGCGCCGAAGCTGATGCCGAAGATCGGCATGAGCAGGCCAAACGGCAGCACCCGCGTCACGGGGAAACTGCGCATCAGCCAGTTCCACAGGCCGTACCCCACCAGCGTTGAAAGCAAAATGCTATACAGCACCCCGAGCCAGCTCGCCGTCAGCGCGTGGGTGATGCGTTGCCAGTGATTATCCTCGAACAGCAGGCTGATGAGCAGAAATTGCGGCACCGAAAATAGCGCAGGCCAGAACAGCATGCTCACCCAATGCGGGTGCTCGAAGGTTTTGAGGTAGAGGTTCGCCGTGCTCCACGCCGCGCAGGCGAGCAGCGCCAGCAGGAACGCCAGCCAATGTTCCGAGGCATTGGGTGTGCCCGCCACAATCACCACCCCCATGAAGGCGACCACGAGGCCGACCGAGCGCCACGGGCCCAGATAATCCTTGAAGAAAATCGCCGCCATCGCGCAGGAAAACGGCACGCCGAGCTGTGTCGCAATCACCGCCGAGGCGATGGAGAGGCCCATATGCAGCGCGGTCATCATCAGCCCGAACTGCACGGTAATCTGCATCACCGAGAGGAAAATCATCGGCCGCATGCGTGGCCGTGGCTGGCGCAGCGCGAAGGGGGCCAGCAGCAGCGCCACGCCAATAAAACGTAGCAGCGACATCAGAAACGGCGGGAAATCCATCAGCGCAAACCGCGTTGCCGAATAATTGCCACCCCAGACAATGGCTACCGCGACCGCGGCGAGAATCGCGTGAACGGGCATGGGGAGTGCGGCATGTTTGGTCATCCCGCTGTTGCTAACGCAAAGCGGGGTAACAGAGCCAGTGATTTCTCAAGCGACTCATCCAACACCGCATCTATTCCGCCTAACCTGCTGTTATTCATGCTTGCGCGCCACAGGGCTCGCGCATTGAGTGAGCTTCGCCCCCTAAGCTACGAAACTTTTCTGGATTTTAACGGCGTTTTATGCGATAGTGCTCGTCCGTTAGCGACAGCCCTATTGGTATCCTCAGGATATCGGAACAAAAAAAGAGGGCTTTGAGATTACTCTCAAAGCCCCAAGTCGCTCGGCAAGCAACTGAACTCCGGCTTTCGCCGGGATTAGGTACCAAAGGCGTCCCCTCTAAAGGGTGGCGCCTTTCGTGTTTATACGCCCCCACCAACCGGCAGTGCCCGTGGTGGTGCGTGGTGATTTCTTCGCACGCAATTGCTGCGCGGCGCGGTAAGCAGCGTTCACTGCCGCGAGTTGGTCAGACAGCACGGCAATGGTTTCAGCGCTCGCACCCGCGGCGTGGTAACGGTCAGGGTGCAGCATTTGCACCCGCGCCATATAATGGTCGCGCAGTTCCTGATCACTCACTCGCGACGACACGCCGAGCACATCGTAAGGCGAGGCACCGGCAGGCACGAGGGTTTTCGCAATCATCTCGCGGAAGCGTTCGCGGGCGATGCCGAAAATATCGGCCACCGCACGCAGGAGCTCGAGCTCCGCCGCGTTCAGCGCCGCATCCGCCGTGGCGATATGCAACAGACGTTGGAACAGTTCGCGGTGCAGCGCAGGTTGCCCTGCCGTCATGCTCGCGATTTGCCGCGCATATTGGAGTGCGGTGCTGTTATCCGTCACGCGCTTCACAAACAGGCTGCGCACTTGCGCTGCATCGGCCTGATCGCTCTCCACAAAGAGTGTATGAAACGCTGCGAACTCTGCTTTATTTGGCGTGCCATCAACGCTCGCCAGCTTGGCAGCGAGGGCAACCAGCGCATGGGTAAACGACATCGATTCCATCCGTGCCTGCGCCGCCACATCTGCCACGCCGACGAACGCCGAAACCGGCATCGACACAAACGGGCTAAAGAAACGCAGGACGCTGGACATGGAGCAAAAAACTTCTGGTCGAGAGGTGAATCGTTACACCCACTATATATAGATGCCACACCGGCTTGACAACAACATTTTGTGGTAAATCGGTATTTTAGTGTCAATCCGCACTCGTGCTTTGCGGCGCGATTTTGTCCACAATCGTTACCCACAGACCCATGCAAAAAATGTCGCTTCCGCAATCAAATTTTTGTGCAGAATTTTTCAAACGTACACATCATCGCACTTGTCTCTAGACCTTTCGCGTGAAGCGCTTTATGAGTGAGTCACCAATCACAACCGACCTTAAGGTAACGCGCGCCATGAGCACCAAAAACCCACCAAGAACACCCATCTACGAAGGCAAAGCAAAAAAACTGTTCGAGGGGCCAGAACCCGGTACCTTGATCCAGCATTTCAAGGATGATGCAACGGCGTTTAACGCCAAGAAAAAAGGCACGATTGCGGGCAAGGGCATCATCAACAATAAAATTTCGGAATTCCTGATGTCGCGCCTCGGCGATATGGGCATCCCCACCCATTTTATCCGCAGCATCAACATGCGCGAACAACTCGTGCGCGCGGTCGATATCGTGCCAATCGAAGTCATCGTTCGCAACTATGCCGCTGGCTCGTTTGCGGAGCGTTTCGGCGCGTTTGAAGGCGAGGCCCTCGGCGCTCCGCTGATGGAATTCTGCCTGAAGGACGACCGCCTCGGCGACCCGTTCATCGCGGAAGACCACATCTACGCGTTCGGCATCGCGCAGCCGGAAGAGATCGACGAAATTCGCCACTACGCGCTGCGCATTAACGACATTCTCGCCGGGCTGTTTTATGGCCACGGCATCCGCCTGATCGACCTCAAGCTCGAGTTCGGCCGCTTCTACGAAGGTGATCAGGAAATCATCGTGCTGGCGGATGAGATCTCGCCCGATACCTGCCGTTTGTGGGATGTCACCACCAACGACAAAATGGACAAAGACCGTTTCCGCCGCGACCTTGGCAAGACCGAGGAAGCCTACCGTGAAGTGGCGCGCCGCCTCGGTGTGCTGCCGAACATGAGCGTAGTAGAACCGGTAAAATTCAGCAATGCGGGCAAAGCGCCGAAAGCGAAAGCCAAGGCTGCTGCGAAGCCTGCCGCCAAAGCAAAACCTGCGCCGAAAAAGAAGAAATAGCATGAAAGCGAAAGTACACATTACCTTGAAAAATGGCGTGCTGGATCCGCAAGGCGCGGCGATTGAATCGGCCCTCACCCATCTCGGCTTTGGCGACGTGGCGAATGCGCGCGTCGGCAAATATATCGAGCTGGAGCTGAAGCAGACCAACACGGCGGATGCGAAGCTTGCCGTCACGCAGATGTGTGAAAAGCTGCTCGCCAACACAGTCGTCGAGAAATACGTGATCGAGCTGGTGGAGTAGACGATGCAATCTGCCGTCATCGTTTTCCCCGGTTCCAATTGCGACCGCGACGTGTTCACCATCATGGAAGCACAAGCGCTGAACCCGCGCATGGTTTGGCATGATGATGCGTCGTTGCCCGAAGGGCTCGACCTCGTGGTGCTACCCGGCGGGTTTTCGTATGGTGATTATTTACGCTGCGGCGCGATGGCGGCACGCTCGCCCATCATGCAGGATGTGATTCGCTTTGCTGAGCGTGGCGGCCATGTGCTCGGCATCTGCAACGGCTTTCAAATCCTCTGCGAATCCGGCCTGCTGCCCGGCACGCTGATGCGCAACAACCACCTCAAATTCCACTGCAAGGAAACCATGCTGCGTGTGGAGGCGAATGATTCCGCCTTCACCAGTAAATACACGCGGGGCGAAGTCATCAACCTGCCCGTCGCCCATGCGGAGGGGAATTATTTCGCGGACGCCGAAACCCTCAAAGCGCTGAACGACAACCAGCAGGTCGCGTTTCGCTATGCGGATGCAAACGGTGCGGTGAATGCCGCCGCGAACCCGAACGGCACCTGCGAGAACATCGCAGGCATCACCAACACGGGCAAAAACGTGCTGGGCTTAATGCCGCACCCCGAGCGCCACAGCGACGCTGCGCTCGGCGGTGTGGCTGGCGCACGCATGTTCCAGTCCCTCCTCGCGCGCTTTGCGTAGCCGATTCGCACGGCATTTTATCTAATTTCATCACCAAAAAATACACCTGAAATGGGCGGATTTCTGTCTTTTTTCGTGTTGCATGCATTTTTCCACTAAAATTGTTTGCACCGTTAACCATCCGTTAACTTCTCTTTGCTATATTCACCCTATGAGCGGCGAATAACAGCCAAGCACAGGGTAGGTGGTTAGAATGTCAGTAACTGGTGTAAGCGTGAATCCATATCATACGGTGTTTCAGGGTAATGCCCTGAAACAAGCGCGGGACTTGGCTCTGCCGAACCAGTTCATTGACCATTTTGTGCAGCAGCACAGCGAGCTAACCAGTCCCTACCCGCTCGTAGGCGATGCGGTGGCGAAGTCGCGAATCAGCGGCGCGGTGAATGTTGATAATGGCAGCCTCTTCGCTGCCCAGTCCTTCGAAGGGACACCGAATTCAGGTAAGAGCGGTAACTACCGCACTACCTAACCAAGTTTTACGTGGTTTGCCAACTGGGCCGGGTCCTTAAAAAGATCCGGCCTTTTTTTGTTTGCGTAACGCGCGCCTTCGTAAATTCGTGTCGCGCGTAGCCTTCCATGGCGAGCCCAAAGGGAGGGTGTTTAAGGGTGATAGCCTCATCAGGCGCAAAGCGCGAATAAAAGCACGCTCACTTCGCGTGCGTCACCACCGCCAGCGCGTGGAGCGTGGTGCCGAGATCAGCGCCAAACGCTGCGTTCACCATGCGGTGCTGCGCCACACGGTTGAGGCCGGAGAACGCCGCACTCGTCACCGTGATTTTCCAGTGGTCGTTATCGCCCGCCAGATCCTCCAGCAGAATTTCAGCATCCGGGATGGCGGTTTTCACGCGGCGGGTGATTTCCTCGGCAGTCATGGGCATAGCAACACTCCTCATCGTTATCAGCGAATGACCAAGGGTGTAGCACCCATTTCGCTCCCCTCAAAGCACAATAACCATCTGATTTATATGCACTGAAAATGTCATAAAACTGTCACACACAGCTGCAGCGAAATTGGGTATTCTGGGATCATGGAATTAACCCCACAGGAAAAATCACGCGTCTGGTGGAGCGGCACGATCAAAGGTGCTGTGAAGGGCGCATTGATGGGACTAGCAATTGGCGTGGCCAGCGCATTGCTTCTCCAGTTCGCCTTGATCCCTCTCTTGCCCTCACTCGGCCCCGTCTTCGGCGCGTTCCTCACGATGACTCCTTCCGCGGCGGCCACATGGGTAGGCGGTATCGCTCCTCTTTCGGCCTTCTCCACCATTCCGCTCGCCGTATTCAGCGGCCTGAGTGGCCTGTTCAGCGGTGTGTTTTCTTCCGGAGAGCAAGCCGTTACCGCCTATAAAGAGCAAAAAGAACATGCGCTGCAGGACATGAAGCTCGCGCAGATCGAAGGTCGCGGTCAGGCGGTTTCCTACGCGACGGCACCCGCACATAATCTGCAATCCGGCTTATCGAGCACACCCGGCACCCGCATCTCCGCTGCCGAGGCTGAGATCAGCCGCCTGCAAAACGCGCCGACCAGCCTTTCACTGCACTAGTCGTTATTGATACATAATCGCTGGGTGCTGCGCGAGGCGTACCTGAATCGCGTTCCAATTTAAGTTTGGCAGCAGTTCCTGATGCCTCAGGAATACGCGCTGATGCAGGTGCAGCTCGGCATAAAGCGCGGCGAGCTGCGCCCTCACCTCCCCGGCTGCTGCGCCGGATTGGCCGCTGACCAACGCGACGATTTCCGCCACACTGCGCTTACCATCCATCGCCGCGAGTAGCGCCTGGCTGTGCGCGTGGGTGGTGATGTTGCACGAAGCTGCGGCTTCTGCTGCCGAGTCATAGGACGGCGCAATAACAATCACCATCTCCTCTGCAAACTGCGCAGGCTGCTTATCCTGAATCGAGGCGTAGAATTGATGCGTGCGCATGCCGCCATGCATCGCATCGGCAATGACATGCTGCTCATATTCCGCACGCCCGGCCACCAGATCACGCAGCAGCGGGGCCTTCACATGCGTTTCCACCTGATAATTGGTACGCCCGCTTCCCATGAAACTGACGAGTGCCAGACCGCACTGGTCAAGCGCCTGATAGATATCCGCCGCCGTGAACGTATGGGCAAAGGGTTGTAGCAGTAACGCTTCGATCCCACTGCCATCCAGCGCGTTCAGCTCTGCTATAAAATCCGCACAGTTATGCCCCAGCCAATGGTCTGGCGGAACGGCACGTAAAAACTCGCGCACGATTTCGATCTTCAGGTCACGCGGCATATAATCGGTGATGAGATGCTGCATTAAAGATTGCAGCATCTGCAAGGGCAAGCGGCCATAGGTCGCGTTGAGGGAGAGCAGCATCACCCCATCATCCGCGAGCACTGCGCCAAGTGCTGCTAGGCCCTCCAAGGGGTCTTCCAGATGATCGAGCACATGACTGCATTCGATAATGTCGAACTCACCCAGTTCTGCACCTGGCAAGTCGAGCAACGACATCTGCCGATGCTCCACGTTCGTCAGGCCACGCTTGGCGAGACGGGATCTCGCCAGCACAATCGCCGTTTCCGAAGTTTCAATCGCGGTGATTTTTACCGTCGTACCGCGTGCTTGTTCGGCGAGCAGCACCGTCGCATCACCATTCCCGGCACCAACGACGAGAATCCGTGCGCCACCGCGCAGATCGCGTTTTCCGCCCCAGCCGAAATGGTTCAGCGCATCGAATGACAGTGCGTCGTTTGGAAAAAGCTTACTACGCTCATCCGACAAATTGCGGCTCGGATAAATGGGAGCAGGCACGGCTTCGGGTGCGTCGAGAGTGCTCATACGAAGGTTGGTCGAGATCATGCTATTCCCCTTATGCTGCCGTTTGAATGGGCGGAACCGATTTCAACCGCTCGACAATGTCGAACCACTGGATATACGGCGGCACATCCTTATGGCGTAAAAACACACGGCGGCGGCTGTTGAGCTCGTGGTAGAGCTGCCGGAGATTCTCCCGCACCTCATCCACCGCCGCGCCTGTTTCCTGCGCCACCTGAGCAACGATATCGACGATGGGGCGCTCGTTCCCAAGCCATTTCAGCAACGCAATCGTATGTGCGCGCTTGGTAATCACCAGCGAGGGTGCTTTGAGCATAGCCACCGGCTGCTCCAACTGCGCACCCATCTCAAGTGGCGCGAGCGCTGTGATGAGCGATGCGGTGAAATCGGTAAACACACGCTGGCGAAAGCCAAGCGCAATCACCATGTCATCCGCAAATTCTGCCCCAACTTTTGGCTGCTTTGTAACGTAAAAGGAATGCTTTGCAATCGAACCACTCATCAGTTCTGCAATGGCTTGGCGTTCGGGTATCGACTTCTCTGCCACCAGCGCGCGCAGCAGCGCCGAGCGCGTATAGACCTCCGGCACATAGGCCATCTCGCCTTCCCACTCGCCGCAGAAATTGCCCATATAGAGCCCCGCCCCCTCCACCCACTCATAGAGATCTGGCACGGTGTAGGCACGATCGGTAGAGTGCAGGAACAAATCATAGGCCCCGGCGCCGCTTTCTTCCTCGATGTCCAGCTTCGACCAGTCATAGGCATGGGTCATGGGATGAGTCTTCGGCAGCTCTTTTAAAAACGCGCGCGCGATGTCGATTTTTACCATCGGATGGGTGTCTGGCGCGATGAGATACTGCATCAATGCCTGTATGCTATAGATCGCAAGGCGGCCATAGAGCGCATAGACCATGATCGACATGATGCCGTCGTCTTTCAGCACCGCACCGAGCGCTTGTAGCCCCGCACTCGGATCTTCGAGATGGTGAAGTACTCCGCCCGATTCAATAAAATCAAACTGGCCAAGCCCTGCTGTTGGCAGGTCGAGGATCGACATATGATGCAGCGTCACATTCGTCAGCCCACGCTCGGCAAGGCGATTTTTACAGATGGCGATGGAAGCGGTCGAGAGATCAATCGACACAATCTCCGCATCTGTTCCGCGCAGTTGCTCGGCGAGGAATACCGTCGTATCGCCCGTACCCTGACCCGCCACCAAAAATCTGGCTCCCTTACGCAAATCGCGCATGCCAGCCCAGCCTTCATGGTTGATGCTATCAAGTGAGGCGTTATCGGACGTATAGAGAATCTCGCGCTCTTTGGTGTAGTCGCGCATCGGGTAAGGTAGCATTTCATACTGCCCGCGCACCGATTCAACATAGACCTTAGGGGTGGAAGACTGCTCCGTCATGATGACTCCTTATGTCTATGCTGTCGCGTTTAGCTGGCCATATACTCCGGCAACCATGCCTCGTTGAGGGCAGAAAGATGCGCGACTGGCGCACGCAACTGGTCCTCGACGATGAGTAAGTCTGCAATCGTTGTGCCAAGATCGGTAAACGGCACGGAAGCGTGGTTCAGCGCCATCAGCACCATGTCTTTCTGCGCGGCGGGCACGGCAAGCAGATAGCGCGCCTGGTCTTCGCCAAACGCATAGGCATGCGCCGGAATCGTCCCTGGGAAGCGCACCTGCGCACCAATGCCGCGCGGCAGACACATCTCCGCCAGCGCCACCAGCAGCCCACCATCGGCGAGGTCATGGCAGGCCGAAACCATACCTTTACCAATCAATGCACGCACGAGGTCGCCATGTTTTTTCTCCGCCGCGAGGTCCACACTCGGCGGCGCGCCTTCTTCACGCCCTGTAATCTCGCGCAGGTAGAGCGACGCCCCGAGATGCCCCCGCGTCTCGCCGACGAGAATCACCGCCTCGCCGATTTCTGTGAACGCATTGCCCACGCGCGTCGCGCCATCCGCCAGCAGCCCCACGCCGCCGACGGCAGGCGTCGGCTGCACGCCTTTGCCTTGCGTTTCATTGTAAAGCGACACGTTGCCGGAGACGACGGGGTACGACAGCGCCTTACACGCCTCCGCCATGCCCTCAATCGCGCCGACGATTTGCCCCATCACCTCCGGCCGTTGCGGGCTCGCGAAGTTCAAACAATCCGTAATCGCGAGCGGCGTTGCACCTACTGCCGTCAGGTTCCGCCATGTTTCAGCAACGGCCTGTTTGCCGCCTTCATACGGGTCGGCTTCCACATAGCGCGGGGTGCAATCCGTCGTGATCGCGAGCGCTTTTTTCGTCCCATGCACGCGCACCACCGCCGCGTCGCCACCCGGGCGCGCCACGGTGTCGTTCATCACCATATGGTCGTATTGCGTCCAGATCCAGCGCTTGGCTGAAATATCCGGGCAGGCCATCAGCTTGGCAAGCGCAGTGCCGATCGGCTGTGCGGGCACATCGTCATACGAAAGCGCGGCAGGCTTCGGCGTCAGCACATAGGGGCGGTCATAGAGCGGTGCCGCGTCGGAGAGCGGCGCGACAGGGATATCGCACACCACGTCGCCCATCATCGTCAGCACCATGCGCCCGGTGTCGGTCAGCGTGCCGATATTCGCGTACGCCAAACCCCATTTTTTGAAAATGGCGAACGCCTCCGCCTCGCGGCCGGGCTTGGCCACCATCAGCATCCGCTCCTGCGATTCGCTGAGCATGATTTCATAGGGCGTCATCCCCTCTTCGCGCATCGGTACGGTTTCAAGGTTCAGCTCGATGCCCAGCTCCCCTTTGCTCGCCATTTCAAGGCTGGAACAGGTCAGCCCCGCCGCGCCCATATCCTGAATCGAGACCACCACATCCGTTGCCATCAACTCAAGGCTCGCCTCGATGAGCAGCTTCTCCATGAACGGGTCGCCCACCTGCACGGTCGGGCGTTTTTCTTCGGATTTCTCGTCGAACTCCGCGCTTGCCATCGTCGCGCCGTGAATGCCGTCGCGCCCCGTCTTCGCGCCGAAATAAATCACCGAGTTGCCGACGCCCGACGCCTTGGAATAAAAAATCTTGTCCGTATCCGCAATGCCCACCGCCATCGCGTTGACGAGCGGGTTGCCGTTATAGCTCGCGTGGAAAATCGCCTCACCGCCGACCGTCGGCACGCCGACGCAGTTGCCGTAATGCGAGATGCCCGCCACCACGCCTTCCACAATGCGGCGCGTGCGCGGCGCATCCGGCGCGCCGAAGCGCAGCGAATTCATCAGCGCCACCGGGCGCGCGCCCATGGTGAACACGTCACGCAGAATGCCGCCGACACCCGTCGCCGCGCCTTGGAACGGCTCGATGAAGCTCGGGTGGTTGTGCGATTCCATTTTGAAAATACAGGCTTGCCCGTCGCCGATATCCACCACGCCCGCGTTTTCGCCGGGGCCACAAATCACCTGCGGGCCAGTGGTGGGGAATTTGGAAAGATGCTTGCGCGTCGTTTTATAGCTGCAATGCTCGCTCCACATCACGCTGAAAATGCCGAGCTCCACGAGGTTTGGCGTGCGGCCGAGAATCTCCTCCACGCGGGCATATTCGTCCATCGTCAGCCCGTGCGCCTCGATAATATGCGCCGGAATGCTGGATTTGCTGAGGAGTGTTTGTTTCATCGCGGTGGTCATGGGCGGCCTTATCGCTAAAAGTGGGATGCGGCTTGTCTACACCAAAAAAAATTCCCCTTCCAGCGAAAGCGTGCAGTTTTCAACCTTCTTGCCATCCGGCAGAATCGGCGATATTCGTGGCGAAGGAGTCCCCATGCGCTGGCTGATGCGATCACTGATATTCTGGGCGGTTTCGGCACCGTTATTTTACCTGTTCGGGCTGCCATTTCTCATTGGCAAGCTTGAAACCAAATCCCGCGCAGCGAGCTTCACTGCCTGCCAGGCCCATCTGAAAGACGAGAACATCGCTTATGCGCCCGCGTCGATCATCAGCCCCGCGCAGGCCGATGCATACTGCCACTGCGTGAGCGACCCCATCGCCTTTACCAACGCCGACCTGTTCGACCTCGCGCAGAAAAAACAGCCCGAGCGCCTCACCGCCGCCATGAAACCCGCGCTTGAGGCTTGCAATGCTACCCTTCAACAGTCTATGAATAACGCTATTAATTCCGCCCCCGCCACCCGCTCTACGTGGGAGCCGGATGGCACCGAGACCGTACATTTTCAGTGAGGACAGTATGACCGAGAACCCCGTTTTCGCCCGTATCGAGGCGGACATTAAAACCCACGACATCGTGCTCTACATGAAGGGCAGCAAAAAGCTGCCGCAATGCGGGTTTTCCGCCACCGTCGCGGCGGTGATGGAGCGGCTCGGCATCAGCGACTATCATGATGTCAACGTGCTGGCCGACGCCGAAATCCGCGAGGGTATCAAGGCCTACACCAACTGGCCGACCATTCCGCAGCTCTATGTAAAGGGCGAGTTCATCGGCGGCTGCGACATCGTGCGCGACATGTACCAATCCGGCGAGCTGCAAACCCTGCTGAAGGAAAAAGGCATCGGGTTCAAAGAAGCCGACGCGGCGTAATGATGCGAGCCGGGCGAGCCAGCCATGAGCCAGCGAAGCTGCGCGTAGGGTTGTTCAGTAGAACAACCCGGAGCACCAAAAACTACTCCCGCCCCTGCCCTTTCCCTTTGTCGTAGCCCTTCGCAGGCGCGATGGTCTGTGAGAGATTGCCAAGTTCGCGCTTATCGGCCAGCTGCGTCTGCACACCGAAATTGGCGAGTTCATGGCCGATATTGCGCACGGATTTTTCGACCCCTGGACTTGCAAGAAACGCCTCGCGCAGTTTGCGCAGCGTTTCTTCCGACATAATCCAGGTCAGCCATTGCATGAAGCGGTTGCGCTGGCGCGTCACCTCCACGCGTTTGTTGGCTTCGAGATGTTTATCGAGCTCCTGCTCTTTTTCTGCCGCGCGCTCACGCAGCAGGTCGCGCAGCTTCTCTACAATCGCCTCACGCCCCAGCTCCGCCTCGCCTTCGAGCAGTTCAGCGAGCTTGATATCGCAGTCCGGTTCTCCCGCCGCAATCGCCTCGATCAGCGCCTGAATCTCCTCCGCCTTATCGCGCAGGATCGCTTCGATATCGCCGGAGGGTTTGGGAGCGGTGAGCTTTTTCATACGGCAAGTGTAGCACACTCCATCATTCCAGCGAAAGCTGGAATCCATTCATCTTACCAATTCACGTCATTCTCGCGCTTGTCGCGAGAATCCCCGATCCTCGGAACAAGTCCGAGGATGACGCGTAAAAAGAAAGGGCGCCGAAACGACGCCCCCTCCTGATAACTGATTACTGGCTACTAGCGCGAATAGAATTCCACCACCAGATGCGGTTCCATTTTCACCGGATACGGCACGTCCGAGAGTTTCGGGGTGCGGGTGAAGGTAGCTTTCAGCGCCTTTTCGTCCATGTCGATGTAATCCGGCACGTCACGCTCTGGCGACTGCATGGCTTCGAGCACCATGGTCATCTGCTTGCTGCGCTCACGCACTTCAATCACGTCGCCTTCGTTCACGCGGTAGCTCGCGATGTTCACGCGCTTGCCGTTCACTTTTACGTGGCCGTGGTTCACGAACTGGCGTGCAGCGAATACGGTTGGCACCACGCACATGCGGTAGATCACCGCATCCAGGCGCGACTCGAGCAGACCGATGAGGTTTTCCGAGTTGTCGCCTTTCAGGCGGCGCGCTTCTTCGTACAGCTTCACGAATTGTTTCTCGGTGATGTTGCCGTAGTATGACTTCAGCTTTTGCTTAGCAACGAGCTGCGTGCCGTAGTCCGACAGTTTCTTTTTGCCTTTCGAGGCAGCACCATGCTGGCCAGGGCCATACGAACGGCGGTTTACAGGATCCTTCGCGCGGCCCCAGAGGGACTCGCCCAGACGGCGGGAAATTTTATATTTTACGGCATGGCGTTTGCTCATGGCCTACTCCTTCTCTCAACGTTACTAGCGCCGCTTGGCAGACTGCGCTGCGGCGCCGCTAGTGGCTAGCAGTGCTAACCGATTCCTATCCCCAAGATGGCCCGAAAGCCGCTAGCCTTTCGGGAGAGGGGGATATGCGCTCCGCCCCAAAAGGAGCCGGGAACATAACGATTTGCACGCCCCCGTCAAGGAAAAAGCCCACACATCTGCTCCGCTTCCATAAAAAAGCCCGCCAGGCACAGCGCCGAGCGGGCTTTGGAGGATCATAGGAGGATTACAGCGCTGCCGTCTGCACCGGAGCGGCACTCTGGCGGGCAGCGGCGATAGCATCCGCATGGCCAGTCGTTGCTTCCGCACCACCCTTCATGCGGGATTGAAGCTGCTCGTATTCTTGCGGCGTGATCTGGTATTGCGGTGCAATTGCCGGAGCCGCCTGCGGAGCATCAAAGCTCATGGCATTGGCTTCTGCCTCTGCCTGCGTACGTGCAGCGGCGCGGCCACGAATCGCCGAGCCGATACCAACAACCGCCAGTGTGCCCAACGCAAATAGCGATATTCTCGGGTTATTCGCCGCCACACGAAACGGTTTGCTCACTACGCGCTGAAAAAACCCTGCGCGCCCCTTCCCAGCCAATTCCGTGACTTTCTCGACTGTTTTAGCCGTGCCTTTGCCATAGAGGTTGAGGCCGACCACTTCACCCATTTTACCAATCGCGTTGCGGATACTGCCGAAAACCTCCCAACGCGCCGACTTCAGCTCGATATGGGATTTGCTCAGGTCTTTTGCGGCGTCCTTGGCCGCTTGCGTCACTTCTTTATCAATCGTGCTATTGGTTAGTTTACGTGCGTCAATCTTTGCCACCGCACTTTCAAACGTGCTGGCAGCATCCTTTGCGCCTATTTGCGCCTTTTCAAACTTGGTGGGTGGTGCATCGCCCCACCATGCCGGTTTCCACCATCCTTTTTGTAAAGCCATAACGCTCTCCTATCCTACCGCGCCAGCGCGAGTTGTCCGTTGATCGGGCCGTCATATTGCATATCGCGGCCTACTTGAATTTGTGAGTTTGCCGCATTCATTGGCGAACCTTGCGCTGCGTAGGGGCTGTATACAGGCGCTTGCGCCTTTGCGAGTTGCACCTGCGCTTCGAGCATCGCTGCTTGGCCACGCTCCTGACTCACACGCTCCGAACCGCGCGCGGCACCCTTTGCACCGCCCAGAATAGCACCAAATGGCACCGTGATCCAACCCGCTGCGACACCGAGCCCACCACCGATAGCTGTACCAAGAGCCGTCCAGCCGAGTACCGAAAGAATCTTTCCTGTAATGGCAGGAAGCACTGTACTACCTACAGCTTCAGGCAGCACAAGTAGTCCTGTGCCGAATGAAGCCCAAATCAAAGCAACGGCACCACCGAGAATCGCAAGGTTGCGTATACCTTTCAGGAACCCTCTTACACCACCACCAACAACACCACTCGCCGTGCTCGATGCGGTTGTCGCAATCGCACTTCCTGCGGAGTGGTTAATCGGTGCTACGTTATCGTTACTCATGGGATTCTCCCGTCCTTAAACTATTATCTAGTATGCATAGTAACACAGGGATTCGGCTCTGTGTGTGAAGGTTTTGTGACAATTCTAGGCATTTTTACCACTAACCTCTTGATTGTTCGTTGCCGCAGGGGGGATGTTGGGCTGCTTATTACTAAATGCATCCGCATTTCCCACAAAACCGATGTCGTTTTTCTTGACCGCACTCATGGCCACCATACCGATGGCCGCCGCGACAGCCCCGCCGCCTATAATCCCGCCCACTTTGCTCATGAAGCTGTTGTCTTCGCCGGAGACAGTCTCAGAAACGCCGCCGATCGTGCCTTTTACTCCACCAATCACACCATTGACTACCAGCGCCGCCATACCCGCTTGTTTCACCAGCTCCATCGTACCGCCCTGATCCAGCTTCTCGCCCAGTGTTTCACCCACTTTCTTACCATTGACCTTAAATGGCAGCCATTTGACCAGCTCCGGTGCAAAAAATGCGGTCCCCATGAAGCCGGCAGCCGTCATCAGCAAGCCCGAGAGATTGCCAACTGTGTTACTCCAGACACCATGTCCCATTCCGCCGAGGACATTGGGTATTCCCATGAACAGGCGGTTAAAAAACCCGGAGCCGCCTTGTTTCACGGCATCGGTCACTTTTTGTACGATTTCTCCATCGGCCATAACTAGTACCCTCTCCCGTGGCTACCGTTGCGCGAGTCATGCACCATATCCTGATAATAGGTGCTCTCCTCTTTGAGTTCGCGTTCCTGCTTCTGCAACTGGTCGAAATTATAATTCTCTCGTGCTTTATGAGCGCGGTGTGCATCGCGGTAATCCACACTGGGCGCGGGACGACTCGCTGCGCGCGACTTGGCGATTAAATCTTCGGAATATTTATCACGACGACGCTCTGTTCCCACGCCTTTGATGCCGCCGGTCAGAAGCCCAACAGATCCGCCAGCAATCGCGCCCGCCACCAGACCACCGACCCAGCCCATAATAAGTGCCCCAAGCCCCATGGGCGTGGTAATCGCGATTAACGCACCAATCCCAGTACCAATCCATGCGCCTTTGCGACCCCAGTTGCCCATGCCGTTAAAGGTGGAATCAAACGTACCACCGATAAAACCCTTCACGTAGCGGAACGGGCGCAGCGGGTCGAAGCGCCGTGCTGCGTCGGCCACTGCTGCTACTGGTTTTGCTACTGTATCGCTCAACGCCATAATTCCTCAGCTTGAACTATAGCACCCTTCGCCTAAGAGTTTTGTGAAGTTTTTGTGACAATTGAGCCGGGCTCTTTCCCCAAAACGTAACAAAATCTTAACCATTGCCTGCTATACTGGCCTGAAGTAACAACGCCAACCCACCCGCCAGAGAGCAAACCATGCCGATAAAAACCTATGTGCTGGTTGGATATGGCGATGAATCTGCTGGACTGGAGGAATACTCCGAGCGGAAGGATGTGATTATCCTGCGCCCTAAGGCAGGTGAATCCATCGCCGAGGTCGCGGCGAAGATTCATGGCCCAGCGAATGTGATTCTGCAATGCCATGGTCTAGAAAATGGGACGTTTCGTTGGTACGAAGATGGAAATACTCCGCGAGCGCCCTACACCGAACTCTTCCAAGCCCTGCCGCGCAGTGGCATTCTCTCCATCACCCTCGGCAGTTGTTATGGCGGCACGGCGCAGCGGGCGGATATTTTAAGCGCCGCCCCGCCGGGCTGCATCGTGCAATCCATCACCGGGGAGAAGACGCTGGGCAGTGGCAACGTCACCACCAAATTCGCGGCGGAAAGCCGATACCTCACCAATCCGACGGATTTATTCCTCGAAGCGCTCGATAATTTTGATCCGGCGGCTTACAAAGATTATATGGAATATTGGAATAAACGCGATGGCACGCACGACATCACCGACCCGGACGCGGCGATGCCGCATATGATCGGCCTCGGCGGCAAGCCGCCACTCAGGATTGATATCAAGGCCGAGATGAAGCAGCTGACCCACGCCGACAAGGCAGCGATGGCACGCGCCATCGCCCGCGTGCAAGACCGGTTTGATACGGAATGTAATGTGACCTATGTCAACAAAAAGGGGCAGAAAGTTCTTTCTGACTATATGGAACAATCCCTCGGCGACCCGGCGGAGAAGGCGCTGGATGGTTCCATCGCCACCATGGCCGCCAAGCTGCAAAAGGGCTATGTGCCGCAGAATGTGGACGAACGCAAACTGGCTTACGCCATCACCGCCGCCTATCTCGATGAATCCGGCACGCTACGGCAGCGGATGGAGAAACAACCGGGCTATGTGAACCCGCATGTGGATTACGCCAAGGAAAATGCCGCCCATCCCGAGCTTCATGGCAACTATCGCTTCGTAAAGGCGCAGCAGGCCAAACGCCTCAATGAACTCGGCATTCATAACGCGGCGGAGCTGGAGCGTTACATCAAGGATGCCAATGCCGGAGAGTATTTTGGATTTTCTGGCAAGGGCATCGACGTGAAAGAGTTCAACAAAATCGTTGAGGCCGGGCGGCTCCTCGGCCAGCGCATGGTGGTGACGCAGGGCGAGCATGACAGCATCTCCCTACCTGATAGCGGGTTTAAAAGCACCATCAACGTCAAGCTCGACGACCATATCAAAGGCGGGCGGTATTAGGCTTGTACGATTCTGCTGTGCCGTCGCCAACGAGCGAAACCGTCAACGCCCGTCCTTTAGCACCCGCAGAATGCCCCGCCAGGTGGCCACTTCCTGCGCGGTCATCGCGGCGCGCAGGAACACCGCGCGAATGTTCCGCCACATCCCCTCTTTTTTCTCGGGCACGCGCCAGAAATTCACGTCATCCAGCGCCGCCTCGAACTGGTCGAACAACCCATCGAGTTCAATGCGGGTTGCAACTTCACCGGCCACTGGCCACTGGCTACTGGCCACCTCTTTTGCCATCCACCACTCATAACACGCGACCACCACCGCCTGCGCGATGTTGAGCGAGGGGTATTCCGGCGCGACGGGGATCGTCACCACCGCATTGGCGCATATCACGTCTTCGTTCTCCAGCCCCGTGCGTTCGGGGCCGAACAGCACGGCGCATTTTTCACCCCGGGCGCTGCGGGCGCGCAGTTCCTGCATCGCCGTGCGCACATCCAGCACCGGCAGGTTCATCGCCCGCTCGCGCGAGGTGGTGGCGAGCACATACTGGCAATCGGCGACTGCGCTGCGTGTGTCGTCAAACAGCGCCGCATCATCCACAATATGGAGCGCCCGCCCGGCCATATCGCTCGCCTTGGGGTTCGGCCAGCCATCGCGCGGGGCGACGAGGCGCAGGTTGCTGAGGCCGAAATTCGCCATCGCGCGGGCGGCGGCACCAATATTTTCGCCCATTTGCGGGCGGATGAGGAGGATGGAAGGTTTCATAGCGGCTTGATAACAGCCCTTATGCCGTCATTCCAGCAAAAGCTTGAATCCAGCTTTCGCTGGAATGACACATCAGAACGCGTTATGAAGCCCCCATGAGCAACGTAAACGACCAATTATTTTCCGAAGTCCTCCTCGCCCGCACGCGCGTCTATCACGCCGGAGCGGCGACCCCGCTTGAGCGTATCAGCATCCCGGGCATCGACGCTGAGATTTACTTGAAGCGCGAGGATCTTTCGCCCATCAATGCCTATAAATGGCGCGGGGCGTATAACTGCACCGCCGTGCTGAAGGAACAAAAAGGCGCGCGGGTCGTGGTCGCCGCCTCGGCAGGTAACCATGCACAGGGCGTGGCGCTCGCGGCGCGCATGCTCGGCATCACAGCAAAAATCTTCATGCCGCTCCCCACCCCGATGATGAAGCAGCGCGCCGTAAAACTGCATGGCGGCGACGCGGTGGAGATCATTCTCGTCGGCGACAATTTCGACCATGCCGCGCGCGAAGCCCTCGCCTACTGCGCCACTCACAACTACGCGTATGTCCACCCGTTCGACGACCTCTACACCATTGCCGGGCAGGCCACGATCGCAGATGAACTCGTGCTCGCAGGCGACGGGCCGTTCGACCATGTGTTCCTGCAAATCGGCGGCGGCGGCATGGCAGCGGGCGTCTCGCGCTGGCTGAAGGCGCATCACCCCAACACCGCCATCTGGGGGGTCGAGGGCGTGGGGCAAGCCAGCATGAAAGCCTCGTTCGCTGCCGGCTACCCCGTCACGCTTGATGAGGTCGACACGTTCTGCGACGGCACCGCCGTCAAACGCCCGGGTGATCTCACTTTTTCCCTCTGCCGTGAGTCACTGCGCGACATCTTCACCGTCACCAACGAAGAAGTTTCCGCCGCCATCCAGCAACTCTGGGAATCCTCGCGCATCATCCCTGAGCCTTCGGGCGCGATGGGGTTAGCCGGGCTCATCAACTACGCCCATTCACATCCAGACGAAGTGCGCGGTAAAAAGCTGCTCGCCATTGTCTGTGGCGCGAATATGGATTTCAGCAAACTCGGCCTCATCGCCACGCAATCCGCCGTGGGCGCGCATCGCCGCCGCTATCTGCGCCTACATCTTTCGGAAAGCGCGGGCGGCCTGCTCGCCATGCTCGAGCGTCACTTCGCCGAGGTGAATGTCAGCGAGTTCCAATACGGAAAAACCAGCGAAACAGACGCCTGGCCGGTCATCGCGTTCGAGGCCGAGCCCGCAAAAATCGACGCACTCTTCGCTGAACTAAAAGCGAAAAATGTGCCTTTCAGCGATGTCACCGGCGACGCCGATGTTCGCTACCGCATCATCCCCTACAACCCGGCGCTGTTTAAACGCCCGCTCTTCCTGCAGGTGGATTTCCCGGAACGTAAAGGCGCACTGCGCGACTTCATGCGCCGCGTCTCTGCGGTCGCGAATCTCTGCTATTTCAACTATGCCTATTCCGGAGAATCCATCGGCCGCGCACTGATGGGCTTCGAGTTCACGAGCGACGAACATCGCGAAACCTTCCTGAAACAGATGGAAGACAGCGTCGTCAGCTGCAAACTGCTGGGTGACGCCGTCGCCGCGCGGATGCTCAGCGCTTAGCGGTGCGGGTTGCGGCGGTGGAAGAGATATTTCTCGGTGACGAGATAGGTAAACGTCACGCTCCAGCCGATGAGAATCAGCCCCATAATTGCCTCCACCCCGACGAGGAGCTGTAGCCCTTCCGTGGGGTACACATCACCGAGGCCGAGCGACGAATAGCTCACTGCCGAAAAATACACATATTCGAGCAACTCATGCGAAATATTCCCCGCCAGTGTGCCGAAATGAAAGTAGCGGTCGAGCACGTAATAGGTCATGCCGAACACCCAGACGCAGAGCGTGTGCGCAAAAAATGTAGCAAAAATCGTGGCAATAATTTGCGTGCGTGGGCGGCCTTCAAAGCGCGGAAGATTGACCCACACATGCGCCAGCACTTCGTAAAAAATGGCGGAACACAGGAGGATCAACACAACACTAATTCCACCCGCTATCAGAAACGATGTCATCGCTACCCCCTGCGCCATGTCGTGCCCGTGGCACTGTCTTCGAGAATGATACCTTTGGCTTTCAGCAGGTCGCGAATCGCGTCGCTCGCCGCGAAGTCGCGCGCCTTTTTGGCGGCGTTGCGCGCGTCGATCTGCACTTCGATCCACAGCGTGTCGGCCTCATCGCCCCTGAACCAGCCGTCTTCCGTCTGGTTGAGTAGCCCCAGGAAATTTGCCGTCGCACGCAGCTCACCGCCTTCGAGGGTCTGCAGAATGGCAAGCGCCTGCGGTGTGTTGAGGTTATCACGCAGCGCGTCGAGCACCGCCGGATTTACTGGCGACTGGTGACTGGCGACTGGCGACTTTCTATACAGCCGATCGAGCACCTTCTGCGCATCACTAAGCAGCTTCTCGCTCCAGTCGAGCGGCTCGTTATAGCGGGTGCTCATCAGTGCGAAGCGAATCACCTCGCCCTTCACGCCCTTGCTCAGCAAGTCATGCACGGTGATGAAGTTCCCGAGCGACTTGCTCATCTTCTCTCCCTCAACGGTGAGGAAGCCGTTATGCACCCACATTTTCGCGTAGTGGCTGCCGCTATGCGCGCAGGTGGATTGCGCAATTTCATTCTCATGATGCGGGAACATCAGATCGCTGCCGCCGCCATGAATGTCGAAATCATTGCCGAGATGCGTCGCGCTCATCGCAGAGCATTCAATATGCCAGCCCGGCCGCCCCACGCCCCACGGCGAGTCAAACTTGCTGCTCGCATCGTCCTTCTCACTCGCCGGTTTCCACAACACGAAATCGCCTGCATATTCCTTGTAGGGCGCGACTTCCACCCGCGCACCGGCGACCATATCCTTCACGCTGCGCCCGCTGAGCTTTCCGTAGTTCGGGTCTTTCTGCACGCGAAACAGCACATGGCCTTCCGCCGCATAGGCAAAGCCCTTGTCAATTAGCGCCGAAATCATCGCGATCATTTCGGCGATATGCTCCGTCGCGCGCGGTTCAATCGTCGGCGGCAGGCATTGCAGCGCGCCCATATCCGCATGAAACTGGGCGGTCACTTCTTCCGTCAGCGCCTGAATAGTGCAGCCGCGCTCCACTGCTGCCGCATTAATTTTATCATCCACATCCGTGATGTTGCGCACATAGGTCACGCGCGGGAAATCATGGCGAAGCAAGCGATAGAGCACGTCATACACCACCACGCTGCGCGCATTGCCGATATGCGGCCGCGCATACACCGTCGGCCCACACACATACATTTTTACATGCCGCGCATCCAGCGGAACCAAGGGTTCCACCGCGCGGCTGAGGGTGTTAGAAAGACGAATCGTCACGCAGCCTCGCCACGCAAGCGCTTCTCCGCACGGTCGCGGCCGAGCAGGGCGAAGACGGTTTTCATATCAGGACCGTGTTCATGCATTGTTAAAGCCATGCGCAATGGCATAAACAACTCTTTTCCCTTACGCCCAGAAGCTTCTTTAACCTTATTGACGAATTCATCCCAACTATGTTCGCCCCATTCACCTTGGGGAAGCAAGGCAGAAGCTTCCGCAGCAAACTTACTATCTTCTGAAGAACCACTAGTGCAAAAAGTCATTTCCATGGTTCTTACCCAGAAATGGATTTCTTCAAAGCTTTTCAAATTGTGGCGAATCTCATTCCAGAATCTTTCCGTCAGATGTCGGCGAGTAATAATTGCTGTTTCATCAATCTCACCATTTTTATGTTTCATTCCGTCAAGCGCTGCATCTGCTTCTGCATAACTCATCCGATGTAGATATTTTTCATTTAATCTATCCAACTCCATCGGGTCATAATTCGCCATCGCGCGCCCTAGCTTCTCCATGCCGAAGTCCTCTGCGAGGACATGCATATTTGGAGCCAGGTCAATGGCGTCGGATGTACCAATTTTCGCCAGGTAGCTCGCCAGCACAATCGGAAAAATCCCGCCCTCGCGCAGCGAGCGGATGTCCCCGCCGCCAACGCGTTTGCTGATTTTGCCCTCTTTCATTTTCAGCAGCGCCATATGGCCAAACACGGGAACCGTGTGCCCCATCGCCTGCATGATCTGCACCTGCATGGCGGTGTTACTCACATGGTCTTCGCCGCGGATGATGTGGGTGATGCCAAGTTCGCCGTCATCCACCGAGGTGGCGAAGGTGAACAGCACCACGCCGTCCTCGCGGAACATCACGGGGTCGGAAAGTTTTGCACCGTCAAATTCCACCCGGCCACGGATCATGTCGTCCCACACGATCGGCGCGTGGTCGAGCTTAAACCGCCAGTGCGGCCTGCGGCCGAGGCGTTCGTATTCGGCACGTTTTTCATCTGTCTCATTCAACGCAGAGCGGTCATAAATCGGCGGCAAGCCGCGGCTGATGAGCATTTTGCGCTTCACGTCGATCTCTTCCGCCGTTTCGTAGCACGGGTAGAGCCGCCCTTTGGCGATCAAATCCTGCTTGGCGGCTTCGTAGCGGTCGAAGCGGTTCGATTGTTTTTCGAGCAAGTCCCACGTCACGCCGAGCCAGTTCAAATCGTCCTTCAGCCCCTGCTCATACCGCGCTTCACTGCGCGCCATGTCGGTATCGTCGATGCGCAGCATGAACTCGCCGCCCATCTTGCGGGCGAACAAAAAGTTAGCCAGCGCCGTGCGCACATTGCCCACATGCAGCCACCCGGTGGGGCTAGGCGCAAACCGAACGCGCACGCCGGGGGCGTGTGCCGTTGTTGTTTTGTGATCCGTCTGCTGCGTCATAATCTACTCACTCATCTCACGCGGATTTTTATCTGCCGCTTTGTCACCTGCGTCATCGCCCGAGTTCGCCCTGAAGCGAACTATAGGGCGATCCACCTAAAAAGATAGATTCCCCTATAATTTCCGAGTCGCTTACAAGCGACTCAGAAATTCGGGGAATGACGAACCCAACAAAAAACCTCTACAAGCCATAGCCTGTAGAGGTTTTTGCTAGTTCCCGTCAATAAGGGAGTGGGTTAGAAGCTTGCTGCCTTCTCATTCTTATGAATCTGGAAGCGCGATACAGCTTCAATACGCTTACCACCACCCTGCACTTCGGTGTCTGGGGCACCACCAACAACAGCCGCTGACTCCTCCATTTCATCGAATTGACCAGACAACTCACGGATAACGCGGCGTCGCTTGTCAGCCAGTTCTTTTGGAAGACCAAGCCCTTCAATATCCAAAAGACCTAACTTAATCAGCCCATTCTCGCGAAGTACTACTCCCTGTTCTTCCAGAGCATCCAACTGTTCGCGTGCTTTTAAGTTTACCGTTTCTGCGCTGCCAAGAGCTTCGACAGCATCCTGATAGTAGATACCAAGTTCTTTGTGTGCATGCAGCGCCGCATCCTGCATTCGCTGGTAGTTTTTCAGTGCACTCTTGGCAGTTTCTAGCGCAATCTCTGCATTTTTAATATTGCTATGGAGCTTGACTTCTTCGTTGATCTCTTGCCGACGCTGCTTGATCTGTTCTTCTGCTAATCCGAAGGGTTTTAAATCGAAAAGACCTAGCTTGATAATCCCATCCTCACGCAGTTCAGTCTTCTTTTCTTGAAGGCTCTTAACTTGCTTTAGCGCTTCTTCGTTGAGCTTTTGCCCATTGCCCCCAAAATGTTTGAAGGCCACGTCGTAAAAAGAACCAAGCTCTTTTGCTGCGTGCAGTCCTGCATCAGCAAGTCTTTCTTGGTAATCGTTAATCTGCTTATTTGCATCATATTCGTAGTGTTCGCTCATCTTCATCTCCCTTTGTTTATTGTAATTTATACTCGCCATTCATGACTTGGGGACGGTTATAGCAAACTGCCGCGGGTCTGTGTGTGAAGGTTTTGTGACAATTACATGCTGCGGCGCCCCCTAAAGAAGCATTATCCCATAAAAAACCTCTGCGAGCGACGGCTGGCAGAGGTTTTTCAACACTTCCTCAGAATGTTTAGGATGGCAACGGCGCTGCCCCATTCTGGCTTTGCTCCCGCTTGCGGGCACGCTCATCCTGCACGCTTCGTTGCCACGCTTTGTTGCTGGCATTGAATTCATCTACCGAAATCTGGTGGCTCTCGTGGCGATGCGCCGTATGTAGCTGACGATTCACCTCTGGGGCTTTGGCTTTCAAGGACGCCTCAATTAACTTCTCTTTGTAATTCCCTGTCACTGTGACCCTCTTCCTATTGGTTACGAAACTGAATTCACCCTAATGCAAAACCAGCGCCTTTTGTGTGAAGGTTTTGTGACAATCGCACCAAACAAATTGTAGTTACATTATGTTTTGTGTTGAATAGAGGGGTTTTACGATGAAATTACTCAAACTTCCACGCGTTGGTGATCGGCCAGCGGCGGTCGCGGCCAAAGGCCATGGGGGTGATTTTCACCCCCGGTGCGGATTGCTGGCGTTTATATTCCGCCCCGGCCACCATGCGGGCCACGCGGGTGACAGTGGCGGCATCCATGCCCTCTGCCACCAGTTCGGCGACGGAAAGCTGCCGCTCGATGAGCCCACGTAAGATAGTGTCGAGCACCGGATAGGGCGGCAGTGAATCTTCGTCGCGCTGGTTAGGGCGCAGCTCGGCGGTCGGCGGTTTGGTTATCATCCGCTCGGGAATCACCTGCCCCGCCGCACCAAGGAAGCCCAGCTCGTTCAGAACGCCCATCGGCGCAGCCGACCGCCAGCGCGCGAGGCGGGTGACGGTCGTTTTATAGACATCCTTCAGCACGCTGAACCCGCCGCACATATCGCCGTAGAGCGTCGCGTAGCCGACCGACATTTCCGATTTATTGCCAGTGGTCAGCACCATCGCGCCGAATTTATTGCTCACCGCCATAATCAGCATGCCGCGCAGCCGCGCCTGAATATTTTCCTCCGTCGTATCCGCATGGCGGCCCGCAAACAGCGGCGCGAGCGTCTGGCGCGCAGTATCGATCAGCGGGGTGATCGGCACCGTATCCATCCGCAGATGGAGCGCGGCGGCGAGTTGCTCTGCGTCCTCCATGCTATCCACGCTGGTGAACGGCGATGGCAGGCGGATGGTATGCACTTTCTCCGCCCCCAGTGCATCCGCAGCGATGGCAGCGGTGAGGCCAGAATCAATCCCGCCGGAGAGGCCGAGCACCACGCTGGGGAAGCCATTTTTCGTCACATAGTCGCGCAGTCCCAGCACCAGCGCGTGGTAGATGGTTTCCTCGTCGGAGCGTGTATCGATCATCGGTGCGGAAATGCAGTGCCAGCCACCATTCTTGAATTGCGTAGCCTCCCATGGCGAGCCGCTTGCGGCGGGGGTCAGCGGCGAAGCCGCGCAGGGGGTAAGACCCCCTTCAGGTAATTTTTTCTCCCACTTCGTAATCGCCAGCGATTCCACAAAACCCGGCAGGCGCGCGACATCGCTGCCATCCGCACCGACAGCGTAGGAGCGGCCATCGAACACCAGCTCGTCCTGCCCGCCGACAAGGTTGAGGTAAACGAGCGGCAGCCCGGTTTCGCGCACGGCGGCATCCACCACCTGTTTGCGCTGCCCCGCCTTGCCGATATGGTAGGGAGAGGCGTTCTGCACCAGCAGAATCTCCGCCCCCTGCGACGCCAGCGTTTTGGCGAGCGCCACGTCCCACACTTCTTCGCAGATCAGCACACCGAGGGTGATGCCGCGCCACTCAAAAACGCACGGCGCGGCGCCGGTTTCAAACACGCGCTTTTCGTCGAACACGCCGTAATTCGGCAGATCATACTTGGTGCGGATGACACGAAGTGTCCCGCCGCTGGCGAGCAGGCTAACATTATACGTATGGCCGTTTTCATACCACAGCGCGCCGAACAGCAGGTCGCAGGGCAGATCTTTGGTTGCCCGCGCAATTTCCTCTGCCGCCTGCATCGCCGCCTCGCGGAAGGCGGGGGCAATCACCAGATCCTGCGCGGGATAGCCCACCAGCGCCATTTCCGGATAGAGCACCAAATCCGCACCGAGATCCGCCGCCTTCGCTGCCAGTTGGCGGATGCGCGAGGCATTGCCCGCCAGGTCGCCCACGACCGGGTTCATCTGCGCAAGCGCGAGGGTGAATGACTGCGTCATAAGCGATTTGTGGCAGTTTTACAGCGAAGTTACAACGCCTTTTCCAGCTCCGGCACGGCCTGGAACAGATCCGCGACGAGGCCGTAATCCGCCACTTCGAAGATCGGGGCGTTTTCGTCCTTGTTGATGGCGACGATGACTTTGCTTTCTTTCATCCCCGCCAGATGCTGGATCGCACCACTGATGCCGACCGCGATATAAAGCTCTGGCGCCACCACTTTCCCCGTCTGCCCCACCTGATAATCGTTCGGCACAAACCCGGCATCCACCGCCGCGCGGCTGGCGCCAATCGCCGCGTTCAGCTTGTTCGCCAGACCATCCAGAATGGCGAAATTTTCTTTCGAGCCGATGCCACGCCCGCCGGAAACCACCACGCGCGCTGCGGTCAATTCCGGGCGGTCGCTCTTCGCGCCTTCCATGCTCACGAAGCGCGATGTGGCAGTGACAGGCACCGCCGGCACCTCCACCACCTCGGCGTTTCCACCGTCTTTCACTTTATCAAACGCGGTGCCACGCACGGTGATGATCTTGATCGCATCCGTCGATTGCACGGTCTCGAGCGCATTGCCCGCGTAGATGGGGCGCACGAACGTATCCGCACTCACCACTGCGGTAATCTCCGAAATCTGCTGCATGTCGAGCATCGCGGCGACGCGCGGCATGACGTCTTTGCCCATGGTCGTCGCCGCGGCGATGACGTGGCTGTAATTTTTTGCAATGCTGACGACGAGCGGCGCGAGCGCTTCCGCCAGCAGATGTGCATAGGCCGCGTCATCGCACGCATGCAGTGTGCTCACGCCCGCGAGTTGCTTGGCCTCATCGACCACGCTGCTGATGCCAGCGCCCGCGACCAGCAGATGAATTTCGCCACCGATTTTCTGCGCCGCACCGACCGCAGCACGCGTGGCGGGCGCGAGTTTTCCGTCATGATGTTCTGCGAGTACGAGAATGTTCATGTTAAATCACCTTCGCTTCGTTGCGTAATTTCTCTACCAGCTCGGCAACGTCTTTCACCTTGCCGCCGCCTTTGCGCTTGGCTGGCTCCGCCACCGAAAGCACCTTCGTGCGCTCGCTCACATCCACACCCAGCTCGGCGGGCGCCAGCGTCGCGAGTGGCTTGGCGCGCGCTTTCATGATGTCCGGTAGTTTAGCGTAGCGCGGTTCGTTGAGACGCAGATCGGTGGTAATCACCGCCGGCAGCGTCACCGCAATCGTCATCAACCCGCCATCCACCTCGCGGGTGACAATGGCTTCGCTGCCTGCAATCTCTACCTTGCTCGCAAACGTCGCCTGCGGCCAGCCCAGCAACGCGGCGAGCATTTGCCCGGTCTGATTCGCGTCGTCGTCAATCGCCTGTTTGCCAGCGATCACGAGGTTCGCTTGTTCCTTTTCAACAACCGCCTTCAGCAGCTTCGCGGCCACGAGCGGCTCGATGCGTGTATCCGCTGAAACCGCAATCGCGCGATCTGCGCCCACCGCGAGCGCGGTGCGCAGCGTTTCTTCCACCTGTTTCGGGCCGATCGAGACTACCACCACTTCGGTGGCGATGCCTTTTTCCTTGAGGCGGATCGCCTCTTCCACCGCGATTTCGTCGAACGGGTTCATGCTCATCTTCACGTTGGCAAGCTCGACGCCCGAGCCATCCGCCTTCACGCGGACTTTCACGTTATAATCCACCACACGTTTGACGGGGACGAGGATTTTCATGCGTAGCTCCTATTTCTTCATCATCAACAATGCGGCCACCAAGGCAATCGCGATGCCTTGCAGCACCACGCGGGCGACCATGATTTTATTGCCATATTTTTTGTTGAACTCGCCGCCGTGCGCCATCGCCGCGATGCCGAGCACCAACACGATCAGCACAGCAAACATGGCCGCGATCAATAGAATTGCACCGTTATGTTCCATTAGGCGGCATGCCCATGCTGGGCATCATGGCCAAGCACATAGGTGCGGCTGCAATAGGGGCAGGTCACGCTGTTGCCCGCATCCGTATCGATATGCAAAAACACACGCGGATGCCCCAGCGCACCGCCGCCCCCATCGCACGCGACCTGTGGCTCCGAGACTTCAATTGTTTCAACCATGTGAACGCTCTAGCAGTTAGTTGACGAAGACCGATTTCGGCTTTGCACTAGGTTGCGTCGAGGCGTCGTCGTTGTCAAGCGCCACGCGGCGCACCGAACTTCCCGCAGGGCGAATCAGCATATCGTCGTTCGTGGCGGCAACAGCGGGGGCTGGTTTCACCTCATCCAAAGGCGGCGCAGGATGCACCACCATCACTTCACTATGCGCGTTGCCGGCATCATTCACGCGGATGATTTTTACATTATGCGTTGCAGCAATCGGTCGCGTTGGTTTTTTGGGTGCGACGACAGGCGCTGCCCCAGATGTCGATTCCTCTGCCGAGGCCGTTGGGGCTTGTGTCACCGCTTTCCCTTGGCTTGCACGCGCCTGCGCCACTTTGGTCACGATCCGGTTCCAGCTCCGTTCAATCTGTGCCAGATATTGCCTGCCCCGCGCCTCCGTACGCGAGTGATAGGCCGCCGTTGCTTTAATCCAATCCCCAAGATCTGCATAATTGCGGCTGAGGAATTTTGCGGCATAACCGACATTCGCCGCAGGGTCGAACGCCTCGTTCAAATCGCGAAACGCACCTGCATGATGCTTCAGATTCACCTGCATACAGCCGACATCGATACTGCGATAGCCCCGCGCCATCAGGCTTTGCGTCTGGGCGATGGCCTCGGCCTTGCTGTCGAAATAATAGCCTTTTCCCTCGACATTGATCGTCCAAGGCCAGGGCACCGCCATGCCGAGCCCCTTGTGCCAACGGCCGGATTCGGTGGTCGAAATCGCCGCCAGCAGATGGGTGGGAATGCGCTGCGCCCGCTCCTGAACAGGGAATTGCTGGGTGCAGAGTTTTCCGCCCTCAATCAGCGCATCCGCCGCCACGGCAATGGTAGGCGCACTGCTCACCACGAGCATCGCCACCACTAAAACCAGCACATACCGAGGATTTCGCATCACTACCCGCTTCTTTGATACCTTTAGCAAGCCCTATGCCGCAGGGCAAGATTGCGCGCAACAAATCGCCATGACAGCATACCTCAAACGGAGTATACTGTACCAACTGTCACCACGAGGCCACCCATGACGCGCCGCCACGCCTTCACCTTGCTTGAAATGTCGATTGTAATCGTCATCATTGGCCTGTTGCTTGGCGGATTGGTGGGAGGGCGCAACTATATCAAAAATGCTGAGCTGACGAGCATCATCACCGAATCGAAGTTCTACATCAGTATGTTTAGCCAGTTTCAGCAGCAATATGGCTATGTCCCGGGCGATATGCCAGATGCGATCAGCCAAATCGGAGCGACGAATAATGGCGATGGCAACGGGCAAATTCTGAGTTCGGATGATACTGTTGCCTCAACCGCAAGACCGGAAATCTTCTACGCATTCGAGCATCTAAACAAAGCCAAGCTGATTGACGGCAGCTACACGGGAGCCACCTCGAGTTACGGCTCACTCGCCGCGCTGGCGGGCACCAACATCCCCCGCATTTCCTTCCCGGATAGCGCCTTGATGTTCGACCACCCCACCGCGCTGGATGGCAATGTGAGCAGCGACCTACTCTATTTTGATGGCTTCTACGGGCATGTCCTGCGCGTAGCCAAAATCAGCCCCACTTCCACGGGCCTTCCGGACACCCCAATGCTTACTGCCAAGCAAACGCTTTCGCTGGACAGCAAGTTCGACGATGGCCGCCCATCCACAGGCTGGATTACCGTTCCAAAAATCAACGTTGGTAGCTGCGCAAACGATCCTGATCCCGCCAGCGCCCAATACGCTACAGTGGCAACTAATTCTCCTGACTGCTACCTCATCCTCAAAGTGCAATAATCTACGCCTACCCTCACTTTTTTGCAGATTTTGCTCAAAAATTATGCTAGGTTAGAACATGATCTCCACGTAGGAGGGGCATGGAATGACTGAAAAACCGCGCGAGTTGGAGCTCATGCTCCGTGACTACCGGCTGACGACGGCAGAGATTATTTACCGCTTCCCGGATCACCCGGTACTGCTGCAATCCTATGTGTGGCAAGAGCTCGACATCGCTCCCAAATTCCCCACACTGCATAAATTCCTCGATTTCTGGGATCGTGAGCTCGATGGTAAAATCCACTCCGTCAAGGTCATGCATGCCGAACTGGTTACCCCGGCGGAATTCAAACTGGTGCAGGGCTCATTGCTGATTCACTAAATCGCTCGACTCTGCCGCGCAGAATCGCTAGCTATCGCGCATGGTAGCCTCTCTAAAAATTGCGAATATCATGCTTGGTGGCAAGCGCGGCGGCATCGAGCAGGCGCTGGTCGACAGCTCGGAAGCGCTGCGGCTGCAGGGCCACGAGGTAACGGCATTCATCCGCGACCGTGCGGCGATTGCGCCGGTATTGAAACAGGCGGGAATCCCATTTCAGACGCTCTATCTTCCGTCGCGCTGGAATCTCTTTGCGCGGGCGGCGCTCGCCTGCGCACTCAGGCGCTACGACCTTGTACTCGTGCATGGCAACCGCGCCGGGCAGATGACACGTGGCACGGCTAAATTGCCCCCGATACTCGCGGTATCGCATAGCCGCTTCTTCACACCAATGAAGCATTTTGCAGGCATCATTGCTCTGTCGGCAGATCGTGCGCGCGACCTTGGCACGCCTTATGTGGTGCCGAATCTCGTGCGTCTGCCTGCCTATACACCGCGCACGGAACATACGCCGCCTGTCATTGGCGCGTTAGGGCGTTTCTCGACCGAGAAGGGCATGGATATGCTGGTCGATGCGCTGCATCTGCTCCATCAGCGCGGCATCGCGTTTGAGACGCGCATCGGTGGCGATGGGCCACAGAAAAAAATAATCACCGAGCGCATCGCCATGCGCGGGCTTGGCGATAAAATCACCCTACTCGATTGGGTGGCCGACAAAGACGCGTTCTATCGCGGCATCGATCTATTTGTGTTACCCTCACGCAGTGAAACCTTCCCCATCACGCTACTCGAGGCGATGAGCCACGCCTGCCCCGTGGTTGCCACACGCTGCGGCGGGGCCGAGCGCATCATGAAATCCGGCCTACAGGGCTTGCTGTGCGAGATTACCGCGCACGAACTTGCCAATGCGCTGGAATGGATGGTGACGCATCCTGCACAAGCCCTCGCGATGGGAGCCGCTGGGCGCACCCATGCCGAGCAGCATTACGCCATCGACGTCGTCGGCAAAAAACTCTCGGACATCGCTGCCGAAATAGTTGCCCAAACTGCCACACCCCATGCAAAGCGTGCCTGAGATGACCACACCAGCCCCTCACAGCGCCCGCGCCCTGATTGCTATCACTGGTGACGATGCCATCCCCTTCCTGCAAGGCATCCTGACGCAGGATGTGACCAAGCTCGCTGCCGAGAAAATCCAGTTCGCGGCGCTGCTCTCACCGCAGGGAAAAATCCTCCACGACATGTTCCTGATCGATGCGGCGACCATCGGTGCGGATGACGGGATTCTCCTCGACACACCTGCACCGCACGCCCCCACCCTGCTCAAGCGGCTCGCCATGTATAAACTCCGCGCACGCGTCACCATCACGGATGTCAGCGCGGCGTGGCATATTACCCTCGGTGATGACGGCCTGCCCGACCCGCGCCATCCGCAGTTGCCCAAACGCCTCTACAGCCGCGAGCCCTACCAGTCACCACTCACCACTCACCACTCACCACTCTCTTTAGGCATTCCAGACAGCGCGGTCGATTTCGCGCCGGATACCATCGTCGCGATGGATGCGGGCTATGATTTGCTCCACGCCATCAGCTTCACCAAAGGCTGTTATGTTGGGCAGGAAATCATCGCGCGGATGTATTACAAACAAATCGCGCGCAAAGGGTTTTACATCCTCACGCACGACACACTACCCACGCGCCTCGCATTGCTACGTTTTGAAGATGTCGCGGCCGATGGCGCTGTCACGCTGGATGGCGTCACCTACCGCGCCACCCTGCCGGAATGGATGGGGCCGAAGCGGGTGGCCTCTCCTTCGATGTAGGCAAAAATTAAAAAAAGACGCGAGCCGGGCGAGCCAGCCATGAGCCCGCGAAGCGGCGCTCCATGGAATTTTCAGGAGAAAATTCCGGGAGCAATCAAAAAACCACCTACCTCTGCGACGCAGAGGTAAGTGAATGGACCACCCTGGCCGTGGGTACGTCTGATTCTCTCGTGACCCGTTTGAACAGGTGGGCACCGTATGCCACAAACCAAGGGCTCATGACAGGGACAGCTCCCCAAGAGTGATAGTCGGTCCGGAGTAATGCACGACCTGCACAAACCGGGCAGTACCATTCAGCGCTAATATAGAGGAAAGCTGAGGGAGACACAAGATGGATTAGGCGGAGATGGCTCTTCCGATTATTCTGGAAGAAAGCTTGTATCCATCTCATATTGTTTTGGATTCTTGCTATTGATGAGCACACTCACCTTATTAAACCGCAAAAATTCGGTTGGATCGCGTGGGAGATCATTGCTAATAAAGCAATATTCTTTGCGTGTTTGAGGATCCGTCCACTCGGCATAAATCTCCCAGATAGGAGGGTTTTTGTCTTCATCTTTTACCACTTCTGTAACAGTCGCCTGTACTGTTTCAGGACTCCGTTTGCGCCAATAGTCTACGTCCGACATTTTTAACTTGCGCGCAAGGTTGCTAAAAAACAAGAGCACCCCTGCAAAAATCCATAGCAATCCAGGAAGGAAAAAAAGCGAAACAACACTTTTTATTTTAGCATTCTCCGGATGTTTAGGGTCATATAAAACTTCAACCTCTTCGCCCTCTTCATATCTGGGGCTACCACTACCAACGGAATCATCGAACCTGTACTCAACATCTGCCACCAAAAAAACAACCTGCGAGTAAGCACTAGCTTCCTTACCCTCGCCCTTGTAAGTAGATCCGTATATCTTTCCTTTTGTAGCCTCCGCAGTAATGATAAAGGATGCTACATTGAACGTGACCAACAAAGCCGCCAGAAAGATAATTACGCCCAGAAGGCTAAAAACCAATACATGCACACCGTTGTTGAAAAAGCTTTTTAAACCGTCACCGACGCCGAACTGGCCTCTGTAGCGTTTTATTTGTTGGTCATGCCGCATTGTATGCCCTCCACACCGATAATTTCTCCGCAATACCCTCAATGCGCGTCGCGAGGGCATGGAGGCTCTCGGCCATGCCTTCTTCCAGCGCGGCGATGCGGGCGTCGTCGCCGCTTTCCATCACCTGACGGCGGGTTTCGGTCAGCTCGCGTTTCAGGTTCGCGTTTTCGCGGGTGGTTTCATGCAGTTCGTCCGCCAACATCAGCGCGGTGTAGAGCAGCAGCATCGGCTCGGAGAGTTTGCCCACGCCCTGCATCAGCGTCGCCGCGCGCGCGTTCACCTCGGTCACGAGCTGCGCGAGATGCTGCTCCTGCCCGGCGTCGCATGCCAGCGTATAATCCTTGCCCTGAATGGTCGCGATCACCGTGCGCATAGCCATATTAATGCTCCAACATCAGGTCGAGTTGCTTCACCGTCGCATCCAGCCGTCCCACGGCATTCCCCGCTTCTTCCTGCAGGGCGAGGTAGTCGCGTTGCAGCTGTTGCAGCTGGTTGGAGAGGCGTAAATTATCCGCTTTGAGGAATTGGTTTTCGCCCTGCGCGTCTGAGAGAGCAGTTTCAATTCCCGCCGTATGCTGTTGCCATGACTGGGTAATCTCCGCCTGTGCCGCTTCGCGCTGCAGCGCCGACTGGCCACGCTCATAGACCGCCACATCCGCCGCCGCATCGAGCCGCGCGAAGGCTTTTTCCACTGCCGAAATCGCGGCCTGAAGGACGCGTTCTGAATTGCTTGCCATCGTTCCCTCATCTTCCGCCGATGCATGAGGCACCGGAAACAGGGTGTTGTTTTTTACAAAACTAATCCCATCCGCCGCGGATTGCAAATCACCCGTGGCGGGGTGTGAATAACCCGTATGCGCTTGCAGGAAGGCGCGCGCGCGTGTACAGGCTCGGACAGCGAGGAACCCATGAGCACAGCAATGAAAAAGCCAGCCCCTGAAACCGTCACCCATGACCGCATGGCCAACGCCATCCGCGCCCTCTCGATGGACGCGGTGGAGAAAGCCAAGTCCGGCCATCCCGGCATGCCGATGGGCATGGCGGATGTCGCGACCGTCCTCTTCACCGAATTCCTGCGTTACGACCCCACCCATCCGCACTGGCCGGATCGCGACCGTTTCGTGCTCTCCGCTGGCCACGGCTCCATGCTGCAATATGCACTGCTCCACCTCACCGGCTATGCCGACATGACGCTCGAGGAGATTAAAAACTTCCGTCAGTGGGGCGCGAAAACCGCCGGTCACCCGGAATTTGGCCACGCCACCGGCATCGAAACCACTACCGGCCCGCTCGGGCAAGGCGTCGCCAACGCGGTCGGCATGGCGATGGCGGAGCGCGCGCTCCACGCCGAATTCGGCGGCGACCTCACCGACCATTACACCTATGTCATCGCGGGCGATGGCTGCTTGATGGAGGGCATCAGCCTCGAGGCCGCCTCGCTCGCCGGTCACCTCAAGCTCAACAAACTCATCGTGCTGTGGGACGACAACAACATCTGCATCGACGGGCCGACGAGTATGACGGTCTCCGACGACCATCTCGCGCGCTTCGCCGCACAGGGCTGGAACACGGATGCAGTGGATGGGCATAACCCGGCCGAGATCCGCGCCGCGATTACGAAGGCGCAACGCTCCGATAAACCCACGCTCATTTCCTGCCGCACCACCATCGCCAAAGGCGCGCCGACGAAGGCGGGCAAAAACTCCAGCCACGGCTCGCCGCTCGGGGCAGATGAAATCGCAGGCGCGCGGAGCAATCTCGGCTGGGAACATGCGCCGTTCGAAATTCCGGACGATGTGCTTTCAGCTTGGCGCGATGCCGCCACCACCCGCGCAAAGTCTTACACTGAGTGGGAAGCCCGCTTCGCAAAATCCGCTCACCGCGATGCTTTCGCCGCCCGCATGGAAGGCGATCTGGGCGAGGCATGGACACAGGCACTCACCGAATTAAAGTCGCAACTCGCGGCACGCGAGCCGAAGGAAGCCACGCGCGTATCGTCGCAGAACGTGCTCGAAACGCTCGTGCCAACCCTGCCCGCATTGTTCGGCGGCTCGGCGGATTTGACCGGAAGTAATAATACGAAGACGAAGGCAATGACGCCCTTCACCGCGAGCGACTACGCAGGCCGCTATATGTACTACGGCGTGCGCGAGCACGGCATGGCGGCGGCGATGAACGGCATCGCGCTGCATGGCGGCTTCGTGCCATATGCGGGCACCTTCCTCGTGTTCACGGATTATTGCCGCCCCTCCATCCGCCTTTCGGCGCTCATGCAGCAGCGCGTGATCTACGTGATGACGCACGACTCCATCGGCCTTGGGGAAGACGGCCCCACGCACCAGCCAGTCGAGCATCTCGCCACGCTGCGCGCCATCCCGAACCTTCATGTTTTCCGCCCGGCGGATGCGACCGAGACCGCCGAGTGCTGGCAGCTTGCGATTGCGACGAGCGACACTCCGTCCATCCTCGCGCTCACGCGTCAGGCACTGCCGCATCTGCGCGGCGCATTCACGCCGGATAACCTCTGCGCCTATGGTGCCTACACGTTGTGCGAATTCTCGGCAGAAAATCCTGCCGTCGTCGTCATGGCCACGGGGTCCGAAGTGCATCTCGCCGTCGAAGCCGCGAAGCAGCTCAACGCCAGCGGCACGCCCACCCGCGTCGTCTCTGTGCCCTGCATGGAGCTGTTCCTCAAGCAACCGAAAGCGTATCAGGACGACGTCCTCGCCCGCGGCACCGCCGCCAAGCGCATCGCTATTGAAGCGGGCATCGAACAAGGCTGGGAAAAACTGCTCGGCGAACACGGCATCTTCATCGGTATGAAGCATTTCGGTGCCTCCGCCCCCGCGGAAGAGCTCTACAAACGCTTCGGCATCACCACCGATGCGATTGTGGCTGCGGCGAAATAATCACAGCGCGTTTTTCTTGCCCTTGGCGGGTGGTTCATCCACCTTCCCGGTGGAGTAGAAACGCTCGTCGGTAATTTTCTGCTCGGGCGTGCGCTTCATTTCTTTTGCAATTGCGGTGATTTTTTCATCCCACCACGCGCTGAATTCTTCGCGGATTTCTTGCTGCACCTCTTTTGAAGGTACTTTATCATCTATTTTCATAACATAATTATCTAACAGAGAATAACTGATGGATCCTCTGTCCTTGGGGTGGAATCCACTCATGTATATTGCTGCCGATAGCTTTCCCCACCCCATGCCTGCAATCCCGCCTTTACGCGCCATATTGCTAATGTAATTACATCCGATTTCTTCCAGAGCCTTTAATGCTTCCGGGTTGTTCATGAAGTGATCGAAATACTCCTCAAATGTAAACGATATGTCCCCTGCGCTGTTTTTTATACGAGAATGCATCATTATTTCTTCGCGGGCATTCGCATAGTCATAGTATAATTGACAGGTTCGAGAGGGCTGCACAACGTTTCCCCGCTGCTCCAGTACCATCAGATTGGTATGTTCCCCCTGCCATCTCCAATAGGGTGAGGTATTAGGTATATAGCGCCCGGGCGGATCATAACAGACCAACTCCTGCCCGGCCAGTTTGTGGAGCATCGGATCGCCGACATGATTTGTCGGATTATCCTCACCATAGGTGAGAATATGCATCACGCGGCCGCCTTTTTTAGTGATCATCCCACAGGCAACCATGCTACTCACCTGCATATGGTCGCTATGCGGATCATTGATTACATTGCCCGTCAGAACATAATCATGTTTTGGCCCGTTCGCGGGATCCATGTTGATCCAATCCCCCTTTGAGTGACATGATTGCGGCGCGTCATCTTTTCGCGCATCGGTATAACTCACCCTATCAGTATAAAGCCCTGCTACCATATCGAACGCCTTGAACTGTTTGAGGAGTGGCCGCGCCACCGCAATGGCCTCATCATCTGGCGCAACAAACGCACACGAGATATCCGCAAAAGGCTGAAGCTTGTAATGCTCTAGTCGTTCAACAAAAAACTCATAAAATTTTGGCTCAAGTATAGAATGGTTTCGATGCTCTTTACCAAGATATTCATCGATATCTTGCTTCAGCGATGCGCGCACCTCTTCAGAACCAAACTTCTCGGGGTGACGCGCGTATACGTCGTTGATCATCGCCCATAATCCCCATAGGTCAGCAGCACCATCACCCATGCTGTATGCATCATACCACTTCATTTCCATCAACATGCCGGACTCCACCTTCTTGCCAGACCTCAGTTTACCACCATATGTTTAATGAAAGATTAAGGGGATAGCAGAATGGCTAGACTCTTGGATTATAATGCATTATAGCGCCTTAGCACCTGAAAACACGAAGGAAACACCATGACCATCAACGTAGGTATCAACGGACTGGGGCGGATTGGCCGCTCGGTCGCACGCGCGATTGTGGAGGAAGGCTACGACGATATCCGCCTCGTCGCGGCGAACGGCTCGGCGGCGAACGCGAGCCACGCACATCTGCTGCAGTATGATTCGGTGCATGGCCGCTTCCAAAATAAAATCACGTTCGATGATGCAGGCATCGATATGGGGCGCGGCAAGTTCACCGTCACCCACGAGCGTGACCCGCACTCCGTGCGGTGGGATGAATTAGGGGTTGACGTTGTTCTCGAATGCACCGGCGCCTTCAACTCGCTCGAAGCGGCGAGTGTGCACCTCAAACAGGGCGCCAAAAAAGTGCTCATCTCCGCCCCGGCGGGGGATGACTGCCCGACCTTTGTCTACGGCGTAAACAGCAACAAACTTTCGCGTGAAGACGCAGTCTTCAGCGTCGGCAGCTGCACCACCAACTGCCTCGCGCCGGTTGCCAAAGTGCTGAACGATTCCTTCGGCATCACCTCCGGCTACATGACGACCATCCACGCCTACACGGGTGACCAGAATTTGGTGGATGGCAGCCACAAAGACCTGCAACGCGCGCGTGCAGCGGGGCTTTCCATGGTGCCCAGCAAAACCGGTGCGGCGAAGGCCATCGGCCTCGTGCTGCCGGAACTCGCGGGTAAACTCAGCGGCACCGCGATTCGCGTGCCGGTGCCGAACGTATCACTGGTAGACCTCACCGTCGTCGTTGAAAAATCCGCCACCAAAGAATCCGTCAACGCCGCGCTCACCGCAGCGGCGGAGGGCGCGATGAAAGGCGTGCTGAAAGTGAACAGCGCGCCGCTGGTTTCCATCGATTTCAACCACGACAATGCGAGTTCCATCGTGGATCTCGCAGGCACGGCGGTCATCGGCAACCTCGTGCGCGTCGCCGCGTGGTACGATAACGAGTGGGGCTTCAGCTGCCGGATGCTTGACCTCGCGCGCCTAGCTGCGAAGCACTAGAATCGACCATTTCCCGCGGCGCATGCGACGCACGAGGTGCAAGCCCTGCATGCGGTACGCGCTCATCACCATATTCTCCTGATCGTTCATGAGGCCGGAGAGAATCAGCGTGCCGCCGGGCGCGAGCTTGGCTGCGGCTTCGCGCGCCATCCCCATCAGCGGCCGCGCTAGAATATTCGCTACAATCACCGGCTGCTTCGCGAGCTTTTGAATCGGCCGATGCTTATAACCATTGCTCACCCACGCCTTCGCGCGCGGCGCAATCTGGTTCGCTTTAAAATTCACGCGGCTCACCTTCACCGCCATTGGGTCGTTGTCGCAGGCTTCGATACGCGCATCCTTCCACAAGCGCGCCGCGCCGATGCCGAGGATCGCCGTGCCGCAGCCGACATCGAGCACCTCACGCACACGCGGATTTTTCCGCTTCACCCCTTCGAGCGCCAGCAAACATCCCGCGGTCGTCGCGTGCTCACCGGTGCCGAACGCCGCCACCGCGTCAATCAACAGCCGATGCTTATTCGCAGGCAAACTGTCCTTCGCGTGGCTGCCATACACATAAAAATTCCCGAGCGCGAAGGGCGGAAAATCCTTCTGCACCTGCGTCACCCAGTCGATATCCGCGAGCTTGAGCATGCGCAGTTTCGCGCCAGCATCGATATGCGTAATCAGCGCCTGCACCTCCTCGGCCTGGCTTGCATCCACAATCAGGCTTAGATACGGCACCACGAAATCCTTATCGACATGACGGGTGATCGCGAGCGCGACCTCTTCCATCCGCAGCTCAATGATGTCGAGCATCTCCACGCCCGTCTCGACCGTAATCTGCACCGGGCGCAACGGCTGCGCGAAAGGGTTTTTCTGGTTCATGTTCATTCGCTCTACCTACCCTAGCGTCATTCCAGCGCAAGCTGGAATCCAGACTTGGGCGATAAATATGTTTTTTACTTGAAAATTAACAAAAATTAATTATTGCTATTTGCCAATAACAAACGCTCGGAAGCCTTATGAATACTCCTAAAATAGAGAAGTACACCCTAATCACCTGTACGATTGAAGAAGGCATTGTCCAAGAACTGAGAATTTCTACAACGAACACGAGTCAATCGGCAGATGTTTATGATAGGAGTCGCTCCGCAGAAGTGACGCGCTTCTGCTTGGATACATCAAGTGGCATACCGCTCTATACGGAATTATCGTCTGAGTGGCGTGATCAATCCCCCTTCTACCTTGGCCGAAAGTTAGTATGTGGCGATGTACAAAACACTAAGAAGGAAACTGAATCCGCAACAAAGGTGCAGCCGTCTGATCTCTCTAAACACATCGCAATACCACATCTATGTTCTATTCGCATTCGCGGCACCAACAACGGCGTAGATATCTCCAGTGACACTGGCGTCGCAGGACACATTGAAAATGATACTTGAAAATAGTGCGAAGAAACTTTCTGGAAGACAGCATGGAACAGATGCAGTAGAGAGTAAAGGAACCGGATTTACTGGAACTCCGAACTAATCCCCAATCATCACCAACCACTCGTCTTCGCTGAGCACCGCCACACCCAATGCCTCGGCATCTTTCAGCTTGCTGCCAGCATCTTCGCCCGCAACCACATAATCCGTTTTTTTCGACACGCTCGATGCCACTTTCGCGCCGAGCGCTTCCGCGCGCGCCTTCGCCTCCTTGCGGCCGATACGCGCGAGCGTGCCGGTGAACACCACGGTTTTTCCTGCAATGGGTGAATTCGCCGCCGCAGGCGCTTCATACGGTTTCACGCGGAGCAGCGCGAGCAACGCATCAAGCTGCTGCACGTTATGCGGCTCGGCAAAAAATTCGCTGATTGCGCTCACCACCTTGTTGCCAACGCCATCAATCGCGAGCAGTTCCTCACCCATCTCCGGCCGCTGCATGGCGGCCACCCAGGCCTCCACCGTGGCATAATGTTTCGCGAGCAGCTTGCCCGTTCCCTCTCCAACATGGCGGATGCCAAGCGCATAGATAAACCGTGCGAGGCTCACCTGCCGCGCCTTCGCAATGCTCGCGAACAAATTCGTCGCCGATTTTTCGCCCCAGCCTTCGCGATTTTTAATCCGCGTCAGGCTCTCGCCATCTCGCGCCTCAAGCGTGAAAATATCCGCCGGCGTCGCGATCAACCCCTCGGCAAAAAACGCCTCGATCTGTTTGTCGCCCAGCCCGTCGATATCGAGCGCATCGCGGCTGGCGAAATGTTTCAGCCGCTCCACCGCCTGCGCATTGCAGGTCATGCCACCCGTGCAGCGGCGCACCGCCTCGCCTTCCTCACGCACCGCATGCGCACCGCACACCGGGCAGGTGGTGGGGAAAATATACGGCGCACTTCTGGACTCTGAATTCTGAACTTTCACTTCCACGACTTGCGGAATCACATCACCCGCGCGCTGGATCACCACCATGTCGCCCACGCGCACATCCTTGCGCGCGATTTCGTCTTCGTTATGCAGCGTGGCGTTGCTCACCATCACCCCGCCCACATTGACCGGCGTGAGCCGCGCGACCGGCGTCAGCGCCCCCGTGCGGCCGACCTGAATATCAATCGCCTCCACGGTGGTAATCGCCTGCTCCGCCGGGAATTTATGCGCAATCGCCCAGCGCGGCGCACGCGCCACAAAGCCCAGCCGCTGCTGCCAGTCGAGGCGGTCGACCTTATACACCATGCCGTCGATATCGTAATCAAGGGCACTTCGTGCCGTTTGCGTTTGTTCATACTGCAGCATGATTTCATCCGCCGTATCACAACGGGTCATGCGCGGGTTAGTGGTGAATCCCAGCGCCGCGAGCGCCTCGATCGATGCGTATTGCGTGTCCGCGAGTGGCGCGCTGAGTTCACCCCAGCCATAGGCAAAATAGCTGAGTTTACGCGCCGCAGTGATACTCGCATCCAACTGACGCAGCGAACCCGCCGCGGCATTGCGCGGGTTGGCGAACAGCGCCTCTCCCACCGCCTCGCGCGCGGCGTTGAGCGCGGCGAAATCGCGCTTATCCATATAGACTTCCCCGCGCACTTCGAGCACTTCTGGCGCGCCCTCAAGCCGGTGCGGGAAGCCTCGAATCGTTTTGATATTTGCGGTGATATCCTCGCCCACTTCGCCGTCGCCACGCGTGGCAGCCTGCACCAGCGAGCCCTTTTCATACCGCGCGGAAAAGGAAAGCCCGTCGATTTTCGGCTCCACCGTCACCGCGATGTTTTCCTCCTCCGGCAATTCCAAAAAGCGGCGCAGACGCATCAAAAACTCCGCCACATCCTCGCGCGAGAACGCATTCGCGAGCGAGAGCATCGGCACGGAATGGCGCACTTTGCTAAACGTCTCCGCCGGAGCGGCGCCCACTTTTTCATCAAACTTCTGCTGCCATGCGAACAACTCAAAATCTTGTTTTAAAAAACTAAGCCGATTTCTTTTGTCATCGTACTCTTGATCGGTGACTGAAGATGCCCCGAGAGTATTATACTCATAATCATACTGATCTATTAGTGCGGCCAGTCGCTCTATTTCAGTCTGAATCTCAGCGCCGCTATATTTTGAATAATATTCTTTGTAGACATGAGTAGTCATCTCACGCTGCCCCCTGAAGCAGTTTGGCAGCGGTTTTACGGGCTTCGTCGGTGATAGTTGCGCCGGAGAGCATGCGCGCCAACTCTTCTTTGCGCTCACTGGCACTGAGCAGCGTCACGTTCGTCGTCACCTCTTTCGTGCCGCCTTTGGTGATGTAAAGATGATGCGTGGCCAGCGCCGCCACCTGCGGTAGGTGCGTGACAACAAGTACCTGTGAGTCTTCGGCGAGTTTTTTAAGACGCAGGCCAATTGCCTCCGCCACCGCGCCGCCGGTGCCCGCGTCGATCTCATCGAAAATCGCCGTCACCGCGTCGCCCGCGCGCAGGCAGGTTTTCATCGCGAGCAGCAGGCGCGACAGTTCACCGCCGGAGGCTACTTTCGCGAGCGCACCAAACGGCATCCCTGCATTGGTTGCCACTTCAAACTGCACCTGATGCATGCCGCCCTCACCCCAGCTTTGCGGCGGAAATTCGCTTTGCACCACGCGCAGCTGCGTCGTCGCCATCTTCAGCGGCTTGAGTTCTTTCACGACTGACTTCGTCAGTTTTTCTGAAGATTTCTCACGCGCCTCATAAAGCGCCGCCGATGCCTCACGATACGCATTCTCTGCTTTCTCTAATGCCTGCACAGCACGGGCTTTTTCTGCTTCGAGGGTGGTGAGCGTTTTCAGTTTCGCTTCCGTTTCTGCACGCAAACTCGGCAGCAGCGCCACCGCCACATTATATTTTCGCGCCGCACCGCGCAGCGCATGCAGCCGGTCTTCCGCCCGCTCGATCTCGCGCGGGTCGATATCGGCATCGGCGAGCAGCTTCTCAAGCGCCACGCTCACTTCCTCGACCTCCGCCTCCGCACGTTCGAGCGCAGCGGTGAGCGCCTCTTCCACCAATGGCGTTTTGGAGAGCAGCTTCGCCGCCTGCCGCAAATTCAGCGCCACTCCGCCGGATTCCGTGAGCAGCGCCAGTGCTTCCTTCAGCGAGGCATTCGCCGCCTTGGCGTCGTTCGCGCGTTTGCGCAATGCGGTGAGGGTTTCTTCCTCTCCTTCCTCGGGGTCGAGCGCGGAAAGTTCCGCTGCCGTATCCTTCAACCACTGTGCCTCGCGCGCAGCATTGGCCGCATCGGCGAGCAATTGCTCCATCGCGGCGGATGCATCCTTATACGCACGAAACGCGCTCGCTGTTTTCGTCACAAGCGCGGCGTGGCCACCGAATCCATCGAGCAATGTGCGGTGCGTTTTGCTGTCGAGCAGGCCGCGCTGGTCGTGCTGTCCGTGTCGCGCAATCAGCAGCTCGCCGAGCTTTTTCAGCGTCGTCACCGTCACGCTCACATCGTTCACGAACGCGCGGCTTTTACCATCGGCGGAGAGCGTGCGGCGAATCACGAGCGTGCCGCTTGAGGCAATTTCAAGTTCGGCGAGTAGCGCCGTAACATTTTTATTTCCTTCAATCTCGAACTCGGCCACCACACTCGCATTCGCCGCACCTGCGCGCACGAGGCCTGCCTCGCTGCGCTCACCCAGCACCAGCCCGAGCGCGTCGAGCAGAATGGATTTGCCCGCGCCGGTTTCGCCCGTCAGCACGTTCAGGCCACGCGTAAACTCAATCTCGCAGGCCTTGATGAGCAGGATATTCTGGATGGAAAGTTGCGTCAGCATCGCGTTACTTCAGCTTCAAATACTTATCGAACACGCTCTTTTTTTCTTCTGGCGAGAGATTCCCCTGCATCATCTCGTAGCTGTATGTATACCAGTCCGATCCCGGATGGTTATAGCCCAGCACGGCGGCGTATTTCTTCGCCTCCTCGACCACGCCGAGGCGCAGATGGCACTCCACCAGCCGGTGCAACGCTTCCGGTGTGTGGCTCGTCGTCTGGTAATGGTCGATCACATATTTGAAGCGGTTGAGAGCCGCGCCATAATCCTGCCGCTTGAGGTAATAGCGGCCGACTTCCATCTCCTTACCCGCGAGGTGATCGCTGGTGAGATCGAACTTCAGCTTGGCATCGCGCGCGTAGTCGGAATCCGGATACCGCGCGATGACATCCTGCAATGCGGCGCGTGCTTCCTCGGTTTTTTTCTGGTCGCGCCCCACATCCGAGATTTGCGTGTAGTAGGAAAGCGCCATCAGATAATAGGCATAAGGGGTGCTGCTATGCGTGGGGTGCAGCTTGGTAAAGCGGTCGAGAATACTGATCGCGTCATCGAACTGGCCGCCGCGATAGGCCGAATATCCCGCCATCACCTGCGCCCGTGCTGCCCATTCAGAGGTGGGATATTGCCGCTCCACCTCCTCGAAATCGTCGATGGCGAGTTTGAATTTCTTCTCGTTGAAATGGCCGATGGCTTTGTCATACAATTCGTCAATCGGCTTGTTTGCATCCGCCAGCGCGTCAGCGTCGTCCTCACTTTTGCCGCAGCCCACAACAAGCAGCGCTAACGAAAGCGTGGCCGCTATCGTCATCAACCGCATGGGTGCAAGGAACTGTTTCATGCCCCCTTTATAGCAGCGGCGCGCTTGCGCGCAATGGCCTCGCGCGCTATAAGGCCTCATGCCCACAGCTAAATCCACCGCCCGCCCGAAAATCACCCTCCGCGAGCTGAAACGCACGGAGTTTACCACGATTTTCCCGCTGATTTCTGTTCTCAACCCCAGCATCACCAAGCCTGTTTTCACCCGCCGCCTGAACACGATGATGCCGCTGGGCTACCGCGTGGTCGCCGCGTTCTCAGGCACCGAGATGGTTGGACTAAGCGGCTTCTGGCTCTGGCCACGCTTCTGGTGTGGCATGCAGATGGATATTGATAATTTCGTGGTGCACCCGGCGCATCGCAACCGAAAGGTTGGTGAGAAACTCCTTGCCTGGCTAGAGAAAAAAGCGCTGGCCGAGAAAGCCGACCTCATGGGGCTCGATGTCTATGCCGACAACCACCGTGCACAGCGTTTTTATTTCCGGGCAGGCTTCACCAGCACCGGGCTGCACATGACCAAAATCCCCGGCAGCAATGTGCCGTATGGGCGGTGTAATAAGTAAAAGGGAACCTAACCTACAAGCGCGTGGCTATATTCCGGGCGCTCGACGGTCATCGGCACATCGGCCTCGGTGTCGCCAACGATGCGGTAGTTCGCCGGGTCGGAAAACAGGGCGCGCAGCAGCTTGTTGTTGATGCCGTGGCCGGGGCGGGTAGTTGCCACCGCGCCTTTGATCGCCGCACCCGCGAGGAAATAATCCCCCACGCAGTCGAGCGCTTTATGGCGCACGAACTCATCCGCATAGCGCAGGCCGCCTTCGTTGATGATCTCGTCCTCGCCGATCACAATCGCGTTATGCAGCGAGCCGCCGAGCGCGAGGCCCATGCTGCGCATTTTCTCAACATCACGCGCGAAACCGAAGGTGCGGGCACGCGCCAGCGATTGCTTGAAGCTCGTCTCCGTGAAATCATATTCCGCTTTTTGCGTGGCAATGAGTTTATGGTTGAACGCGATCTCCACCGCGAGCGAGAACCCGTCCTGCGGGGTCAGCGTCGCACGCGAGGCGCCCTCTTCCACCGTCACTTCGCGCAGCACTTCCACCACGCGTTTCAGCGCGCGTTGCTGCACGCGGCCGGCGCATTCGAGCAGGAACACAAACGGCTCGCTCGAACCATCCATAATCGGCACTTCAGGGCCGTTTAGTTCAATGCGCGCATTGTCGATCCCCGCGCCCCACAGCGCCGCCATCACATGCTCAATCGTCGAGACCGTCACGCCATGTTTATTCGCAATCGTGGTGCCGAGCGTGGTCTCCACCACCGCGTCATAGGTCGCAGGCACCACCGCATTAGCCGAGTCCATATCCGTGCGCACGAACACAATGCCGCTATGCGGCTGGCTGGGGCGAATCACCATGTTCACCATATCGCCGCTATGCAGCGATACGCCCACGCAGCTCACTTCTGCCGCAACGGTATGCTGGTATTGGAGTTCGGATTCGTGGCTGCGGGTTGGCATGGGTTTTCCTTGGTTTTACGTGGCAGACCCTAGGGGGTCTTTTCTACCTCGCAACCTACCCTCACCCGCCGTCACGCACAATTCACGCTTTGTAACGGATTGTTACAGCCCTGCGGGCTGCGGCTAAACGTAGCTGATATCCGACTTAATGCCCAGAAGCGCGTTGGCTTCTTTCTCCAGATCCTTCAGGTTACTGGTGATGATCGTTTTCGACGCCGCATTCAACGTAAGCCCATAGGTCTGGCGCGCCAGTTCGAGATCAGTCACAAGGTCTTTGGCTTTAGCTGCAATATCTTCCACATCGTCAAGACTTCCGCCCCGTGTGAACGACTGCTCATTGAGTGAAAAAAGCTTCTCCTCAAACAGTCTCCCAAAACGCTGTATCTTAAGAGATTCATCTGCATCGATTTCTGACGCAAGGCGCGTACTCACCATCTCTCTCACACGCCGACCTGTATTTTGTATGAATTCGCTACGCGCTGCGCAAAAGGCCTCATACTTAGCAAAATCATGTGTCATAACCGGCATCCTTTTCCATGAACGTGGAATCAGGCTAGCACCGTAAGATGACAGTTGTGTGACAGTTTGATGACGTTTGTGTGACAATTGCCCAAGCTACCCGCGCCAAACGGCTGCTTTACAGATCCTCGGTCTTAAATTCGCTATAGCCTTCATAGTAATAGCTGACATCAATGCCCTTCATGAAGATTTCGCGGTCATGTATATTATCCGTCAGGGCGCCGCGCAGGAGATGCTTGATTTCAATATCCTTCACCACGCTGCGCTCCATGGCGGAAAGATACGCTTCCTTATCCACGCGGTTCCAATCGATTACTTTCTGAATATTGGCTTTCAGCATGACATCGAGCCAGATGCGCGTGGCGCGTCCGTTACCTTCGCGGAAGGGGTGGGCGATGTTCATCTCAACATATTTTTCGATGATTTCATCGAAGGTTCCCTGCGCCAACCCGTCGATATGTTCCAGCGATTGCTGTAAATACATCACCGGCGCAAAGCGGAAATTGCCCTTGGCGATATTCACCTCGCGGGTTTTTCCTGCAAAGTCATAGATATCTTCAAACAGGATGCGATGAATCTGCGCCAGCCCTGCAAATGTGCCAACCTCAATACTATTAATTTTATCGGTATCAAAAAACTGCTTGGCTTTTTGCTTGCTGATTTTTTCCTCAGCGCGCCCAAGCTCAACCTGATTACGGATGTTTAACTTATTTTCTAATACCATAGTATCGTTTTAGTTCGCTTGGCGGCGCAGGAAGGCGGGGATGTCATACATCTCCTCCTCATCCCCTGCGCGCGGCATGGTCTCGTGCACTTCGAGTTTGCGCTCAGCCGGTGCCGCAGCGGCACGTGCCGCTTGCGTTGCTGGGCGTTGCGCCGAACCGGCGATGCTGCGGCCAACATTGGCGAGGCGGTTGAACAGCCCGCCGCTTGAACCCGTGGTTTCTTCCGCGTCTTCGTCCGTTGCTTCTGGCTCCATCGCGGTGAACAGCGTGCGCTGTTGCGGTGCTTCGGCGCGCGGGCTCACGAACAATGGGCCTGCATCTTCCGTCGCCGGAGCAGCCGTTGCAGCAACCGCCGCAGCGGCCATTTTCATCGCCTGTTCACGCTGCACAGCGGCAGCAGCTTCGGCAGCTTGTTGCCATGCTTTTTGTTGTTCACGCTCAGCCTCAGCATCTTCATCCACCACGCGGATGGTCGGTGCTGCGGCTGCCGTTGCCGTCGTGCGTGGCTGCGTCACCGCGCTGGCGGTGGTCGAGGGCGCACCGGCCTGACGGACGATTTCTGCTGCCGTGCGCTCACGCGTTGGTTGCGGCGCGGGCTGGCGCGGCGCGCCGAAATTTCCGCCACCCATCGGCGTGCGCGGCTTCGGCATCATCGTCGATTCCTGCGGCGGACGCTGCATCATTTCCCCGGCATCGATACCGGTTGCCACCACACTCACGCGCATTTTTCCTTCCATCGCATCACTGAAGGTCGAACCGAAAATGATATTCGCTTCCGGGTCGACTTCGTCGCGGATGCGGTTAACGGCTTCGTCCACTTCAAACAGCGACATATCCTGACCGCCGGTGATGTTGACCAGCACCGCACGCGCGCCTTTGAGGGACACATCGTCGAGCAGTGGGTTGGAAATCGCCGCTTCGGACGCTTGTAATGCGCGCTGGTCGCCGGTGGCTTCGCCAGTGCCCATCATCGCCTTGCCCATTTCGCTCATCACCGCGCGGATATCCGCGAAGTCGAGGTTCACGAGGCCGGGCTTCACAATGAGATCCGTCACGCCGCGCACGCCGGAATGCAGCACTTCGTCGGCGAGGCGGAACGCCTCCGCAAAGGTGGTTTTTTCGTTGGCGATGCGGAACAGATTCTGGTTCGGCACCACGATCAGCGTATCGACATATTGTTGCAGTTCACGAATCCCTGCTTCCGCCATTTTCATGCGGTGCGCGCCTTCGAACTGGAACGGCTTCGTCACCACGCCGACCGTCAGCATGCCTTGCTCTTTCGCGAGGCGCGCGATGACGGGCGCCGCACCAGTGCCGGTGCCGCCGCCCATGCCCGCGGTGATAAACACCATGTTGCTGCCGTGGATATAATCCGAAATTTCGTCCTGCGCTTCTTCCGCAGCAGCAAGGCCGACTTGCGGTTTCGCACCGGCACCGAGGCCGCGCGTGACGTTCACGCCGAGCTGAATAATCCGATCCGTCTGCGCGGCTTCAAGCGCCTGCGCGTCCGTGTTGGCGATGACGAAATCCACACCCTCCAGATTCGCCGCGATCATGTTATTGACCGCGTTGCCGCCCGCGCCACCAACGCCCACCACCGTAATTTTCGGGCGAAGAGTGTCAACATGGGATGGAAGATGTAAGTTGATCGTCATAAAACCTCCTGAATGCCGCGGTTAGCGGTCACAATTGCTAATTCGTAGAAGCACTTGCCGGAGTGTATGTTAGGCACTTCTAGTAACCGATTTTGGCAAAAAAGCGCGCCGCGATGGATACCCTCGAAAAATCCAATGTACATGAAGTACATGATTTTTTGAGGGAGGCTCCATCGCAAGTAGATTTGAAGCCAAAATCGGTTACTAGAAGTGCCTATTGCGGTTCACCGCTGTTTTTTGACACTATATGTAGTGGTCTGCGCGAAGTAAAGCGTTAGTTGCAAAAAAGATGCAGCGATTCACAGATTTTCTGTCGTAGCCGGTAAATAGGCAAAAATCATACTCGGCATACGAGATTATCCTGCGTAGCGCTTTATGGCGCGAGCCGCGAAGCGGAGGGGGTCAGCGGCAAAGCCGCAAAGGGGGTGATACCCCCTTCAAGGAATAACTAAAAATTCTCTCTAAACCAATTCACAATCCGCTCCGGCAGCCAGCCACGGCGCGCGGCGGAGGCGGTGAGGATTTCATCTTCCCACGTACGATGACGCGTATAGTGCAGCATACCGATCACGCTCGCAAACGCAGGGCCAGAGACGGCCTCCGCAAGTCCAGGAATCGGCATCGGCTTGCCTTTGCGCACCTGTTTGCCGAGCATGCGCGCAGCAAGGTCGCCCACGCCGAGCATCTGGCTTGCTCCGCCGGTAATCACGCAGCGGCGACCGGCGATTTTATCCATACCGCTCGCTTCGAGCTTGCTGCGGATCATCTCGAAAATTTCTTCCATGCGCGGACGAATCACGCCCACCAGCATCGCGCGCGGCATGGTCGTCGGCTCGTCGTCGTCCTCGCGCTCGCCCAGTTGCGGCACGTCGATCATCACCTCGGAATCCTTCACCGAATTGACGGCGCTGCCATGCAGGGTTTTGAGGCGCTCCGCGTGGTGCAGCGAGGTCGAAAGCCCCTGCGCGATGTCGTTAGTGACATGATTTCCACCAATCGGAATCGAGTCCGAATACACGTTGCGGCCACCAACAAACACGGCGAAACTCGTTACCCCGCCGCCCATGTCGATGAGCGTCACGCCGAGATCCATTTCGTCTTTCTCGATCACGGAAAGCGCGCTAGCATGCGGCGCGAGCACATAGTCGTGGATGTTGAGATGCGAACGCGCGATGCACGCGCCGAGATTGCTGAGATATTGCTCGCGCGCCGTAATCACCTGCAATTCCGCACCGAGCTTTTTGCCGATCATGCCGCGCGGGTCTTTCAGCCCACGCGTGCCGTCGAGCGTATAATGCGCAGGGAAACAATGCAGCACCGCTGCATCCGGCCCACGCAAACTCGCGCAGCCTTCGTGAATAATATCCGCGATGTCCTGATCGCTCACACCGTCCGCCAACACATCGAGCTCCACCGACACATGGCGCGATTTCAGGTTACTGCCGTTCACGCTGACGATCACATCTTCCACCGTCACGCCCGCCATTTGCTCAGCCGCATGCACCGCCGCGGTGATGGATGTGCCCGCTTCCGACACATCGGTAATAATGCCGGATTTAATACCGCGTGCGAGCTGATGCCCCACGCCGATGACCGAGAACGAGCCGTCCTCCGCCACCTCTGCAATCAGGCACACCACTTTGGTGGTGCCGATATCGAGCACTGCGATGGGGCCGTGGCGGGTGGGTTGGGCATTACGTTTCATGTCTATATCTCTTTGTTGGTCACACTGGTCAGTGTCACGGCAGGTTTATCCTCATCGATCGGTAAAATAAAGACCCGATCTGTAAGGCGCATATCCACACTGCGGATGGCTTTCGCGAGCAGCGCTTTTTCGTTCACAAGGTTCGAAAACTTTTGCCACGCCTTCTCCGGCGCATCTTCAGGCAGCATCACGGTAATGTCACGCGCGAGCTGTATATTCCAGCGACGCCCGCCCACACGCACTGCTGCCACCACGTCCGGCTTCAGGCTCGGCACGGTATCGAGCAGGGCGATCAGCTCCTCCATATGTTTTGGCGCATCCGCACCAACCACAATCGGCAACGTCATTTTCTCGTGGTATTTGGCGCGGTCGAGCACCACGCCGTCGCGGTCGATGAGTTTCACTTCCCCCGCCGATTGCCACAGCGCCGCAGGGGTGCGCTCGGTGATATAGACACGCAGCGTGCCCGGCAGCGCGCGGCCAATCGTGACGTCTTTAATCTCCGGCACCGCCTCGAGCCGCATTTTCATTTCCGTGAGCGGCAGCGCCAAAATCGGCGCGCCCTGCGTGATGTTCAGCGCCTGCTTCACCTCTGCCGCATCGGCGTGTTTACGCCCCACCAGCTCCACCTGGTCGAGCGTAAAGCCCATGCCGCCTGTCATGTTCCAGAAGCGTGTATTGCTCGCCTCCGCCCAGCGCGCCGCCACACCGGTATAAACCATCCACCAACTGCCCACCGCGAGGTAGAGCGCGAGCGCAACCGCTCCCACCATCAGCACACGCCGGTGATTTTGTTTGCGCCGTTGCCGCGCTTTGTTGCGCCCGAACTCCGCCGCTGCCTCTGCCCGAGTGACAGCGGATTTGCGAACTTTGACTGTCGCGCGGCGTGCCATTAATCGAGCCTCGCCGTTGCCAGAATTTTGGCCACCAGTTCGTTGAACGAAATACCCGCATGTGCCGCCAGTTCAGGCGACAGCGAAAGCGGTGTCATGCCCGGCTGGGTATTGGTTTCGAGGATGTAAAATTTCCCGTCGCCCTTTTCATCGTAGCGGAAATCCGAGCGGCTGAGGCTGCGGCAGCCGAGCGCGTTATGCGCCACTACCGCCATTTCCATCACTTCGTCATATTTCGCTTTGGGCAGCGGCGCGGGGCAGATATGCGTGCTGCCGCCATCCGTATATTTATTGTCGTAGTCATAGAAGCCCGACTTGGTGGTGATCTCCGTCACGCCGAGCGCCACGCCATCGAGCACGGCCACCGTCAGTTCGCGGCCGGGGATATATTGCTCCACCATCACCGTGTCACCATACGGCCAGTTTTCTTTGGTGAAGAAAAAATTATCGTTGGCGAACACCAGTTTCACGCCGACGCTCGAGCCTTCGTTGGCAGGCTTCACCACATAGGGCCGCGCAATCATATCATGGCCGATCACCTCGTCTTTTTGCGCTACCACGCCCAGCGCACAGTTGAGGCCGGCGAGCGAAAACAGTTTTTTTGCAGTTGGTTTATCCATCGCCATCGCCGAGGCAAGCACGCCCGAATGCGTATAGGGAATCCCCAGAATTTCGAGCACGCCTTGCACGCAGCCATCTTCACCATAACGGCCATGCAGCGCGTTGAACGCCACATCCGGCGCGGCATGTGCAAGGTCAGCAGCGAGATTCTTGGAAACATCAATGGCAACGACACTATGGCCGAGCGCCAGCAGTGCTTTTTCTACCGCCGCACCGCTGGTCAGCGACACTTCGCGTTCGGCGGACATTCCCCCTTTTAAAACGGCAACATGCATGCGCGCGCAATCCTTCACAAATGATGTGTTCGATAAGCTGCCGATACGATGGATTTTTTTGTTACGTAAACACTAGCGCAACCGCAGCATGGATGCAACGGTATAAGTGGGGGTGGCCACGCCTTTACTTATGCCCCACCCGCTTAATTTCCCACTGCAGCTCCACGCCGGAATGGGCTTTCACGCGAGCAATCACCTCGTCTCCCAAGGCTTCGAGGTCGGCCGCCGTTGCGCCGCCGATATTGACCATGAAATTACAATGCAGCGGGCTCATCTGCGCGCCGCCGATGGTCAGCCCACGGCAGCCCGCGGCGTCGATCAGCTCCCACGCCTTGTGGCCTTCGGGGTTCTTGAAGGTGCTGCCCCCCGTGCGTTCGCGAATCGGCTGCGTGGCCTCGCGCCGCGCCTGAATTTCGCCCATGCGCGCGTGGATCACCTCCGGGTCGTCCTCCGCCGTCTCAAACCAGGCACGGGTAAAAATCAGGCCCTGCGGGCCACCATATCTACGGTAACTATAGCACATTTGATCGATCGAGAGCGTTACAATCTCACCTTCGGGCGTCACCGCCTCAGCCTTGATGAGCACGTCTTTCGTCTCGCGGCCATAGGCACCAGCATTCATCGCCAACGCGCCGCCGATGGTGCCCGGAACGCCGGAGAGAAACTCCAGCCCCGCACGCCCCTCATCTGCCGCAAAGCGCGCGAGATTGACGTCCATCATCGCTGCACCCGCCACGATGCTATCCTTCTCCAACGTGGCGAAATTAAACCCGCGGCCGAGGCGAATTACCACGCCCTCAATCCCCCCATCGCGCACGATGAGGTTGCTGCCCACGCCAATCGCCATCACCGGCTGTGCCGGGGGCTTGTTTTTAAGGAAGAACGCCAAATCCTCAGTGTCCTCGGGCTTAAACAGCACTTCGGCCACGCCGCCAACACCGAACCAGTTGGTCGTCGCCAGCGGTGCGAAAAAGCGGTATTGCCCGCGTACTTTGGGAAGATTGCTATGCACGTTCTTTGTTCTTCTTCGCTTGCAGTGCCAACATTTCAGATGGCAGGTTACTCGCCCATTTGCTGATGCTCCCCGCGCCGAGGCAGATGACGAAATCGCCCGACTGCGTCAGTTCCACCAGCATCGAAGCGAGGTCTTTTTCGCTGGGTAACGCCATCACATGTTTATGCCCATGGCTGCGGATGCCCTCGACCAGCGCATCGCGGTTCGCGCCCTCGATCGGCTCCTCCCCAGCAGTATACACATCGGCGATGAGCACCGTATCCGCGTTATCCACGCAGGTGCAGAAGTCGTTAAACAAGCTGGCAAGGCGTGTGTAGCGATGCGGCTGCACCACGGCAATCACGCGGCCACCAGTCGCCTCCACCGCCTGACGCGCGCTTTGCAGCGTCGCCGCAATCTCCACCGGGTGATGGCCGTAATCGTCGATGATGGTCACCCCGTTCGCCTCGCCCGTTTTCGTAAAGCGCCGCTTCACCCCCCCGAACTCACGCAGCCCGCGCAAAATCACGGCGTCCTCAATCCCGCAATCGCGCGCCACGGCAATCGCCGCCAGCGCGTTGCGCATATTATGCAGGCCAAACATCGGCAGCACCACGTCTTTCAGCGTGCGCAGCTCGCCGCTCACACGGTCGGCGAGTTCCACATCGAACTGCTGGCCGCTGCCGAGCTGGCGGATATTTACCGCGCGCACATCCGCCTGCGGGCTGGTGCCGTAGGAAATAATCCGCCGATCCACCACCTTTGCCATCAGCGCCTGCACTTCCGGGTGGTCGATACAGAGCACCCCGAAGCCATAGAACGGCAGCTGCGTAATGAACTGGTGGAAGGCGGCCTTCAGCGCCTCAAAATTACCGTAATGGTCGAGATGCTCGGGGTCGATATTCGTTACCACCGCCACCGTGCTCGGGATGCGGATGAAGGTGCCGTCACTCTCGTCGGCCTCCACCACCATCCACTCGCCCTCGCCGAGGAACGCATTGGTGCCATAGGCGTTGATGATGCCGCCATTAATCACCGTCGGCTTCTTATCCGCCGCCATGAACAGCGTCGAGATCAGCGAGGTCGTCGTCGTTTTGCCATGCGTACCCGCCACCGAAATCGTGGCCTTCAGGCGCATCAGCTCGGCCAGCATTTCCGCCCGGCGCACCACTGGAATACGCTGTGCGCGCGCTTCCACCACTTCGGGGTTGTTCGGTTTCACGGCGCTTGAAATTACTACTGCGGCGGCGCCTTTCACGTTCTCGGCCTTGTGTTCGCCGATCATGATTTTCACATCTGCTTTGCGCAGGCGGTCGAGCGTATAGCTATCCGCCATATCGCTGCCCTGCACTTTGTAGCCAAGGTTCGTCAACACTTCGGCGATGCCGCTCATGCCGATGCCGCCGATGCCGACAAAATGCAACGTGCCCATATCGAGCGGAATGCGGTTGCCGGGGGTGAATGCGCGAAATTTAACAGGTGCCATAGAATCCTCATGAGCCCACACGGGGCGGTTTTACAACCGTATACCAAATTTTGCGGCGACCACAACGGTGATCGCATACAGCGCGACGGTGGCCACGCAACCCGCCGCCAGCGAGGGCCAAAATCCCAGCCCTGCCCGCAACATCAGCGGCACCAGCAGAAACATCGGCAAGGAGGGTAGCACATACCAGAACGTCGCTTCCATATGGGTGGCAATGCGGGCGCCATCATGCGTGTCGTGCCACAGCCAGAGAATGGCCAGCAGCGAAATCAGCGGCAGCGACACAATCAGCGCACCGAACCCGGGGTGACGCTTCGCCACTTCCGAGACCAGCGCAATGATAAGCCCCGAGAGCGCCGTCTTGATCCAGAAATACATCATGCGAGCACCAAATCCGCCAGCATCTGCGCCGCATTGGGCGTGGCGAGGGCGCGCATCGCAGTGGCGCATTCGCTCAAACGTTGCGGCGCGCGCATCAGCGTTTCGAGCTTGGTGGCGAGCGCTGTTGCGGTGAAGGCTTCCTGCGTCACCACCCAGCCTGCGCCGCTATCTTCCACCGCCTGCGCGTTAAAATACTGGTGATTGTCCATCGCGCTCGGCAGTGGCACCAGCAGGCCGGGGCGGCCCGCCACCATCAGCTCCGCCACAGTCGATGCTCCGGCGCGGCAAATCACGAGATGCGCCGCCGCGAGCCGCGCCGCCACATCACCAAAAAACGGCGCGAGGTCGACCTGCATATTCAGTTCGGCGTAACGCGCGCGCACCGCCTCAATTTCACCCGCGCGGCATTGCTGGTCGAGCCGCACCCGCGCCCTGAGATCCGCGGGCAGCAGCGCCATCGCCTCGGGCATCACGTCGGAAAACACACTCGCGCCCTGGCTACCGCCGAGCACCAGAATTCGCAGCATGCCATCCGCCGCCAGCTGCGGATAATCCACCTGCGACACCGCACACACCGCCGCCCGCACCGGATTCCCCACGCTGCGCGTGGAGGCGTTTTTCTTATCACGTAATGCGGCGGGCATTTTCTGCGTTTCCGGGTAGGTCGTCGCCACCATATCCACCCGCGCGGCGATGGCGCGGTTCACCCGCCCCAGCACCGAATTCTGTTCATGAATAATCGTGCGCCGACCGAGCAGAATCGCCGCCAGCATCGTCGGCAGCGAGGGGTAGCCGCCAAAGCCCACCACCGCCACCGGCTTCGCCCGCACAATAATTATCGCCGCCTGCAGCACGCCGAGCGCGATCCCGGCCGCGCCGAACAATTTTTTCAGCAGCCCGCCCTGCAAATTCCCCGCCCGAATGGTGTGAATCGGCATCTGCGCCAGCGCGCCATCGAGCGATTTCGTGTAGCGGTGAAAGCGGTGATCCGTCACCAGCGCCACCCGCACCCCGCGCGCGAGCAGCACCTCGGCCAGCGCCACCGCCGGAAAAATATGCCCCCCCGTGCCGCCTGCCGCGAGCAATACTGTCTGTGTATTGGAATGTGCGTTCATGCCGTGGTTATAGCGGATTTGTGAGGTACAGCAAGTGCATAGCTCTCCATTGCCAAGACTGTCATAAAACTGTCATTTGAGCTAACATCGGCAACATGTTAATCATTTGGGCATCCAGCCGATTGGGAGAGTTTTTATGGATCATTCAGAATATAAAGAACAAATAGAAGATATCCTCCTGCGGATTGTTGAGGTGACAAGCGCGCCGAATGCGCTCTTTTCGGCAGATGATAAGGAAGACGCAGGTATACTTCATACATTCATAGATAACGGTACTGGGCACCTGTTTTGCTATCTGAACTATAAAAATCTACAGGGATACGGCGAAAAAACCTATGCCGAGAATTCAGCCGATGCCTTAATTAAGTCAATCGAAAATGTCCGCCCCTCTGTCAATATGCTCAGCGATATTGGTATCACCAAACAGGATCAGATAAAAACATGGGAAGATGATGATAGCATAGAATACGGCAGCGACCGCAATGAACCACAAGTTATACTAACGATTCCCGACAGTATGGGTTCTGTTACTGAACTGAACAAGACGCTATTTCAAATCGTCATGAGACAATCCTACAAACTTCTTACAGACCCTTCGGTTGAAAACCCAAAGGCTCAAGTCGATGAATTGATTGATACTGCTTTCGGAAAAGACGCCCAGCAGGCAGCTAATTTGCGGGCTGTAATCGAGCCTTATTATAACGGTGAGCTTCGTGCGGAAGGGCAAGGAACCGGAAGATAATTGCACCACTCACCAGCGCCTACGCGCCGTAGCGTAAATTCCCGGTGGTGCGCTCGCTCTTCGGCGCACCAAACCGTTTGCGGGTGAGGGCGAGCATCATGCCCATGCCGCCTGCCATCGCAATCAGCGACGAACCGCCATAGCTTAAAAACGGCAGCGTCATGCCCTTCGCGGGCAGCAAATTCACCGCCACGCCCATATTCACAATCGCCTGCACGCCAAACTGCGTGAGCAGCCCGCCAACGGCAATGAGGCGGAACATATCCGTCTCGCGCCCCATTTTCATGAAGCCGCGCACCACAATAAACGCGAACAGCGTCACAATCAGCAGGCAGAAAATCATGCCGAATTCCTCGCCCGCGACGGAGAAAATAAAATCCGTATGCGAATCCGGGATATGCTGTTTCACCACCCCCTCACCCGGGCCGCGCCCCAGCCAGCCGCCGGATTTAAATGCCTCCAGCGAACGCTCTACCTGATAGTTATCGCCGCTACTCGGGTCGAGAAACCGATCGATCCGCGCCGCCACATGCGGCAGCGCATGATACGCCGCAAACACGCCGCCAATACCGAGCACAATCATCCCCGCCACCCAGAGAAACGGCATGCCCGCGAGGAAAAACTGAATCCCGAACATCGCCGTCACCGTCACCGTCATCCCGAAATCCGGCTGGATAATCAGCAGCAGCGCGATGAACAGATAGGCCGCCGTCGCAATACGAAAGCTCGGAAAATTCGGCTGCGTAAAGCGTGCCGAAAAAATCGCCGCCAGCACCACCGCAAAGCATGGCTTCATAAATTCCGAAGGTTGAATCGACATGCCCGCCACGCGTATCCAACGAATCGAGCCCTTATTTTCATAGCCAATCACCGGCAACAGCACGAGCAGGATGAGGCTCGCCACAAACCCCGCCAGTGCAATACGGCGGATCTGCGGCGCGTCGAGCAGCGACACCAGCACCATCACAATCGTCGAGAGGCCGAGAAAAATCTGGTGCCGCGACACGAAATAAAAATCCGGTAGGCCGATACGGCGCGCCACGGGCGGGCTACCCGCCATCACCAGAAAAAACCCGATGGAGATGAGCGCCAGCATCGCAAACAGTGCTGGGCGGTCAATCGTCCACCACCAGCGCCCCAACGCGCTTGTGTTGCGTCTATCAAGCGGTTGCCGCATGCGCGCCTCCTTGCGTTTTCCACGCCTCAAACAGCGCCATGAATGCCTCGCCGCGTTTCTCAAAATTCGCGAACTGGTCGAACGACGCACATGCCGGCGCCAACAGCACCGTGCCGGTGCGGGCGGGTTTTTGTGCCTCAGTCGTGGCCGCTTCCGCGGCTTGTGCGAACGCATTCTCCAGCGTGCCACTCAGCGTATAGGCCACTTTACCATCCAGCGTTTTGGCGAATGATTCTGCTGCCTCCCCAATCAAATACGCATGGCGGATTTTCGAGAAATACGGCGCGAGGGGTTCAATGCCGCCCTCCTTCGCCACGCCGCCCGCAATCCAATAAATGTTGTCATAGGTCTTGAGCGCTTTCTCCGCCGCGTCGGCATTCGTCGCCTTGCTGTCATTCACAAACTGCACGCCGGAAATTTCGCCCAGCCACTGCATGCGATGCGCAAGGCCGGGATAGGTTTTCATCGCGGCAATCACCGCCTCATGCGCGCAGCCCTCGCTCGCACACGCAGCGTAGGCAGCCGCGGCATTCTGCCAGTTATGTTGCCCCTGCAAGGCGCGCATGGGTTTCAAATTCGCGCGGTCACCGCCACGGAAACGCGCGCGCAACTCACCGTCCGCCACTTCCACACCGTTCGCAATCGGTTGCTTCGCTGAGAGGCGAATCACCCGCTGATTCTTACGCGCGATCAGCGTGCGCGCCACCGTATCACTCGCCGCATCGTCGATGCCGATAATGGCTTCATCCGTCTCCGACTGCCTATCAAAAATATGGCATTTCGCCGCGATATAATCCGCCATCGAACCATGATGATCGAGATGATCCGGCGTGATATTAAGCAATATCGCCGTATTGAATTTCGTCGTGGCAACAAGGTCGAGCTGATAAGATGACAGCTCGAGCACATAGATGCCATCGGCACCAAGCGTCGCAAGCTCAAGCGCCGGAACACCAATATTTCCGCCCATCTCCACGCGCTTGCCACACGCCTTCAGCACATGTGCGATCAGGCTCGTCGTCGTTGATTTGCCGTTGGTACCGGTGATGCCAATGTAGCACGCGTTGGGCTGCGCACGGTAGAGTAGCTCAATATCGCCGATCACTTCCACACCGTGTTTTTTTGCAGCACGCACCGCTTCATGCGTCAGCATAATCCCGGGACTCATGATGAGCGACGCCATGCCGGAGAAGTCCCACTCCGTGATTGGCTTGACCATCACGTTCGGGAAATCTTGTGCAATTGCTACACGGGATTTTTCGCCATCGTCCCATGCCAACACCTGCGCGCCGGAGGCAATCAGGCTCGCCACCGTCGCCCGGCCAGACTTGCCAAGGCCAACTACGCCGTAGGTTTTTCCATCTGCGAAGGGAAGTGTGATCATCGTAACTTCAACGTGGAGAGGCCGATGAGCGCAAGGATGACGGCGACAATCCAGAAGCGGATCACGACGGTCGATTCCTTCCAGCCCTTCTTCTCAAAATGATGGTGGATCGGTGCCATCAGGAATACGCGACGCCCGGTGCGCTTGAACCAGAACACCTGAATCATCACCGACACTGCCTCAACCACAAACAATCCGCCGATAATCGCGAGCACAATTTCATGCTTGGTGATCACCGCAATCGCGCCGAGCGCACCGCCAAAGGCGAGCGAGCCGGTATCGCCCATGAACACCATCGCGGGCGGGGCGTTATACCATAAAAACCCAAGCCCCGCGCCGATAATCGCCGCCGTGAACACCGCAAGTTCGCCACTGCCTGGCACCATCGGCAGATGCAGATAGCCCGCATAGACCGCGTTGCCGACAAGGTAACTGATGAGCGCAAAGCATCCCGCCGCGATCATGATCGGCACAATCGCGAGGCCGTCGAGCCCGTCCGTCAGGTTCACCGCATTACTCGCGCCGATGAGTACAAAAATCACAAACGGCGCGTAGAGTATGCCGAGATCGAGCATAAAATCTTTGACGAACGGGAACGCGAGATGATGGTTCAGCGCCTCCGGCGTCACCGCACTCACCCACAGCGCAGCGACAAGGCCGATGATAAATTGCAGCACGAGCTTCTTCTTCCCCGCGAGGCCTTTGGTATTTTTCTTACTCACTTTCAGGTAATCGTCGGTGAAGCCAATCGCGCCGTAACCCAGCGTTACGAACAAGCAAATCCACACATAGTGGTTGGTGATATCCGCCCATAACAACGTCGAGATCGTTACCGAGAACAGCATCATCAACCCGCCCATCGTCGGCGTGCCTTTCTTCGTCAGCAGGTGCGACTGCGGGCCGTCTTCGCGAATCGGCTGGCCGCCATGCTGGTTGCTTTTCAGCCAGCGAATCATGCGCGGGCCGATGATAAAACTCAGCACCAGCGCGGTGATAATCGCGCCGCCGCTACGGAAGGTGAGGTACTTGAACAGGTTGAAAAAGCGGATGTCGCTCGCGAGCGGAAAGAGCAGATTATACAGCATCGGCGTTCTCCTCAATGGCGCTGACGACCACATCCATACGGCTGCCGCGCGAGCCTTTTACCAACACTAAATCATTCGCCTGCAAGCGCTCGACAACGATCGGCGCCAGCTCGCGGCTGGTTTTACGATACGCGCCGCGCATCTGCTCTGGCAGCGCGTGATAGAGCTTTTCCATAAATGTGCCCGCGGCGAATACCAGATCCATCTGGTTGTTGACCAGCGTCGGCGCGAGGCCGACATGCATCTCCTCCGCATGCTCACCAAGCTCCAGCATATCGCCGAGAATCACCACCGTGCGGGCGCGCGTTTTGCCCGCGTCACGCATCGCGGCAATCTTCTCAATCGCCCCGGTGATCGAGACCGCGCTCGCGTTATAACTGTCATCCACCAGGCGCAGATGCCCGCCTTTGATTGGCAGCACTTTAATCTGCCCGCGTCCTTTCGGTTCGCTGAAATGCACCAGCGACGCCGCGGCTTTGGCGAGGTCGCCACCCAGCGCATCCACCACACCGAGCACCGCAACAGACGTCAGCGCCCAGTGTTTGCCAATTGCCCCGAGCGCATAAGATACCGTCGTTCCCGCGATGATGGCTTCGACCGCCATCTGCGTGTCGCGGATGCGCCAATCAACGAGCTGGCAGTTCGCATTGGTGCCGGTGCCGAAACTCAAAATCCGGTCAAGCCCCTTACTTTCCGCGTGTTTGCGCAGGCGTGGGTAATGCGCGTTATCGGCGTTGAGCACCGCCACACCCGCGCCGCCCATGCCGTCGAAAATCGCCGCCTTCTCATCCGCGATGGAAGAAACACTCGGGAAAAATTCGATATGCACGGCCTCCACATTCGTAATCACCGACACATGCGGTTTCACCCAGCGCGAGAGCGGCGCAATCTCGCCCGCATGGTTCATGCCCATCTCGAGAATCGCGTAATCCACGTCACGCGGCAGGTTGGCGAGGTTGATCGGCACACCGAGATGGTTGTTCAAATTCCCCTTCGTCGCATAGACGGAACCGATGGCGGAGAGCGCTTTCGCGAGCATTTCCTTCGTTCCGGTTTTGCCCACGCTGCCCGTCACGCCGATGAATTTTGCTTTCGAACGTGCCCGCGCCGCAATGCCCAAATCCTGCAACGCCTTCTCCACATCCTTCACCACCACCAGCTGCGCTGGGTCAACATTCGCAATCGGCTTGCTCACCAATGCGGCCACGGCACCTGCTTTCAGCGCAGCTTCCACATAGTCATGCCCATCGACATGTGCGCCTGGCAGCGCCGCAAACAGCGCGCCCTTCGCGAGCGTGCGCGTGTCGATGCCGACCGAAGTCGCCACCCACGCACCGGTCGTTGTTCCCTGCGTCGCGCGCGCGACATCCTCTGCGGTCCATTCGGTCGTCATGCCATCGCCTTTCTGATGTAGTCGGGGTCGTAAAACGGGGTTGCTTGATTGCCGATGGTCTGGGTTGTTTCGTGGCCTTTTCCGGCGACGACCAGAACGTCGCCAGTGTTGAGTTTCTGCATCGCTGCAGCGATCGCCGCCGCGCGGTCCGCAATTTCCGTTGCGCCCGGTGCGGCTGCTAAAATCGCCGCGCGAATGCTTGCTGGGTTTTCGTTGCGAGGGTTGTCATCCGTCACGATCACGTCGTCAGCGAGGCGCGCTGCCACCGCGCCCATTTCCGGGCGTTTTCCACTGTCGCGATCACCACCGCAGCCGAACACGACATGCAGTTTATTCTCCGTATGTGCGCGCAGTGTTTTCAAAATATTCTCGAGCGCGGCAGGCGTGTGCGCGTAGTCGACAAACACGGATGCGCCGTGGTGACTCGCCACTTTTTCAAGCCGCCCGGGTACGCCTTGCAGGCGAGGCAATAATGGAATGAGCTCCTGTTCATCCATGCCGGATGCGGCAAGCAGCCCTACCGCCGTCAGCATATTCGACAGTTGAAACGCGCCATAAAAGGGCAGTTCCAGCGCATGTGTTTTTCCACGAATCACCAGCTCTGCACTGAGGCCATTCACATGCGGCGTCACACGCGCGATGCGATAATCCGCTGCCGCATGCGCACCAAAGCTGGTGACGCGAATGTTGCGTTTCGCACAACGCGCGGCGAGGTCGTCGAACCGTGCATCATCGCGGTTGATAGTGGCCGCGCCTCCCTCAGGAATTACCACGTCAAACAGCCGCGCTTTGGCGAGGTAATATTCTTCGAGCGTCGCGTGGTAATCGAGATGGTCGCGGCCAAAATTCGTAAACGCACCGGCCGTGAATTTCACGCCGTCGAGGCGTTTCTGGTCGAGCCCGTGGCTCGATGCTTCGATAGCAACAACATTCATGCCTTCTTCTTTCAATGCGCGCAGCGTACGATGTAAAAGAATCGGCTCAGGCGAGGTGTTGGTCGCGGGGAAGGCCTTGTTGAGCGCCTCCGACGGCGAGCGCAGGCCGAGCGTACCGATCGACGCGGCGTGCTTACTGCTGAGCGTCGCGAGCTGGCGCACGAAATCGGCGGTCGAGGTTTTGCCATCCGTCCCCGTCACCGCGAACATGAACTCTGGCTGCGCCGCATAAAACGCCGCCGCAATCGCACTCGTCGCCGCGCGCATATCGGCCACGCGCAGCATCGGCACGGTGGCAATCACATCTGTCCGCGCATTGTTCGCCATCAGAATCGCCGCCGCGCCTTTGCGTAGTGCGTCGGGAATATACTGCGTGCCATCCGCACTCACGCCTGGCATGGCGACAAACAGCGCCCCCGGTGTCACCGCGCGCGAGTCGGAGGTCAGGCTTTCCACCATCACCTCGGCATCACCCGTGATTTTGGCATCGATGCCGCTCGCCGCGATCAGTTTAGAAAGAGACTGCATCGCTTGCCTCCTTCTCTGGTGCCGCAGCCGCAGCGGCAGGCGCGTCTTCGTCTTCCATCACTTCCGGTTTTTGATGGGTCACTTCCACCGGCGCCATCGCCGGTGCGGATTGCGGCGCGGCATGTTTTGCCACCGAAATTTTTGCCTCACGCGAAGCCGGCCACAGCGCTTCCACGCGCGCATCGGAATAGGTGAAATCCGGTTTCATCGCCATCATAGGCGCCATGCGTTGCACCACGCGATTCACCACCGGTGCCGAAATCCAGCCGCCGGTCGCAAAGCCGTAGGTCGATTTATTGCCCTTCGGCGCATCGACCATCACCAGAATCGCATAGCGCGGTTTATTCGTCGGGAACACGCCGACGAACGACGTCACCTTCGCATCTTTAATATACACACCGTTGGTATTTTTCTCCGCCGTTCCCGTTTTTCCACCGATCTGGTAACCCGCCACATCCGCCGATTTCCCCGTGCCGTGCAGCACCACCAGGCGCAATAGGTCACGGATATGCGTCACGTTTCCTTCCGACAAAACACGTGGGCCTTCTGGCTTGTTTTTGTTGCCGTCCTTCACCAGCGTGAGGTTTATACGCGTGCCTGTGCCCGCGACACTCGCGATGGCGCGGATGAGATGCAGCGGCGAGACCGAAATCCCGTGGCCATAGGAAATCGTCATGGTGGTGAGCGGTGGCCACTCGCGTGGCACAATCGGGTGCGCGAGCTCCGGCACTTCCAATTTCACCGGCTCAAAAAGCCCGAGTGATTGCAAAAACGCCTGCTGTTTTTTGCCGCCCAGATCGAGCGCCATTTTCGCCATGCCGATGTTCGAAGAATGTGCAAAAATCTCCGGAACCGATAGCCAGCGGCCTTCCGAGTGCGCGTCGCTAATGGTAAAATTGCCGTAATGAATCGGACGGCTTGCATCGTATCCGCCCTTCATCGTCACGCTTTTATTCTCAAGCGACGCGGCAAGCGTGAAGGTTTTAAATGTCGAACCCATTTCATACGCCCCAAGCGTTGCGCGGTTGAAACGCGCATCGTCGCTAGCGCTCGCAGGCTGATGCGGGTCAAATTCCGGTAGGCTCGTCATCGCAATCACTTCACCATCGGGAATCGAAACGATAACGCCTGCACCGCCGAGCGCGTGGAATTCATTCACCGTGCGCGCGAGCTCTTCCCGCAGCATCGACTGCACGCGCAGATCCATCGAGAGCTGCAGAGGCTTGTCTTTCTGCGGGTCTTGAAGTGAGTTATCAAAGGACTTTTCAATGCCCGCGAGGCCCTGATTATCGACACCCACGTAGCCGATCGAGTGCGCGAACAGCGCGCCATACGGATAAATGCGGCGCATATCCGGCTCGAAAAACAATCCTGGAACGCCGAGGTCATTCACCGCCTGCTGCTGCTTCGGCGACAGGTGGCGATGGATATAGAGGAATGTTGAATGCTTGCGCATCAACTTCTCACGGAACGAGGCGGCGGATTCATCCGGGAAAATTTTATGCAAGCCCGTCGCAATTTCATCTTCGTGACGAATAATGGTGGGGTTAGCGACAAGCGACGCCGTTTCGATCGAGGTCGCGAGCACTAAGCCATTGCGATCAACAATCTCGCGGCGCAGCGGCTTCTCTGCCTCACCGACCTTCGATACATCCACATCATCCTCGCGGCTGAGTAGCAACTGCGGCTCAGTGACGAGGCGCTTGAACGGAATATCGCCGCCGCCAATAGTGGCCACCTCAAACAAACGCAGACTGAGCATCACAAAACACAGCCCAAAAAACACCGACACCAGCGTGGTGCGCATCCGCGATTCGCCCGCCGCGCGCGCATGCGTGCTCTCCACCTGGAGAACCCTGCTGGCCGGACGTTGCGAGGGTTTGCGGAACTGCTTCACCTAGCGCGCCTCCTCGTTATGCGAAATAGGCTGATAGGTCGCGCGTGGCGCCACATCTTCGCTGCGCACGGCAGCAGGCAGCAGCGCCGTATTTTCAATGCGGCGGCTATCGAGCGGCACCAGATCGAGATGGCGCGTCGCAAGTTGCTGGAGACGCTCTGGCCGGTTGAGATAGGCCCATTCGGCATTGAGCAGATGCAGCGATTCTTTCTCTTCCGCGAGTTCGGTTTTCACTTCTGCGACATCGCGCTGAATGTTCTGAACGCTATATTTGACGAGGTAAAGCCCCATCGACGATGCGGCGAAGCAGGCCATATAGACCAGCGCGAAAATCCGGACACTCATCGTTCGTACTCCTAAGCAGTTTCACTCACAGGACTCGCCGTGCGTGTGGCACAGCGCAGCTTTGCCGAGCGCGCTCTAGGATTACGACTCACCTCTTGTTCGGTCGGGGTGATGGCGTTTTTGGGGGTTAGAATAAACGTGGCTTTTTCGTGCGATGCATCCGCGATCAACGCCGCAGGCGAGTGGCGCGAAATCGCGTTCGCGCGGTTGCTGCGATGGAGCATGAATTGTTTGATGATACGGTCTTCAAGCGAATGGAAGCTGACGACGACCAGCCGCCCGCCGGGCTTGAGCAAATGCTCCGCCGCAGTGAGCGCCGCTTCGAGTTCCGCGAGCTCCTGATTCACCTCAATGCGCAGCGCCTGAAAACTCCGCGTCGCCGGGTGGATTTTCATCCGCCCCGCCCCACGCACTGCGCCGCTGATAATTTCTGCGAGTTGCCGCGTTGTGGTAATTTTCTGCACCTCACGCGCCTTCAAAATCGCCCGCGCAATACGCCGCGAATCCTTTTCCTCGCCATATTCGTAGAGGATGCGGGCAAGCTCCGCCTCGCTATAACCATTCACGATATCCGCCGCGGTCGCACCCTCGTCGCCCATGCGCATGTCGAGCGGCGCCTCGCGCTGAAAGCTGAAGCCACGCACATCTTCGTCGAACTGCATGGAGGACACGCCGATATCGAGCACGATAGCGTCAACGGCGGTTACACCCACATCGGCCAGCACGGTCATCATCGATGAAAAGCGCGCAGGCATGAATAAAAAATGCCCGGGAAACTCCCGGGCAAGCGCATCGGCAAGTAACTTGACATGCGGGTCGCGATCGAACGCAACTACCTTGCAGGTAGCGGCATCTAAAAGCGCCCGCGAATAACCACCGGCACCGAACGTGCCGTCCACAATCACTTCGCCGTCACGCGGAGCAACGGCAGCGAGCATTTCATCACGCAGAACTGGCACATGAAGGGCGCGCGTCATGCTGCACCCCCATCGGATTTGAGGTTGAGGCGGCGCGCCAGCGCCATGTCGCGCATCGCGGCTTGGTGTTTCTCGAACAGCTGCGGCGACCAGATTTCAAACGTCGCGCCCTTCCCGACAAAAATCCCGAGGCCGGTGATATTCGCCTTGGTGAGCAGCGCCTCCGGCAGCACCACGCGGCCTTCGCCGTCGAAGCCGAGCTGCACCGATCCGCCGAGGATGGCGGTCGCGAACGCGTCACGCTCTTCGGAGAACGGGTCGAGCGCTTCGATGCGCGCATAGAGTTTCTCGAGCCGCTCCATGCCGCAGGCCTCGATGCACGGGTGCACGAACGAGGAATAGGCGATCATGCCGTTAAAATTCTGCGCGGCGAGCACGGCACGGAAGGTCGGCGGCACGCTCACGCGCCCCTTCTTGTCGATCTGCTTCTCAAACGTTGAGAGAAACAATGCCATGTAATCCGCTTTCTTTCGTCTTTTTGTTCCCATCGAACGGGCGGCCAGCGTTTGGCTAGATACCCGTCCATCGCTCCCACTAAAAACTATTAATAAATATCAATTGCTTATCTATTTTATGCAGAGGCTCTGCCAAATAAATTGAGGAAAAACAATGTTGGATATTTATGGATTTTATTGGGAACACTTGGGAGAATATGGGCAAAACTTGGGCTAGTCAAGGTCGAAGTTGGGCAAAACCGGGGTGTGGAAGGGGCTGTGGACGGATTCACGCGCGCCGCACTGCACCTTGATGATTGAATTATTTCACTTTTTGGCAATTGGCTGTCCCAATCCACTTCCCAAGGGGGTGGCGCAGAAATGTCACCAAACCTTCACACTTCGTGGGGTTGGGTTTTGGTATAATGGCGGGTATGAGTCAGAACCAAACCATCCTAAATGATGCCTATCTGCCGGGGCCAGACCCCATCCTCACCCCGCCCCCGCTGGCCGATGCGGTCGCGGCAGAGGAAGCGCTGACCATGGCGCTGCTTGAGAATTCGATGGCGGATAAAATCGTCACCGGCATCACGCCCGCACAGGCCGAAACACTGCTAGCATGGATGGTCTATCAGACCCGGCAAGGTCTGCTGCAACTGCGCACACCGACGGAAGATGCTCCCGCTTTCTCACCCAGGCATGCCGCCAAATTATGCCGCGAGGCGAATGGCATGATTGGCCGCCAATCGCAGGAGCTTGGCATCCCCACACGGCACCATCAACTCCGAGAATTTACGGAAGGCAAATATTACGGCCACGCCTTTGCCGTGCTGATGATTCCCATCCTTGAAAACGACAACGCAACGGTGACCCCTTATCTTGTCGACACAAGTTTTCGTCAGTTCTTCGATCACGACCTCAACAACGACCGTTATTGGACAAATTTATGGGCGAAAGAAATAACGAAAACCATTGAAGGAAGAAACCTCGCGGATGCTATTTTATGCGACGGGTTTACCAAGTTAACACCAGAGAATGCCGATCTCTACGTGCGCAGCGCCGATATTGATCGCTATCTGGGTGTGCCCGTTTTGGCCCCCCATTACCCGGATTTATTCCTGAGGCTCACATCCCATCAAACCACATTACCAGCGATAAATGAGGTAAAACATATTTTACTGCCAACACCCATCATGGCCGCCTGCGAAGCACAAAACAGCATTAATGACGTGGCTGCGAATGAACGCCTCATCCACCACCAACCGCAACGCCCCACTCACAAAAAATAAACGCCAGATGGCCTGTAAGCCGGGTTCTGTCCTCCCTTGCGGGATGGATGACTATTCCTCTAGGCGCCGTGTTGCCACGGCGCTCAAGCAACCTACCCGCGCGGTCTCAGGACGGAACACCCCTAGTGATTTGCATCACGCGCCGCGCCTATTCGGTCTTGCTCCCGGTGAGGTTTGCCCTGCCATTTCTGTTACCAGAAACGCGGTGGGCTCTTACCCCACCTTTTCACCCTTACCATGCGAACATGGCGGTTTGTTCTCTGTGGCACTTTCTCTCGGCTTGCGCCGGGCGGGCATTACCCGCCACCGTTTCCTGTGGAGCCCGGACTTTCCTCGGGGTGATTCTTCGCTGCGTTGAAGCTACTCGCTCCGCTGCACCATATCGGTTCACCACGCAGTCATCCGGCCATCTGGCGCGCGTAGAGTATAGAGGCTAGAGGTTAGAGGCTAGTATTTTTTCTAACCCCTAACCTCTAGCCCCTAACCTCTACTTACTCACTTCCAGCATCACCTCGTTGCGGCGCAGGAAGGGCAGCGTCCATGGCGGGTCATAGAAGGCGAGCACCGGTGCGCCTTTGGTTTTCAGCTTCTTGGTCACAATATAGGCCTCAAGCTCCGCGGTTTTCTCGGCGATTTTATGATCGTCTTTCGTGCTGCCGGAGAAGCGGATCACCGCCATTTGGCGTGCCGGAATGGGCTTAATTTTCACTTCCTTGTTGTTTGGTTTCGGCAGCGTTTCCGCCGTATATTCCTTCGGCATAATGAACTGCACCACCCATGCACCGCCCTCGCCTTGCTGGATCACCGGCGTCGTCATCGCAATTTTTTGGGATGCCGCTTGCTGAATCACCGGCGTGGTCATGGCCACCTTGGTTTGCGCGGTGTTGTTGCCGAAAATGAAATCCGCAATCAGGCGGAAGCCTTGGTTAATGGCTTCTTTGCGTTCGCCTTTCACCTGCACTTCAGCGGCGAGTGCGGGGGCATAGTCGCGCAGCTCAATCGCGTCCACACTGTCGCTCACGGTAAAGGCCGGTTCCTGATATTGTCCCACGTTACATCCATTCATCAACGCGACCACTACCGCAAGCGGCACGGCCACATAGAGCATGAGTTTTTTGAGTGATTGCATAGGTCGATCCTTTTTCCATGATTGCGACTACGTAGCATAGCGCGCGTAAAAAATCGATGCGATTATTAGGTCACGCGACTGACTTAAACCATGCCGTGCAGCGCTGCCAATAATCCAGCACACTCATCATCCCACACGCCGTCGATATTGCTCGGGCGGTAATGGCGCTGGAAGGCGATCACGCATTTTTCGGTTTTCACGCCATAGTCGCCATCGAGCTTGAGACCATAGCCCCAGTTACTGAGCGCCGTTTGTAGGCGGATGACTTTGCTGCCAGTGTCGCCGCGCTTCTGGGCGGAGCCGACCATCGGCCGCGCATCGAACGGAAACATGCCCACCCCGGCGCGTGCCAGCATTTGCCAGTCGAAGAGATGCCCCGGGTCCTGCTTCCTCAAAAACGCGATGTCGGAATGGCCGACCACATTGCGCGCGGGGATGTTATGCCGCGCCAGAATTTCAAGCGACAATTTTGCCACCGCTTCCATCTGCACCTGCGGAAACGGCACATAGCCATGGCTGTGACCGGTGTTGGCGAGTTCGATGCCGATGGAGCGCGCGTTGAGGTTCGCGTGCCCGCGCCAGTGCGATTCGCCCGCATGCCAGGCGCGGTTTTCCTCCGCCACCAGGCTGAACACTTCACCCGCCTCACTCACCACATAATGCGCGGAGACTTTCGCCTCCGGGTTTTGCAACTGCGCCACCGCATCCGCCGCAGTCAGCATGTCGGTATAATGCATCACCAGCGTGTCCACATGCTGGCCGCCACGCGTATCAAAATTGGGGGATGGATGGGTGAGGGTCATTATATCAATTTCCACTTTTTTTCTATGCGAGCAATTTCTTGTAACAAAAGCCCTTCATAGTAGCCCTGTCTCATTGCGTCTCCGGAAACTACGGTTATAGCCTCAGACCGAAGCTCTTTCATTACATCTTCAGAAATATGCGGCTGCAAGCTAAGCCAAGCATGTCTTTTTGCAATATTTTCTCTAACATAACCGATATGTTCACTTTCTGCACACAATTCCGCAATCATCTTTCGCCAAGCGATAATTTGATCTTTGCGATATTGATTTTTCTGCTTCTTGCAATCGTAGTGATTATTCAATAATGCCCCAAAAACACCTGAACCTAGGCCGACTATCAAGCTTATGAAAACCGTTGCCCACTGTATCTCTATTGGAGGTGTTTCCATAATTTTTACGCCGCCACTTCCTGCTTGAGCGCGGCGTCGATGAGGCCGATGGTTTCCTTCGCGCCGAACAGGGCAATGAAGCTGCCCATGCGCGGCCCCTGCGCGCTGCCGAGCAGCGTTTCATACATCGCCTTGAACCATTCACGCATGGTTTCCTTGCTGTAATATTTCAGGCCGAGGTCGTAGATGCGGGTCATGATATCATCCGCCGCGCTGCCCTCCGCCAGCGTGGTGAGATACTCGCGCAATTCAGCCAGCGCCGTGCGTTCCAGCTCCGTCGGCGCGCGGTATTTCTTGGTCGGTTTCACAAAATCATGGTAGTAACGCACCGCATAGCCGCACAGTTTATCGAGCATGGGCGAATTCTCGGGCGTGGCGTTCGGTAATTCGCGCTTGAGGAAACCCCAGAGCACCGATTTATCCTCCGCATTACATGCCGAAACGAGGTTGAGCAGCATGCTGAATTTGATGTTGCTCTCCGGCACAGGCACGTTGCCGCTATGGATATGCCAGACGGGGTTTTCAAGCTGTGCTGCCGCGTCCGCCGACGGGTATTTCTCGAGATGCGTCAGGTAATCATCCACCTGCTGCGGAATCACATCAAAATAGAGTTTCTTCGCCGTACGCGGTTTGGTGAACATATAGAGTGCGAGCGACTCCGCAGGCGCGTATGTCAGCCATTCGTCGATAGTAATGCCGTTGCCTTTGGATTTCGAAATCTTCTGTCCCTGCTCGTCGAGGAACAGCTCGAACATCATCTGCGCGGGCGGAATACCCCCGGCAATTTTGCAGATCGCATCATAAAGCGGCGCGCTGGCGAGGTGATCCTTGCCATACATCTCGTAATCGACGCCGAGCGCCGCCCAGCGCATGCCCATATCCGGCTTCCATTGCAGCTTGCAGTGACCGCCCGTCACCGGCACCGACATCTGCGAACCGTCTTCTTCCATGTAAGTGATCGTGCCTTTTTCGACATCCGTTCTCACCACTTTCGCGAGCAGCACTTTGCCACTCACCGGCGAGACGGGTAGGAACGGCGAGTAGGTCTCCGCACGCTCTTCGCCCAGCGTTGGCAGCATCACCTTCATCACCTGATCATAGTTCTTGAGGATATTCAGCAGCGCACCGTCGAACTCGCCGCTGGCATAGGTCGCGGTCGAGGATTTGAACTCGTAGTCGAACCCGAACGTATCGAGAAACGCGCGCAGGCGGGCGTTCATATGGTGGCCGAAGCTTTCATGCGTGCCAAATGGGTCGGGCACGGAGGTGAGTGGCTTGCCGAGGTTCGCTGCGATCATCTCTGCGTTCGGCAGATTATCCGGCACTTTGCGCAGGCCGTCTTTGTCGTCGCTGAAGCAGATCAGCTTGGTGGGGATATCGGAAAGCTGCTTAAACGCATGCATCACCATCGTCGTGCGCGCGACCTCGCCGAACGTGCCAATATGTGGCAGGCCGGAGGGGCCATAGCCCGTTTCGAACAGCACATAGCCCTTATCCACATAGCCCGGGCGCTTTTTCATGTTCTCAAGGCGGGTGAGCAGGGCTTGCGCCTCAGCAAACGGCCAGGCTTTAGCGGCAATAGCGAGCGGGTTCATGGGTATTCCTTGCGTGTGAGTGAAGTATTCCGCCCTTATTTAGGGGATGCATCGCCACCATGCAAAGGAAATAAGCCGCCTAGGCGGGGCAAATGGCAAAAACCGCTTGCGCCCGATAGTGGCTTCACTTAAGACATCATCCAAACATTAAAAAATACCCCAAAGCTCACCCCGCAAGCCTATTGAGGATCCTGTGAATTATCGCCGTTTTGTACTCGCATTTGCGCTTTCCGCCTCAACCTCCCTCTCTGCCTATGCTGCCCCGGCAGTCATGGTGCAGTTTGGCTCGTTTGAAACAATGGATGAGGCACAAAAGCGCCTTGCAGAAGTAAAAGCCGCGCATGGCGGCACCCTCAGCACCCTCACGCTTGGCGTAAAAGAAGTGAAGCTTCCGCCGGATAACCTCACCGTATTCCGCACGCAGGCGGGCCCGGTTGAATCGCGCGCAACGGCGCAGTCCATCTGCTCGAAATTCGCTTCCAGCGGCGATGAATGCTACGTGGTGGAAACCGCGATGGCCGGCAAAATAACGCCTGCCACCGATATGGCTGAGGCCGTAACGACCCCTGTGCTTAGCATCCCGAGTGTTTCACTTGCGCCTATTACTGTAACCACTCCAGGCATGTCGGATATCGATGGTGCGGCAACCAAAACCACTGTGATCGCTGCGATGCCAGAAGCCTCGACTGTCACCACGCCCGTAGCACCGAAAAAATCCTTCTGGTCGCGTGTGAGCCCGTTCGACACTGAAAAGCAGGCCGAGACCCCGAAAATAGAACCCGTGCACATTGAAAAAATTGCTCCTGAGAATCTGGCGCTCGCACCAGAAACGCCTGCAATAGCCGTTGATCTTCCTGCGACGAACACATCCGCAAAAGTAATGCTGCCAGAAGTTTCTGCGCTCACAACACCAACCTTGGTGACGCCGAGCATCACAACGCCCGCGATTTCGTTGACACCACAAGTCTATGCCGAGGCGCCTGCGCTACCACTCCTGCCGCCGCCCCCCCCACTCACCGCGAAGGACGAAGAATTTCTAAAGCGCAGCATGCCTGTCGTGGCCGAGATGAAAAAGCCGGAAGTGATCGCGGCGCCAGTGATTACCACCCCTGCGATTGAAGCACCAACACCGGTAGCGGAAGCCCCCTTGTTGCCGCCTGGAAAAGGTAGCGTGAAGGTGGAAGAAGCCAAGCGCGTGCCGCTGACGGAAAACGTAAAAGCCCCCGTTGTAGTGGCAACTCCGGCCATTATTCCGACGCCTGCACCGCAGGCACAACCGCCAGTCTCATTGCTACCAAGCTCGACCCTTGGTCAGAAAACCCTCTGGGCGCAAATGGGACAGTTCAACACCACGCAAGAAGCCTTCGCGTTCTGGGAGCAATATCGCCAGATGCATCCGGATTTCCCGGTGGTGCGAGTGCGTGTGGTGTCGTCCCTCATGGCGCAGATGCACGGGAACGACCGCGTATCGCTTAATGTTGGGCCCTTCGCTCGCGAGGGATTCATCCGCAATCTCTGCGCAACGGTGGCAACACCTACCTCCCCTGTGAAATGTGCTCAGGTGACGGATATGGGTATTGCCGGAAACGCTCTGCCGCGCACGGGTTACCTCAACGGCTCGCGCTATAAGCGCTAGGCTGGGTTTTTCTTTTAATGTTCGTTCGACACGCGGGTCACTGCGCGCGCTTTTGCTGAGATATAAAACCTGTTCGCTAAAACCTCTTTTATCCACATCTCGAAAATTTTTTACATCATCAGTTTCACATCATCTCGTTTCCCTATAAACGGAATTGCCAATTAACAACTCACAAAGGAGACTATCATGGCAATTCGTACCGTTCTCGCTGTTGCAACCGTTCTTGCTGCTACCTCGGCTTTCGCTGCTGACGCACCTGCTGCTGCAAAAGACGCAAAAGCAGCTGTTGAAACCGCTGTTGAGCACAAAGCAGATGCAAAAGCAGCTCCGGCTGTTGAAGTAAAAAAAGAAGAAGCTAAAAAAGAAGAAGCTGCAAAAGCAGCTGCTCCTGCAGAAGCTAAAAAAGAAGAAGCTAAACACTAGTTTTTTCTTGCCGAATCGGTGGGGGGCTAAGGCTCCCCACCCTTCACAAAAGCCCGCTTGCAAAAGTGGGCTTTTTTTATAGCCCATTTTAGAATAGAAGGTCTGTATGCGACTCCTCCTCGTAGAAGACGATGAAATGCTCGGCGCCTCGCTCAAAAAAGCGTTGGAGCATTATGCCTACGGCGTCGATTGGGTGACGGATGGCGAAGCCGCAATGATGGCCATCAACGACTCGCCCTATGCCGCCGCCGTGGTCGATGTAAACCTGCCGAAATTCTCCGGGCTTGAAGTCATTAAAGATGCGCGCCGCCGCAAAAACATGGTCCCGATCCTGCTGCTCACTGCGCGCGATCTGCCACAGCAAAAGGTCGAAGGGCTTGATGCCGGGGCAGATGATTATCTTATCAAACCGTTCGACCTCAACGAGCTACTCGCGCGCATCCGCGCCCTCGTGCGCCGTAGTGCAGGCCGTGCGGAAACCATTCTTCGCTGCGGCACATTGGCGCTGGATCCTTCCGCCTCCACCCTCACAAAAGATGGCGCGCCAGTTCCGCTCACCGCCAAAGAATTCCGTACCTTGAAATTGCTGATGGAGCGTGCCGGAAAATTCGTCACCAAGGGCGACATCGAATATGCACTCTATAGCGCTGACGATGCGGCGGAGAGCAACACGGTCGAAGTGACCATCTATAACCTGCGCAAAAAACTGGGGTCGGATATCATTCAAACCGTGCGCGGTGTGGGCTACCGCATCAACGCATGAGAAACCAGTCCCTCACCCGCACACTTTTTTCGCGCGTCGCGCCGACGATTCTCATCACCATTATTCTCATTGGCATGATGGCGTTCAAAAGCGCCACGCGGCAGATCGAGAGTGCCTATGACGCGCAGCTCATCAGCAGCGCTAACATGATGTGGCTCGCGGTAGAAGAAGAGCTGCAGAACACCGAAATCAGCGGCTTCCGGCGGATTCGTAAAATCGATTTCAGCTTCAACGACACCAGCAAAGTCAGCAGCATTGCCAGCGAATATGTAGATGACCGCATGTTCCGCGTCTGGAAATCGCGCCGCCTCATCATGCTCTCGGATGGCGCGCTGGGCACGCAAGTTCCCCTGCAGCCGCGCGGTTTCTCGAACGTCACCTCTAAAAAAGAACGTTGGCGCATTTACAGCCAACCCATCCCGGACACCGATTTCGTGATCGAAGCGGGCGAGAAAATCGTCCTTCGCCACTCCCTAGTGGAACAGATTCTCATTGAACTCGCCACCCCGCTGCTGCTCTTGATTCCGCTGGTTGGCACGCTCATCTGGTATGGGCTCACTACAGGGCTAGGCACCATCCGCGCGCTGATGGAGCAAATCCGTTTCCGCTCGCCGGATGATCTCTCGGCGCTGACACTGAGTGGCATGCCGCGCGATCTGGTGCCGCTCGGGCAATCCATCAACCAGCTGCTCACCAAACTGCGCCATTCGTTCACGGCGGAAAAACGTTTTGCCGAGCATGCCGCACATCACCTGCGCACACCACTTGCCGCACTGAAGCTGCAACTGCAACTGCTCACCAACACCAAAGACGAAGCCGCGCGCACGGCGCTGCTCGCCGATCTCGCCGCCGCGATCGACCGCGCCTCGCAGCTCGTCAGCCAGCTGCTCACCTCCACCCGCGTCAGCCATCAGGCGATTACGCGCGTGCCGCTTTCCTGGCGGCAGATGATTATCACCCTCCTCGAGGAACTGGCGCCGCTGGCCGCACAAAAGAACATCGCTCTCGACTTCGACAGCGATAACACTGCCGAAGTCATGGCCGATGAAACGCTGCTGCGCCTCATCACCGGCAACCTGCTCGAGAACGCGATCAAATACACGCCCGCAGGCGGGGCGGTTAGCATTGCCCTCACCGCGAGCGATACGGACGTACGCTATACCGTCAGCGACACTGGCCCCGGCATCCCCGAGGCAGAGCGGCCACTGGTGTTCGAGCGCTTCTACCGCGTCGGCACCTCGCGCATCGAGGGCACCGGGCTTGGCCTCGCCATTGTCGCCGAGAGCGTCGCCCGCCTTTCCGGTAACATTACCCTCGCCGCCGCCGAGGGCGAATCCGGGCTGAAGGCCGAAGTCACCCTGCCAAAGGCATAATTATTATAATACAATGACTTATAAAATTCACGGGTGTAGCGGCACGCTGTAATCTTCACAGAACTGTCACAAAACTCTGTCCTTTTCTTTGCTATAGTGAAGAGGATGGAAAACCCTATGTTACAGCCAGCCGCCTCGTCGGCAGAGGATGTATTTGCACCGAACGCGGTCGCGAATGCGCCTGCGATCGCGCAGGTGAACCCCAAAGGCCATGTGCGTACCGATGGTGAGAAAAAGTTTGATCGCCTCACCTACACGACGATCGGCTATATCGCGAATGCGCTGCTTTCGGTGGCGGCGGTCTACTGGGTGGAGCGTACACATGGCGGACAAAGATGGCTTAACAACCGTATTGAGTGGGCACAAAACACCTTTAAAAATCTGAATCCCGAAAACGCAAAAATGCTTGCCACCAAGACCTTCTTCCTCGCCGGTGGGTTCGCGGTGATGCTCCCCATGAAATGGTTGGAGAACGCGAAGGTAAAACTGGTAAAAAAATGGGATCGTCAGATCTACGGCAATGATGTCGATACTGATCCTTACATTATAAAATCCCATCAAGAGCTAGAAGCTGCACCAAAGCAAAATTGGGCATCGATTATCGGCAGCCGTATTATGGCGCTCATCCCGTTTTATATTCTAGTCGGCGCTTTGTGGGACAACAAAAGCAGGCTCTCCAAATGGACAAACCCTGAACTCAAAGGGATGTCCAAAAAAGCCATGAACGCCGCCGAGGAGTTAAATGCCAGCGGCTTTGCAAAAACTGCCAGCAAAGGGGTTTACTTCGACCACCCGATTGCAACAGCCTCACGCTATATCGGTAAAAAACTAGCGCAGCTGCGCGGAAAGAAAGAAGTGGTCGCACAAATTGAGAAAGCAGAGAAAGAATTTCCGGGAATGATGACGCACCCGAAATTCGGTGAAGAAAAAACGCACGATCCGAACCACGCCGCCGTGCCTTATTATTTCATCTCCGAAGCGATCACCTCCGGTGTAGTCGCCTGGGGTGTCTATGTGCTCACCCGTATTCTAGGGCCTATCCTCGGCACCAAGAAGCAGGCTGCGCCTGAAGTAGCGGAAGTAAAAACCGAGTCTCCTTCTATCGAGTCCCACCCTGTCGTTGAGGCAAACAAACTGACGCATGAAAAGGCGCACGACACGCATCATGCACCGCATGAGGAACATCACGCCCATGCGCCGAAGCACCCGCATACGGCAGCGGATGTGAAGGAGCAGCCGGAGGAAAAAACGTCCGAGAAAAAACGCGAGCTACCGGAAAGCAAACCCGATACAAAAGTGCATGCGGATACGCTGCAGCACCATCATACGCATCACGCCGAAGCGGCGCATGCGCACGGCGCGCATTAGATCACCCCGAGCTTCTTGCCCACCTTCTCAAACGTCGCGAGTGCGCGGTCGATCTGTGCGTCGGTCAGCGTCGCGCAGATTTGAATGCGCAGGCGCGCCGTGCCTTCTGGCACCACAGGGAAGCCGAAGCCGGTGATGAAAATCCCCTCCTCCAGCAGCGCCTGGCTCATTTTGATCGCGAACGAGGTTTCGCCGACGATGATCGGTACAATCGCGCTCGGGCCTTCGAGTGGTTTGAAGCCGCGCGCTTTCAGCCCGTCGCGCATGCGCTTTACGTTAGCGTGCAGGCGGGTAATGCGCTCCGGCTCGGCCGCTAAAATCTCGATCGCTTTTTTGGCACTCGCCGCAATCGTCGCCGGCAGCGCGTTCGAAAACAGCTGCGGGCGCGAGGCTTGGTTCAAATATTCAATCACCTGCTTGCTCGCCGCCACATAACCACCCGCCGCGCCACCGAGGGCTTTACCCAGCGTGCCGGTATAGATATCGATCTCGTGCTCCAGCCCAAAATGCTCCGCCGTGCCACGCCCCGTTTTGCCCATCACGCCCACGCCGTGCGAATCATCGAGAATAATCGCCGCGCCATATTTGCGCGCCAGCGCCACCAGTTCCGGCAGTTTTACAATCGTGCCTTCCATGCTGAACACGCCATCGGTCACAATAAAAATGCGGCGTGCGCCTTGGCTTTCTTTCAGCTTCTCTTCCAGCGCCGCCATATCGTTATGCGCGTAGACATGGCGCTTGGCCTTGCTCATGCGGCAACCATCGATGAGGGACGCATGGTTCAGCGCGTCGGAAATCAGCACGTCCTCCGCCCCGGCAATCGTCGGCATCAGCCCGGTGTTCGCCGCCCAGCAGCTCACATAGGTGAGCGCGGCTTCGGTGCCGTGCATCTGCGCAATCGCGTTTTCGATTTCCTCATGCACGGTGAACGTACCGCAAATGAATCGCACGCTCGCGGTGCCCGCACCGTACTGTTTCAGCGCTGCCACGCCCGCCTCGATCACGCGCGGGTCGTTGCTGAGGCCGAGATAGTTGTTGCTCGACAGCACCAGCGCGTGCCCGGTCTCGGTCATGTCCACCTCAGTGTCCATCGGCCCCGAGATATGGCGGAATTTCTTTAGCGTGCCCGCTGCTTTCATCGCGTTGAGATCGGCCTCGATACTGGCGTTGAGTGTGTTCATCGGTGCTTCCTTACGTGCCGTTGCAGTCATAAAATCTCCTTCATTGGCGCACTGGATTCCCGCCTTCGCGGGAATGACAGGTTTCTTACTCACTCCAATCCAGCACCACCTTGCCGGAACTGCCCGAGCGCATGGCGTCGAAGCCTTTCTGGAAGTCGGTGTAATGGAAACGGTGGGTGATGACGGGGGCGACATCCATGCCGCTCTCGATCATCGATTGCAGTTTGTACCAGGTCTCAAACATCAGGCGGCCATAGATACCTTTGAGGGTGAGGCTTTTGAACACCACCGCGTCCCAGTCGATGCCGGTTTGCGCGGGCTGAATGCCGAGCATGGCGATTTTGCCACCATTGGCCATGCTGCCGATCATCTGGTTCAGCGCCGCCGGGTTGCCGGACATTTCCAAACCCACATCGAACCCTTCGGTCATGCCGAGCCCGTTCATCACGTCTTTGAGATTTTCCTTCGCCACGTTCACGGTCGCGCTCGCGCCCATCTGCTTGGCGAGGCCAAGGCGATAGTCGTTCACATCCGTCACCACCACATGGCGTGCGCCCACATGACGCGCCATTTTCACCGCCATCATGCCGATGGGGCCGGCACCGGCAACGAGCACATCCTCGCCCACCAAATCAAACGTCAGCGCGGTGTGCGCGGCGTTGCCCAGCGGGTCGAAAATCGCATATTGCTCGAGCGGAATTTTGTCCGAGCAGTGCCACACATTCACCGCGGGCACGGCGACCAGCTCGGCAAACGCACCGTCGCGGTTCACGCCCACGCCGAGCGTGTTGGGGCAATAATGCCGCCGCCCGGCCATACAGTTACGGCAGGTGCCGCACACGATATGCCCCTCGGCGCTGACGATATCGCCTTCTTTCACGCTCTCGACATTGCTGCCCACCGCCACCACGCGGCCGACAAATTCATGCCCCGCCGTCATCGGCACCTTGATGGTTTTCTGCGCCCACGCATCCCAATTATAGATGTGCACATCCGTGCCGCAGATGCCGGTTTTGAGAACCTTGATGAGGACATCATTCGCGCCGTAGCTGGGCTCCGGCACGTCCATCAGCCAGATGCCTTCGGCTGCTTGAGATTTGACAAGTGCTTTCATAGCCTTCGCAAATAGCGCATTTGCGCGGGGCTGACAAGCCATCAAAACGCTATACAAACCCGCCCGCACTCGATTATAGACGCCCCATGACCAGCATCCTCACCGAAAAACTCGCCGATTACGACGCGCTGATTGTCGATCTCTGGGGCGTGATCCATGACGGCTCGGCGCTCTACCCCGGCGTGGCCGAGACCCTGCGGGTCTTGCATGAACTGCACAAACCGGTGCTGTTCCTCAGCAACGCCCCGCGCGTCGCTGCCAAAGCGCGCGAGAACCTGAACCGCCTCGCCATCCCGCCCGCGCATTACCTCGATATCATCACCTCCGGCCAGGTGGCGTATGACATGCTCGCGCGCGACACCGCGGCCACGCGCGGCTATTACTACTTAGGGCCATCGAAGGACGAAGACATCCTCAGCGGCCTCGCGCATTATGTGCCGGTGGAGCATGCGCACAGCGCCGATTTCATCCTCTGCACCGGTTATGAGGTGGATGGCCAACCGCACGAGGAAATCATCCCAGTGCTCGCGGGGCTCCTGCCGCTGCCGATGCTCTGCGTGAACCCGGATATGGAAGTGGTGAAGCAGGACGGCACGCAATGGCTCTGCGCCGGAGCCGTCGCCGCCGAATACACCAAAATGGGTGGCCGCGTCGCTTATGTCGGCAAGCCCTTCCCGGAGGTCTACGCTACGTGCAAAGCCATGCTCGGCCATGGCCGCATTCTCTGCGTGGGCGATAACCCGGCGACCGACATCAAAGGCGCGAACGATGCCGGGCTCGACAGTTTGCTCATCACCGGCGGCGTGCTCGGCCACCGCTACGGCGCCGACCTCAGCGATGTCAACGCCCGCGAAATCTGCCGCATTGCAGGCGTGCAGCCGACTTATGTGACGAGTGGGTTTAGGCTATAACCTCTCCCTTGGGAGAGGTCGAAATCGTACTTCACGATTTCGGGTGAGGGCTTATCCCCTACCACCTCGCGCGGGGTCTTTCAGCGCTTCCGCCGTCAGGTCTTTATACGCCTGAACAATCTTCTGCTCCGCCGCGGGGTTCAAATGTCCTTCCGCATCCACATCCTTGAGCGAACCCAGCAACAACTCCTGCGCTGCTTTAAGTTTCTTCGCCTCACCCGGCGTGATTGTGCCTCTCAGCACTTCTTCATAGGCTTGCCCCATCGTCGTAGCAAGTGGTTTAGAATCGATTATTTTAGCCCACATCGGGTCATTCTGTGGAATAATGGCTACCGAGTTTGTTTCGACGTTAACACCAACCATCATGTTATCTTTTCCACCACTCACCAATCCACCATTGAGTTGCCCCTCAACCTTTGTGATGGCAACCATTGTTTCAGCATGATCGACTGTGTAGGCGTTTGTGGTTATGGTAGAGCCATCTATAAAACTATGCGCGGTAACCGCTTCTCCCGGTTTCCGTTTCTCAGTCTCTATCGCATGCACATCAAGTGGATCCCAACAGGTAGGACAAGAATCAACATAATCGACCTTTGGTAGAACATGGCCTCTACCCGGCGTTAGGAGTCGCCCAAGCTGCCCGTCGTCTTGTGTACCCGCTACTCGACGACGAGCCACGACTTCGCGCAGCCCTTCGGGAGTTAACGTACTATCTTTTATTGAAGGAGGCAGCATATCTTCTGGGAAATATACTCGTTTCCCATCCCCCGTCGTTTCACGTCCCTGCAATTCAAAGTCGTCTTTATCTTGCTTCTTATCTTCAGGCTTATCGCCTGCTGGCCTCGCTTCTGGCTCAGCTTTTTTCTTCTTATCGTCTTCGTTGGCTTTACTGATCAGACTCGACATAATTCTGCTCCTTACGTTCTGCGTAAATGTTGCTTGCTAACAGCTTCATATTACCCACCCCCGGTTAATTTTTCATTAATATCTCGCATTTTTTTGCATTTTTTTTGAAAAAAGTGGGGTGGTGACGCGGGGAAAGCCCTCACCACTTCCTAGTGGCGAGGGAAAATAAATCCGCTATAACCGCTGCATGAGCAGCAAAAAACCAACCGCGAATGCGATGTGGGGCGGGCATTACAGCCTTGGGCCGGCGGAGGCGTTTGCGGCCATCAACCCCTCCATCGCCATCGACCAGCGGCTTTATGCCGAGGATATCGAAGGCTCCGTCGCGCATGCCGACATGCTCGCCGCCTGCAAAATCATCACCGAGGAAGAAGCGCGCGAAATCGCCCGCGGCCTCGCGCAGGTGAAAGCCGAAATCGAATCCGGCGCGCTGCAATTTTCCGCCGCGCTCGAAGACATCCACATGAATATCGAATCGCGCCTCGCCGAAATCATCGGCGCAACGGCGGGCAAGCTACACACCGCCCGCTCGCGGAATGATCAGGTCGCCACCGATATGCGGCTTTATGCGCGCCGCGTCGCGGGTGAAATCGGCAGCGCGCTGCAAGCCCTGCAAGCGGCACTGCTCGCACAGGCCGAGCGCCATACCGAAACGGTGATGCCCGGCCTCACCCATTTGCAACCCGCACAGCCCATCAGTTTCGCGCATCACCTGCTGGCCTATGGCGAGATGTTCGCGCGCGACCGCGCCCGCCTCGCGGATGCCGCCGCGCGCCTCAACGAATGCCCGCTCGGTGCCGCCGCGCTCGCGGGCACCACCTACCCCATCAACCGCGCGATGACCGCAGCTTCGCTTGGCTTTTCCGCACCCATGCGCAACTCGCTTGATGCCGTGTCCGACCGCGACTATCTGCTGGAGCTAATGAGCGCCTGCGCCATCATCGCCATGCATCTCACGCGCCTCGCGGAAGAACTGGTGTTCTGGACATCGCCGCTCATCGGCTTTGTGCGCCTCTCTGAGGCCTTCACCAGCGGTTCGTCCATCATGCCGCAGAAGCGCAACCCGGATGCGGCGGAGCTGGTGCGCGGCAAAAGCGGCGGCGTCATCGGCGCACTCGTCGCGCTTTTCACCACGCTGAAATCGCTGCCGCTCGCCTACAACAAAGACATGCAGGAAGACAAACGCCCGTTCTTCTTCGCGGTGGATGAAACGCTGCTCTGCCTTTCCGCGATGACGGGCATGATCGCCGACATGACTGCCAACGCCGAGGCCATGCGCGCGGCTTGTTCACGCGGCTACCTAAACGCGACCGACCTTGCCGACTGGCTCGTCGTCAACGCAAACGTCGCCTTCCGCGAGGCGCATCACCTCACCGGCCAGCTCGTCAAACGCGCGGAGGAAAAACGCTGCGGGCTGGAGGATTTATCCTTGGAAGAAATGCAGCAAGTTCACTCCGCCATCACCGCCGATATCTTCCAAGCCATCGCACTCGATGCCTGCCTCGCGCGCCGCACCAGCCTTGGCGGCACCGCGCCCGAGCGCGTGCGCGAAGCCATCGCCGCAGCGAAGAAAGCATGGTTATGAAACACTCCATCCTTCTGACTTTTGCAGCACTGCTCACCCTCAGCGCCTGCGGCATTCAGCGCCCGCTCATCGCACCGAAGGATATTCCCGCCTACGAAGAACGCCTGCGCAAAAAACGCGAACGGCTTGAAGACCCTGCACCGGTTGCTGTAACGCCTGCTGCCGTCAACACGCCTACGGAAAACTAATGGACCATTTCACCTACAAAAACGACCAACTCCATGCGGAGGATGTCGCGATTGAGCGCATCGCGGCGGAGGTAGGCACCCCGTTTTACTGCTATTCGCGCGCTACACTGCTGCGCCATGCCGAGGTGTTTCGCGATGCGCTCGCCGCCGTCAACCCGCTCGTCTGTTTTGCGGTGAAGGCGAACAGCAACCTCGCCGTGTTAAGCACGCTTGCCGCCGCTGGCCTCGGTGCGGATGTGGTGAGCGAGGGTGAACTGCGCCGCGCACTCGCCGCGGGCATTCCGGCGGAGAAAATCGTCTTCTCCGGCGTCGGTAAAACGCGCGAGGAAATGGCGTTCGCGCTCACCTCCGGCATTCATCAATTCAATGTGGAATCCGACCGCGAGTTGCTGGCGCTCAACGAAGTTGCCGCCTCGCTCACCCTCCGTGCGCCCGTGGCGCTGCGCGTGAACCCGGATGTGGATGCGGAAACCCACGCCAAGATTTCCACCGGCAAGGCGGAGAATAAATTCGGCATCGCCATGGAAATGGCGCCCGCGATTTTTGCGCTCGCGCACTCGCTGCCACATATTCATCTGCGCGGTGTGTCGGTGCATATCGGCTCGCAGCTTACATCGCTCGCGCCGTTTCGCGCGGCTTACTTGCGCATCAAAACACTCGTGACCGATCTGCGCGCGAGCGGCATAAATCTGCGCAGCATCGACCTTGGCGGCGGCCTCGGCGTGCCCTATGAAGCCGCTGGCGACCACCCACCACTGCCGCTCGATTACGGTGCAATGGTCAGCGAACTCTTTGCCGATTTCGGCTGTGAGATCATCGTCGAGCCCGGCCGCCTCATCACCGCCAATGCGGGTCTACTCGTGACTAAAGTGCTCTACGTAAAGCGTGCCACGAATACCTATGTGATTGTGGATGCAGGGATGAACGACCTCATGCGCCCGGCGCTTTACGACGCGCTGCACGAGACGGTGCCCGTGAAACAAACAAACGCTGCACCTGCCACCATCTCTCTCGTTGGCCCTGTGTGTGAATCGAGCGATGTGTTCGCCAACAACATTTCTCTGCCATTGCCGAGCGAGGGTGATCTCGTCGCGCTGCGCTCCGCAGGGGCGTATGGCGCGAGCATGAGCAACAGCTACAACTCGCGCCTGTTACTGCCGGAAGTCATGGTGAGCAGCGACCAGTTCGCCGTCATCCGCCGTCGCCAGACCTATGCGGCACTGATGGAAGCGGAAGAGATTCCGGAGTGGAGTTGTTAGTTGCAAGTCGTCAGTCGTGAGTGTTTTCTAACAACTAACGACGAACAACTCTCAACTCAGTGCACGTCCAGATAGCCGATAAACGGCAGCTCGCGGTAATGATTCGCGTAGTCGAGGCCGTAGCCAACGACGAATTTATCCGGAATGGTGAAGCCGACGAAATCAGCTTTCACATCCACTTCCAGCTTGCCGGGTTTTTCAAGCAGCATCGCCACTTTTACATCCGCCGCGCCGCGTTCTTTCAGCAGCGCAAGCGCGAAGCTGAGCGTGCGCCCGGTTTCTAAAATATCATCCACGATCAGCACTTGTCGCCCGCGCACATCATCCGCAATGTCGCGCCCCACCACCACCTTACCGCTCGAGGCCGTGCCCTCGCCATAGCTAGAGAGCGTCATGAAATCGATCTGCGGATGCACGCCGATGGCGCAGAGCTCGCGCACCAAGTCGGCCGTGAACATGAACGAACCGCGCAGCAGCGAGACGATCAAAACCTCGCCGCTGATTTTCGCGGCGATCTCGCTCGCGATCGCTTCCACCCGCTCGCGAATTTCGGCCGCCGTGAACAGCACAGGAATGCTGCGCTTTTCGAGTATACGCTTCTCACTCATCGCCGCATCAGCTCCAGAGAATTGCCCACATCCATCACAATGGTCGAGACTTTCTCAGCAAAACTCGTCTCCACATTCACAATACGGAACGGGTAATCCTCCCCCGGCTTCAGTGCAATATTCACCGGATAGTCGCGCGACCAGACCTCGCCGCCATCCAGATCCTTCAACAACACGCGCACGATCGGCACTTTGCGTTCTACCTCCGCATGGTTGATGATTTTGCCAGAGAGAATAAAGCGGGTTTTAGTTTCTTCGTCCTCACGCTCCATTTTCACCTCAGCAAAGGCAAGGCCCTTGGTGCTGGTGATGCCAAATGCCTCATAGATACCGCCGATCACCGGCGCCTCCACCCAGCGCGAAGCGTGGGTGATAAAGGCGAGCACGAACCACAGCAGCGCGAAAATCGGTGCCGTAATCATGAAGGGGCGTAGCGGAATTTCTTTCGCTGCCAGCGCCGGAACATTGGTGTTTTTAGCGGGTGGCACGGGGGGCGCAGAAAGTGCGGCCTCAAGCGCCGGGTCGAGCGCTGGTGGTGGTTCCTCAGCAGGGGGCAGGTCAACCGCCGTGGGCGAACGCTCCACAAACCACTGATGCGCGCAGGAACCGCAACGTACCGTCCGCCCCTCGTGCGGAATCAGCGCATCAGCCACCAGAAAGCGTGCGACACAGTGCGGGCAGTTGAGAATCATCGAGCCACCTCATGTTATTGTTCTAACTATATTGCGCTTGGCGGTATAGGGCTATATAAAAATGCAAACCGCTCGGTAGATAACAGGACGCCGCACCATGATTCGCTGCAACAACATCACACTGGAATATGTCGCTGGGAAACCGGTGCTGCGGAATATCAACCTGCATCTTGAGGCGGGGTCGTTCACCTTTGTCTCGGGCGCGAGCGGCGCGGGCAAGTCGTCGCTGCTGGGGTTGATCGCGCTGTCGCTCAAGCAAACTTCAGGCAACATTCACCTGTTCGGGTCGGATGTGACCGACCTCCCGCGCGATGCGCTGCCGCTGGTGCGCCGTAAAATCGGCACCGTGTTTCAGGATTTCCAATTGCTCAACCACCTCACCGTGGCTGAAAATGTGGCGCTGCCGCTCAAAATCATCGGCGAATCGCCGGAGGAAATTCACAGCAAAGTGAAAGAACTCATCGGCTGGATCGGGCTCGAGGGCTTTGGCGATGTGCGCCCACCGCTGCTTTCCGGCGGACAGAAACAGCGCGTCGCCATTGCCCGCGCCGTCATCAACAAACCCCTGCTCATTCTGGCGGATGAGCCGACCGGCAACCTCGACCACGAGCTTTCCATGAAGCTCATGCATCTGTTCCGCTCGCTCAACAAAGTGGGAACCACCATTGTGTTCGCCACACACGATGCCTCGCTGATGGAAGCCTTCGAATACCCCACCATCCACCTGCGCGACGGCCAGCTCCACCGCACACGGCAGTAGCGTTAAAGCACCAACTGCCGCAGGCATGCGCCGATGGTTTTGGTGAATTCGCTCAGCATAATCCGCCGCGCGGTAGCGTCGCGCCACCAGCCATTATCCTCAAACCCTTCCGGCACCACCGGCTGAGGAACAATCTTCACCTCTGGCATCGCTGCGCGAAACTCCATCAGGCTGCGCGGCATATGGTAATGCGCGGTGACGAGGCGGATGGAGCGGATGTTATATTTCGCCACGAAAGCAGCCGCTTCCGCGGCATTGCTCTGTGTGCTGTTGGCGAGGTGATCAAGCACGATGCGCGGTTTGCGCCGTGAAATTTCTGCCTGCACCTCGCGCGTCGAATGCGCGGCAATCATCTCCTGCAATGTCACATTACTGCCTACGCCGCTGATGAACAGCACCGGCGCTTTGCCCTCCGCCAGCGCGATCAGCCCCTGCTCCACGCGGCTATTTCCGCCGGTGAGCACAATAATCGCATCGGTCGTCTCCTCGGGCGTTTGCGCGGACGGCAGCATCGCCACAAACAGCGCGAACGCGGCGATGCACAGCATCAACCCACCTGCTACAGTTAGTAGAAAGCGCCGTATCATAAGCCTTCTCCACGGAGAATATGCTGGGCGGCAGCGAATAAATCATCACATACTACAAGCGGTGCGAGATGGGGCGGAATGCCCTTCGCCTCAAGTGCCGCGCCTTTGCCGGTACGGGTGAGAATACGCGGGCAACCCGCCGCGAGTGCCGCTTCCATATCGCGCAGCATGTCGCCCACCATCGGCGTGCGTGCTGCCTCGGCCGCAAAATCCGCAAGCGCTTCGAGCAGCATGCCGGGCGCGGGTTTGCGCCGCGTGCTCACCGCGTCCGGATGATCGGGCGCGAAATAAATCCGGTCGATCCGCGCGCCCGCGGCCGCAAGCTGCGCCTGCATATGCGTATGAATCGCCTCGAGCGTTTCCATCGTCATATCGCCCTTGCTGATCGCCGACTGGTTCGTGCACACAGCCACGTCGCACCCCGCGCGCTTCAGCAGTGCAATCCCCTCCACCGCGCGCGGCAGGAACTGGAATTCCTCCACCCGCAAAATACCGCGTGGGCTGTCCAGATTAATCACCCCATCGCGGTCGAGGATTACGAGCATATCAATGCATGTGTTCTAACATGGATTGTACCGTCAACCGCGTTGCGACAAGTGCCACCAGCGCGGTGAAAATCGGCAGTACCACCAGCATTATGCCATGGCCGATGCTGAGCGAAATCTCCGGCACCAGTGGGCTATGCCACTGCACGGAGAGCATGGCCATCACTGTAAAAATCAGCGCTGCGGCCAGCGCGCCTGCTGCCCCGCCCCGCGCCGCCAGCCACGCACTGTTGTACTGAAACTGACGGAGAATATATTCGTCCGTTGCACCGAACATATGCAGCAGGCTCACCGTTTTGAAATGCAGGCGTAGGCTGGTTTTAGCGAGCAACACAATCATCGCAATCACACAGGTGACCAGAAGCAGCGCGATAAAAATCATCAGCGCCTGCACCAGGCTCGTCGCCTGCGTCACCTGCACTGCCCACGGGCCACGGTCATCCACGCGGATGTTGCTGTCGAACTTACGAAGCGCGCGGCGCAGCGCATCCACATCCACCGTGGTTTTTCCGGCATCGACCTCGGTGATGACATCAATCATCACCGGCACGGAAAGCTCCTCGAGCGCAATATCCTCGCCCAGCCACGGTTTGAGCAGCGTGTTCATTTCCTCGGTGCTGATGAGCTTTACCTCGCGCACACCGCTGGTGCGTTTAATTTCCGACATGATAGAGCCCATCATCGCGCTATCCGCTGCTTTGCTGCGCGGCACCTCCACCTGCAGCGAACCCACCGCCGCACGTGATTGACCGTCGAGCGTGTGGCTGATCGAAATCGCCACCGAAAACAGCAGCGCCGCAAAGGCAATCAGGCACGCCACCATCACCGGCAGCAAGCGATGCGCGTCATCCCGCGCGAAGGGAATATCCGTGGCGAGAAACTGTCGAAGTATTTTCATGAGGCGAGCCTAGCATCATCCCCCCGCCCGGGGAAGTGGGATTTACATCCTATACAGGTTATAATTATCGTGCGTAGCGCTTTATGGTTTGAGCCGCTTGCGGAGGGGGTGATACCCCCTTCAAGCAAAAACTACGCGCTCGCGTCCAGCTTCTTGGCAACACCGGCCGCAACGCCGACCATCGCGGGGCGCAGCAGTCGGTCATGAATTGTGTAGCCCGCTTGCAGCACCTGCACCACGGTGCCGGCCTCGGCATCCGGCGTGTCAATCTGCGCCACGGCCTGATGCAGGTTATGGTCGAATTTCTGCCCCAGCGGGTCGATGCGGGTGATGCCCTGACGTGCAAACACGCCGAGCAGTTCGGTCAGCGTCATCTCCACGCCCTTATGCAGATTCGCGACGGCGGGTTGTTCCGCCATCAGCGCTTCGGGAATGCTGTCGAGCGCACGTTGCAAATTCTCTAGCACACTTACCAAATCACGCGCGAAGCCCGTCACCGCATATTTGCTCATATCAGCCAGTTCGCGCTCGCTGCGACGGCGGTTATTTTCCACCTCAGCCAGCGCGCGTAGCGCCTGGTCTTTCAGCCCGGCAATCTCTTTCTCTTTTTCCTCGAGCACGGCCTGCAAGGCACGGGCGATGGCTTCCGGATCAACGTCCTGTTCCGGTTCATTCGCGGGGATGGCAGCTTCTTCCATGGGATACTCCTGTTGCTGCGTATATGTACTGCCCCTGCCCCGTTTTTCAAGTGCGGATGCGAAGAAAGTTGCAGTGACCCCCAAGAGGGCTTAAGTAATCCCCGATCACAAGTGCGGTCAAAATGGATGCGGTGCTAGGAGTTTGCGCACGCGTGCCGAGGAGTGTAGCAGTGCTACATGACCGAAGCGAGTACGCAAACGACAACGCAGCGCGCCATTTTCACCGCACGCATAGGAGTATTATATGACCCGCTCGTTCGACCGCAAAAACACCGACCTCCGCCCCGTCACCCTCACCGCCGGGGCGTCGCGCCATGCGGAGGGTTCCTGCCTCGTCGAGTTCGGCCATACCAAAGTGCTGTGTACCGCGAGTGTCGAGCCCGGCGTGCCGCATTTCCTGCGCAACACCGGCTCCGGCTGGGTGACGGCGGAATATGGCATGCTGCCGCGCGCCACCAATTCCCGCAACCCGCGTGAGGCGGCAAAGGGCAAACAATCCGGCCGGACGCAGGAAATCCAGCGCCTCATCGGCCGGGCACTGCGCGCGAGCATTGATTTAGAAAAGCTAGGTGAACGGCAAATCATCATCGATTGCGACGTGATCGAGGCCGATGGCGGCACCCGCACCGCCGCCATCACCGGCGGTTTTGTGGCGCTTGCGGCAGCCATCAACAGCCTCATCAAAAAAGGCGAACTGAAATCCTCGCCGCTGCTGTCGCCCGTCGCCGCCATCTCCTGCGGCATTGTGCGCGGCGAGGCGATGCTCGACCTCGACTACAACGAAGACTCCAGCGCCGAGGTCGATGCCAACATCATCATGACCGCGGATGGCAACATCGTCGAACTGCAAATGTCCGGCGAAGAAAGCACCTTCAGCGAGACACAACTCGCCGAACTACTCATGCTCGGCAAAGCGGGTGTCGCCAGCCTCATCGCCAAACAGCGCGAAGCACTTGCATAAATTAGCGCTGATTCGTTTTTTCCTGCTTCTTCACTTCGAGAAACTGGTTGAGCTGCACGATGTCGTTCTGGTCGATTTTGCCATCACGCGACACACTACCGAGTAAATTTGCTTCCGCTTTGGAGATGGATTGATTGTCATATGCCGCGGTCACTGCGTCTTTAAACAGCTGGCTACTCTTGATCGCCTGACCGATATTTTCCAATCCCTGAATACGCGAAATATCCACCCCATCTCTCAAAGCACTTGCTGCAAGTAAGAATTTAGCCTGATCTTTTGAAACAACCTTACCGTCAATTTTACATATTTCCGCTTGTTTAACATAGTCGGCCATCGCCGAATAAGCTTGGGTGTAGCCTTGAGGAGGATACAATGAGGCATAAAGTGCGCCATCTTTCGAACTATGTTTTGTAGCATAGAAGATATGGGCGCTTTCGCCCACCTGCGGCAACCGGCCAGCATGGTTCGATCCATAGTTTGTTATTATTCCTTTCTCTCCTACTCTATGTTCTTCAAAATCCTTTAAGTCTTTTTCAGTTAGCGCCCTTCTTTCAGCGTGATGTATCGCACCACAACTCTGATCTCCGAATGGGTCATCTCGTGAAATCCTTACTGATTCCTCATTAATTGAGTGACGAAATAACGCACTTACAGCGCGCCCCTCCTTTGCAGGATATACACTATCGCTTTGGTTCTCTGTCCATAGATACAATGTGGTCGGCTCATGAGTTTTTGGCATAATCTTGCTCCTTACGTTCTGCATAAATGTTGTTTGCTAACAGCTTCATATTACCCCCCCCCCGGTTAATTTTTCATTAATATTGCGCATTTTTTACAAAAATCTGCATTTTTGGCAAAAATACAGCCTATTGCTCCTTGCCCGCTATGCGCTATAACCCTTTCCATTGTTGCAATAACGCTCTGGAAACCGAGACCCTATGACCACTCACGACTCACGACTCACCACTCACGACTCCCCTTCGCTCATCGTTGCCAGTCATAACGAAGGCAAGGTGCGCGAGATCCGCGTGCTACTCGCGCCGCTCGGCTTCACGGTGCATTCGGCCGCGAGCCTGAATCTGCCGGAGCCGGAAGAGACCGGCCAAACGTTCGAGGAAAACGCCGCACTCAAAGCGATCGCCGCCGCGAAAGCCTCCGGCATGCTTGCACTGGCGGATGATTCGGGGCTCGTCGTCCCCGCGCTGGATGACGCGCCGGGCATCTATTCCGCACGTTGGGCGGGGCCGGGCAAAGACTTCTCCGTCGCCATGGCGCGCGTCGCGCGTGAGCTGAAAAATCAGCGCGTGGAGCCAAACGGCGCCGCGGCGTATTTCGTCTGCGCACTCACCCTCGCGCAGCCGGATGGCAGCGCTATCACCGTGCGCGGCGAAGTGCACGGCACCCTCACCTTCCCGGCGCGTGGCAGTAACGGCTTCGGCTACGACCCCATCTTCACCGCGAGCGGCCACGCGCACACCTTCGGCGAAATGGAGGCCGAGGCGAAACACGCCATCAGCCACCGCGCCCGCGCATTCGAGGCATTACTCAGCCATCTCACAAAGGAACAGGCGGCATGAAAATAGGTTTCTTGTCATGCCAGCGAAGGCTGGCATCCAGCACACAACGCGTCAGCAAAAACTGGATTCCCGCCTTCGCGGGAATGACAATAATTTTTACTTCCCTCATCCTCGCCTCGCCCCTACACGCCGAAATCCCGCCTTCGCCCATTGTCAAAACCGAACTCGCCATCCACGCACCGAGCCTCGCGGCGGATGACATTATTTGGGCGGGCGTCACCTTCACCATCCCCAAAGGCTGGCATATTTACTGGCAGAATCCGGGCGATTCCGGCCTCGCCACCCGCTATGAATGGACGCTGCCTGCGGGCATCACCGCCGGTGAAATCATGTGGCCCGCGCCCGTGCATTTCACCCTGAGCGGCCTCACCAGTTACGGCTATACCGAGCGCGTGACACTGCCCGTGCCGCTCACCGTCACCAAAGCGGGTGCGGGCGGCACCGTCAGCGTCACCGCGAAATGGGCAGCCTGTGCGGATCTCTGCGTGCCAGAATCCACGACGCTCACCGCCGAGCTTCCCGTCAGTGCGCCAGAAGCGGCAAAGACACTTGAAGCCGCACTGCTCACCGCACCTCAACCATTGATGGATGCCGACGCACGCTTCGCTGCCGAGGCCGAGGAACTGCGCCTCAGCATCACCAGCCCGTCACTGTTTGCGTCGGCGAAACCACCCATCACCGCCGCTTATTTTTTCCCGGCAACGGATGGCATCATCACCAACAGCGCTACGCAGCCCGTTGCGATAGAACCAACCGCACATCAACTACGCCTGCGCTTTAAAGCGAATTACAGCGCGGCACCCACCAGCCTCAGCGGCGTGCTGGAAGTCACGCGTGGCACGGCGAAAGAACATTACCAGCTCACCGCGCAACCGGGGGCCGTCGCGTCGGTCACGACGGCGGAACCTGCGCCTGCGCCACTCGAAAAAACATCGCTCCTCCTCGCGCTCGCGCTTGCCTTCGTCGGCGGATTGCTGCTCAACATCATGCCCTGCGTGTTGCCGATTCTGGCGCTGAAAGCGCTCACCCTCGCGAAAAAAGCCGAAGCTTCGCGCGCCGCTGCCGCCGCGCATGGCCTCGCCTATACCGCAGGTGTCGTCACAAGTTTCCTCGTCATCGCGAGCGGCATGCTTGCGCTCAAAGCCTCTGGCGCGGCCATCGGCTGGGGCTTCCAGTTGCAGCAACCGGCGTTCGTTGCCTTACTGCTCGTGGTGATGCTGCTCGTTTCCGCGAATCTGCTCGGGCTGTTTTCGCTGCCGGTGCTGTTCGGTGCGCGCGCCACAGCGGTGGATGATTCTCATCCGCGCGGTTCCTTTCTCACCGGCGCGCTTGCCGTACTCGTCGCCACGCCCTGCACCGCCCCCTTCATGGCCACCGCGCTCGGCGCCACGCTCGCGCTTTCCGCCCCACTGGCGCTTCTCGTCTTCGCCGCGCTCGGCTTCGGCATGGCGGCACCATTCCTGCTCATCAGCCTCTGGCCTGCCGCACGCCGCCTGCTGCCCAAGCCCGGCGCGTGGATGACGCGCTTCAAACATCTCCTCGCCATCCCCATGCTCGCGACCGCCATTTGGCTCGGCTGGGTGCTGCTGCAGCTCACCACACCGCAGAGCGCTAAAACGCTGGACGCAAACCACGTCGTCTATTCCTCCGCCGCGCTGGAAGCAATGGTGGCCGAGGGCAAACCCGTGCTGGTCGATGTCACCGCCGCCTGGTGCCTCACCTGCAAAGTGAATGCGCGTGTGGCCTTCGCGCCCGCGTCGATGCAGCAATTTTTCCGCGAGAAAAACATCACGCTGATGGTGGCGGACTGGACATCGAGCGATCCCGAGATCACCGCCTATCTCACGAAGTTTGGCCGCAACGGCGTGCCGCTCTATGTCTATTATCCGCCGCAGGGCGAGCCGCGTGTGCTGCCACAACTGCTGACACCGTCCGTCGTGCGCGAGGCGATAGGTAACTAAACCGGCACGCCCTGCCAGGCGTTCGTGGCAACGGGCGGCGCGACACGGTTGCCGACCGCCGCATAAATCTGCTTCTCCGCCTCGATAATGAACACGCCACCACTGCGCGGCAGGAACATCGCGCCCAGCCATTCGAGCAACCACCAGCTCGCCAGCCAGAACGGGTGCGATGACGGCGGTGCATAGCACGCGCTACTGACTTCGCGCAGCGTAAACTCCGCATCCCGCAGCAATGTCTTCAGCTCGTTCAAGCGATACGGCGTGCCGGTCGCAAACGGCGTATGGCCAAGCCGCGCCCACAAGCCACGGCGGTTGGGCACCACCATCAGCAGCCGCCCACCGGGCGCGAGCATCTGCCAGCTGATGCGTAGTAATTCATCTGGCCGCGACGCGTGTTCAAGCACATGCATCATCACCATCCGCGCGATACTGTTCGGCGCAAAAGGTGGGCGCATCACATCGCCGATGACGCTGCGATTCTGCCCGTCCGCAGGCCAATAGAGACCACCCTGCTCCGCCGGCATTAGCACGAGCACAAGTTCGCCCTCGCCGCGCGCGCGCGCCATCGCGCGTTCGAGCGGAACGGCGTAGCCCACGCCAAGCGTCACGCCGCCGGTCGTCATCGGCCAGTGCCGCCGCGCCACGCGGCGCAGATGCAGCTTCACCCGCCGCCCGAGGCGCGAGGAATAAAACTGCCGCAGATTGACGATGTCTGGTCGCATGCTCTATATATACTGTACGATTTTGGAAAAAACACTATTCATCCGTCATCGCCCGAGTTCGCCTTACGCGAACTATAGGGCGATCCATCTTCTCAAAAAGAAAGATGGACTCCCCTATAATTTTGCTGAAGCAAAATTCGGGGAGTGACGCCTCAGGAGTTTCTGCCATGCACAACGCTCTTACTCATTTCACCCGCTGGTACGACGATGCCCGCGCCCACCCTGGCGTCGAGGACGTCACCGCGATGACACTCGCCACCGCCACGCGGGATGGCCGCCCCTCTGCACGCATTGTGCTGCTCAAGGAATATGGCGAAAACGGCTTCGTGTTTTATACCAACCTCAACAGCCGCAAAGGGCAGGAGCTGGCTGAGAACCCGCATGCTGCGCTCTGCTTCTACTGGATTCCGCTTGCCCGTCAGGTGCGCGTGGAGGGCAGCATCGCGCCCGTTTCCGAGGCTGAGGCGGATGCGTATTTTGCCTCGCGCCCGCGTGCGCGGCAGCTGGGTGCATGGGCATCACTGCAATCCTCGCCGCTTGCCAGCCGCGCGGAATTAGAAAACCGTCTCGCCGAAATGGAGAAAAAATTCGCCGGCGGCGAGGTGCCGCGACCATCGCACTGGTCGGGCTGGCGGCTCACACCCGAATCCATCGAGTTCTGGCAGAACGACAACGCCCGCCTGCACGAGCGCGAAATCTACCGCCGTACCGCCAGCGGCCAGTGGCAACACGGGTTGATGTTTCCGTAAGAGCGCCGCACGCAAATTAACGCGAAGCAACTAAAGACTAAAAATTCCGACCCGCACCACGGCCATATTCCGGCGCAGGCGTGCCGTCTGGCCGCGCAGGCTGGTAGGTCGTCCAGCTCGGATCCGTCGAAATACGCGGCGTACTGGCCGTGGAGTTAGAAGGCGCAACGCTTGGTACCGTGGGTGCCACCATGCCAGCCGGTGCTGGCACGGGAGGCGCGGTGACAGGAGAAACTGGCGCTTGCGACACTGGAGAAACTGGCGCGGGTGCAACTGCAGGTGCCGCAGGTGCTGCAGCCGGAGCGACCGCAGCGGCTGTTGGCGCTTTCTTCGCATCCCCCGGCGTGGCCACCTTCCAGCCCTTCTCTGTCATGCACTCACTAAAAGCCTTGCCCGCCACTGTTCTGGTGCTGGAGGCATCCGTACCATCATCGGCGTGTTTTTCTAGCGTCGCGCGTGCTATGTCTTGGCAGATGCTTTCCTGCCGCGAATATTTCGCTTGAATGTCACTATGCGATAGGCAACCCGCCAAAAGTAGTGTCGCACCAAGAATGAGTCTTTTAGTTTGCATCACGGCGAATATATCCTCTGATTGCGACTTCGTCCATATACTGTTGCGCACGGCGACCGGCCTCGGCGTCGCGGCGTTTTTTCCAGTTCTCAAGCGCCAGTTCGTATTTCTTCATCTCGCTGAAACGGTCAAAAATCTGTACCGTAATTTTCTCCAGCTCCACCTCGAGCTTCTTCAATTGCACCCGCAGCTGCTCCTGCCGTTTTTTGATGGTGCTCGCGAAATCGCCGAAGAAATGGGACATTTCCGGCATCGCTTCCGCGGTTTTAATTTCATGTAGCAATTGGTCACTCAGGCGCTCGATACGGGTGAGAATATCCATACGCTGGCTTTCAATCACTGCCTGCTGGCGCTTGAGCACATCCATCTCGCGCTGTTTCACGCGGAGTAAGGTGACGATGGATTTCATGCAGGCTCTTTCGGTGCTTCAAGCCCCAGCACTTTGCCCAGCTGATCGTAGCCCTCGGCGAGCGTCGCCGCTTCATGTTCGCGCTGGGTGATAAATGTCTCGAGCTGCGGATAGAAATGCATCGCGCGGTCGACATCCGGGTCGGTGCCACGACGATAGGCGCCGAGGCGAATCAGCTCCGCCATGTTTTCATAGGTCGCCATGAAGCGCCGTGCGGTGATAACCAGCTGGTTCTCGAACTCATTATTACAATCCGGCAGCATCCGCGACACAGACTTCAGGATATTAATCGCCGGGTAGCGCCCGCGCTGCGCGATCTCGCGATCCAGAACAATGTGCCCATCTAAAATCCCGCGCACCGCATCCGCAATCGGCTCGTTGGTGTCGTCGCCCTCCACCAGCACGGTGAACATACCGGTGATGGAACCGCTGCCCGGCACCCCCGGCCCCGCGCGTTCCAGCAGCTTGGGCAGCTCCGCAAACACCGTCGGCGTATAGCCCTTGGTCGTCGGTGGCTCACCAGCGGAGAGCCCGATCTCCCGCTGCGCCATGGCAAACCGCGTTACCGAATCCATCAGGCACAGCACCTGGTTTTTCTGGTCGCGGAAATATTCCGCAATCGCCAGCGTAGTATAAGCCGCCTGCCGCCGGAGCAACGCCGAATCCGCCGAGGTCGCAACGACAAGCACCGAGCGCTTTAGCCCTTCCGGCCCCAGATCGTCCTCGATGAATTCCTGCACCTCGCGTCCCCGCTCCCCGATGAGGCCGATGACGTTCACATCCGCCTGAGAGTAGCGCGCGAGCATCGACATGAGGATGGATTTCCCCACCCCCGATCCCGCGAAGATACCAAGGCGCTGGCCACGGCAGGTGGTGAGGAACGTGTTGATTGCGCGCACGCCCATATCCATTTTCCCGGCCACGCGGGCACGGCTCGTCGCCGCTGGTGGGTTCGCGCGCAGCGGATAAGGCACCCCGCCGCGCACCAGCGGCCCCTTACCGTCGATCGGGTTGCCCATCGGGTCGATAATCCGCCCCAGCCAGCCAATACTCGGCTCAATGGTCGAGGCATTGGCGACCACCGTCACCTTCGCGCCGAGGCCGATACCCTCCACCGAATCAAACGGCATGAGCAGCGCCACCGCCTCGCGAAACCCTACTACCTCGCATAATATCTCATGTCCGGCACGCAGTGCCCCCTGCACAATAACGCGTGCCCCCACCGAGAGCACCTGCTCGATGCCGGAGCATTCAACCAGCAGCCCCTTCACCCCCGTCACACGGCCAGAGAGCGCCACCCCGGGGATGCGTTCAATTTCCTGAGCCAAATGCACGCGCGTAGAGTTCATGGGGCGATGATAGCAGAACCGCGCGTCGGTTGCCAGCTTCTATCACGCTGCACGGCCAACTTTACCCATCACTTTTAAGGTGAGGTTTTTATCAAGCGCGCCCCGTTTGGCGAGATCCACGAGGAGCATCTCACCATATTCCACCGAAGTTGCGTCAATGGTGGTTTTCGGCACCTCGCCCAGAACTTCCACGGGCGTGATATCCCTAAGCGGGTGGTCAAGCGCCTCTACATACGCCGAAAGCTGATCCGTCACCTTTGCTTTTGAAAGTTTCAGGTGCTTTGCGTTGATTTTCGTCCCGTTCACCAGTGCCAGTACTTTGTGTTGTAAAATATTATCGATGGAGTTCGACATCAGGTCGGGTTGGCTGACCAATGTATTGATCAGTTTGTGGTGCTTGTAGGGCAATTGCCAGTTCTCAGGCGTATTTTGTGGGCAGGCGCGAATGTCGATGAGCCCCTCATCATCCATTCTAAAATATTCTCCAATTTTACCCAGCACCGTCGCTGGGGACGCACTGATAAGGCCTGGGTTCTTGATGACCGCTTTCAGATAAAGCGGGCGTGTGAGCCCCTCCATTTCCAACACGTCCGTAACGCCGCGTATATTATCGGCAAGCGTTTTCCACACCATGTGAAAGAGTGTTGGGCGTTTGAGAAATGCCTGCAAACACTTGTTTACCGTCAGCCCATCTGCTTCAAGCGCCTCCGCCAGTTTTCTGATATTGGTCTCAATGGTTTCCGGCTTTGAACAGAAAAGCTGGGGGTGCTTAAGCGCTGCTTTGTGGAGGTATTTTTCTACCGTGAGCCGATCTTCTTCCTTTAGGCTCTGCTGATCGACACTAAATGCCTTCACCAGATCATTCACATAGCCCACTACCAGTCCCGGACGACTGTCGAATATTTGTGGATATTTAAGTGCCGCATCGACATAGGCTTGCATGGTCAGCCCTTCTTTTGCAAAGCCTGTCACCACACCTTCTATATTATCGTACGTCGTTTGGGGCGGCTGTTGAAAGAGCTGTGGCCGTTGAAGGGCCTTCTTCAAATAGACTTTGTCTGTTACACTATACGGTGAAAGAAGCGCGGCCGAGCCACGGATATTATCTTCCATCGTCTGCGGCGATGCAGTTAGAATTCTGGGTCTTTTGACAACGGCAGCAAGATATTCTTTTTCGGTCAGCCCCTCCGCATGGAAGGCTTTTACCACAGCGGTAACTTTGCCTTTAAAGTCAAGAAATCCCTTGGAATCGGTAAAGTCGTCATGGGAATTAAAATCAACGCTTTTATACAGAGCGGTGGCAATGCTCTCTTTCTCCTGCGCGGTCAACGCAAGTGGCTCCAGCGCTGCACGAATAAGAGCGCGTTTTTCAGTCGGAGTTTTCTGGGTTTTGTCTGTCATCCTCCCACTATACCCCAAACCCACGCCCTCGTTTGTGAAGGTTTGATGACATTTGCCTCCCCCCCAATCCTTAAAAAATCACTAATAGTTAAAATTGTAGTTGAGTTTTGGGTGCAAAAATAGTATAGATAGACGTAACGCATTAATAATTTCCCTTGGATTTCCTAGTGTTTCTGCGGAAAAATTAACAAGTAGCCTGGAAAAACATCTAAACCACGATTTAACCCTGGAGCCAGCCATGCGCGTATTACTCGTTGAAGACGATCCATCCACCGCCAAAGCCATTGAGCTTTCCCTCGCCTCCGAAGGCATCGTGTGCGACACGACCGAGCTGGGCGAGCAGGGCCTCGAAATCGGTAAGCTGTACGATTACGACATCATCATCCTCGACCTCATGCTGCCGGATATCGACGGCTATGAGGTGCTGCGCCGTTTCCGCGCTGCCAAAATCAACACGCCGATCCTCATTCTCTCCGGCCTCTCCGGCCCCGACCAGAAAATCAAGGGTCTGGGTTACGGTGCGGACGATTACCTCACCAAGCCGTTCAACAAGGGCGAGCTGGTGGCACGTATTCAAGCCATCGTCCGCCGCAGCAAAGGCCATTCGGAGTCGATCATCCGCACAGGCAAGCTGATGGTGAACCTTGATGCGCGCACGGTGGAGGTGGATACCAAGCCGCTGCACCTGACCAGCAAAGAATACGGCATTCTCGAACTGCTTTCGCTGCGTAAGGGTTCCACCCTCACCAAGGAAATGTTCCTGAACCATCTCTATAGCGGGGTGGATGAGCCGGAACTGAAAATCATCGACGTGTTCGTGTGCAAACTGCGCAAAAAACTGCAGGACGCATCCGGCGGCGAGAACTATATCGAAACCGTCTGGGGTCGCGGCTATGTGCTGAAAGACCCGGAGCCGGGAATGGAAGCGCTCCCGTCAAAGGAAGCGAAGCGTAAGGCCATCGCCGAAGCGTAGGGTCTTACGACACACAAAAACGAGAGGGGTGGGAAACCGCCCCTCTTTTTTTATGGGCAGATGAAGAAGCATCGTCATTCTCCGAGCACGCCGAAAGACAATTCTCCACCACAGAATCGTAACTTCTATTTAAGCCAGTCCACCAATTTGTAATAGAGTGCTGCTATCCTCTGAGCGATATAATCAGAAAATCTGCGCCACCGAGTAGGCCCCATAAGCGTATGCATTACCAACCGTACTATGGGTCCAAAATAGACACCTATGATGAACCCAGTACATATAGAATCTGTATATTCTTCTTTTTTTCTCTTTTGTTTTAACTCCCCTGCATAGACTTCCAGCTCCGAACGCATCTCTTTTCCATCCAGCGTGGTGAGATGTTTGGCCATAAACTCGGCATGAAGCGCACGTTCCTCAGGCGAATAATTTCCATCTTTCAAGAAAATTATCGGCGCATAATCAAGCAAGTAAGCGCGGTCTTGTGGGTCGGTAATGCGCGGCCACACATCGTCGAGCTGCACAGGCTGGTTCAGCATATCGAGCAGCTTCTGCCGCTGGTCTTCGCTCAGCAGTCGGTTGTCATAAATCATGTCGAATAGGCGCTTGTGATTCTCCTCGTGAATCGGCGCATCAACCCACGCAAGGGCAATCAATCCCTCATACATCGCGAGTTTGCTTGGCGTGATTTGCATGGCATCTCCCCTCGGCTTATGGTATCAAAATAGCGGCTAAGAGTATACTGAAACCGGAGCGCGGAGAAACTTATGCCCGAACCAATTATCATGTCTGCGCAAGAAAAAATGCTGTTGGCGCCCTTATTGATAGGCATGGCCATTCAAGGTGTGCTTTGTCTGTTCATTGGAATGCGCGTTTTATTGGCAAAACGCCCTGTGGTAATTTCCAATAGATCGCTTGGGTATTTAGCAATAATCATTGTCTTATTCATAGTTCTCTTTGCTTGCATGCAAAAAGACTTCTCTCAGGCCAGTTTGTTTTTGGCCTTAAGTAGCATTATTTTTCTGGGTTCTTACCGCTATGTTGTCTTCGGCATCAATGACTCTGCGCTTCACGAATCGCTGATTGCAGTGCTTAATAAGATTGCAATATCTTTTAAGGAAGAAGTTGCCGGTCTCATTATTCCGGAGAGGAACCTAAAATTGACCGTGAAGCGATCACGGTACGTTGCTCAGACTATCGGCGTAAAGAGCTTGTCTGCGACTGGGTTGAAGCAGTGGGTAGAAAACAAAGAGGATATTGCATGGCTAAAAATGATGGCAAGAGAACTCAAAAACCACTACGCAACCGTGCCAATTCAAACGACCTTCCTCAACCGCCTTCCTTTTTGCATTGGTGTTCTGGGTTTTGGTTTTATGGCGTTGTACGCATCCCTAGTGTTTGGCAACATTGTGCTACACGCCCGCTAACCCTCTAAGCCGCCTTCGACACCGCATGTTCGAGCGTATGCGCGAGGTGGAGAATCACGAGCAGTTCCTCGCCCATCGTATAGATATTCGCGGCGATGTCGCGCCAGTGCGGGTTCATGGTTGTGGGCACCGGCTCGGCACGCTCCGGGGCGAGCCACATCACCTCCATCAGCCGGTCGACGATGAGGCCGAACCGCTCCTGCTGATGTTCGACCAGCACCAGCATCGGCTCCGCACCCTCGGCCTCACGCGGCGGCAACCCAAGCCGTGCGCGCATGTCGAGCACCGTCACCAGCGTACCGTTCGCATTCCACAGCCCGGCAATCACCGGTGGTGCGAGCGGAATCGGCGTCAGCTGCGGCAGGCGCGTCACGTCGCGCACCGCGGGCACGGGGATGCCAAATAATTGCGCACCGACGCGCATGGCGACCATCGGTTGGGCGCGTGCATGGTCGTCAATGACAGTCAGTTGCTGGTTGCTCATGCGGCCTCCAGCGCGACGGTGCGGGCGAGATACGCGACATCCACCACATCTGCGGTTGCTCCGGCGAGCATGGCGCTGCCGAGATAATACGGCTCGCGCGCGCTGCGTTTTTCCATGGCGATGCCGTGTGCAAGATCGCCGATCGCTTCAACGACGAGGCCAAAAACGGCGCCGTCATGCCGCAGCATCACCGTGCTCACGCGGCCCGTATTTTCACGCTGCGTGCCCGGCAGTTGCAGCAGTTTCACCTGCGCGCCGCGATACTCCGCATGACCTGCCTTCACCTCCGCCTCGGTGAACGATTCCAACCGTAACACCTGCGCCAGCGGCACGGCTTTCTTCGCTCCTGCGCCGGCGACAAGCAGCAGATATTCCACCGCCGTTTCGTCGCGGTCGTCGCTCGGGCGATAGGCACCGCCGCGCGCGCCGAACCGTTCGCCCACGCCGCCCGCATCAAGCACCAGCAGCACGCTGCCATCACCCAGCAGGCTCATCCCGCGATAGAGCGGCAGCGCGCCAACCACGGCGGAAAGCGGCGTTACCACCACCTCCTCCGTTTCCTCCATCGCTTCGAGCACGAGGCCGAAATCCATGCCGCCCACGCGCATCACCGCCACCGTGCCCTGCATCTGCGTGCGCGGTTTGGCCTCGCCCCGCTGCAGCAGGTCCGAAAGCGCCATCAGCGGCAACAGGCGTTCGCGCAGGCGCAGCAGCCACGCATCGCCTACCATCTGTACCTTGTAGGGCGAGTCCTCACCAATCGTCACCAGCTCGAGCACGTCCTGCTCGGCAATGGCGAAGCGTTGTGTGCCGTTGCGCATCACCAGCACGCGGGCGATGGAATGGCGTTCGATGAGTGTCGGGTCGAGTTGTTTTTTCATGCGCGCGATCATCGCGCTCAGGCGGCGGATCGGCGCGTCGAGTGCGGCGTTTTTGGTGGCGCGCATCACCGTGAGCAGTTGGTTGCGTGTCGTCACCAGCTCGCTCGCCACGCGCAGCATATCGACGGCGGCGGGGCTGCGCGCCTGGCGCAGCGCGGGCGGATGAATGCGCGTGCGTTCGCGCAGCGGCGGCGCAGGCGGCGTAAGAATTTCAACCTCCGCCTCTGCCTTCGCGGGCGGGAGAATCTGTTCCTGAATCGGCGTTTTCTCCATCGGCGGCAGCGTGAAGCTGCGCGTTTCCGTTGCCACCTGCACAGTCTTTAACTCCCCCTCTGCGGGGGAGTCACCCGAGAGAATCGAGAGAGACGATCTCGAAAGCAATACTGAGTCAAATCGCTCTTGCGATTCGGTGGGGGTATGAATCGCTATTGCTTCCTCCACCATCGCATGTTTGAGCGCCGCCGTCACATCACCGTCATCGCCTGCGGGTTCGCGCCCCTCGGCGGCGATGGCATCGATAAGCAGCTGCACCCGCGCGAGAATGCCCGACAACGCAGCGTCGCTCACCTGTCCACCGCGTTTTTCAGTAGCGATGGCAAGCCCCTCCAGCCGCGTGAAACCGAGAAAGCTCGACGTGCCTTTGATCGTATGCATCAGCCGCGTGATGCGCGCCGTCACGTCCGCGTCGGCTTCACCGCGCTGCCGTGCTTCAAGCCCCGCGCGCGTCACCGCCAGCGAGTCGTTCGTCCCGGCAATAAATTCACTGATGAGATCATCCATGCCACGAACTTAGCGGCAGAACCGGCGCGGGTAAAGGGGAGAGACATGAGCGCCGTCATTTCAATACACTCCGTCATTGCAAGGCCTTTAGGCCGAAGCACCCGAGCGAAGCGAGAGAGGCGATCCCAAAAGAGAATTTGAGCCAATCCAGCGTCGCGCGTCTGCGCGACAGTATTTCCTTAAGGACGTCTGGCTTGCTTCGCTACGCTCGCAATGACGCTCTGGAAACCGAAGCTTACTTAACCTTCGCTGCCGTCTGCGCAAGCACCTGCGGGTCGATTCCCCCGCTCACCCTAACCCACACTCGCGAGCGCCATCTGCTTTTGCACCACGCGGATGTCGAGGCTGTTGCCCTCGATGCTGTAGGCGATCGTCGCGCCGACTTCCTGCGCGAGTTTCATGGTGAGGAAGGGCTGCGAGGTTTTCGGCGTGAGCTGCACACTATCGCCGCCGGTTTTGAGAATCTCCGCCGTCTCGGCATCGAGCTTAATCGTCTCACCCGCCGCCGTCAGTTGCAGATGTTTTTCACCCTCGACCGGCGAGGTGACACGCACCGAAAGCGTGCCGCCACGAATCAGGCTCGCGCCCGCAATCACCATCAGGTTGAGCAACATGCGTGCCATTTTCTGGCTCACCGGAACGCCGCTCGCGTCCGTATGGCTATCCGGCCAGTCGAGTTTCACTTTGGTGCCGGAGAAAAAATCCGTCGCCAGTTTTTTCTTCTCCGCGAGGCAGGCCTCGCCCGTCTCGCCCACTTTGCCATAGGCCTGACGGTAAAACTGCAAGCGGTTCACGGCTTCATGCGCGCTGGTGAGAATCAGCTGCACGGCTTCGTTTTGCATATCGAAGCCTTCGTCGTCCAAAAACTCTGCGCCGTTATTCACCGCGCCGATCGGCCCCGTAAGGTCGTGACAGAGACGCGTGGCAAGCATTTCGGCGAGTTTAATTTCATGTAACATGCTTTACTCCTGATCCTTTTTTCGGGACGCGATATCCCTTACAATTTTAAATATACACGGCAAGAATGAATATTTCGTTAAGATGCCGCAAATAATTTGGCTTCCACCAAGCTCGCCAGCGCGTGGAGGAATACCAGATGCCCCTCCTGCACATGCGCCGTGATAACACTCGGAACCATAAGGATAAAATCCGCCTCAGGCGTCGCGCCCTTGGCCTTTTCACCTGTGAATAACACGGTGGTGATGCCCATTTCTTTCGCCGCCGCGAGGGCTTTTAATACGTTCGGGCTACGGCCAGAGGTCGACATGGTGATGAGCACATCGCCGGATTTTCCGAGCGCTTCCACCTGCCGCGAGAAGATATCGTCGAAGCTGTAATCGTTGCCGATGGCGGTGAGAATACCACTGTCCGGCGTCAGCGCAATCGCGGCGAGCGCGCGGCGGTCTTTCACAAAACGGCCGACGAATTCGCCTGCGATATGCATCGCGTCGCACGCGCTGCCGCCATTGCCGCAGAACATCAGTTTGTTGCCGCTCGTGAGCGCGTCTGCGCAACGCGCTGCCAGCGCCTCAAGCGTCGCCGAGGCATCACGGAAAAAACCATCAATTGCCGCGCTATGGTCGCTATGTATTTTTTGTAGAATGGGGTTCATGTCGTCTCCTTGTGTCCTATCACCTATCCATTTTTGTCATCCCCGCGAAGGCGGGGATCCAGCTTCTTAAGGGAAATACTGCAGCGCAGACGCGCCGCGCTGGATGCCCGCCTTCGCGGGCATGACATGATTCTCTACCCTCTCAGCGCCTTTATATTCTTCGCGTAATCTGCCGCCATGCCGGTGAACACCGCGGAGCCTGCGACCAGCACATCCGCGCCCGCTGCAATCACCTCGCGCGCCGTCGTCGCGTTCACGCCGCCATCCACTTGCAGCATAATCTCGCGCCCAGTTTTGCTGATGCTGTCACGCAGTGACCGGATTTTCGGCAGTTGGCTCGTGAGGAACGACTGCCCGCCAAAGCCGGGGTTCACCGTCATCACCAGAATCAAATCCACGTCATTCAGCACATAGTCGAGCGCGCGCTCATGCGTCGCCGGGCAAATGGAAACGCCCGCTTTTTTGCCGAGGCTTTTAATTTGCGCCACCGCGCGGTCAAGATGCGGCGTCGCCTCCGCATGCACGGTGATAATATCCGCCCCCGCCGCTGCAAATTCCGGAATCAGCTCGAGGCAGGAAATCATGAGATGCACATCGAGCGGCAGTTTCGTGTGCGGGCGCAGCGCCTTCACCACCGCGGGGCCGATGGTCAGGTTCGGCACGAAATGCCCATCCATCACATCGACATGAATGAGATCCGCGCCTGCCGCGCTCACATCGGCCACCTCCTGCCCCAAACGGGCGAAATCGGCAGATAAAATCGACGGTGCAATGCGGATATTTTTGCTCATGCTACAAGCCTAGCAGCGCCTGCGCTCGACCTCAACGGAAAAACCGCCCATTGTCATAATTCCTTAACCTATATGTGCTAAACTAGCAGGATGATAGATTTGGAAAGTGACCCCATTCAGCCATCTTCGGATCAAATGATTAGAGACGTGCTGAAACAAACCATCAATTCCACTCCCATGACGGGTGGGGAATATGTGTGTTACAACTTTCCCTCTAATATTACAGGTCTTGAGCCATATTTACTTCGCGTGCGCAAAGAAGTTTCCTACAAAGACAAGTTTTGCGATCTCCTGAATTCAACGACATCGCTTACACCTATCAAACCGCTTTTGGGGGGCACAAATGTAGGGCAGCCCTTGATGCAACTAGGAGAAAACGAAGACGTAACCATTGTGCTGCGTCAATCGGGTAAATCTTTTCTAGATATTTGTCAAAACCCAGAAAATACGACCACAGACCCGCGCATTCTTCTCTTTGAGAAAATTATCGCCATCCAAGAAAAAACAGGCATCAATCCTTTTGTACGAGCATTCGAACATTCTTATGCGCTTGGTAAGCGTGGATTTACGGCAGACTTTGACATTGCCAATGTCTTTTTAGATGATGAAAGCAGCAGTATTGTTCTGATAGACCAACTCAACCGTAGGAAACTAGGCGCCGCTTCTTGTAAAGACAGCGCCCATTATTTTGATGACGAAATAATGCAATTAACGAGGAATTTTGGGACCAATGATGTCGGCGGCACCGAAAAAGAGCGATACCAAATCGCACGCGAGCTCTACATCAATATGATTAATGAAGCGGCACTTTATGTATCCGAGCACCCGCCACATAACTCATCCTTAGGATTCGCCAAAGTAACCGATACTTCTGCCATCGCGCTGAAAGACCCACCTAAGACTCTTGTCACACAGCTCGATCAGCTGCGGCAAGAAGCCTTGCAGCCTGCGCGCTAACCCTTCTCCCAACACACCGCGAAGAACCCGTCCATGCCGCCGTCCATCAGGTCAGGGCGGGTGCGGACATAGTCTTCGGAGGTGATAGCGGTGGCGAGAATTTCCGTCGCTGACGCTACTGGCATCACCTGCGCATCCGCGTTCTCGGATGCGAACCACGCCGCCTGATCTTCACCCTCCTCGCGCTCTAGCGAGCAGACGCAATAGACCAGTTTTCCGCCCGGTTTCACCCAGCCCCAGGCGCGGCTGAGCAGCGCGCGCTGCAATTCAGCGAGCTCCTGAATATCCCCCTCACTCGCAAGATGGATGACTTCCGAATGCCGCCGCCAAGTGCCCGTTGCCGAGCACGGCGCGTCGAGCAGCACGGCATCGAACGGCGCGGGCGGCGCCCATGTCAGCGCATCCGCGGCGACAACTTCGACCGCGAGTTTCAACCGCGCCATATTCTCCGCCAGCGTCGCGAGCCGTGCGGGCGAACGGTCGAGCGCCGTCACCTGCGCGCCCGCACGCGCGAGCTGTGCGGTTTTGCCGCCCGGTGCGGCGCAGAGGTCGAGCACGCGCAAGCCGCGCACATCACCCAGCAACCGCGCGGGGTAGCTCGCTGCCACGTCCTGCACAAAAAACGCGCCGTCAGCATAGCCCGGCAGCGCCTCCACCGGGGGATGCTCCGGCGGCAGCCGCAGCGTCTGCGCATCGAGGCGCGTCGCGCCCAACCCTTCCAACTGAAGACTGAAGACTGGAGACTGGAGACTGATGTCGAGCGGCGGGCGCGTCGCTGCCACGGCCGCCATCGCATCCACCGCCGCGTTGCCATAGCGTTTGCCCCAGCGTTTGCGCACCGCATCCGGCACGTTATATTTCGTCGCGGGCAGCGCCGGTTTTTCGCGCGCGATTTTTTGCAGCACCGCATTCACCAGCCCCGCGAGGCCGGCATCCTTGCCCTGTTTCAGCAGCGTCACCGTTTCGTTGAGCGCGGCGTGCGGCGGCGTTTCCATCAGCAGTAATTGCACCGCGCCGAGGCGCAGCGCATGCATCACCGTGCGGCGTTTTTCCGGCAGCGGTTTGTCGAGATAGCGCGCGAGCAGCGCATCGATCTGGCCGAGATGCCGCAGCGTGGTGAGCACCAGCGCCCGCGCGAATTTCTGGTCAGGCTCCGCCCCCGTCAGCGGTGCGTTGGCGAGCGCCTCATCCACCGTCCGCCGCGCGCCGAGCACCGCCTCAAGCAGCGCCGCCGCCTGCGCGCGAGCAGAAAGAATCTGTGTGGTTGGTTTCATCCTTTGCTCATGACATCATCGCGCCGATTACGCAACTCTTGCAACGTGCTCGCCTTGCGCTACAATGCACGCATGCACACACCAAACTCCACCCCTTCACCTGCCGAAGCCAACGCGCCCGCCCACGCGGCGGAGGATGCGGGCGCGCAGACGGCGGAGCCCACCCCGCCGAAAAAACCCCGTCTCGAACCCACGCGCTATGGCGACTGGGAACTCAACGGCAAATGCGTGGATTTTTAGTCTGCGCTTTGAGAGCGTGTCACCCCGGCGGACGCCGGGGTCCATCTGTCACGCATACTGACGGAGCAAGTAACAGAGGGATCCCGGCGTCCGCCGGGATGACGCGCTCTGGAATCTTCGCACAATTCCCCCTTCACTCTTCGCCATTCACTGCTATGCTCGCCGCATGAGCCGCCGCGAACGATACGCCACCAGTTACAGCCCCGCCTCCGCCGCGAAACCGCGCATGCGCAGCATGCTGGGCGTGGTGGCGCTGGTGCTGCTCGCCCTCGCGCTTCTCGTGCTCACCCGCATGCACAACCCTGCCGTGGCGCGCCTGCGCGGCGGCATGCTTTCCGTCACCGCGCCGGTGGCGGAGTGGCTGGGCGCGCCCGTGCGCGGGGTGCGCAGCCTCATCACCGATAAGGACGCGCTGTTTCACGCGTTCGAGGAAAATAATAAACTCCGCGCCGAAAACGAAACGCTACGCCACTGGCAATCCGTCGCCCAGTCGCTGAAGGCGGAGAACGACGCATTGCGCGCGCTGGCCGCCTATCAGCCCGTCGCCAATGTCTCCTACATCACCGCGCGCGTCACCGGCCAAAGCCCGAGCAGCTACGGCGCAAGCATTACCCTCAATGTCGGCGACGCGGCGGGCGTCAAAATGCTGCAGCCAGTGGTCGATGCGTTCGGGCTGGTCGGCCGCATTATCGAGGTGAGCGGCAGCACCGCGCGCGTGCTACTGCTGACGGATTCGGCGTCGCGCATTCCCGTCATCACCGCAAACTCGCGCATCCGCGCCATCGCCGCCGGTGGCGGCGCGGGGGACGACACGCTCCGACTCACCTTCTTCGGTGGGGATGCGGCAACGATCCAGCCCGGCGAGGCCGTCGTCACGACGGAAGAGGGCGGGCTCATCCCCGGCGGCATTGCGGTGGGCACCTTGCTCAAGACCGAAGGCAACACACTGCTCGTAAAACCCACCCGCCCACTGGTGCAGAGCGAATATATGCGCGTGGTGGCGGTCGAGTAGCGATTCACTCTTCACTATTCACTATTCACTGCTATAGTCGTCCCATGCAATCCACCCAACGCATCGCCTGCCTCGCTGACGACTCGCCCAAAGCGCAAGCCGCCTATGCGGAGCTTTCCGCCAAATACCCGTTCATCGACATCAGCGGCAAACGCACCAAGCCGGACGTGATTGTAGCGCTGGGCGGGGATGGCTTCATGCTTCAGGTGCTGCATAAATACATGCATCGCAACATCCCGATCTACGGCATGAACTGCGGCTCGGTTGGTTTCCTCATGAACAGCTACCACCCGACGGATCTCTACGAACGCATCGCCAGCGCACGCCGCTCCACGCTGCACCCGCTCGTCATGTATACCCGCACCGCGGATGGGCGCGAGCGGCAGGAGCTGGCCATCAACGAAGTCTCTCTCTTCCGCGAGAGCCGTCAGGCCGCCAAGCTGCGCGTGTCGATCGACCATGTGGTGCGCGTGAGCGAGCTAATCGCGGATGGTATTCTCGTTGCCACCGCCGCGGGCTCCACCGCCTATAACTTCTCCGCCGGGGGGCCGATTATTCCGCTCAACGCCAGCTTGCTATCGCTGACGCCGATTGCGCCGTTCCGCCCGCGGCGTTGGCGTGGTGCGCTGCTCAACCATGAATCCAGCATCACGTTCGAGGTGCTCGAGGCCGATAAGCGCCCGGTCTCCGCCGTGGCGGACTTCACCGAGGTGCGCGACGTCACCAGCGTGTCGGTGTTCGAAGACCGCTCCATCTCCCTCGCGCTGCTGTTCGATCCGGAGCATAACCTCGAAGAACGCATCACCACCGAACAATTTTCGTTTTAGATTTCAAAAGAATCGTCTATGCATGGTAATTCCCGCGAGGAATTACAGGAGAAAACCCCATGCATACCAGTCGCGATACCACCATTGCCATCCTCATGTTTGTCGGCGTGCTGCTCGGCAACGTGATTATTTTCTCCATCGTGCCTAAACTCACGCAGGCCGAATATGGCTTTGGTTATCACGCCTTCCAAATCATGCTTTGCTACAGCGCCGTGGCCACTGCCTGCATGCTGCCCTGGGCATTCAAACAAGGCCTCGCCGGGCTCAAAACCACCCGCCTCAAGGCGTATGGCGCGCGCGGTCTGCTCGAATATGGCTCGTTCACCCTCTCCTTTTATTCGCTTGGCTATCTCGGTGAGAACTTCACCTTGCCGATGCATACCTCGCTCAATTTCATCACGCCGATTCTGGCGACCGTGGCCGCGATTTTCATCCTGAAAGAGCGCAGCCATTTCCACACTTGGGTCGCGCTCATTGCGGGCATTGTCGGCGTGCTGGTCATCACCCGTCCGGGCATGATCCCGCTGTCGCCCGGCGTGCTCTATGTGCTCGGTGCGGCGCTGGGCTTCTCGCTCTGTGGCATTGTCATCAAGCTGCTCTGCAGCACTGAATCTTCGCAGCATATCGCCTTCTACATGCTGGCGATGACGACGCTGCTTGCGCTTCCTGCAGGCCTCACCCACTGGACAGCGCCGTCGGTTGAAGGTTGGGGCTGGCTCATTCTCATCGGGGTGATTGCCTATCTGCAGCAGGTTTATGTCGCGAAGGCGATTTCTAAAGTGCCGTTCATGGTGCTGATCCCGCTGAACTTCAGCTCGCTGCTTTTCTCCACCGTGTTTGGCTACGCCGTCTACAACCAGATGCTCGACGGCTACACGCTAGCCGGTTCGCTCATCATCCTTGCCGGCACGCTCTATAACGCGCAGCGCAACCGCGCCATCGCAGCGAAAGAGGCCATGCAGGCCAGCGTGGTTTAAGCGAGCAGCTCCTCAATCACCCGGTTCAGCACCAGCTGGCCTTGCGCCGTGGCGCGGATGCTGTGTGCGTCCTGCGTCACCATCCCCTGCGCCACGAGCCGTTCCACGCGGCCATCGCGCCAGAGCGTGTGAAGATAATCGCGTTCGTCCGCACGCAGCCGATCAAACCGCAGCCCTTCTTCGACCAGCCGCAAGCCCATCAGCAGCTTCTCCTCCGCGCGTTCGGCGACCGTGAGGGTGATCTCTTCCTCCACGCCATGCCCTTGGCGCGTCACCGCCTCAAGCCACCGCTCCGGCGATTTCAGCGTGTGGGTGGCAAAACGAATGCCATCCGCTGCAACCGGGCGCCCATGCGCCCCCGGCCCCACACCGAAATATGCATCGCCGCGCCAGTAGCTCAGGTTATGGCGGCTCTCCTGCCCCGGCGCGGCGTAGTTTGAAATCTCGTAAGCGGGCATCCCCGCCTCGCGCATGATGGCATTCGTCAGCTCAAACAAATCCGCCGCGAGATGCTCGTCCGGCAACGCGAACGCCTTGCCGACATGATACGCATGGTGAAACGCCGTGTTCTGCTCAATCGTCAGCTGATAGAGCGAGAGATGCCCGCGCGCATAACGCAGCGCTTCCCTTAATTCTGCCTCCCACGCAGTGGGCGTCTGGTTCGGCAGCGCATAGATGAGATCAAACGAATAGCGCGGGAAAATCTCCGCCGCCAACTCCACCGCTTTTAACGCCTCACGGGCATTGTGCTCACGCCCTAAAAACGCCAGCGACTCCGCGCGCAGCGACTGCACCCCAAGCGACACGCGGTTCACCCCCGCATCCGCAAAGGCACGGAATTTATCCGCCTCCACCGAGGTCGGATTGGCCTCCAGCGTGATTTCACGCCCTGCGGGCGAGGCGGGCCATAGTCTACCGATTTCCTCAATCACCGCCGCGACGGTCTCCGCCTCCATCAGCGACGGGGTGCCGCCGCCAAAGAAAATACTGCTGATCGCCATCTCCGGCGCCCGCGCGTGCCAATAGCCGAGCTCCCTGAGCAGCGCCGCCCGCCACGCCGCATGGTCCACCCCCTCGCGCACATGCGAGTTGAAATCGCAATAGGGGCATTTCTTTTTGCAAAACGGCCAATGCACATACAAGGCTGCCAAGGCTGCGTCTTGTGGCGACATATTTACTGTGTTAACCTGCGTCATCGGAAGGGAACCTATGGGCTTTAACGGCAAAGAACAAGTCGCAATCGTCGAGCTGATGTCGGGCAAATACGCCCAGATTGTGCCACTTGAGACCGAGTGGCGCATCCGCCTGCACGAGGGCGACATGCGCCCGCGCATCGAACATTTTCACGACGCCGTGCGCGCCTTCACCTCGGGTGAGGCCGACATCTACGCCAAAAACTCGCGCCTTTCGGTCGAGCATCTTGCCTACGATATCGGCCAGTTGCGGCTGATTCAGGACAAGCCCGTCGGTAAAATCAACCGCGCGACAGAAAAATCCGCAGGCTCCGCGCTTGTCAAAAAAGGCGAAGCGGGCGCCACGCAAATTAAGCTGCCGCCCGCGGGCGTACGCAGCGAGCTCGCGACACTCTACCGCGATTATACGGTATTTTTCGCCGCGCTTTTTGCGCCGATGGCGGATCGTAACTACCAGTCGCGTACGGATGCAATCGACAGCGCGGTGGAAGATTTAGGGCTGGTGCAGGACATTGTGAAACAGCTCGCCGCAGGCAAAATCTCCCCCACGCAGGCGATGGAAGAAGTGATGCATGTGGAGCATGACGCGATGCGCGAACGGTTGCAGGATGCGCTCGCCAAAAAGCAAATCACCGCGAGTGAGAAGCAGAAAATTTTCGAAACGCTGGGGCTGATTCAGAGCAATCTCGACAAGGAGAAAAAATCCCTCGAAACCGCGCATCTGCATTATGTCACCGGCCAGCTCGCGGTCTATGAGAACTCGAAAGAGACCATCAAACGCCTCAACCAGATGGGCATGAACCTCGCCGGAAAATTCGTCGAAAACGCGATGCAGCAATCCGCCGGCAAAGGCCAAGGCCGCGGGGTTTAAAATACACCGGTGACGCTCGGCAAGCATAAGCCGCGACGACTTTCACAGCCATAGAGGCCGCCTGCGACGAAGCGAAAAAACGCGCTCTCAAGCTATAAACCGTCACATGGCCCAAAACTAACTACATACCTTCCGTACAGCTACCTCGATTACCAGCGTGTCCCCGCGAATACCCCTCAGACGGCAGATCATCTGCGCGACTATCCCCAAAACTCCGGTTGTTGTTAATCCTTGCCAAGCGTCGCGCCTTGCGCTAAAAGACCTCCTCTTTCATTCCGGCCTCGGCAGGAATATGGTGACGCGGGGTGGAGCAGCCCGGTAGCTCGTTAGGCTCATAACCTAAAGGTCGTCGGTTCAAATCCGGCCCCCGCAACCAACACCAGAGCCAATCTCCGGCGATTGGTAAAAATCACAAAATCTTCTGGTGCCGCACTGGTGCCGCATTTTTAAGCCTCGACGGAATTTGGGTTATGCTAAGCACTCCAAAGAAAATGATCGTGATGGAGAATTTATGCGCGTGTTCAGAAGCCGCGCGAAGCGACCGCAAACGTAGCCTTAGAAAGGCGTGATAAATCAAAGCTGGCGAAGGGTTCGCCAATGTTTCCCAGTGTCTTTCCAGCACGAAAATTCTGCACATAATAGGTGCCGCTGAATTCAAGATTTTTCAGATGTTTCAATATGGAATTGATGTCCTCTTCATCCAGCAGGTCAGCGTGGACGGTGGTACGGATTTCAAGCGGAATGCCGGACGCGATAAGCAGATTCAGGGATCGCTCAAACAGCGTATAGCCATCAAACCCAGTGATGCTCTGGAACAGATCGGGCGGTGCTTTGTAATCGAGCGCTACATAATCAATCATGTTCTCGCCGAGCATCTTTTCCAGCATATCGGGGTTGGTTCCGTTAGTATCCACCTTCACCTTGAAGCCGAGCGACTTAAGATAACGTGCAAAATCGGGAAGCTGCGCGCTCATCATGCACTCACCGCCGGAGAGCACCACGCCTTCGAGCAGGCCTTTGCGTGATTCGAGAAATTCGGTCACCTGCGCGGACGGCAATTTGGAAAGTTCTCCCTTCACCAGCTCAGGATTATGGCAATAGCTGCACGCCATATTGCACCCGGAGAACCACAGAATACAGGCCGTGTGCTCAGGGTAATCCTGAAAGGTAAAGGGAGTGATGCTCGTGATTGGGAGCTTGTTTAATGCCCGCTGCAACACGCGCTCTCCGTGGTAAAGAGCGGCAGGTGCGGTGACGCATTTTCTTTGAAATGCTTGCGCTCCTTATGCTCACCTTTCTTGCCGAGGTTGAAGCTCGCCACCGGACGGTGGTAGCCCATCACCCGCGTCCATACGAGCGTCTCTTTGCCGCAGTCAGGGCAATGGGATTGCTCACCCGTCAGATAGCCGTGGGTTTCGCACACCGAGAACACCGGCGTGATGGTGATGTAAGGCAAGCGGTAATTCTCAATCACCTTACGCACCAGCCGCTTGCAGGCTTCGCCGGAGGAAATCTTCTCGCTCATATACAAATGCAGCACCGTGCCGCCCGTATATTTGCATTGAAGTGTGTCCTGCAGGTTCAGTGCCTCGAACGGGTCTTCGGTATATCCCACCGGAATTTGCGTGGAGTTGGTGTAGTAGATATTCTCCTCGCAGCCCGCTTGCGTAATGGCATCGCCATACGCCTTGCGATCTTCTTTGGCAAAGCGGTAGGTGGTGCCTTCGGCGGGCGTCGCTTCAAGATTGTACAGATGCCCCGTTTCCTCCTGGAACTTCTTCAGTTCCACCCGCATATAATCGAGAATGTCTTCGCACATTTTCATGCCGCGTTGGTCAGTGATGTCATAGGCATCGCCGGTGAAGTTACGCACCATCTCATTCATGCCGTTCACACCAATGGTGCTGAAATGGTTGCGAAGATGCGGCAGGTAACGACGCGTATAGGGGAACAGGCCGCGATCATACATTTCCTGAATAAAGACGCGCTTTTTCTCCAGCGTGGATTTAGCGAGAGTCATCAGCCGTTCAGTTTCCTGAATTAGCCCCAGCATATCGCCTTTATAACGGTGGCCAAGCCGCGCCATGTTGAGTGTCACCACGCCAATCGAACCTGTCATCTCCGCCGAGCCGAACAGGCCGTTGCCGCGTTTCATCAACTCACGCAGATCAAGCTGCAAGCGGCAGCACATGCTGCGCACCGCATGCGGAGCATAGGCATCAGGGTTCTGCACTTTTTCGCCCTTATCGTTCAGCATATACTGGCTGCCGATGAAGTTCTGGAAATAGGAGCTGC
>CAZGXX010000004.1:0-194690 GCA_964530085.1 uncultured Azospirillum sp.
TCTTTGTCCTTCTGCTCATATTGCATGAAGACGAGGTTCCAGATCTCGATGAAGCGGTCGCCGTCCTGATCGGCACTGCCGGGGAGGCCGCCGGGGATTTTATCGCCGTGGTCATAGAAAATTTCGGAGCAGGGGCCGCAGGGGCCGGTGTCGCCCATCGCCCAGAAATTGTCGTTGGTGCTAATGCGGATGATTTTCTCTTCCCGCAGTCCGGCAATCTTTTTCCACAGCGCGGCGGCTTCATCATCTGTGTGATAAACGGTGACGCAGAGCTTTTCCTTGGGGATTTGCCATGTGCCGGTCAGCAGTTCCCATGCGTGGGAGATTGCCTGTTCCTTAAAATAATCACCGAAGGAAAAATTCCCCAGCATCTCGAAAAACGTGTGGTGACGCGCGGTATAGCCGACATTGTCGAGGTCGTTATGCTTACCACCTGCGCGCACGCATTTCTGGCTGGTGGCCGCGCGTGGCACTTCCGGCGGTTTCTCGAGGCCGGTGAAAATATTTTTGAACTGGTTCATGCCCGCGTTGGCGAACATCAGCGTCGGGTCGTTATGCGGCACGAGGCTCGAACTCGGCAGCACGGCATGTTGCTTGCTCGCGAAGAATTCCAGAAACTGGCGGCGAATATCAGAGGTCGTGGGCATAATCATCTCGCTGAAAAGGAAGCGAATTCATAACTTCTAGGCAGCGTCGCAGCAATAAAAAAACGCAGCGTGAGTGAACGCGCTGCGTTTTTAAAATAATACGCCGTTTTTTACGCTGCGTCAGCAGCGGTGCCTTCGGCGTCTTCCACTGGCGAACCTTGCAGCACTTCGGCAAGGCTGCTCGACTTGGCGCGGATGGCGGCTTCAATTTCCGTGGCGACCTTTGGGTTGTCCTTCAGGTACTGACGGACATTTTCTTTGCCCTGACCGATGCGCTGGTCTTTGTACGAGAACCAGCTGCCGGATTTTTCGACCACGCCAGCTTTGATACCCATGTCGATCAGCTCGCCTTCTTTACTGATGCCCTGACCGTAGAGAATATCGAACTCGACCACTTTGAACGGCGGCGACACTTTGTTTTTCACCACTTTCACTTTCGTGAGGTTGCCGACGATTTCTTCCTTGTCTTTCAGCGCGCCGATGCGGCGGATGTCGAGGCGTACCGAGGCGTAGAATTTCAGCGCGTTACCGCCGGTGGTGGTTTCCGGGTTGCCGAACATCACGCCGATTTTCTGGCGGATCTGGTTGATGAACACCACCGTACATTGCGTGCGGTTGATGGTGCCGGTGAGTTTGCGCAGCGCCTGGCTCATCAGGCGGGCTTGCGCGCCCATTTGCGCGTCACCCATTTCGCCTTCGAGCTCGGCCTTAGGCACCAGTGCCGCGACCGAATCGATGATCACCATGTCGATCGCGCCGGAGCGCACCAGCGTGTCAGCGATTTCAAGCGCCTGTTCGCCGGAATCCGGTTGCGAGATGAGCAGTTCGTCGGTGTTGACGCCGAGTTTGCGTGCGTAGACGGGGTCGAGCGCGTGCTCGGCATCGATAAACGCGCAGGTGCCGCCTTGCTTCTGGCACTCCGCAATGCAGTGGAGCGTTAGGGTGGTTTTACCCGAGCTTTCCGGCCCGTAGATTTCGATGATGCGGCCTTTCGGGATGCCGCCAACGCCGAGCGCGATGTCGAGCCCCAGCGAGCCGGTAGAGATAGTTTCGATCTCCAGACGCTCCTGGTTGCCGAACTTCATGATCGAGCCTTTGCCGAAGGTTTTTTCAATCTGCGCGAGGGCGGAATCAAGCGCTTTCTTTTTATCGGATGCTTTGAGATCGTTTTTAACGGCGGACATGGCGTTGCTCCTCGTGAATGTTAGGGGACGATTTGTACACCCATCACACAAGGCTCACAACGGAAAAGTGAGGGATATGAAGAGAAAAAATCTAACTACTAGCCTTGGCATCCAGCACTTCTTTGGCCTTGCTGGCTAACTGTTTGAGCGTGAAGGGCTTTGGCAGGAAGTTGAAGCTGCGCTCGGTGCCATACGTATCCACAAACGCATCCTCCGCATAGCCAGAGATGAACACCACCTGCACGTCTTTCATGCGCTCCGCATGGGTTTGGTAGAGCGATTCGATCATTTTCGGGCCGTTGATGCCGGGCATCATCACATCGCTGATGATGAGGTCTATTGGGCCTTCATATTCAGAGAAGACCTCAATTGCGTTTTCTCCGGAATCGGCCTCGAGCACCTCGTAGCCCTTGTTGCGCAGCGCGCGCGCTGCGAAAATGCGTACCGGCGTTTCGTCCTCCACCAGCAGCACGGTGGCGCGGCCGGTGAGGTCGCCCGTGGTTTTTTCTTCGTGCATTTCCACCGCAGCAACGGTGTTATGATCAGCTTCGTAGCGCTTGAAGTAGATGAAAAAGCTGGTGCCGACGCCCATTTCCGTGCGCACGAAAATCGATCCGCCGGTTTGTTTGATGATGCCGTAGCAGGTGGAAAGCCCCAGCCCGGTGCCGGAGCCGATTTCTTTGGTGGAGAAAAACGGTTCGAACACACTTTTGACAATTTCCGGCGGGATGCCCGTGCCGGTGTCGCCCACCTCCACCAGCACATAATCGCCGGGGGTGATGACGTCTTCCTCCGTCGGCGCGATGAGGTCTGGCGGGAGTGAATCTGCCGATTCCAGCGTCACGTTGCTGGTGCGGATGGTGAGTGTGCCGCCGTCTTTCATGGCGTCGCGCGCGTTGACGGCGAGGTTGATAATCACCTGCTCGAGCTGCCCCTGATCGGCCTTCACCATGCCAAGGCCGCGGCCATGCTGCATGTTCATCTGGATATTTTCACCAATCAGACGGCGGATAAGGTTGGAAAGTTCCGCGAGCACTTCGGTAAGATCAATCGTTTTAGGCTGCAGCGTTTGCCGGCGCGAGAAGGCAAGAAGTTGCCGCACGAGGTTCGCCGCGCGGTTGGCGTTTTGCTTAATTTGCATGATGTCGGCAAAGCTCGGGTCACCCGCCTGGTGGCGCATCAGCAGCAGGTCACAGAAGCCGATCATGGCCGTCAACAGGTTGTTAAAGTCGTGCGCGACACCGCCTGCAAGTTGGCCGACGGCTTGCATTTTCTGGCTATGGGCAAAGCGTTGCTCGAGGTTTTTCTGGTCCGTCTGGTCGATAAGGTGAAGCACAATCAGCGTCTTCATATCATTGCCCGGGTCCATCCGGCTCATCAGCGTGTGCGCAATCAGCGGTTCGCCCCCCTCGCGTAGAATGGTGAGCGAGAGCGGTGCCACAGTTTCGTTTCTCAGAAGCTGCGCGAAGGCATCCTTAAAGCGAGCGCGGTCTTGCAGGTCGAGCAGGTCTTCCAATGGCGCTTGCCGCCCTTCGGGGTAGCTACCGCGCATCAATTGGCGAAAACAGGGGTTCGCCTCGACAATAAGGCCTTGTTGGTCGAGCCGCAGCAACGCTACGGGCGAGAGCTCAATGAAGCGTTGAATGGTAAGGGTTGAGTAGGGCATAAGCTGCGTTACAGAATGTTGGCGATGACGATACTGCCGGTGGCACCGGTTATTTTCCCGCGCTCATCGCGGATAATGGTTTGAAACAGCAGGCAATCAATAAATTCGCCTGCTTTATTGGCAATGCTTGCATGGCCCGCAAAATCAGCAATGGTGTAATCGTCCTCGAGAGGTGCGCCGGCCAGAAAACGCAGCACAGAGGTTATGGTCAGGCGCGTATCAAGCACCTCGCCGGGGAAATAACCAAGGCAGGTTTCGAACGCCTGATTGACGTATTCAAAGCGGCCAAACGCGTCCGTCGTATAATGTGCAACGGGTGTGGTGGCGAGCATATGGTCGAGCTTTTCCGCCGAAGTGGAGCGCAGCATATCTGGCAGAAGTTGTATGCCGGAACGCTCGCTGTGGTATTCGCGGCCACGAACAAGGACATGACCTGCGGGCCGTGCCATGGGCTCCAGCGTGAGGATGAAAGTCGTGCTGGTGCCATCCGGCAAGGTCAGCGGAAACACGAGCCGATCTGTCACGTTATTATAAATCGCACTGAGGATTCGGTCGCGGTCGCTTCTGCTGACGCCGCCATTGGTGAAGAGTGTATCAAGCGCGGCGGAGTTGGAGTAATCGTTATGGCCAAAGATATCGCGCAATCCATCCCCAGCATAGGCAATGGTGCCATCGCGCTGAACGATGAGGCAGAAGGTTGAGCCAAGTACCATGCCTTGCGAAAACAAAAGATTCTGAAATTCCGTGTGCATCACCAGATCGAGTGCTTGCTGGTAGCGGTAAATCACATAAAAACAGAGGCTGGCGACGGCAATCACCGTCAGCAGCGGCGCGATGGCCATGTTGCGCAGGGCAGGCACATAGCCAAACGCCAATACAAGCGTGATAATAAGCAGAGAATAGGTAACGAGCTGCTGCCCTTGGTTACGGCGTTCGCGCGGCACGAAATCCATACGGCTCGGCGCAGCGTTATCGCTCTCTTCAAAACGCATAGATTCCCCTTTCTTGTCAGGAGAATAACGAACGATAAGCGCTTGGCAATAGAATTTGGTTTTTTGCTAACGCTAAACCGCGCGTTGGATAATCACGTCCGTCGGCAGTAGTTCTTCGATGCCAACCGCGGGCAGCTTGCTGACTTCCTCGTAATACGGCGTGAAGTCTGGCCGGGTGCTTTCAAGCAACTGCTCGAAGCTGTCGATGACGAAATAATGATGCTGGAAGCTATCGATGCGGTATTTCTGGCGCATGATGCGCTTTACGTCATAGGCCACATGGGTGGCTTTTTCACTCAGGCAATGCACCGACTCGCCGGGGGAGGAGGTGATGCCGCCACCGTAAATCCGCCGCCCATCCGGCGTGTTGATGAGGCCGAATTCGATCGTGTGCCAGTAAAGTGATTCGAGATAAGGCAGGTAGCCAAGCCGGTGTGCCTTGGTGCCGCCCTTGCCGAATTCGCAGGAATAATCCGCAAAAAGTGGGTTGGCGAGCATGGTGATATGGCCGAACATCTCGTGGAAGAGGTCTGGCTCCTGCAGATAATCCACCTCATGCGGCTTGCGGATGAAGGTCGTCATTGGGAATTTGCGGTTGGCGAGCATTTCAAAGAACGGCTCCGGCGCGACGAGGCCTGGCACCCACACCATCTGCCAGCCGGTGAGCTTCATCAGCCTCTCGTTCACCCGGTCGAAATGGGGAATGCCCGGCTCGTTGTCGAAATCAAGCGCCTTGATGCCTTCGAGATATTCCTTACAGGCGCGATTCGCGATGATGGGCATCGAGCGATTATAGAGAAAACGCCACATGGCGTGGTCTTCCTCCGTCAGGCGATCCCACGAGAAATCAATGGTGCCATCGGCGTTAGCATGCGCGTAGTCGCCGCGGAGCTGAATGTTGACTTCTTTGAGCACAACCATACCTAATCTCCGGGCTGAAGCGATGTAAGGCGACCCATCCTGCGCGGAGGGAGTGCTGACCGCATTGACTTTGCTCAAGCCATGCCCGGGGTGAAATGTTAAGCCTTAACCCCTTCGACTATAGCATTCTGCGGCCTCATATCCAGTGGTTTTATGCCCCTTTCGGGGTTGCGCTGAGGCCGTGTGGGCGCTATGGTGCCTGCCACTTTCACGCGTAAGGAGAACGTCATGGCGCAAGCAGCAATGAAAGAAATCAACGACAGCGATATCAACCCCATGGGCACCGACGGATTTGAGTTCGTCGAATATGCCGCCGAGAACCCGGCAGAGCTTGAGAAGCTTTTTACCACCCTTGGCTTCGAGAAAATCGCCAAGCACCGCTCGAAAAACGTCTATCTCTGGCGTCAGGGCGATACGAATTTTATCCTCAACAGTGAGCCGAACAGTCAGGCTGCGCACTTTTATAACGCGCATGGCCCTTCGGCGAACGCGATGGCCTTCCGCGTAAAAGATGCGACAAAAGCCATCGAGCGTGCGCGATCACTCGGCGCAAAAATTGTGGAGAGCAAAGCAGGGCCAATGGAGCTCGCGATTCCGGCGATCGAGGGTATCGGCGGCAGCTTGCTCTATCTGGTGGACCGTTACGGCGAACAGAGTATCTATGATATCGACTTTGTGCCGCTGCCGGGCGTTGACCAGCACCCCAAAGGCGTGGGCTTTGGTTATATCGACCACCTCACGCACAATGTGGAACGCGGCAACATGGAGAAATGGGCGGACTTCTACGAGAAGCTCTTTAACTTCCGCGAGATCCGTTACTTCGACATCGAGGGCAAACTCACCGGCCTCAAATCAAAGGCGATGACCAGCCCCTGCGGCAAAATCCGTATTCCGATCAACGAATCGTCGGACGATAAATCGCAGATCGAAGAATATCTGCGCCAGTATAAAGGCGAGGGGATTCAGCATATCGCGCTGACCACCAACGATATCTACACCACGGTTGAAACGCTGAAAACAAAGGGTGTTCAGTTCATGGATGCGCCGCCCGCGACCTATTATGAAGGCGTGCCGAAGCGCCTGCCATGGCAGAACGAGGACCTGCCGCGCCTGCAGAAAAACGGCATCCTCATCGATGGTGCGCCGGAATCGAAAGAAGGCCTGGGCGATGGTGGCATACTGCTGCAAATCTTCACCGGTACGGTGATTGGCCCCATCTTCTACGAAATCATCCAGCGTAAAGGCGATGAAGGTTTCGGCGAAGGCAATTTCCGCGCGCTGTTCGTTTCCATCGAGGAAGACCAGCTCAAGCGTGGTGTGATTTAAGCAGAGTTTATTTTGTCATCCCCGCGAAAGCGGGGATCTCCTTATCAAGTGGATTCCTGCTTTCGCAGGAATGACGATAAAGAAGAGGTCTATCATGAGAAAATACATCACTTTCCCCCGCGTGGCGGGTACGGCGTCTCGGCAGTCGCACTGCGATCTGCCGAAGGGCACCTATGAACGTGAGTTCGGGCGCGAGGGCTTCTTCGGCCCCGTCACCCAGCTGCACCACACGCATAAACCCACCGGTTGGATTGCGTGGGAAGGCGATCTGCGCCCACGTGCATATGACCTCACCAAATTCACCGAGAGCAGCACCAGCCCATGGGCAGCGGTGCCGATGTTCCATAACGGCACGATGAGCATGCGCTACTGGCAGCTTTCCGGCGCGATGGATCACCTCGTGACCAATGCGGATGGCGACGAGCTGCTGTTCATTCACACGGGCGAGGGCGACCTCTACTGCGATTTCGGGCATCTCACCTTCACTGCGGGTGATTACATTACCATGCCGCGCGGCGCGAAATGGCGCGTGACTGCTAAAGGCACGGCGCAGATTATTCTCATCGAGTCGAAGGGCGATGGCTACCGCCTACCGGATAAGGGCATGGTGGGAGAGCACGCGATTTTCGACCCAGCGATGCTGGATGTGCCGGAGCTGAATGAGGCTTACCGCGACCAGATGGACGAGAAGGAATGGAAAGTGGTGATGCGCCATCGCGGCCAGTTCTCGACCGTGACCTATCCGTTCAACCCGCTGGATGTGACGGGTTGGCATGGCGATAATCTGCCGGTGAAAATCAACTGGCGCGAGTTTAGGCCGTTGATGAGCCACCGTTACCACCTGCCGCCATCCGCGCACACCACGTTTGTCGGTAATCGTTTTATTGTCTGCACCTTCGCGCCGCGTCCGGCGGAGATGGACCCCGGCGCGCTGAAAGTGCCGTTCTACCATTCGAACAATGATTTCGATGAGATTATTTTCTACCACCACGGCCAGTTCTTCAGCCGCGACAATATCCACCCCGGCATGGCGACGCTGCACCCGATGGGCTTCGCGCATGGGCCGCACCCCAAGGCGTTCCGCTTGGCGGAGGAGGCGGATAAAAACCGCAAACCGACCGACCCAATCAAGATGCTCGACGAAGTGGCGGTGATGGTCGACACGCGCGATGCGGTGGATATCGCACCGGAGATTGAATCCTCCGAGTGGAAGGGCTATACGGAGAGCTGGAAAGAATAAAGATAACGCATGAAAGGCTTCAACAGATTACGAGAGCATTTTTCTTTATTCCTTAAAAAGGAAGTAGCTGCTGTTACGATATGTAAGTTCTCCTTTTCACTTTTGTTTTGTGATTATGAAGCCGTGGGTGATGCACAGGATATTACTATTTTTGTTGAAACAGGATGGAAGATTTATGCCGATGAAACATTGGACTTCTCAGTGTATAACGAGAACCGAGAAAAAGAGGCATTTTGGCTAACATGTCTTTTGGGAAAATCTGTTACCAATATAGAAATTTTAGCGGATAATGAATTCGAGGATGCGATTCTCAGATTAACATTCTCAAATCAGTGGAGAATGGATATCATCGATAATCCTCAATTTGAATCCTGCAACATCACGTTTGGAACAAGTAACCCAGCAAATACAATTTATATTTAATAGATTGGACTAAGGAGAAGACCATGAAACTTGCTACCCTTAAAAATGGCACGCGCGACGGTGCGCTGCATGTTGTCAGCCGCGACCTCACCAAGGCCATAAGCGCCGCTAGCGTCGCACCGACAATGCAAGCCGCGCTTGATGATTGGGCGAATCTCTCGCCGAAGCTTGGGGTGCTTTATGCTGACCTCAATGCAGGTAAAGTAACGGGCGCGATTGCGTTCGATACAACCAAATGCGCAGCGCCACTGCCGCGCGCCTATCAGTGGGTGGATGGTTCGGCCTATGTAAACCATGTGGAGCTGGTGCGCCGCGCCCGTGGGGTGGAAATGCCGCCGAGCTTCTGGACAGACCCACTGATGTATCAAGGCCTGTCGGATAGTTTTGTCGGGCCGACGGACGATATCGAACTGGCGGATGAATCCTGGGGCATCGACTTCGAGGCCGAGGTGACCGTGGTGACGGACGACGTGCCGATGGGCATCACCCCGGCAGATGCGCGTAAACACGTGAAGCTGCTGATGCTGGTGAACGATGTGTCGCTGCGTTACATGGCGAAGGAAGAACTGCAAAAAGGCTTCGGCTTCGTGAACTGCAAGCCGACCTGTGCCTTCTCGCCGGTCGCGGTCACGCCGGACGAGCTGGGCGACGCGTGGGACGGCGGCAAGGTGCATCTACCGCTCATCACCCATCGTGGCGACGTGCTTTTCGGCAAGCCAAATGCAGGTGTCGACATGGTGTTCGACTTCCCCACGCTGATTGCACATGCGGCCAAAACTCGTCGCCTCACGGCGGGTACGGTGGTCGGTTCCGGCACGGTTTCGAACAAAGACACCTCCGTCGGATCGTCGTGCATTGTGGAGCAGCAGACGCTGGAGAAGCTCAGCACGGGCGAGGTGAAAACGCCGTTTATGAAATTTGGTGAGCGCGTGCGGATCGAGATGCTCGACAAAGAAGGAAAAAGCATTTTTGGCGCCATCAGCCAGAAACTGGTGCAATACGCCTACGCGAAAAAGGCGGCGTAGGTGCAGCTTTACAGCTTCTTCCAGTCCTCCACCTCCTACCGGGTGCGCATTGCGCTGAACCTGAAGGGGTTGACGCCGGAGATGCATTACGTTGACCTCACCAAAGGCGAGCAGAGATCCGACGCCTATGCAAAGGTGAGCGCGCAACGCAACGTGCCGACGCTGGTCGATGCGGGCCATCGTCTCAGCCAGTCGCTCGCGATCATGGAATATCTCGACGAAGCCTACCCCAACACGCATAAACTTCTGCCCGGTGACGCGCTTGACAGAGCGCATATTCGTGCGTTGTCGCTGTGGGTCGCGGCGGATATTTCGCCGCTCGGCAACCTCAAAGTACGCAAATATCTGCAAGGCGAAATGGGGCAGAGCGAAGAGGCTGCTGTCGCCTTCATAAAGCACTGGATAAAAGAAGGATTTGACACGCTGGAGCAGATTCTGGCGACCTCGCCCTATACCAGAAAGTTCTGCGTGGGCGATGCGCCGACGATGGCAGATTGTTGCCTGGTGCCACAAATGTTCGGTGCGCGGCGCTGGAAGCTTGATCTTGCGCCATACCCCACCATCAATCGCATCGTGGAAGCCTGCGAGGCACTCCCTGCATTTGTCGCCGCGCACCCACTACAACAGGCAGATGCACCTAAATAGGTAGCAGCCTGCGTATCCGCCGTTCGAGATTAATCCATTTGCGGTGGCGTGAATAATCCACGCGCTTCAGGTCGATCAGCGTGACATCCCCGCAGGCGGAAAGCGTGTGCAGCCCATCCGGGTAGGCGAAGTAAACGCCATCCGGCGAGAGGCGCGTTACGGGTGTTGCGGCAAATGTTGTTGGGGTGAGTGCATCGATACGCAGCAGGGTAATTGCATCACCATAACTTTTGCGACAGTCCTGCGTCGGTAAATAGAGCTGCCCCTCGTGATGAAATGGCGTGCCGCCAGGACGCGAAGACTCCAGACCCGTGCGCACTGGATTACGGGGATGCACTGTCCATGGCCCAAACAGGCTATCCGCATACGCTACGTGAAGCTCGCGCAACGGGCGTTTGTCATCACCGGGAAGGGCGTAAAACATCCACCATTTGCCCTCGTGCTGGATAATGCTTGCATCAATCGCGGGCATATCAAGCAAGGTCGCGACAGGTTCCCACTGATCGGGGAATCGCGCGGCACGATAGAGCGTCAGCTTGTCGCTCTGGTGCTGCTCCGGCAGCATATAGACCTCGCCCTTTTCCTCAATCAGGTAGGGGTAGGAGAGGTGGAAGGATGTTTTAAGCGCGACGCCCTGATCCAATAAATGAAACGCAGCATCATAGCGGTAATAATGAATTTCGCCGCACTTGATGCGGTAGTCGAGCGCTTCTACAAACACGGTCAACTCTCCGTTGCGCTGGAGTGCAAACGGATCCGCAATGAAACAAAAATGCCGTGGCTCTGGCAGCCAGGTAATGGCTGCCAGAGCCAGCGCGCCCGGCGTAAGCAGGGCTGCGATCGGCAAATGAACGATGCCAGACTGCCATAAGTCCGTTGCCGGGTAACGTAAGTGGGTTTTTTGATAGATTCCAGTTTGCATGAGATATACTGATGCTAGAAATCACGATTCACGCAAGAGGTTTCTATGCTTACCACTATCTTCCATGCATTGATTATCCTGCTTCCCGTGATTGTTTTTTTTAGCGGCATGGCGATGACACCTGTGCTCATTCTGCTTACGCTGATTATTTTGGCATCTGTTCCTTCGGCTCGGCAGATGCGCCTGCGTTCGTGGCGCAACCCACCTGTTGCAGCCGTTTTTTTGGTGTTAGTCTGGTTTTTCTTAAGTGTGAGTTGGTCGATTGCGCCGGAACATTCTTTCACTAGCGCGCTACGCGTATCGTCGATAGTTTTTCTTGGAGTATTAGCCTGTCTCTCTGTGTCGCGAATGCCAGAGCTTTCATCGCGTGGACTACGGCTTATGGCTTATGCAGCCGTTTTCGTAAGCCTGCTCATGTTGTCGGAGCTTCTCCCTTCGGGTGGCCTGATTTATCATGCATACCATCTCGCAAATGCCAATTACGAGCGCTTCATCGATAAAAACGTCAATCGCGGGCTTTGCGCGCTTTCGGTCTTTATCTGGATCATCGTGGCGGGGCTATACAGGGTAGGAGAAAAGCGGCTTCGCTGGGTAGTATCCGGGTTGCTTGCTGGGGCGCTATTCTCTAGCGGCAGTCAGTCCGCACAGCTGGGCTTACTATCAGGAGCCATCGCATTTTTAATGATTCAGCGGTGGCCCAACTTTTCGGCGCGGGCGCTCACAGTTGTTCTTCCTCTTTTTTTACTAAGCTTTACGACCCTATTTTCTGTACTTGAAAAACCTTTTTTTGATGCACCAGAAGTAAAGCAGATGCTCCCTGATTCGGATGCGCATCGAGTGCATATCTGGCGTGAACTGATTGAGTCGGCATCGCAGCGCCCATGGTTTGGTTGGGGGCTCGATGCCACTAGAGCCGTTCCTTTTCCGGAGGATATGTCTGTGCCGGATGGCATGCGTACGCCGCCACTTCATCCTCACAGTACGGCGCTGCAAATTCAGCTTGAGCTTGGTTGGGTAGGTTTGATTCTATGTGTATCAGCTCTGTTTTTAGTGCTGCGTGCGTGGCGATCATCCTATCAGCATCGAGGTATAGATCTGGCATTTAGCGGTGCTATCATTACCAGTTACTTTGTTACGGGGTTATCGTCGTTTGGCATCTGGCAAACTTGGTGGATGGCGACCTTGTTTATCGCACTCGCGCTTTACCGATTTATCAGCGTGAGAAAGCCAAATTCAGCTTGAAATCAGCCATCACCGGGTCTAGCAAAAGGCAACAAAACTACGAGGATGTTATGACTCATATGTTCTATGAATTTACGGTGCGCCCAGTGCACGAGATGCGCGGTTCGCCAACCATGAGCGCGGGGCTTCTCGCGGAAGAGGCGAAGAAACGTGGCAAGTCGGTCGAGACGATGACCATCGGCGATTTGTTCCCCAAGCCGCAGGATGGTGAGGTAGAGGGCTGGGTCGCCGCACTCTATGCGGATGCCAAGAAGCCAGAGAATGCAGAGAATCCGGCGTTCAAAACCCTGCGTGATCCGTCGCGCGTCAATGCCTATTCGGAAACTCCTGGCTTGCCCTCGCTGCGTGCGGCGGCGGCGGCGACGTTCGCGCGCGACACCGGTCTGCCAGCGACGGCGGCGGATGTGTGCATCGGCAATGGTGGAAAAGGGGCGCTCAATGGCGCGCTTTGCGTGTTCAAGCCGGGTGATGTGGTGTTTGTTGCCGCGCCGGGTTGGCCCACGAACTACGACATGTTCCCCGCAGGCGTGAAGCTCGTCGAGGTCGCCACGGCGGACGGGTTGATGCGCGCGGAAGATTTCAAGGCCGCCAAAGCGAAATACGGCGAACCGGCGGGCGTGCTCATCAACGCGCCAAGCAACCCCACGGGCGCGAACTATACGCTAGCGGAGCGTGATGCGTTCTTTGCCGAGGTGAAAAACACGACTGAAAAAACGCTGGTGGTGAACGACGACCCGTATGGCAAGCTGGTGTTCGACCGCCCGATTTCCGAAGCGTTGATCCGCGGTGCTACAGAAAAAGCACTCTACGAGGCAGGCCGCGTGGCGGTATTCCGCACCGTTTCGAAAGAATACGGCATGGCAGGGCAGCGCGTGGGCTTTGTGGTCAGCAAAAACGCGAACATGGTAAAAAGCCTGCAACTCTGGAACGAGAATCGCGGCGGCGGCATGGCGGTTGAGGCGCAGATTAAGGCGCAGGCCGCACTGATGTATGGTGACGATTTTATCCGCCGCACGGTGGAGATGCTTGGCAAAAAACGCCAGATGCTGATTGATGGTGTTGCTGCGCTCAACACCGCGTCGGTGAACGCGCCGGCTGCGACAATTTATGGCTGGGTAGATTTCTTAGGCCTCAGCGGTGTCACCGTGTCCGCGAGCCTTTCCGAGACGGGCGAGGCATACAGCATCGACTCCCCAGCCGCGATGATGCGCTACTTGGTGAATGTTGCCGGCGTGTGCTGCGTGCCTGGCGCGCCGTTCTATGCGCCGGATTCACCCGCCGCCCAGCAGGACTGGCATGTGCGCATGACCTTCTGCGGCGAGGAGAAATCGCTCGCGACGGCGCTTGCCAACCTCAAAGAGGCTGAGAGCAAACTCGAAGGCGTAAAAAAAAATAGTGCAGCGCTGAAGGTCGAGAACGCGGCTTAGTTCTTGCCCGCACGCTTCGCGGCAGCGTCTTCTTCCTTCATGGCCTTCAGTTCCGCGGCAGCGGCGGCGAGTTCGCGTTTGTAGGATTCACGCTCACGCATTTTACTGAACACGGCTTTGGCGAGTTTCTTGCCGCCTTCTACGTCATGCGGGAAATGTACTCCAGCATCGATTCGGTGTTCGCCGATGGCGTAGGCGCGGGTGAACAGGGCTGCGCGTTTCTCTGGGAAAAGCTCGCTCAGCACTTCTGCCCACACCGCATTGGTGGTGGTGTGGCCGCTCGGGTAGCCGGGGCGGGTGATCGAGGAAACCAGCAGTTTCACGCGCTGATCCGCCCCCCATGGGCGCGGGCTGCGCCAGTAGTCTTGCGTCATGTCACACAGGCGCCACGCATCCGACGCGGCATGTTTCAGCAATGTATAGAGCACAGGGTAATGCTCCGGCGTATATTGCTCCCCCAGCACGGGGTAGATGAGCATTTCTGGCTTGATATGGTCTTCGCTGAGAATGGCGGCTTTGTCTTTGTCTGTCAGCTTGGCTTGGCGGGCGATAATGCCATCCAGTTCGTGCTTGAATTCTTTCGACTCTGGGGCAGGCGGTGCAGATAGGGTCTGCATCGAAATATCGCGCGGCTCCACAAATTGTGGCGGGTAGGGGAATTTATCCGGCGTGAGCGAGAGATACGCCACCAGTGCGACGAGTCCGCCAATAATCCAACGCGATACGGTCATAAGATGCTCCTATAAAAAAAGAAGTGCGTTAGGCTTTGCTCTCGATCAGTTCCGAGCGGCGCAGGTTGAGGTACACAAGGATGGTCGACGACACATAAATCGACGAATAGGTGCCGACGATCACCCCGAAAATCATCGCTGCAGAGAAGCCGAACAGCACCTCGCCCCCAAAGGTGACAAGACCGATGAGTGCCATCAGCAGCGTGCCGCCGGTGAGGAAGGTCCGCGCCAGCGTTTCGTTGATGGCGAGGTTCAGCACATCCGGCACCGACTTCACCTTGAACTTGCGCAGATTCTCGCGCACGCGGTCGTAGATCACCACGGAGTCGTTGATGGAATAGCCGATCACTGTCAGCACCGCGGCGACGGAGGTGAGGTTGAATTCGATGCCGGTCACCGAATAAAACCCAACGGTGAGAATTGCATCATGCAGCAGGGCGAGAATGCCGCCCACGCCATATTGCCACTCGAAACGGAACCACAGGTACAGCGCCATCGCCCCCATCGCGGCGAAGAGCGCGATAAAGCTGCCGCGCACCAGTTCGCCGCCTACTTGCGGGCCCACATAATCCACCCGCAGATATTCGATCGGTGCACCGTAGCCGCTATCGAGCACGCTGCGGACGGCCTGCGCCACTTCGTTTTGCTTTTTGTCGCCTTCCGGTTTCAGGCGGATCATCACGTTGCGGCCTTCCGCACCAACGGATTGCAGGCTGGCATTCTTGGTCTCTTCCGTCTCGAGCAGCGTGCGCATTTTGCTCACATCCGCCGTTTGCTCGGTGCGGATTTCCATCACCACGCCGCCAGCGAAGTCGATGCCGAAATTGAGGCCATTCAGCGCGAGGGAAACAAATGTTGCAATGACACCGATGATGGTGAGCGCGAAGCCCGCCTTGCGGTAACCGATGAAGTCATAGGTCGGAACAGTGCGGAAAAGATGGAATGGAAATTTCATAACGACCTTACGCGTTGTAGGTTTCTTTGTTGAGGGTATCTTCGGTAGCATCGATAATCAGCGTAATCGCACAGTCACCGGTGATGTTGATCATCGTGCGTACCATGTCGAGAATCCGGTCGACGCCGAGGATGAGGCCGATGCCTTCAATCGGCAGACCGACGGAGTTGAGCACCATGCCCATGAAAATGATGGAGCCAGAGGGAATACCCGCCGCGCCGATGGAGCCGAGCGTGCAGGTGACCAGCAGCATCGCGTAGTCCGCCATGTGGAGTTCATGGCCAAAGAACTGGGCGAAGAAGAGGGCGCAGATGGCGAGGTAAATCGCCGTGCCACTCATATTCACTGCCGCGCCGAGCGGTAGCATGAATTTACTGATTTGCGAGCTGACGCCGAGTTTGGTTTCGATCTCGCGCATCGCGGTGGTCAGCGTCGCTTTCGAGGAGGAGGTCGAAAACGCCATCACCTGCGTCGTCACCAGCTTGCGGTAGAACGGGAGGGGGTTAAGGCGCGCGAACAGGGCGATCATCACGCCGTAGAGCACATACTGCACCACGCAGGCGCTGATGACGGCGGCGACCAGCACCAGCAGAATTTGCAGCACGTCGAGCCCCTGGGTGCCCACCGTCCACGCCATGTAGCCAAACACGGCGAGCGGAGCGAGGCGCACGATATACTCAATCATCTTGAAAATCACATGCGCGAAGTCGTGGATGAGCGTGCGCATATGCGCGGATTTGTCGCCCATGCTGTTGACAGTCATGCCGAACATGACGGCGAAGACAATCACCTGCAGCAGGTTGGCCTCGGCAAAGGATTTAAAGATATTGGGTGAAATGAGGTTGAGGAGGAAGTCCTGCACGTTCATCGGGGGCGCTTCGGGCGTGGCCGCATGCGCGCCGCCGGTAAAGTCGTTGATGTTGACATGCAGCCCTGCGCCCGGCTGGAACAGATGCCCGGCGACGAGGCCGATCACCACTGCAAACAGTGCCGTAGCGACATACGCCACTACGCCCTTAAGGCCCACGCGTTTGAAATTCGCGCTGCCCGCCATGCTGGTGATGCCGGAAACCAGCGCGAGGAAAATCAGCGGCACCACCACCATTTTGATGAGGGTGATAAACACCGTGCCGAGCACTTTCAGCCCCGCTGCCTGTTCCTTGAAATAAAGCCCGGTGATAATGCCAAGAATGAGGCAGATTACCACCTGCTGCCACATTTTGAGGCCAAATACGGTGAATTCCTTGACGTCTGCACCAGCCATGGGAGCCCCTGTCCTGATCTTTGAAACGGCGGCTACCATAGCAGCGCAAACCCTGTTGGCTAGTGATTTCCGAGGGTTTTTCAACAGCTCATGTGGGGTAAGGCAATTGTCATAAAACTGTAACACACGAGCCGGGCGAATTGCTTTATATTGGTGCTATTCAGTGGAGAGTTGTATGAAATTCGATCATTTAAAAGGCAAAGATTTTCGTGAGCAGGGTCTGCGGCCGGCGGAAGTTTTGCGTTTATGTATAAACTTTGATCAGCTGCGTTTTACCAGAGAAGGCGAAAAGCCGGCGAAACTTTATGCGACCTCGGTGGCGGCTCCCTATCTGGAAAAAGCCGGACTTGGAATTAAGCCTCTAAATGGTAAAGAAATGCGGCTATCGGGTCTCGATTCGGATTGCAGCTATAATTATGCACTTGAACTCGGTACACCGCCTGATTTTGCCAATAGCGTGTTGGGTGTGCTTGGTTTGCAAAATAAGAACAGCCACCAAATCGATCATCTAATCAAGGATAATCCTATATTCGACGGCATGATTCAGCTCAAAACGCAACCGCAACATGCGAAGCAAGCAACGAAAAAGTCCTATCTAGAGACACTCACCAAAGCAGGTAGAGGCGGAGATAATCGTCCCGGCGCGGCGTCGTGGGCGCTAGGCCAGGCTTCCGAAGAATAAAAACGCCGCCCAATGAGGGGCGGCGTTTCATGCTGGAAATCAGCCTGATGCTTACGCAAACATCTTGGCGAACTCGCGCTTGGCGCGGGTTTTCCAGTGGTTGCGGTGGTAGGCGTCGCTGGCGAGCAGGGGCATGACGCTGCCAGCCTCGGCGAACACCATTTGCTCGAGCGCGGTATCGACCTTGCCCCAGCTGCAGGCTTCCTTGAGGGTGCTGGAGCTGCAAGCTCCGTCGCGCACATCCGCCACGGTGATCTGAATCGCATAAGCATGCATTTCCACGTCCTCATGGCCGAGGATTTCGGCGCAGACAACGGTGTCCTGCGTGAAGTTTTTTGGCACGCCGCCGCCCACCATCAGCAGGCCGGTTTTGCCCGCTTTGATTTTGATGTCGGTCAGTTCGCGGAAGTCGGCAATCGCGTCGAGCACCATGTGCTTTTTCGGATTATCCACCTGATGCTTCACGAGGCCGAACCCCGCCGAGCTATCAACAAAAGCTGGGCAGAAGATCGGCACGTTATGCTCATACGCGAGCTGCACGAGGCTGTCTTTTTTCTTGGCGTTGCCAGCGGCGAGCCATTTACCCATCTCGCGGATGAATTCACGTGATGAGTAAGCTCTTGGCTCTAAGCTATTGGCAATCTCGAGAATTGTACCATCACACGCTTGCAGTTCTTCCTCGTCGATATAGGTGTCATAGATGCGGTCGATATACAGCTCGCGCAGGTATTTATCGTCCTGCCCGCTCGCGCTGCCATGGTAGTGCTTGAAGCCCAGCGCCTCGAAGAAGTCCATGTCGACAATGCTTGCGCCGGTCGCCACAATCGCATCCACCATGTTGAAGCGGATGAGGTCGGCGTAGAGTTTCATGCAGCCGCCCGCGCTGGTGGAGCCGGCAAGGGTGAGGATGATGGAGCAGTCTTTGTCGGCCAGCATCTGGTTATAGATGCCCGCGGCGCGCGCGAGGTCGCGGCTGGTGAAGCTCATGTTCGCCATGCCGTCGATGATCGGGCGGGCGTCGAAGCTGGTGATGTCGATATGCTCGACGGTTTTGCCCAGCAGCTCGGCTTTGGCGTTGGTTTTTTGTTTGGTGGCAGCGGTCATGGTGGTCTCCAGATATAAGTCAATAATAAGCTAGGGGGATTAAATCAATTTACGGAGTTAGACAAGGCCAAAACGCTAGAATTCTTGTTTAATTCTGGCCAGCGTGTCGATGTGCATCGCATCGTCGGTATCTAGTCCCAATCGGTACGCGAGATTAAGTAGTTTTGCTTTTTGTTCTGGCAAAATTTTTACCGCAGCTTCTAGTAAGGCAAGGCATAAATATTCGAATGCAATCTCTATCTCATCATGATCTAAATAATGCTTCGCTTCCTTATAGCCTTCCTCAGAGACAGCCCCATGAAATTGCTGAAACATGGTGTTAACTTCATCGTATATACGATGAAGTTCGTCATTGTCGAATATCACCATGAGGGCTACCTTATGTGGGGCTAGGCGTTACCGCAGTGCCACCTTACGCATCGGCAGCAGCTCGGCTTTGGCGTTGGTTTTTTGTTTGGTGGCAGCAGTCATTTCATTCTCCATATTTCGATTGCACGCGATCAAAACGTGCGGCTAATTTTAAAAATTTCTTACCCCAACCACTACTTACGCTTACTTCTTGGACTGGACCAGTGGGCAAAAATAGAATGTCTAGAGTTTGAAAGTTAGGTTTTTCACTATCGGCGATTTCTTTAGTGAGATTGTCTAGTTCTTGCAAGGCAGAAGCTGCATCTTCCCATGATGACCATGAAAAATCATTTTCAGCTAATGCTAGCATCCGTCTAGTGTCAGCAAGGATTTCAAGCAACTCCGACTTCAAGTCAGCTTTGGAACGCTTGAAATAGCCAAACATTTACGCGAACACCACTTTACGCAGCGGCTGTTGCGCGTACATGCTCATCAACGGCTCGTCCTTCACGGTCACCACCTGGTGCGCGACGGAGAACCCGTTAAAGCGGGTCGCCATCGTGCGGCCATAGGCGCCGAGTTGGCCGATTTCGAGATAGTCGCCCTCGCGCACGTCCGCCGGAAGGAAGAACGGGCCGGGCATGAAATCGAGCGTATCGCAGGTTGGGCCATAGAAGCTGAAGCCTTTTTCCTCTTCCGCGCCGGTGCGCCCAAGCAGGCGGGCAGGGAAGATGAATTTCGGCACACCCGCATCGAACAGCGAACCATAGGTGCCGTCATTCAGGTAGAGGAAATCGCCCTTGCGGCATTCCACCCGCACAATCGCTGCGCCGGATTCGGCCACCAGTGCACGGCCAGGCTCGGCCATCAGCTCGCAGCCATGCTGGCGGATGATGTCGCGCGTTGCGTCGTGAATGGCGTTGAAATACTGGCTCATGTCCGGCGGGGTCATGCCCGGGTAGATGGACGGGAAGCCGCCACCGACGTCGAACGAGTCGATCCGCACGCCGGATTGCTTCACCACTTGCTTGGCGAGCTTGATGGCGAGCTTGTAGGCATCCGGGTGCATACATTGGCTGCCGACATGGAAGCACACGCCCGCATGCGCTGCGACACTGCGTGTCGAAGCGAGCAGTTTCGGTGCCGCGTCCAACGTCGCGCCGAATTTGCCGGTGAGGGCGAGTTCGGCGTAGGTGTTGGGGATGGCGATGCGCACATGCAGGCCGAGATCGGTCGCATTCTGGGTTTCAGCCAGAATTTTCGCGAGTTCTTCCTCACAGTCGAGCGAGAAATGACGCACGCCATAGGTGAAATACGCCTCACGGATCGCCATGCGCGATTTGATGGTGTGCATGAAGAAAATTTCTGCCTCAGGGAAGAGTCCGCGCACCATGGCCACCTCGTGCAGCGAAGCGGCGTCAAACCGGCGCACGCCCGCAGCCCACAGGTCCTTAAGGACATGCTCGTCGGGGTTGGTTTTTACCGCAAACATCACCTTGCCGCTGAAACCGGACAAGAAGACATCCACCGCGCGTTTTAAGGCGTGCGGACGGTAGGTGTAAACGGATTGCTCTGGCTGTAAATGCTTTACAGCGGAATCGGACGAAGTGTACCCTCGCATGTCATAAACCCTCATTAGTACGTTAAACAAAACGCACCAGCAAACCTTGCGACGGATTTATGACAGCAGTGCCAAGGTCACCTTGCTTAGTCCGGAATAGATTCGGACTCCCTAGGGATCTCTACACGCCATGGGGTTAGCGGCCGATTCCAATTATAGAGTGGTTTCACGTTTGTAAAGTAAAAATATTACTACGGAATATAACGGTTGCCCGTGACACGTTTGCAGCGTTTCACGGGCAACAAAACGGGCGGGGCTATGCCGGCTTATGCTTCTGACGAACCAGGTTCGTCAGCCGGCGTTCAGGGTTGATCACATCCATACGGTCGACGCCCATGTTGAAGATACCTTCGTGCTCGTAGTAATCCACCGAGGTTTCGATATTTGGCACCTGTACGGAGTTGTTGTTGGTGATGAACGCATGATAGGGCAGGTTGCGGACATGGATTAAGAGCACTGTCGCTGCGAGGAAAAAGGTCATCGCCGAGGCAAGGAAGAAGCCATAACCATAGTAGTTATAGCCCATCTGCAGAAAAATAAGCGTGAAGATGGTGTTGCTCGCGAAGTAGAACCCAAAAATCCACATGTTCGCGCGGCGGCAGTCGAAATAGAAGAGGATGATCGTCGCAAACAGGATCAGCACCTGAAAGAACGAACCCAGTGTGCCGAGGCGGAAAATGCCGAGGTTTACAAAATACATGCCAAGCCACTCGAAAATCTGGGGTGCCAGCAGAATCACCAGGAACGCAATCACGCCCTGAAGCAACACCAGGTTACGCACGCCTTCGGTGATCGAATCCATGATTTTCTGGTGGAAATGGCGGATCCGGCGCATCGACGCATGTGCCAGAATATTCCCATAGAAGCGGCGGTAATGGTGGAAGAAATCGGTCTCTATGGAGAAGACGAAGAGCGCGATGGTTGGCAGAATGGTCATCGCCGAGAGGAACATCGCTGCGTCATAGTCGGGGAAAAACCGGAGTTTGCTATCGAGCACGGTCGCTTCCGGCGCGAACCACATGATCCATTTATCGACCCACAAGGCGCAGTTGAAGAAGAAACCGCCCACCGCGAGTTCCCAGTATTTTCTCCAGTACGGGCGCACCGCAAGATCCGTTGTGAGATGGTAAGGATATTCGGCGAACACGCGGGCTGCCAGCAGGAACACAATGACCGCGAGGCCAAGGTCATAGCCTGCCACCATGCCTGCAGCGTAGCCGTCACCAAAATATTCGGCGGCGAGTACCGCAACTGTCATGCCGATGATGAAAGTCCAGGTCACGGCGGCAAAGTCCTTCAGCGCGGTGAGGTAGACCGAAAGCAGCCAGACGCCTGAAATCAGAAACATGTTGGCAAAAGCCGCAAGGCGTAGCGGCACGCTCATGTTAAAGTAGAAGCCATAGAAGAAAATAGCGAGGCCGAGGTTGAACAGGAACACCACAATCATGCTCTCGAGCATAGCGGTAGGCACGGTAGTAACATTTTTGACGTGGATCTGATCCGCCAGATAGCGGGTCATCATCATGTAAACAGGGGCGGAGAGGGCGAGCGAGAAAGAGAAGTTATAGACGATCACGCCGCGGAAGTTGAGCAACTCCACACCATCGTTATCGCCATAAAGATACGTGGTGAGTGCAAGCGCAATCACGGTGAAGAGCCACGGACCCGCAATCGCAAATGCGGAGTTGAGGTATGCCCCTGCGATCCCCATCAGATCGTCGCGCCGTGCAAGTCGGTTTAGTTCAAATCCAATACCAGCCATGAGTCTCTCCGCCTGCGATTACGCGCGTTTTAGGTGTTGGGCGTACAGATTCCGGTACGCCTGTTGTTGAATATTACCATTATAGTATTGCCGTACACGCTCGCGCATCACGGCGCTGGCGCTATCATAAAGCGTTTTGTCTGAAAGCAGGGTGTAGATTGCATCTGCCGTTGACGCGGGGCTTGCGAGTGGGGTTACAATGCCACCCGCGCCGAGGGTAGGCGATTCAAACTGTGTACCCTCGATCAATTCGCGGCAGCAGCCCACATCCGTTGCAACGATGGGGATTCCTGCGGCGCCAGCTTCAAGAATTACCAGCGGTTGTGCCTCGGAAATACTGGTCAGTACCAGCACGTCGAGCAGCGGGAGATATTCTTCCACCCGTGCCTGGCCAGTGAAAGTAATGGATTGCTGAAGCCCCATCAGCTGTACGAGATTAAGGCACTCTGCGTAATATTCCTTGTCATCGTCTATCGCGCCGATGATGTAGGCTTTAATGTCTGGCGCGGTTTGGCGCAGCAGCGACACGGCGCGAATGAAGGTTTTGATGTCTTTAATTGCCACCACGCGGCCGATAAGGCCGATGGTTGGCGTTTCCTGGCGACGATGCGTGAGTTTCGAAAAATACTCCACATCGACCCCGTTGCCGATAACGCTCATTTTTGCGGGATCAGCACCGTCTTCAATCTGTGCTTTTTGGTTGCCCGCGAACAACGTCACAATGGAATCGCTTGCCTGATAGCATACGCGCGAGAAGTTGTTGATCGAGTCAATCCACATATCGCGCAGATCACGGCGTGGCTTATCAATTGTAAGTGCTTTCGAGGCAGTGTTTTCAAGCCAGTCGGCGGAGGTTAATTCTACGCGGCGTTCATTAGTATAAATCCCATGTTCGGTAACCAGCACGGGTTTGCCTGTTTCCACTTTTGCGCGGGCGGCCATGAGACCTGCATAGCCTGTCGAAACAGCGTGATATACATCCGCTGGAGGGAGGGGGGCGAGCAGGACGGAATACAGGCCCCCTACGAGCGAACGATAGGACCAGAAATAATCGAGGAAGGAATGGTCGTCATACGATGCTTCGTAAAGCGAGACGAGCTGCTCCCAAGCGCGTTCGTGGTCAAGTAGTAGGCTAGTACCAATCGATGCATTTGTACCCGAGAGAACATCCATAACTTTTTTAAGGTCAGCCAGATGCATGTGCTTTTCTGAAGTGAGCGCGCGGATTGGATCTTGCAGTGCTTTATGTACGCGCCCCGCCATTGCTCCCGTCATCTCTGAGCCTTTTGGTAGATCGTTCAGGCGCACAGTTGTTAGACCAATTACGTTGCTTGGTAGTCGGTATTTCATTTCCAACTCACCATCGCGCGGAACAATTGTGCAGAGATGGAAGCTCAGATGACTCTGTTCTTGAATGAGCGCATGTGTCCACCCCGCAACACCGCCGGTAGCATAGGGGTAGGTGCCCTCTAGAATCAGGCATATATCCGCTTTTTGGTTTATTCCCTGCATGATCATACTCTCAATTTTCTGGATTTAGGCAACTTCCATCCACATCGACACAGCGCTGCGAACATCAGCCGGCATTTCTTCTTTGTGTACCACACCGCGACCATATTCGAGGATCGCACGGCGCAGTTCACGGAATTGATTGAGGCGGAAGAGGCTTTCAAAATACCACATCACCATTTGTTCAGAGTGCCAGCCACGGTCGAGCGCAGCACGGAACCAGTCAGCCGCTTCTTCCCATTGGTGTGCACGAAACATTAGGCGGCCAACGGCAAGCCATGCTTCCGACGAATTGGGATCCTGCTGGAGGTAGGATTTGTAGGTATTGATCGCACGTTCGCGGTTCAGCGCTTCAAGCTCAGGGTCGAGTACGCCGATAAAAGCGTAGTCATCGTAGAACTTAGCCAGCGCCATCGTGAGGTAGGGATTGCGGGGGTCTTTACCGCGCGCCGTTTCAATCCGTGCGAGTTTCTTACCAAAATCACGCTCGATTTTAGCTACCGAAGTTGCGGCCTGTACGCGAATGGAATTACTTGCATCCGATAGTGCAATTTTAAATGCGGACGCAAAACGCGGCGAGAATCGAGCGGTCATTTTTCCAAGCGCGCGACGTTTTTGTCCTTCAGAGCCAAGACGCATCACTTCAATAAATGGCATCACCGAATAGTGCTGTGGGTTTTCATCGATTCCTTCAACAATACGGTCGTTAATTACTTCGGGCTCAAACAGGTGATCCGTCGGGAAGATGCTTTCGTACCATTCCTGGAACTGCTGTGACCGTGCGCGGAAAATCACTGTGGTGAAGAAGCCAAGCAGTGCGCCAACGGCACCGAAAATGCCGGCCACAGAAGACACAATCGTCATCAACGCGAGATGCTGAACATCCATCCCTTTTTTATATTGTGCGTAGGTAATGAGAATGGCGATTGCAGAAACAACCAGATGGATAAGGAGCGGAACGACTGGCCAGATGCTTGTTTTTATGAACATCCAGAGAATAACAGCATGCGCGACAATCAGCACAAGAGCGAGCACAATGAATATGCCGTTTGTCGCCGTGGTGTTGGAAATGGTGTTTACTTCATGAACATCCTCAGGCGCGAGGATTTCCTCGATCACCCGGTCATAGTTCGTGCTGGGTTGGGTTGAATAACTAGCGGACTTCATGAACGGCCTGCACAATATAGTTGAAGCTTACGTCACGTTTGCCGCGCAGATTTTTCTCAATGTCCTTCGCGATTTTATCGCGAACGATATTCGCACCGGCTTGCGAGGTTGCGGGCAGCAGCAGCGAGTATTCCTCACCATCCGTTTGGTAATCAAATGCAAGGTCAACGTTACGCAACACCGAGCGCACCGACTCACCAATTTGGCGAGCGATGGTCACACGGTCAGCATCCATCAAGGCTTTGGGGTCATTCAGCTTGATAACAACCATCGTGAGATCGAAGCCAACGCGCTTTGCCAATTTTGCAAGGTAGTCGCTCTGGCGCTTGAAGTAGTTGTAGGTGAGGAGGTTGCGCTCTGGGTTCACCATCGATTCGGACTTCACCGATTGGTAATTACGCGCGTTGACCAGTGCAGTTCCAATCCAGTCGCAAAGCGCGCGGAAAGTTTCTACCGAACTGAGCGAGAGAGAGAGAAAATCCATTTGTTCGATTTTAAGTATACCAAGCACGCGCCGCGATTCAGGGTCAACAATCGGCCCTGCCAGAATGCCCTGGCCATCAAGCGCGATTTCGTGTTGCTCGTTGGCGATCACCAGCGTTTCCTGATTCCCCACAGCCGCCTGATAGAGCGAACTGAAGGAGTCAATCTCTTGTGTGTAGCGATCCGTCGGAGTCCAGCCATGAATAATGGTCGCCGTCAGTTTGCTGTCATGCAGCACATAGAGCGAGAATTTCTGGGGGCCCATGACCGATTTGACCAAACGCTCCACACCCTGCATCACCGATTTAGGATCCAGCGTTTCCACCGATTTTGCAGCACGGTACGCTTCGATCGAGGAGCTAAGCTGGCCGGATACTTGCACTTCCAGAGCCTCTTTGCGGCCACGAACAAATTTATACGAATCCGAAATCAGCTGCTCGCGCTGTTGCGAATCCAGCACCTCGCGGCGCAGGCGGTCACGCTCGCGGATATGGCGCTGGCGAAGCTCACCCACCAGCCAGCCGACGATGAGCCACAGGATAGGGTTCACCCAAATATTATAGAGGTGGTCATAATGGTTTGAACCTTCTGCCATTGGCGGAATGTTGCCAACCAGATAGAACAAAGTTGCGAGGACGACCGCCACCAGAGCCTCGTTCGTGCCGTATTGTGCTGCAACGAGTAACACCGGAATCCAGAACGGATGGGGATTCATGTCCCAGAACCGCTGACCATTTCCGAAGATGGAATCAATCAGTGTGAAGGCAACAAGCAGTACCACCGCTTCAACAATGGCGGAGACCCGAATGCCGGCGATACGTGCGGGTTCAGGAGTGTTGTGTAATTCGTTCATGAGATGCCCTTTTTCTTCTTAGAATTTATACGTGATATCCGCGCCAACATCGAACAGGCGGTTATCTGTGTTGGAGGTTTCCATGGCGTAGCGGCCATGTGCGCCGATTTGCCATTGGTCGTTTACATCGCGCGCGATGCGGCCATCCACCAGTGGGCTGACTGTTCTATTGAAGCGATCAAACGCCGCGCCGCCAAGTAGGCGTAAATGCGTTATCGAGTCTAGGTCGTTTTGATAAATACCAGTGAGGGCGTGAATTTCATGATTATAGAGAGGCAATGGGAAGTATTCATTGCTAAGTGCATCAAGCCGCGTCTTAGGGGTCCCCATTTTATATTCACCATCAAACCCGTACCCGATGGCCAAGTAAGGCTGAGTTGGTGTTTGCTCCTGCAGCTGTTGAATGACGGATGCGCGAATAAGCGAAGTTTTGCGCAGGTCGTTCATCCCGTCGATGTTATAATTGTTGATGGATGTTTCAAAACCCAAAGAAGTATTTTTTGTTGGGTTTGCAAAATGTTTGATACCAATGCGGTCACGTGTTGCGTGTTCGGCTGCGGCCTCAACGAATCCCCAGTACGGACGACGATATTCACCAAGCAGTTCTGTGCGGCCAAGGTCAGAGGAAAAGCCAAGATAGGTGCCAATACCCGTTGTTTTGTTGTTGGCGAAGAGGGAGCCCTGCAACCGCTCGCCGCTATTGAAGTTGTAGGCGGCGTAGACTTCGCCATTTTGGCGCGTGTAGTCATAGTCACCGATAGCGCCATCTGAGGCTCTGCGGGTTCCTTTCGTTTTAATAAAGTCATTCTGCCCATTGAAGCCAATTTCGACATGATCCGACGCCTGTGCAGCGCCTGTGAGGGTGCTAATTTGCTCGCGGTGATCGCCGATGCCACGGAAAGAATGATCAAGCTTCACAAAGTTGCTGACTGTGCTCAGATTCGCACGCTTGAGGTTACTGATAAGAACGGGGATATCTTCATTCTCTGGCGATGCAATCTGTACTTGCTTCAGGATATTAATCGCTTGCGCCGTATTGCCTGATACGCTGGCGAGTGAGGCCTCATAGCTCATGAGCTGTGGGTCGTTAGGGTAGTATTTTTTGAGAATTGCAACGCGCTCTTTTGCTTTTTCGATCTGCCCCGAATTTTGTTCGATTTGGGCATAAAGTAGCTGCAGGCGAAGTTGTTGTTGGCGTTGGAACTCAATTTCTGGCGAATAGGTCGGAGCGGCATTGGCCGCGACCTGAATCACTTCCTGAGCTACAGGGGTATAATACGTCACGTAGCCTGGTTTTTCTGAGAAGTGAAACGTGGCGTGATTCACAGTGGCGGTGTCAATCCAGTCCATATGCGTAGCTTCCTTGAGGTTATTGGGCGATTGGGTAGACGAAGAGATGTTTGGCAATTTACCTTCAAGAGACACGCCTTTGCCATAATAGGGCGAAGTTTTGTCGTAACGGTTTGCAACGCGGGTTGCTTCGTTAATATAGCGATATTCGATCAGAGCGCTCATGTAATCGGCCAGAATCGATTTATCATCAGGGTATTGCGTGAGAAGCTGTTCAAAGCCGGACTTTGCAGCCTCATGCTGACCAAGACGGAATTGAACTGTGTAGAGTCGCGAGAGCGTCGTTGGCGAACGGGTCCCAGATGCGGTAATCATCTCCGCTACCTTCCGGAATTCCGCCTCTGAACCTGCTTTGTCGCCTTTGCGGCGCAGCAACTCAGCTTTGAAATAATGGGCAAGTTCTGGGTCAGACTCTTCTCCTGGGTCTACTTGCGGCTGTTGTGCCTGAACCGCCAAATACTGATCGAGGCTCTTACCGGCTTCGGTGAATTTCCCCTTAGAGTATTGCATGGTCGCCGTTTGGCTCAGTGCCTTTTTATTGTTGGGGTCAAGCTGTAGCACGCGCGCATACGCATTGGCAGCTGCGGCACTGAAGCTATAGGCCTGCGCGGTAGAAGCGTAATCATTCAAAGCGGGAACATCTGTCGTTTGTGCAACCCAACCACGCATCGCCTCGTCGTAGTTCTGGCGATTGCCGCTGGTGGCTAGAATACGGAAATATTTTTGCCGCAACGGGCGGTTATAGAGGGCATCTGGCGTGCTGCTGACATAGCGCAATACAGATTCATCGCTTGCGGTGTTATTGATGAGTTCTGCCCAGCGTGCTTTGTCGTAAGGCGACGCATTGGTTGCGCGAGCATTCACCCAAGCAAGCTGTTCATTACTCAGTTTTCCGCCCCACATATACATCAGATCTTTTACTTCTTGCGAGTCAGGGCCCTTATTTTGCGCGAGATCTGCAAAAATCGCTAATGCGTCATTCTTGTGCCCATCACTTAGCAACGAGTAGGCAATTTGGCGTTTGTTGGCGTCACTGATGTTTTTTGCGCGCGACATTTCAATCAGCTGCTCGCGGCTGAGTTTGCCGGGTACAGTCGCATTCGCTGAAGCTTTTACGGGTTTAACAATCAGCTGCGAATAGAGCTTTTTCCAGTCGCCGCCACGCGCGTCGGCATATTTTTTAGCGTAAGGGATTACGGCGTCTTTGCGGCCATTATTGATCATGATATACGCGTAATTGAGTAGCTGCTGATTGTTGCCGCGTTCGCTGCGCAACGATGCTTCCGCGTAATCGGCCAGCTCTTTGCGAAGCTCAGGATTCTTAGGGGCAAACTTGGCAAGTGTTGCAACATAGAGTCCGTCATTAGCCGAGGCATCTTTTACTTGAGCGCGTAACAATGGTAGTGCGCGTTCAACATCTCCCGCAGCAACCAGCGCGTTGGTTAGAATGTCGCTATTTGCAGGCGACGGATCACGGGCATAGAGGCGTTCTGCAACATCGCTTGCCACGTCCTTTTGGTGATTGTTGTTAGCGAGGTAGAATAGCTCTTGAAGAGAATTGATCGGCGCGGTCGCAGCATTTGCATCCAGCCAGGGCTTCAGTACATCCAGTTTTCCGGCCGCAGCTGCAAGGCGACGATGCGCGGCTTGAATATCGGCCGAGCTGTTGGCGCCAGTTGCGCGTGCGCCGACAGCATCAACAATGTCCGCAGGACGATTAGCAATGAGGTAAAGCTGCGAGTACTCCACCACTTGCTGTGCATTCATCGCATCCATCGCGGGGAACTGCTTTACAATTGCGTCGAAGCAGGCTGTTTTTTGCGCGCGCGCGCAGGATTCGGCAAGGCGAGTACGCTGCGTGCTAGTGAGTTCGGTGGCGAGTGCTTCCTCAATTTTTTTATCTTGCCCCGGATCTTTTTTCAAAATGGAAAGTACGGCGGCCAGCACCGGTTTGTCTTCAAGTGCCTGTGGTGCATCAAACCGAGAGAGTAATGTTTTGTACACGCTTGGGGCATTGCTTATGCGCGAAAGTTCAAGAATATTGAGCGCTTGCTCTTCGGTAAAGCTAGAGGCGTCAAGTTTATTGGCAATAGCATCCGCCGCTGGGATATCATTGCGCTTCATGGCTAGATCGAGATAGGTCGGGTAGAGCACGGGTGACATGCGCCCGGCTTCATCGATTTTTTGCAGCAAGCCAAAGGCATGGTCTTCCCGGCCAGCAGTAACATCCGCATTTGCATAGGCAACTACAAGTGCCGACGAGCTCTCAAGCATATCAAGATGCTGCTCAACCAGCGCAATCGCTTTGTCGGCATGCCCAGAATAGTGAAGAATATTGCATAAATCAGCTAATTCCTGCGGGCGTGGATTTGTCGGAGCTGCCCCTTCAACCGCATTCACTGGTGCCGTGAATGGCGTATTGATCCAGTCTTGTGCGATTTGGTACGCACGGTCAATTTCGCCTTTTTCGGTCAACGCGCTAACCATCAGATAGGTCAACGAGTTGCTATTAAATGAGGGATGTTTTGCCTTTAATTCTTCCGTGGTTTTTAATGCTGCATCTTTTTCACCCATGAGACGCTGAACGGTTGCAAGGTCAACGTACACTTCCGGTTTTTTTCCGCCAGTCACGTCGATGATTTTGCGCAGCACTTCGGCCTGCTTCTGGTAATCTTTGGCAGCGTTATAGACATACGAGAGTAAAAGTAGATTTTCTTCCGTTGGATCTTCATTCGTCAAGGCGAGTAGCGCTTTATTATAATCTTCCATCCGGCCATTGAGTTGATATTGCTCGAGTAACCGCTTGTGGCCGCGGCTGTCTTTAGGGTTCGCAGCGACATATTCCTCGAGCAATTTAATAGCAGGTTCGCGGCCACCTTGGGCAACGCGTTTGTCCACCAGTGCAGAGATAATCTGGAAGGAGCGGTTGCCCTTGGTGTACTCGGCCTCGATATCTACTTTCGTAAGATCAATCGGCGCATCCGCCGCTGCAGCCAGCGATGCAACAGGCTCGCTTTTGGTCATTTCCGGGGTGTCCGTCACCATGTAGAGGCCTGCAGCTACACCAATAGCGGCAACGACAGCGGCGACAACAACGTACTTACGCATGGTACTTATCCTTTCACCACAGAACGCGGATCATTCGAGCGTTTCATCTGGTTCATCGTTCGGTTTTTCAGGGGTAAAGCGCGTGAGCTCGGGGCTGGTGACATAAGGTATAAAGCCGGAGATGCGCTGATGTTTGTATATACGTTTAACACCTTCACCATCATCCATGTCCCAATAATCAAGCGTTAGAACCTGAATATTCCCTGTGCGCGCGAGTATTTCGTGCAGTTGTGCCACTGCATCCGCGTAATCTTTTGCCGGCAACCATCGAAATTGTCCAGTAAAATCATCTCTATGGGTGAGAAAACTTTCCACAAGTTGGTAGTCGAGATCTTTTGCAGCACGCGCGTTAATGCTAAATCCGTTGTTTAACATGATTTTTTTGTCTGGGTATTTGGTGCGGATGTTGCGAATCATGTTCAGTGCTGCCACTTTCATCGCCTCACTCCGCTGCGGAGCCTTTGTTTCTGCCCAATAAAGTGGGCTGTCGACCGTGTCGAGCATCACTCCATCAAACCCCTGCGCAATCACGTCGTCGACATAGCGCATCACGGTTTCCTGCCAGCGGCCCGAGGTCAGGTCCACCGCGTAGCTGTCGAATTTTTCATTTTTGAAAAGCAGAGCGTTATCGTGCTCTAGGTCGGTTTTCTCGGGCACATCACCATAGACCTCGCCCATGCTGACATAGCCTAAAACGATGGTGTTGGGCTGTAGTTCTTTGAAATCAGGATGATAGCGTCTGTCTAACACCAAGAGATCGAGGCCTGCAAACGCGGTGGCGGGGAGGGTGTCGCTATAATATACTGCCCAGCGGCGGATTTCGACAGGAGCTTCATTGATGAGCGAGCAGCCGGTGAGGCAGCATAGAATTGCCAGGGCTTTCTTTGTCCAACTACGCATGGGCAGCCACCAGCTTCTTCAGGCCTTCTTTAAGGCCAGTTCTTGATTTAAACCCAATTGTTTTTTCTGCTTTCATAGGGTTTCCGCCGGAATGGCGGATGTCCCCGCTTCGTGCCGCAGCATGGGTGGTGACGATCGGTGTGGCAAGCGCTTCGCCGAGGGTGGTGGCCAACTGTTTCAGAGTGCACATGTTGCCTGTACAGCCATTTAATATCAGCTGTCCATTCGTATGGTTAAGTGCCGCAACCAATAGTTTCACAATGTCGCCAACATAAATAAAATCGCGGGTTTGCTCGCCATCTCCATAGAAGGTGAGGGGCTGCCCCGCTTTTGCCTTATCCACAAAAATACTGATGACACCGGAGTAGGGCGAGCGCGGGTCTTGCCGTGGGCCATAGACATTGAAGAAGCGCAAGCCCACGCTTCGCACGCTTCCGTGGCGGGCAGCGATGCGTTCGTTCTCAAGCTTGTGCTTGCCGTAATTGCCGAGGGGGGCGGGGGTGGCGTCTTCACTGAGTGGCAGGTTTGGGTTATCGCCATAGACGGCAGCGGAGGAGGCATAGACGACCGGAATACCGCGTGCGGCAGCGGCGGTGAAGATATTCTCGGTACCGGTGACATTGGTGCGGGCGGCGCGCTCCGGCTCCTGTTCGCACACTTGCACGGAAGCAATCGCCGCAAGGTGGAAGATCGCCTCCACCTCCGCCACGAGTTGGGAAACCGGCGCGGCATCGCCCACATCGCCCACCGCCAGCGTCGCTGCAGAATTGATATTCGCACGATTGCCGGTCGATAAATCATCGAGCACGGTGACGGCGTGGCCATCTGCCACCAGCCGATCGACCAGATGCGAGCCAATAAAGCCCGCGCCACCTGTTACCAGAATCCTCATTCGCCCGTGATACTGGCTGATAGCGGCGTTGGCAAGAGTGCTGCGTGATTATCATTTGGCTTGCGCGGATGCGATGGTTCCTTTCTATTCACCACTCACGATTCACCATTCACTGGAAACCATGACCTCAGCCCTCACACCACTTCTCACCCGCCGATCGACCTCGGTAAAAGACCTCATCGCTCCAGCGCCCGAGGGCGAGGCGCTGACGCAAATTCTCACCGTGGCGACGCGGGTGCCTGATCATGGCAAGCTTGCCCCTTGGAAAATTGTGGTGCTGCAGGGCGAGGGGGCAAGCACGCTCGGTGCGCTAGCGGCTGAGATTTTCGCGTGCGCCAACCCAGAGGCGACCGAGGCGCAGCTCGCCGCCGAGCGCAACCGTTTTGCTCGTGCGCCGCTGTGCCTTGCGGTCATCAGCACCCCCAAGCTCGGCACCAAACCAGTGTGGGAGCAGGAACTTTCCGCCGGGGCGCTGTGCATGAACATCCTCCACGCCGCGCATGCGCTTGGGTTTGGCGGTAAATGGCTTACCGAATGGGTGGCGTATGACGTAGAAATCCTCGCCGCCCTCGGCGCTGCCCCCACCGACAAAATCGCCGGGTTCATCTATCTCGGCACCAAAGCGGTAGAGACCGAAGACCGCGAACGGCCGAAGTTGGTGGATGTGGTAAGCTGTATCAGCGAATAGAATGAATGGGCGGGGCAGCGATTAGAAGATAGCCTTTTTTCTTGTCCTATTATGTCTGCGTCACTATACACAGGATCATTCGTCGATCAGGATGTCTATGGCAGATAAAGTTAAAAAAACTAGCGTCTTCAGGCTTCTTCTCTATGTGATCCTCGTGATCTTCGCGGCGCTTATTGCTTTATCCATACTAGCTGTAGATTATAGAGAGCGGGCGAGAATCATTAACCGTTATGAAATGATTCTTCCAGATGATTTGAGGCAATATGCGCCACTGGCTGCGCACTGCCATGTGGAAACTAATGCGATTACAGAAGAACAAGGATTTTATCCTTTTGTACATACTTCTAAATCATGCTTACGGCTGAAGAAGTCATTAGATCTTAAGTCCCCCTCAATAATTTCTTCAATTGCCAGTATTAATCCTAATAATTATTGGGATTACCAAGCATGGGCTAATCTTGCTCAGAATATGGACGAATATGAGATTTCGATTAGTATTTTGGAAGCGTTGTCGGTTAAGCATCCTGCCTACAATGTATTTCTTGCTATTGATTATTTGAGAGCAGGTAATCTTCCTCGTGCGGTGCCATTACTGAGAGAAGCATGTGCTCAGAAATTCTCACGGGCGTGCTATGCGCTCGCTCAAGCTGAGTGCTCGTTGGGGAAACGTGAAGATGCTTTACGCAACATTCAATTAGCGGAGGAGTATATAAACGTTAGAAATTCTGACCATTTTACATTTGATTCCATGATCAGTTTTAATGGTTACAACACGCACAACGACCCGCATCTAAGTTGTTTGAGGAAATAGGATTATCAAACAATTGGATAGATAAAATGAATGCCGCATGACGGCGTCAGCCGTTATGATGAATGGGCGGGGTAGCGATTAATGGCGGGTACGTACTTTCACGATCGCGGGCTTATGTGCTGCCGGGCGGGTGAAATGCGCGCGCATCGCTAGAAGGCAAACTGTAGCAATCAGTGCCATAAATTCATTTAAGCACAGAATGATTATAAAACTTCCATTGACGGCAGAAGAAGAATTCACGGATTCGGTGCCAGTGTCACCTCTAGCCCCTCAAGCGCCGGGGTGAGGAGGATCTGGCAGGAGAGGCGGGAGTTTTCTTCCGCCGCCATCGCGTCGTCCATCATCATCGTTTCTTCGGAATTGGCTGGCGGGAGTTTGCCGAACCATTCCGGGCTGACATAGACATGGCAGGTGGCGCAGGCGCAGGCGCCGCCGCACTCGGCCTTGATGGGCAGGCCATAATCGCGGATGACTTCCATCAGCCGCCAGCCCTCAAGCCCCTCGAGCGTGTGGCGCTTGCCTTCAAAGTCGGTGACGTGAACGGTGACGTTTTCCATTACGCCACCCCTAATTTCTTCTGCAGATCGCTGGAGCTGGTGGTGTATTGAAAGCGCAGCTTTTCGCCCGGGCGGCAATAGCGGAAAGCCTGCTGCGCCATCAGCGCGCCCTCGTGGAAGCCGGAGAGGATGAGCTTCAACTTGCCGGGATAGCTATTGATGTCGCCAATCGCGAACACGCCTGGCGTGCTTGTCTCAAAGTTTTCTGTGTTCACGGGGATCAGATTCTCGTGCAGGTTCAGCCCGAAATTCGCGACGGGGCCGAGCTTCATGGTGAGGCCGAAGAAGGGCAGCAGCGCATCGCACGCGATGCTGGTCGCGTTCTTTTCATTGTCCGTCATCTGGATGGCGGTGAGCTGCCCATCCGCGCCTTCGAGGCCGCTGACTTGACCAAAGCGCAAATCAATCTTGCCCGCAGCCACCAGCTCCCGCATCGCCGCGACGCTGGCTGGTGCGGCGCGGAATTCATCGCGGCGGTGGATGAGGGTGAGGTGCGACGCCAGCGGCGCGAGGTTCAGCGTCCAGTCGAGTGCGGAGTCGCCGCCGCCGACAATGACGAGGCGCTTGCCGCGGAATTGCTCCATGCGGCGCACGGCATAGAACACGCTGGTGCCTTCATAAGCGTCGATACCCGCAATCGGCGGTTTCTTTGGCATAAAGCTGCCGCCGCCAGCGGCAATCACCACCACTTTGGCGGTGATGGTGGTTTCATGGTCGGTGGTGATTTTCCATTCACCGCTTTCGAGCTTCTCGAGCTTCTCCACCATCTGGCTGAAGTGAAATTCCGGCTTGAATGGCTCAATCTGCTTGAGCAGGTTATCGGTCAGCTCCTGCCCGGTGACGATGGGGAGCGCGGGGATGTCGTAGATCGGTTTCTCAGGGTAGAGCTCCGCGCACTGGCCGCCGGGGCGGTTCAGGATATCGACCAGGTGGCAGCGCAGGTTGAGCAGCCCCAGCTCGAACACGGCGAACAGGCCAACGGGCCCGGCGCCGACAATGGCAACATCCGTCACATGCGCGCCGCCGGGCGTATGAATGGTGAGTGGGTTGGTCATAATGGCCTCGGATATGAAAGCGAATCGTTGTGGATGCAAGCACTTTATGCTGTACCCACGCCTTGACTAATGTTAGGTCATCGCCAAATTCACTTGTTTTAGGAAGGCTATCGCCATGACCCACGAAACCGCCAAGTTCGACACCCGCGCCATTCATGCGGGCTACACGCCAGAGCCGACCACCGGCGCGCGGCAGGTGCCGATTTATGCGACCAGCGCGTTTGTGTTCGAAAACGCGGAAGACGCGGCGGATAAATTCATGCTGAAAAAATTCGGCAATGTGTACTCGCGCCTCACCAACCCCACCAACGCGGTGCTGGAAGAACGCCTCGCGGCGCTCGAAGGCGGCACGGGCGCGGCGGTAACCGCATCCGGCCACGCAGCGCAACTGCTCGCGTTTCAAGCCCTCATGAAGCCGGGCGACCGTTTTGTCGCGAGCAAGCGCCTCTATGGCGGCACGACGGATCAGTTCCAGAACACCTTCCCCTCGAGCTTCGGTTGGCAGCCGGATTTCGTCGATGTCGATGATTTCGACGCCGTGCGCAAAGCCATCACCCCGCAGACCAAGCTCATCTTCATCGAGTCGCTGGCGAACCCGGGCGGTGTGATTTCGGACATCGAGGAACTGGCGAAAATCGCGAATGAGCATAACATTCTGCTGCTGGTCGATAACACGATGGCGTCGCCCTATCTCTGCCGTCCGCTGGAGCATGGCGCGCATGTGGTGCTGCATTCCACCACGAAATTTTTGAACGGCAACGGCACTGCACTCGGCGGCGCGGTGATCGATGGCGGCACGTTCGACTGGACGAAGCATCGCGATAAATACCCGGAGCTTGGCCATCCGCACCCGTCTTATAACGGGCTCTGCTTTGCGGATAATTTTGGCACCATGGCGCTCGCTGTGCATCTGCACGCGATTGGCCTGCGCGCGCTGGGGCCGACCCAGTCGCCTTTCCACAGCTTCCTCACGCTCAACGGTATCGAAACCCTGAGCCTGCGCATGGAGCGCCATTGCAGCAACGCCCAGAAAGTGGCGGAGTGGCTGGAGAAAAACCCGAACGTCGCGTGGGTGAACTATGCCGGTCTGCCGAGCAATAAGTACAACGACCGTGCAAAAAAATACCTGCCGAAGGGCGCTGGTTCGGTGTTCACGTTCGGCATTAAAGGCGGGTTCGACGAAGCCAAAACCATGGTCGAAAACGTGAAGCTTTTCTCCATGCTCGCCAACCTTGGCGATACGCGTTCGCTTATCATTCACCCCAGCTCCACCACCCACAGCCAGCTTTCGGACGCGCATAAAAAGCAAGTGGGCGTGATGCCGGAAGCCATCCGCATCAGCATCGGCATTGAAGATGTATCGGACATCATCGCCGACCTCGATCAGGCGATTGCCGTGGGTGTGGGGGTGAGCAAGAAAAAGGCTGGTTAGCGGTTACTGTACCCCAAATCATGAAATGCGAGCTTCACCTTGCTGATGCCTAGTGCCTCGGCAGTGGCGTTTGCGACTTCAACGTTCAATCGCCCTAGCGCTATATCTTTAGCTGAAATTCCGCGGTGAGCAGTCTTATCATTCTCGTATCGGTTAAGGGTTTTCATGGGGCCATCAAGAGCGCCCAAAATTTTATCAAATGCACCCCTCATGTCTATTTTCTCTCCTTCTACGAGAGAGGTTTGAACCTTTGCTGTTAGCTGCAGTTTTTCTTTACTTTTTTTGGCAGAATTTCCCATGGTCTTAAACGCAGAAGAAAGTTTTTCCTTCAGGTGGCTTTTATAATCAGCAACGGTTTCGATGAAGGCCTGTTTTGTGGTGTTGTCGAGTATCTCATCAAGCCGTATTTGTTGATTCTTTTGTGCTTTTATTTCGATGGCATCTGCAATTTTTCTCATTCCCTCGGCTACCACGTGGTTAAGCGGTTTTGTTGTTGATTCATAATCAGTAGAAAATTCTCTGTTGCGAAGTAGAAGGTTCGAGCGCTGATGTAACGTATCAGCGATCTCTTGCATTTGTGCGATGCTCAGCGGATCTCCGTTCAGATGCTTTTCAATCTCTGTATTAGGTGTTGCTTGGGGACGCAGAGCCTCTACCCAATTGCTTTGCACTAATTTTCCCATGATTTTTCTCCTTTTGCACGGGATTATTAGCACAACATGATCCATAGAAATGTGACAGTTTTGTGAAGATTGGGGGTGCAACCCCCTAATGACGCACTATATTAAGCGGGTCACAGGAACAGGAAACCATGCTCGACATCCAACGTTACGACGCACTCGGCACGATGAAAATCGACTGGCTCGATGCACATTATCATTTTTCCTTCGCGGAGTATCGCAACCCGGAGCGCATGGGGCTGGGGCCGCTGCGCGTGATTAACGACGATATCGTCGCGGCTGGTGGTGGCTTCGCGCCGCACCCGCACCGCGATATGGAAATCATCACCTATATCCGCGCTGGCGCGATCACCCACGAAGATTCGCTCGGCAATCGTGGCAAAACCGCGGCGGGCGACGTGCAGGTGATGAGCGCCGGCAGTGGCATCACCCATGCTGAGTGGAACGAGGAGGCGGTCGCCACGCGCCTCTACCAAATCTGGATTCACCCGCGTACGAAAAACGCGACGCCGCGCTGGGAGTCGCGCCAGTTCCCGAAAGAGGAGGGCGCGCTGCACCTCCTCGCCAGCGGGCAGGCTGCGCCTGCAGGCGGGAATGTGCTGTACATTGATGCAGACGCTGAGATTTATGGCGGCACGCTACGCGCCGGGCAGGAATGGAGCCGCGCGCTTGAGGGCGGTGCGTATCTCTTGGTTCCGGAGGGGGAAATCACCCTCGGCGGTGAAACGCTGCGCAAGGGCGATGGCGTGGCCATCACCGCGCTTCCGCAGCTGCAAATCACGGCGACCACCGCCGCTGAGCTGGTGCTGATCGACTTGCCGACGCTGGGCTGAAAAATTACCAAAGATTACATGGAAAATTTACGCCGGAAGACTATTTATCGACCTACTTCACCACAACCCTAGGAGAGAATGATGACTACGAAATCTGTAACGGACGGCCTGAAAAAAGTGCTCGCCGACAGCTACTCGCTGGCGCTTAAAACCCAGAACTACCACTGGAATGTGGAAGGCACGCGCTTCCGCGAGCTGCACCTGATGTTTCAGGAGCAATATAACGAACTCGCTGCCGCGATCGACGAAGTGGCGGAGCGTATCCGCGCGCTGGGTGAGAAATCACCGGGTAGCTTTGCAGAATTCGGCAAGCTGAGCGTGATGAAAGAAGGCCATAGCAACTACGACGAAAACCAGATGGTCAAAGACCTCTGGCAGAGCCATCAGACTATCGGCGCGACGCTGAAAAAAGCGCATGCCGCCGCGGAAAAAGCCGAGGACGAACCGACGGTCGACCTGCTGGTGGGGCGCATGGCCGTGCACGAGAAAACCGCATGGATGCTGAAAAGCAGTCTTCCGGCTGATGCAAAAACGAAGCTGAAAATCGCTTAAGCTTGACGCGCACCGTGGGGCAGGTTAGAGAAACCTCCCCACGGAGCGGCTGGGTAGCAAAGTGGTAATGCACGGGTTTGCAAAACCTGTATACGGCGGTTCGATTCCGCCCCCGGCCTCCATTGCGCGCTGAGAAGGCGTTAACGCTGGTCGTTTCTCTATCCAAAGGATTGCCATGACCGATTATAATCCGTTCGAGAACAACCCAAACGCGGACGCAATAAAGCGTTGTAAAATTCTTATCATCGAGGATGATGTCGTCGCCCGGGAGACCGTAAGACAGGTTTTTGCTGCGCAGGGGTTTACGCATATTAGTGATGCGGAGAATGGCAAAGTCGGGCTCGAGAAAATACGGACAGAAAAGCCTGATTTAGTCATCACCGATCTGCAAATGCCGGTAATGGATGGGTTCGAGTTATGCCGTGCAGTGCGGGCGGATCAGAATGCCGACATCGCCAATCTGTCTATTCTTGTGCAGACGGGGCTCGAGCGGCCAGCCGGTGGGTTACAAACCATCTACGAGGCGGGGGCTTCGGATTATCTCCTGAAACCCATCGACCCGGTGGAATTGCTGGCGCGCAGTGTTTTCCATCTGGAATTCTCGATTCTGGCGGATATCGTCAAGAAATTCAAAGCCTCCCCGGCCTAGGGTGTTAGGCGGCATGCGTGCGCGATTTCTTTGACCCGGGAAATTAACGCGGCAAAATTAACGTTATTTTAACCAAACTCTGCTTAAATCAAAGGTAGGGCGAGCTTTGCGCCGCTATAGAGGAGTTTACCCATGAGCACGGTAGAAGATCAAAAAGCGCTGGATGCACGATTGATCGATCATCTCGGCAAAAACCGTGATTTGGTCAAGGCTGAACAGGATATTAAAGATGGGGCGAATCCCAATACTCAAAATGTTCCGCTTCGAGAGGGAGAGCGCGTAAGCCTTCTGGCATGCATAACGCTTCTTACGCCAGTGCTCATTGTGAATGACGAGGATATTAAAAAGGCCAAACGAAGAGACCGAGATGGCATGATCAACGACAGAATGAGCATACTCAAGGAAAATATATCGTTTCTGATTGAGCATGGTGCTGATGTTAATTTTCAGAACAAGGAAAGCAAAACCATCCTCGCGCAAGTGCGTGACGCAGCGGAGGATGCAAACCGCGCTGGTAATAGTAAGCTGGTCGCGTTCTATCGGGATTTAGATAAAGTGCTGTTGTCCAAAGGGGCGAGGTTAGAACTTGAGTGTAACCCACCAACGCCGAAACAGTTTTCGGACGGAAGAGAATCGGTCAGTGGTGAGGCGCGTGGCCATCGCGTAGAAGTCATCAAAAGCTCTGCAACAGGTGGGGTGAAGATTGTAGAAGAAGGGGTGGGGCAGGTGACACTCTACCAAGATGGCACTGTAGGGGTGAGCGAAAACACAGAAGCAAATGCTTACGAAGTCATTGTGGCGAAGGGGCCAGAAGTGGTGCAGGCAATTCGTGATGCGGCGCAGGCTGCACTTCGTTGTGGCCAGTTCGGGCAGGCAGATCAGGTTCTCCACGGGCTTGGGTTGGGGGCGGTGAAGCAGCATGATGGAAAAGGCAGCCGAGAACACTAAACCACTTCCGTCCGCGTCACAAAATCCACAGATTCTAAATTTCTTTACGCACTGTGCTGTGAATATCATGCAAAGATAAAATCCTCCTTGCACTTCGCAGCGCTAGTGGCATACCTTGGGGTATCAATACCATACGAGGGACGAATGGCCGAGGCTGCCAAAGATCAAGACCAGTCGATGGAGGATATCCTTCAATCCATCAAGCGCATCATTGCGGAAGAGGGCGACCCGGCGCCAGCCGCCTCGAATGCGGATGTTCTGGAGTTGACGGAGCTGCTGGCGGAAGATGGTTCCATTACCAAGGCATCCTCCGGTCAGGCACTGCCGACCATGTCGATCGACGAAATTATGGCCGCGCCTGTCGTTTCTGCACCGATGGAGGTGCCAGCGCCAGCCCCTGCGTTTGAACCGGTTGCCATGCCGGATTTCGCTCCCGTTGCCCCTGCGCCGGAGCCTGAACCGGAGCCCATGGCATCGGTTGCTGAAGATGAAAGTCTGATTTCGAACGAGGCGCTTTCCGCCTCGGTGTCGGCGCTCAATGCCTTGCGTGATTCGATGACGGCGGCGGCACCTCGTCCATCTGCGTCAGGGATTGATATCGCCTTCCGCTCTGGCACCACGGTCGAAGATCTGGTGCGCGAGGCGCTGAAGCCCATGCTGAAAGACTGGCTCGACCATAATCTTCCGGCCCTCGTGGAATCGCTGGTGAAGAAAGAGATCAGCAAGCTCAGCCAGTAGCCTTCGGGCTGTGACCATTCCGGCACAGCCGGTTTTTTTTCATAGCAGTTTTTTGTCGTTTAATGATCGAGTTTTAGCGATTCGTTGGGTGATCGGTTATATTCACCCTCATGATAAAGAAACAGAAGCACCCCTTTGAACAGAATAGAAAAACAATTATTGCTTGTGTAGCAATATGTTTGGGTGTTGCGCTTCCGGTATGGGCAACGACGAGTAATTTTTCTCCCTCCGCATTTGAGGTGCCGCCGCTTCCTGCTCCCCCCGGCGCGGTGGATGCCGAAGCAGACAAAGATAAAAAAACGGATCAGGCGGCTGCGCCGACCTCTCCTGAGGCGGGGCTGCCGGAGGATGTCGCAAAGCTCAACGCATTACCAGCGATCGAGGGCGATAAAAAAGATGCTGATAAAAAAGACAAAGAGACTGAAGTAAAAAAGGATAACTTTGGTAAGCCTGTAGAAACTGAGCCGAAGGAGGCGTTGGCAGATTTACCTCCACCGCTACCTGAATCCAGTGAAGGCACAAGCTCGGTACTGGATTTATCAAAGGCTCCACCGCCATTGCCGGAGGTGACAGAACTAAAGCCTCCTGTATTGAATTTGCCTATCCCTACTATTTCTAAAGATGAAGAAAAAATAACGGAATTGCCGGAAATAACTGTACCAGCAGTAAAACCAAAAGGAAAAACTTGGCGCACAACGCTTGCGCCTGCGATCATTCCGCAGGAGACGAATTTTCATTACCGCCGCGAGTTGCTTCCCGCTACCATCTACCGACATGAATATGCCGAGCCGAACAAGCATTTGCCCCTCGCCATGCATCGGGAAGATTACGCGAACCAGCTTTTTGAAAGCGTTGTGCGTAACGACGTGCAGACCACGCGTGCGCTGCTGAACGCCGGTACGCCGGTGAATGTAGTCGCGAGCAATGGTGAAACGCCGCTCGCTACGGCGCTGCGGGCGGGGTCAACGGCTACCGCACAGCTACTCATCGCGCGTGGCGGTTACTAGCCATTTCTTGACCCCCTAACCATCCTCCGCTATGCCTCGCGCATCACTAATGGAGCAGGGCATGAGCAAGAAATTCGGCAAATCCACACTCGTTTCACGCTACACCACGCAAGGGCCAGAGCGCGCACCGCATCGTAGCTATCTCTACGCCATGGGTTTGGGTGAAAAACAAATCAACGCGCCGCTGGTTGGCGTGGCGACGACGTGGAACGAAGCCGCACCGTGCAACATCACCCTCGCGCGGCAGGCACAGATCGTGAAAAAAGGCGTGGCCGCTGCCGGCGGAACCCCGCGTGAATTCACCACCATCACGGTGACGGATGGCATCGCCATGGGGCATCAGGGCATGAAGTCTTCGCTTGTCAGCCGTGAGGTGATTGCGGACTCCGTCGAGCTCACCATGCGCGGCCACTGCTATGATGCGTTGGTCGGCCTTGCGGGCTGCGATAAATCGCTCCCCGGTCTGATGATGGCGATGGTGCGCCTCAACGTGCCGAGCGTGTTCATTTATGGCGGCTCCATTCTCCCCGGCAAATATAACGGGCGCGATGTCACCGTGGTCGATGTGTTCGAGGGAGTAGGCAAGCTTGCCGCGGGAAATATGACGGAAGCCGAACTCAAAAAACTCGAACAGGTGGCCTGTCCTTCCGGTGGCTCATGCGGCGGCCAGTTCACCGCCAACACCATGGCCTGTGTGAGCGAGGCGATTGGTCTTGCGCTGCCCGGCTCAGCCGGCATGCCCGCGCCCTATGAATCGCGCGATGTGTTCTGTTTCGATTCTGGCGAAGCGGCGATGCGCCTTATCAAAGACCGTATTCGTCCGCGCGATATTGTTACCCGCAAAGCGTTGGAAAACGCCGCTGCCGTGGTGGCCGCAACGGGCGGCTCCACCAACGGGGCGCTCCATTTGCCGGCCATCGCGCACGAGATCGGCATCGATTTCGACCTGCACGCCGTTGGTAAAATCTTCAAACGCACGCCGTATCTTGCTGACCTCATGCCCGGCGGCAAATACACCGCCAAAGACCTTTACGAAGCGGGTGGTGTTGAGATGGTGATGAAGACCCTCCTCGAGGGCGGCTTTCTGCATGGCGATTGTATGACCGTGACCGGAAAGACCGTGGCCGAGAACCTGAAGAAAGTGAAGTTCCGCAAAGATCAGGACGTGGTCTATCACTACAGCAAACCGCTGCGCAAAGAGGGCGGAGTGGTGACGCTCAAGGGCAACCTCGCGCCTGAGGGGGCGATTGTAAAAGTGGCGGGCATGACCAACCTGAAATTCAGCGGCCCCGCGCGTTGCTTTGATTCTGAGGAAGAATGCTTCGCGGCGGTGAGCGCCAAGAAATATAAACATGGCGATGTGCTCGTCATCCGCTACGAAGGCCCCAAAGGTGGTCCCGGCATGCGCGAAATGCTCTCCACCACCGCTGCGCTGTATGGGCAGGGCGTGGGTGACAAAGTCGCGCTGATTACGGATGGTCGCTTCAGCGGCGGCACGCGCGGGTTCTGCATCGGCCATGTGGGGCCGGAAGCCGCAGTCGGCGGTGCAATCGCACTTCTCAAGGACGGCGACATCATCACCATCAACGCGGTGAAGGCAACGATTTCGGTGAACCTGACGGAGAAAGAACTCGCTACCCGCCGTGCCAAATGGAAGCCGCGCAAGAACGACTACCAGTCCGGCGCCTTGTGGAAATATGCGGCGACAGTGGGCTCAGCGGAGCAGGGGGCAGTGACCCACCCAGGCGGCGCAGCCGAAACGCACGTGTTTGTGGATCTCTAGCGCGCTTCGTTATTCTGCTCTGCTGCCGCTTGATGAGAAGGCGGTAGCCATGCCTTATAGACGGGCTTGAGCAGATCAGCGATGGCCTCAAATTCCTCGGCAGGATTTTTGGTGCGCAGCACGCTGGTCAGGCGCCGCCATACCGTGCCATAGGTTTTGTATAGAAATTTCGCGACCGGCGCTGCTTCCGGGTTTTGCAGCACCTCGTCGGTGAGCAGATCCTGACGGACGACATCCAGCGCGAAGCAAGTTTTGTCGGTGATGTCGCACATGACATCGAGTGTGTTCGCGAGATAAGCATCGCGTGCGCGGTAGATATCGGAGATGATTTTTGCAATCAGCGCAGCCATTACCTCGCGCTCAGATCCGCTCTGGATAGCGGTCGTTTTGTAGGTGTTCGCCGCGCGGTTTTGCTGATTGGAAGAACCAGGAGTGTATGGTAGTGTCATGCAGTCCTCCAACCTTAGCTACTAGTTATTTCCTGAGTTGAGAATCGCCTTGATTTGGTTTTTCGTGGTGGTGGCGCTTTTAATAAACGCCTCCAGCCTCGCGTATCTGTCGATAAGGGTAAGCTGATACGCGTCCGTCTTTTCTTTAATACTGTCCGACCTTTTGCCGAGATCGGTATTGGTTGATTGGATGGATGTGATCACGCTGTTGAAAGTGCCTGTCGTCACATTGGTATAGCCATCCAGCAGGGTATTGAACTCGTCGGCGGCACTTTTGTAGGTGGTGAACGCATTGGAGCCATCCAGAATGCCAAGCGTGTTGAGAATGTTCGTGCCAGAGCTATGTGTATAGCTGAAAGTCTGATTACTATTTGCGCCTTTGAGCACCAGTTTATATTGCCCAGTCGATAGCGTGAGTATCTCAGCAGTCAGGCCACTGGTGGCTGTGCTGGCATTGATGGAATTGCGTATATCTTCAAGCGTTGCGCCCGCGCCAAACGAGAAAGCGGTGCTCACCGATGTGGAGGTATTTGTAATCGTAAAGGCGCTGCTGGAGCCGATAGCGGTGGTCACTGAAGTTTGCACAGCACTTGCAGCACGAAACTTATTACCCACCGCAAATATTGAGGCAACACTATCAAAATTGCTGGCAAGCGAGGCATCGAGCTTCGTGTAGTCGATTTCAAGGTCATTACTGGCGTTCAGCTTGATACCAAGCGAGCCGAGGCTATTATAGGCGCCCGCGCCGTAGGTGCCAGTGACGAGTCGGCGTATGTCATACGCCAGAGTTTTATTCGGTACCTCACCGTAAAGGGCTGCATTAGGGTCGACCTCACCGCTTTCGCTGACTTTCTTATAGTCGTCGATCTGTTTGCGGAGCGTGTTGTAATTTTCTACCATTGTTTTAATAGCATCACGCGCGGCGGTGACGTTGTTGCCAACGGTCACGGTCACGGTGGTGCCGGGCGTGCTGCTTAGTGCGTTGATGGTCACGCCGGTGACCACATTGGTGAAGGTATTGCCGGTATTGGTAATAGTAATACCATCAAAAATAATGCTTGCCTGTTGCTCCGCCTGAACAATGTCTAAGAAGCTGCCGCCATTATCGGTTACGCCAAACGTGCTGAGAATATTTGTGCCCGAGACCGGGGTGACGGTCACGGCCTGACCTGTATCTGCACCGCTGATGACAAGGCGATACTGGCCGGGCGAGGTTTGTACGATGCTTGCACTCACGCCACTCGATGTGGTTTGCGCGTTGATCGCATCGCGGATGGTGGTCATGGACGCGGTTGCATCATAGTTGATGGTAACCGCCGTTTTTCCGGCTTCTTGAATGGTGAACGAGCCTGCGACACCCGCGGCAGTCGAAGAGGAACCCTGCGCTGCACCTTGCGCAACGAAAGCTTTGGCGATTTGCGAAACCACCACGCTGTGCGAACCTGCCTCGGCAGTTGCGCCAACTGTGGCGGTGAGAATGCTCGACGCAGCAGTGGAGGTCGAGGAACTGTACGTTGCCTGTTTTCCGTCGAAGACGTTGCCGAGGATAGAATCGGTTTTAAGTTTAGCAAACGCAGATTTCAGCGCGTTCGCTTTGCTCGATAAGGTTTGGTACGCGGTGATTTTTTTTACGTTGGCGGAGATTTTATCGTCCAACCGTTTTTTGGGGATGAGCCGTGCATTGGTCGCGTTCTGGATGAGCGATGCGGTGTCGATACCTGAGACCGTGCCACCGAAGAAGGTAGATCCTGCGGAGCTGACATTTAACGTAGCCATGGTATCCTCACATTCCCTTTGATTCGCCGGCGGGGGAGGATTTCTCCTCCCCCGCCTTAACGAATGCCTATCATGAAATCATGATAGTTAGGTTACCTTAGTTTAACTACTGAAGTAAACGGAGTACTGCTTGCTTGCTCTGGTTTGCATCGGCGAGCGCAGCAATACCGGATTGAGACAGCACGTCCGCAGTTGTATAGTTGGTCTGCGCGGCAGCAACGTCGGCATCCTGAAGCGCCGATACCGCAGCATCCGCGTTCTCGATCGATACATCGATCTGCTCCGCACGGTAACCAACGCGAGATTGAAGCGCACCGACCGCTGCCATGAAGCCAGCGTTAGTACCAATCGCCGTTAGTATCAGCGCTTGGTTGGTGGCCGCAATTGCCGCGGTGGTGATCGCAGTGGTAGCAAGCGCAAGGCCAGTGGCGGTGACGCAGTTACCTGCAGTCGCTGCAGTGGTGATGGAAACCGCGAGGGTATCCGTTGCGCCACTACCGAGCAGCACCAAGGCACCACCGGTGCCGCTGAAGGTGTTTGCGCCACCCGTACCATCCAGCAGCGAGACGCCGTTGAACTTGGTGTTGTTCGCGATCGAGGTGACCTCGGATACCAGCGCTTGATATTCCTTATCCAGAGCAGTAAACGAAGCGGTATCAAGAAGACCTGAACGGGCGGTCGAACATACTTCGTTCAAGCGGGCGAGCACGTCAGCGATGCGGAACAGGCCGCCTTCTGCCGTGTTGAGTACAGCTTGAACGTTTTTGGCGTTAATTGCGGCTGCGCCCAGTGCTTTCGAATCGGCTGAAACTTTTTGAGCAATCGCGAGGCCGGAAGCATCATCACTAGCGTGGTTGATGCGTTTGCCGCTCGAAAGTTGACCGATATACTTAGAACCCTTCGCGCTGTTGATGTTTACATAGCGAAGTGCTGAGTTAGCTGCAGTGTTTGTGTTGATAACTGGCATGATATCCTCCTGATGTCGTAGCCATATTCACGTAAAAACGTCTTGTCTTTACGGCAATCTCCCAAGCTACCCTCATGGCGGCGAGACAGAGATGTGCATGTCCCTACATAACCATATTTTTCGCCTCAGTTCAAGAGAAAGTTTTTAATTTGCGTGGTGAATCAAAAGCTTAAAATTGTAACTAATTTGGATGCGCGCCGAGGAGCCTATAAGAATCAACACGTAAAAGCAGTTGGCACGAAACCTGCAATGCTGTGTCGGAAATCTTTTTTACTAGAATGGAAGTAACCGTATATGTCAGCAATCACGCAAGCAAGTGGCACAACGAGTGGTAGTGCAACTCCTGTGAAGGATACCACGTCTGTTAAGGCGCAGACCGATCGTTTTTTGAAGATCCTTATGACCCAATTGCAGAATCAAAACCCCCTCGACCCACAGAAGCCTGCCGAATTCGCGGGGCAGCTCGCGCAATATTCCCAGCTCGAACAGCAGATATCGAGTAATGCTAAGCTCGATAAGATGCTCGCGTCGCTCTCGGCCACTAAAACATCCCCGCTTTCCTATCTCGGTACCACGGTGGATTATGATTCGCCGACCGCGCCGGTGCAGGGTGGTCACGCGAACTGGCTCTATAATGCGCAAGGGGCGACAACCGTTACACTCGAGGTGCGTGATGCTTCTGGTGCGTTGATTTTCTCTGGCGCGGGTAATGGTAACGCTGGGTTACAAAAGCTCGATCTCGAAGCGCTCGGTGCGTATGACGGGATGCCATTGACGCTTAAGGTGATTGCGAAGGATGCGAATGGTAACGTGCTGCCGACGACCATCCTCTCCCGCGCGAAGATCGATGCGGTGAATACGGCCAATGGCTCCACCATTCTAGAGGCCAACGGCTATTCTATCTTTACTGAATCGGTGAAGCGTGTGGCGACGAGCACTACTGCTGCTATTAATACGACTCCGCCTGCAACGCTGGCGGCTGCGCTGTCAGCAGCAAATGCTGCGGCTGGTCAGGTTGCTGCGGCCAATACTGCTTTAACGGCGGCAATCGAAGCGGGGGATATTGCTGCGATAGCTGCGGCAGCACAGGCAGCCTCTCAAGCCGCACAGGCAGCGGTGGCCGCTGCGCAGCAGGCAGTTAATGCAGATCCTTCCGCAGATCGTTCGGCGGCGCTGGCGACAGCACAGGCGGCAGCAGCGCAGGCGGCTTCCTCGGTGGCAGCAGTGCAGGCAGCAGTCGAGGCGGGCGATATCGGCATGGTAACAAATGGGGCGCTTGAAGCGGTTTCTGCAGCAGCAGCAGCAGCAGCAGCAGCACAGCAAGCGGCGGCAGCAACAGCATAACACAGATACGATAATAATAATTTTTACATTAGATTTACTACTAACCAAGGGAGTTTATCATGGGCGGTTTAGCATCAGCACTTAATGCAACGGTAAGTGCCTTACGAGGGCAGAGTAGCGCAATCTCGGCGGTTTCCGAGAACATCGCTAACTCGAGCACGACGGCGTATAAAATTCGCACCATTAGCTTCCAGGCGCTCATTGGCGATAGCACTGGCGCCTCGGGTGGCGGTGTGCTTGCGCGTACCGGGCAAAGTGTAAGTCAGGTTGGCCAGATTACCACCACCGGTATTGCGTCGAATATTGCTATCAAAGGGCAAGGCTTCTTTGTGGTGTCAAGCAACCTCACCAACCAGCCTGCAGCCTATAACTTCTCGCGCAACGGTAACTTCAGCACGGATGCTGGGGGCAATTTGGTGAACGACGAAGGCTACTACCTGTTAGGTCAGGCGACGAGCAATCTCGGCGTTGTGCTGGCGACTAACCCAAGTAACCTGAACAGCCTTGCGCCTATTAACGTGGCTTCCGTACAAGGTGCGGCCAGCGCGACCACTCTGGTAGGACAAAAAATGAACCTGCCGGCGGATGCGGCGATTGGGGATGCGTTTACAACCTCCTTTGAGGTATTCGATTCACAAGGGGTGAGCAGTACCCTCACGCAAACATTTACTAAAACAGCGGCAAATTCATGGACGATGGCGTTGGGGCAGCCTAAATATACCAGTAACCCAACAGTACAGTCAGGAACGCTGGCCGCCCCGCTTACCTATGCTTTTACTTTTAACGGGGATGGTAGCCTTGCAACGCCTGCAACCAGTCCTGCACTGAGCATCGACTTTTCGATACCAGCGCTGACAGCTACGGGAGCAAATACCAGCGCGGTGACCCTGAATGTGGGTACGCCAAACTTTACGGATGGGGTGACACAGTTTGCGTCGAATTCCACCAACCCGGGGATTGAGATTTCTTCGATTACGGGCAACGGCGTGCGCTTTGGCCGATTAACCTCCATCGAGATCAACGATGCGGGTCTTGTTACAGCCGTGTTCGATAACGGTCTGCGTCAGCCAGTATTCCAGGTGCCGGTGGCGACCTTCCCGAACCCGAACGGCTTGCGTCAGGTCAACGGTAGCGTTTATGATGAAAACCAAGATGCAGGTATCATGAGCTTGCAGCGGCCGAATACCGGAAACGCAGGTTCGCTGGTATCGAAGGCGCTCGAAGGGTCGGCCACCGACATCTCGGAGGAGTTCAATAAACTGATCGTCGCTCAGCAGGCATATTCTGCCGCCGCCCAGATTATTACGGCGGTTCGTACGCTCAGCGATACGCTTAACCAAGCAATCCGGTAATCGTCATGGATAATTTGAATCGTGCACTAGAAACATTAGAAGCTGCGTGTGAGAGCGAGGAGGACCTTCGCGCTTTCACACCGCTTCAAATGGTAGAGCTGATGGCAACGGTAAAAGCCTTGCCGGACAGTCAGCGCAAGGAAGTAGAAGCGCGTCTTCAGCGTGTCGAGACCATTATCGACGGCAAGATGATGGCCTACAAGGAGGAGATCGAGCAGCTCGGTGGCCAGATACGCAAGGTGGCTAATAATAATGCCGCGTCGCATGCGTATCGTTCGGTTGCGGTGCTTCCTATCAAGCCAGAAAATTCCGAAAGTTAAGGGGATGCTATGTCGCTAGGGATTGCTTTCAATAACGCGCGTTTCGGGCTTGGCAATGCGGAGAAGAAAATCGCTGTTGTGGCGAATAACATCTCTAATGCTGATCGCGCGGGCTATACCCGTAAAGTGCTGCAAAATACCTATGTTTTTTCTGGTATAGGGAGTGTGCCAATTGGCGGTACGGCTGTACATGCGATTGTTGATCCGCTCCTTATTAAACAAGTGATTAGTCAGGCTACGACGGCCTCAAACCGTGCAGCGGTAGCGGATTACCTCAGCCGTTATGGCAATGCGTTTGGCGGTATTGGCGGCGGCGCAAATTCTCTCAGTACGAACCTCGATAATTTACTCGGCGCACTGAATCAGTTGGAGGCCACTCCGACAGATAGTTCATCAAAGACGCAAGTGGTTTCGATGGCCTATTCCTTGACCGCCTCGCTTAATCTGTTGTCACAAACCATTCAGGCAGAACGGTTGCGGGCAGAGAATGATATCAACTCAACCATCACCAGTATAAACTTGAGCCTACAAAAAGTGGCGGAACTCAACCGTCAGATTGGCGCTGCTGCGGGTTCAGGCACTGGCGTTGCTGATCTTGAAGACGAGCGCAATACGGCACTGTTGACGCTTTCACAACAAATGGGGCTGCAATATTTCATCGACCCGGATAATCAGGCGCAGGTCTACTCGAAGACGGGTGGGAACCTCGTTACCGGTGGCTATGCGAAACAAATCTCCTTCACGCCGACGGGCAATATCAACTCAGCCACGCTTTATCCTTCCGGCTTCAGTCCTATTAGCCTTGATGGCGTCGATATTACCAGTGCATCACTTGGCGGCAAACTGGGGGCGTTAATTTCGCTGCGTGATAGCGTCTTTCCGGATGAGCAGGAAAAGCTAGACGCTTTTGCAAATAAATTGCAGTTGACTGTCAACCGTGTGTTGAATCAGGGGGCGACATATCCGTCACTCAACACAGTGACTAGCACAACGGTCGTGACATCGGCGACATCGCTTGCCGGTGCGACAGGTACGTTCCGGGTTGCGGTGACGGATCAAACGGGTGTTGTGCAGCAATTTTCAGATATAAACTTAGCGACACTTGTGCCCGCCACCGTTGCCGGACTCATGACGGCATTGAACGGTATTTCAGGTGTGTCAGCCAGCATCAATGCGGCTGGTTATTTGGAAATTGATGCGACGAGCGCTACGCAGGGTATTTCGCTCAATCCGATGACCTCAAGCTTCGGTGGTGAAAGCATTACGCAGTTTTTTGGCTTCAACAACCTGTTCATCAACAACGGGACAGGTGCCGCGACAATACAAATAAATCCCTCTTTGTTGATAACTAGTGCTGGTCTGGCAACGGGGGCGCTGAATTCGAGCGGTACATTGGCGGTGGGAGATGTAGGGGTTACGAATGCAGACATCACGACTACTACAGCCCTGATTGACGCATTAAAAACGCCACAAAGCTTTGTAGCTGCGGGTAACTTTGGTGCACTTACCACAACGTTTGTAAATTATAGCGGAGCCATTATTGCGGATGTCGCCGTACATGCAAGCAGCGCCCAGTCCGATTCCGACACGGCGAGTGCATCATTTAACTATATTCGTGATTCCATGGACAACCTCATGGGAGTGAATATCGATGAGGAAACGGCAAGTCTTACCGTGCTACAAACCAGCTATCAGGCAAATGCGCAGTTGATGGCAACGGTGAAGCAACTTTTTGAAACACTGATAAACTCTGTATCCTAATAGGAGTAACCCATGGTAACCCGCGTTTCTACCTATACAACATCCTCCGGGCTTTTTAATCAGACGCAGCGGTTGCAAATCAATTATGCAGAGGCCAGCCAGCAGGTTTCTTCCGGGCTGAGGGCGCAGAATTATCAGGGGATATCGCATGACACGCAGCGCTTGCTAGCGTTTGAATCTGAGTTCAGCTTGCTCAACGCTCAGAGTGTTGCAATAAAAGCGGCCAGTCTACGCGTCAACGAGATGTTTAACGTCACCAATACGATAGGAGAAACCCTGAATAAGGTGACGCAGCTTTTTACATCGGTTATGAGTGGAATTGATGTGGTAGGGGGTGCCACATCGAATGCGGCAATTGCAAGTGGCCTTCGCGATGAGCTTGTGAATCTTCTTAATAGTAAAATGGGGCCAGATTACCTTTTCTCTGGCAGTGCATACGACGTCAAACCCGTCGATATCAACGATCCTGCTTATACCCCTTCCGCAGCGCCTGGAACTCCGGATACAGACTATTACCAAGGGAACGGAACGCTCGATAGCGTCCGCGTTTCCAGTTCGCTGCGCATGTCTTATGGCGTCACGGCGGATAATCCCGCGTTTGAAGAAGCATTGCGTGCGCTCAATATTTTTATTGCTGCGCCGACGAACACTACCATCATCGGCCAAGCTTTTAGTCTCAATAAGCAGGCGATTGCGGATCTCGCGAACGTGCGTAGCGAGTTAAGCGCGAAAGCCAATCTCTTGGAAGCGGAAACAGAGCGTCAGGAAACATCCGCAAGCTATATCACCGAAGTGATATCGAGCCTGCGTGATGCTGACGTGGCTGAGGCGACTGTAAGAATGTCGCAGACGGATGTACAGCTTCAAGCCTCATACGGTGCATTGTCGCAGTTGCTCAAGTTGCGGCTGAGCGATTATCTGCGATAGTTGGGGAAGACTGCGCGGCAAATATTGCCTGAGGGCATTTCCTTGAATAGACCCGTGGCATGAGCTTGTATCAGACCCTTCGCCCTGCCGCATTTCTGTTGCCGCCCGAGCAGGCACATCGCGCCGCGATCCATGCGCTGCAGATGGGCATTGCGCCGCGCGCGCATTTTTCCCATCCCTCACTCAAAACTGACGTCGCCGGTTTGCATTTTGCCAACCCGATGGGGCTCTCTGCCGGGTTTGATAAGAATGCGGAATGTTTTGCTGGGGCGATGCGTGCGGGCTTCGGTCATGTGGAAATCGGCACGGTCACCCCGCGCCCGCAGCCGGGTAATCCGCGCCCGCGTGTGTTTCGTTTGGTCGAATCCGAAGCCGTTATCAATCGCCTTGGCTTTAATAACGAAGGGGTAGATGCGGCTGCGGCAAGGCTCGCCTGCCGCCGTGGGGTGCGGGGTATCATCGGCGGCAATATCGGCAAAAATAAAACAAGCGAGGACGCCGCAGCGGATTACGTACAGGCGATGCGGATGCTTTATCCGGTGGTGGATTACATCACGGCAAATATTTCCTCGCCCAACACGCCCGGGCTGCGGGCTTTGCAGGCGACGGAGGAGCTGGAGCGGCTCATCGAGGCGCTGCATACCGAGCGCACGAAGCTGATGGGCAAGGGCGCGCCGCGTCGCCCGATCTTCGTTAAAATCGCTCCGGATTGCAGCGACGAATTGCTGCGTGCGATTGCGGACGTGGCGTTGAAATACATGCTCGACGGGCTGATCGTCAGCAACACGACGATTGCGCGTGATGCGGTCGCCGGGCAGCTACATGCAGAAGAAACCGGCGGCCTCAGCGGCAAGCCGCTGTTTGAAAAATCCACCGAGGCACTACGCAGAACCTACCAGATGACGGAAGGGAAAATCCCTCTCATCGGCGTCGGTGGGGTGGCGAGCGCGGCGGATGCTTACGCTAAAATCCGCGCGGGGGCGAGCCTCGTGCAGCTCTACACCGCACTCATCTATCAGGGGTTTGAATTGGTGGAGCAGATCAACCGCGGCCTCGTCGACCTCCTCGCACGCGATGGTTTCGCGAGCGTGGGCGACGCGGTCGGCAAGGGCTAATTACACCCCAAACGCTTTCTTCAAAAATGCGGTAGTAAAATCCATCGCCGGTTCATCAATACCGTGGCCGAGGCCGGGGCGCGCATGCGCTTCAACAGGCACGCCGACGGCTTTCAGTGTTTCCTCCGCATGTCCCATGGCGGCGAAGGGCACCACATCGTCATGCGTGCCGTGAATGATACAGACCGGTGGGCGCGAGCGTAGCTCGGTGGCGAGCGCTGCCGCCCCCACCATCGCGCCCGAAAGCCCAACGACACCGGCCAGCGGCTCCACCCGGCGCGGCGCGGTGTAAAGCGACATCATGGAACCTTGCGAAAACCCGACCAGCGCGAATTGCGACGGCGCGAGCGAAAACCGCGCGAGCTGCGCGTCGATATACTGATTCAAAATCGGCGCGGCGGTCATTACGCCATCCAGCATACTCTCCGGCGAGCGGTCAATGAGCGAAAACCACTGATGGCCGAACGGCGCCATGTCGAATGCGAACGGCGCATGCGGCGACAGGAAATGCGTATCCGGCAGATCGAGCATATCGGCGAGGCCGAGCAAATCGTTGCCGTCCGAGCCGAGGCCGTGCAGGAACATCACCGCGCGTTTGGTGATGCCGCTTTTTGACGCGCGCTCAGGGCCGCGTAGTGTTGTGGGTGACATGGTGGTTTCGCTTTCTAACGGTGAATCTGTCGCTATGCTCTATACTATGAATACACTCTCACCAATAGAAAATCCGCCCGCGCTGGCACACCGTCCGCGCCTCGTGCTGGTGGATGGCTCGGGCTACATCTTCCGCGCCTATCACGCGCTGCCACCGCTCACGCGGCGCGATGGCACGCCGGTCGGCGCGGTTTATGGCTTCACCACCATGTTGCTGCGCCTGCGCGAGACCTACAAACACGACATGCTCGCGGTGATTTTTGATGCCGGGCGCGCCACCTTCCGTTCCGAGATGTACGCCGAATATAAAACCAACCGCGCCGAAACGCCGGAGGATTTGATCCCTCAATTTCCGCTGGTGCGCGAGGCGACGCGCGCGCTTTCCATACCCGCGATCGAGCTTGAGAATTACGAGGCAGACGACCTCATCGCGAGTTATGCCGAAGCCGCGCGCGCGCAGGGGGAGGAGGTGGTCATCGTCTCTTCCGACAAAGACCTGATGCAGCTTGTGGTCGAGGGTGAAGTGACCATGCTCGACCCCATGAAAAACCGCACCATCGGCGTGGCGGAAGTCATCGAAAAATTCGGTGTGCCGCCGGAAAAAGTGGTGGAGGTGCAGGCGCTGATCGGCGATGCGGTTGATAACGTGCCCGGCGTGCCGAGCATCGGCCCCAAAACCGCAGCGGAGTTGATTCAGCAATTCGGCGACCTTGAAACCGTGCTCGCCAACCTCGACCAGATCAAACAACCCAAGCGGCGCGAGGTGTTGACAACACACGCTGAAGCCGCGCGGATGTCGCGTCAGTTGGTGGAGCTCAAGCGCGATGTGCCACTACCCATGTCGCTCGATGCGCTCATCACACAACCGCTCAATGAATCCGTGTTCCTCGCGTTTCTGGAACAGCAGAATTTTTCGACATTGGCGAAGAAAATGGGGGGGGCGCAGGCGTCCGTTGTGAGTGTGAATCCAGCTCCCTCTGCAAACGTAGCGCCTTCCTTACCATCCGCCACTCACCATGCACCAATCACAGCGACCTACGAAGCCATCGCCGACGAAGCCGCGCTTACCCGCTGGGTGGCGGAGGCGATGCGCGTGGGCGTGGTGGCAGTGGATACCGAAACCACCTCGCTCTCGGCGGTGGATGCGGATCTCGTTGGCATCTCACTCGCCACGGAGGCGGGGCGAGCCTGTTACATTCCCGTGGGGCATGTGACGGAAATTTCGGTTGCGGCCGCGCCGACATCGCAAACTAGTTTGTTCGATGCGCCTGCGACCACGATCGAGAAAAAACTCCTGCCCGGTCAGCTGCCGCTCGCGCGTGTGCTTGAAATTTTATCGCCGTTATTCACGCACCCGGCAGTGCTCAAAGTTGGCCATAATTTGAAATATGACCTCGTGGTGCTCACGAAATACAATGTCAGCATTTCACCTGTCGCGGATACGATGCTGATGTCCTACTGCCTCGGCGCAGGGTTGCATGGGCACGGGCTCGATTTTCTGGCGGAGAAGCATTTTGGCCATAAGATGATTGCGTTTACCGAGGTCACTGGCACGGGCAAGAACCAGAAAAATTTCTCTGAGATCGCGCTCGATGCGGCGACAAACTACGCGGCGGAAGATGCGGATTTCACGCTACGCCTCTACCAAACCCTCTCGCCTCAGGTTGCTGCGAACCATGTCACTACTGTCTATGAAACGATTGAGCGGCCGCTGATTCCCGTCATCGCGCGGATGGAGACGGCGGGTATCGCCATCGACCGCACGGTGCTCGACGACCTTTCAGCGCAATTTCTCACAAAAATTACCGCGCTGGAGAAAGAAGTGATCGATCTTGCAGGCATGCCGTTTTCGGTGGGTTCACCGAAGCAACTCGGCGAAGTGTTGTTCGACAAAATGCAGCTCGGTGGCGGCAAAAAATCCGCCAAAAGCGGTGCCTATACGACGGATGCCGCGACGCTCGAAACGCTGGCAGAAGAGGGTCATGCGATTGCTCAGAAAGTGCTCGATTGGAGGCATTACTCCAAGCTGAAAAGTACTTATACCGATTCTCTTCCGCGCGCGACATCCCCGCGTGACGGTCGGGTGCACACGAGTTTCTCGATGGTGGGAGCGGCGACGGGACGGCTGTCTTCCAGCGATCCGAACTTGCAGAATATTCCCATCCGCTCGGAGGAGGGACGGCGGATTCGCACCGCGTTTGTCGCTCCTGTTGGCTATAAACTCCTCTCGGCGGATTATTCGCAGATCGAGTTGCGGCTGCTCGCCCATATGGCGGATATCCCCGTGCTGCGTGAGGCATTTCGTGCCGGGGCGGATATTCATGCCATCACCGCGAGCGAGATGTTTGGCGTGCCGCTCGACCAGATGACAGGCGAACTACGCCGCCGCGCCAAAGCCATCAATTTCGGCATTATTTATGGCATCAGCGCCCATGGGTTGAGCGTGCAGCTTGGCATCACGCGGCAGGAAGCCGCGGAGTATATTACCAAATACTTCGAAAAATATCCCGGCATCCGCGAATATATGGATCGCACGATTGCCTTCGCGCGCGACCATTCCTACGTCGAAACGCTCTATGGCCGCCGCGTGCATGTGAAAGACATTAATTCAAAAAACGGTGCGTTCCGCCAGTTTTCCGAACGGGCGGCGATCAACGCACCACTGCAGGGCACAGCGGCGGATATCATCAAACGCGCGATGGTGGCGGTGGATGCGCTGCTTGCGCCAAAGGAGCACACGCGTCTATTGCTGCAAGTGCATGACGAATTGATAATCGAGGCGCCGGAAGCGGATGCTGCATCACTCGCGGTGGAGGTGAAGCGGGCGATGGAGCAGGTGGCCGCGCTCTCCATTCCGCTGACGGTGGAGGTCGGCATCGGCGCAAACTGGGGCTCCGCACATTAACGCTTTTCTTAAGTGAGGGGCTATCCGCCCTACCTACTAATTTTTATAGTATTTTTGGAAAAATTGATTATAGTGACGCACCACTGGAGTGTTGTGTCTCATGTCGAAAAAGATCCTGATTGTTGAGGATAACGACCTAAACCTAAAGCTTTTCCGCGATTTGCTGGAGGCGAATGGGTACACGACCTATGAAACCAAAGAGGGGATTGAGGCGATCAGTCTCACCCGTAACATTCAACCAGATTTAATCGTGATGGATATTCAGCTGCCGGAGATCTCGGGGCTCGATATTACCCGCAAAATCAAGGCAGATCGCGATATCGCACATATCCCCGTCATCGCGGTGACGGCGTTTGCGATGCGCGACGACGAAGAAAAAATCATGGCCGCCGGGTGCGAGGCCTATCTCAGCAAACCCATTGCGATCGATGACTTCCTCTCCACTATCCGGCGCTTTCTAGAGCCGCATTTGGCCGCAGTGTAGGGGATAACGTGACCGGACTTGTACTTGTTGTTGATGATGTTCCTGCGAATGTGAAGCTGCTCGAAGCCAAGCTTTCCAACGAATATTACGATGTCATTACCGCCAAAGATGGCTATGAAGCCATCGCCCAAACCAAAGCCAAAAAACCAGATCTCATTCTGCTCGATGTCATGATGCCGGGCATCGATGGATTTGAAACCTGCCGTCGCCTCAAGCAGGATCCTGAAGTCTCGCATATTCCTGTCGTGATGGTCACCGCGCTTTCCGAGCCGTCGGACCGTGTTGCTGGCCTTGAGGCCGGGGCAGATGATTTTATCACCAAGCCGATTAACGACACCGCACTTTTCGCGCGCGTACGCTCGCTGGTGCGCATTAAAGTCCTCATCGACGAACTGCGTTTGCGCGATAAATCTGGCGCGCAGCTGGGCATGAGTGCAAGTGATTTCTCGCTCAACCTCGATGTGAGCGGTGCGCATGTGATGTTGGTAGATGATGACGTGGTACAGTCGAAACGAATTAAAGAGAAATTATTGGCTAACCGATATCGCGTGTCGCACTTTACAGATCACAAAAAATCGCTCGAAGACGTGCAGAATCTTGCGGATCTCGACCTTATTCTTATCTCCACTCAGTTGGAAGATGTGGACGGGCTTCGCCTTGCCACGCAGTTTAAAGCGATCGAGCAATTCCGCCATGTTCCGGTGATCATGCTGGTGGACGAAGAGGACCAGCATCTCATGCTGAAGGGGCTTGAATTAGGCGTGAACGATTATCTGGTGACGCCGGTGGATTCGAACGAAATGTTCGCGCGGGCCAAAACCCAAATCCGCCGTAAAAAATATCAGGAAGCGCTGAAATCAAACTATCAGGAATCGATGTCGATGGCGGTGACAGACGGCCTCACGCGGCTTTACAATCGCCATTATCTCGATACCCACTTGAAAAACCTTGTGCGTCAGGCGGCGGAGCAGGGGCGTCCGCTTTCTGTGGTGTTGATGGATATGGATCACTTTAAATCCGTGAACGATACCTATGGCCATAATGTGGGCGATGAAGTGCTCAAAGAACTCTCGGCGGTGATCGTCAAGCAAATCCGCAGTGCGGATTTGGCGGCACGTTACGGTGGCGAGGAATTTGTGGTGCTGATGCCGGAGACAGATGCCGTGCGTGCGTATGAAGCGGCGGAGCGTTTACGCAAAGCGGTCGAGATCGCGCCGTTTAACGTGTCCCACCCAGACAGCCCGCTGCATAAAACGGTAAGTATTGGCTACGCCAGCATGCAGCAGAATGATACACCGGAATCGCTGCTCAAGCGTGCAGACGTCGCGCTTTATCAGGCCAAGGATGGCGGACGGAATCAGGTAATGCCTTTGGCTACGGAAAGCTTCGAGCTTCCGCCAAGCCGTCAGGCGGCGCGCGAAGAGTTGGGAATGAACACCGTTTCTGCAAGCAGTTCGGCGCTCAAGCTGGCTATCCCCGGCGCGAGCGGCGTTAGCATTGACACGCCGGGCGATGGTATGGAAACGCCCACCGAAGAGAAAAAAGACTTCCCCTTCGTCGTGAAGTTTAAGGACTCACAATAGCATGCTCGATTTAGTTTACGCGCCGGATCCCATTTATAAAACCGTCTGCACACCGGTTGCTGAGGTGAATGACGCAGTGCGCGCGACGCTGAGCGCGATGATGGAAACGCTCCGCGCTGAACATGCCATGGGCATCGGTGCGCCGATGGTGGGAGTGACCGAGCGTCTGGTTGTGATCGATCTCGACGACGAAGCGGGCAGGCATCACTGCTACCAGATGGTGAACCCCGTCATCACCGCACGTTCGGAGCAGATGCGCACGACAGAAGAAGCTTCCGTCTCGTTTCTGGGCATTTCTGCACCCGTGACGCGCCCGGCGAGTATTGCCGTGGAATATCTCGATGAAAATGGCGCGAAGCAATCGCTTGAGGCAACGGGGTTGCTTGCGACATGCCTTCAGCACGAGATCGACTACCTCGATGGCCGCACGTTTCTCGACCATCAGTCGCCGGTGAAGCGCGATATGCTCCGCCGCAAAATGGAAAAAGAAAAACGCCTCGGCGCCCGACCACATGTGCACGGACCGCATTGCCATCATTAGTTGTTTCGTGTTGATCTTCTGATCAACCCTGCGCGCCGCTTCGCGTGCTCATGGCTGGCTCGCCCGGCTCGCGGTATCAAAACTAAATAACGAGGCTGCACACCACGGGCGCATGGTCGGAGGGCTTTTCCTGCTGGCGCGGTTTTTCGTCAATGATGCAGGATGCGAGCCGATCCACCGCCATCGCTGAAAGCAGCAGATGGTCGATGCGCAAGCCATGCCCGCGCTCATAGCCGTTGGCGCGATAATCCCACCAGCTGAATTGCTGCGTGTTTGGGTGCAGCACCCGAAATGCGTCATAGAGCCCGAGATTGGTGAGTGCGCGCAGGCGCTCGCGCTCGGCGGGGTGATAACACACCGTGCCGTCGAGTGCGGCGGGGTCATAGACATCAATCGGCATCGGCGCGCAGTTGAAATCACCGCCGAGCACGGCAATCTCGTTGAAGGCCAGCTGTTGCCGCCAATGCGCGCGCAGGCGCTCCAGAAATTTCAGCTTATAGGGGAATTTGTCGCTCGCCACGTCCTGCCCGTTTGGCACATAGGCCGAGGCCACGCGCAGCGCGCCACCGGGCACACTCACCACCGCCTCGATATAGCGCGCCTGATCGTCCGAATCGTCGCCCGGCAGGCCACGAATCACATCCTCCAGCGGAAATTTGGAGAGAATAGCCACCCCGTTATAGGTCTTCTGCCCATGGGTCGCGATATTATAGCCGCGCTCCTCAATCTCCATCACGGGGAAGGTCTCATCCACGCATTTAAGTTCCTGTAACAGAACAATGTCGATCTTGCTCTCATCCAGCCACGCCAGCAGATTAGGCAGCCGCGCTTTGACGGAATTAACGTTGAATGTGGCAATGGAGATGGAGGTCATGGCATCTATTTATCGTATTCGTCATCAAACCGTAACATTTTTCGTGTAGGGTGAAGAGAATAACCCCAACCGCGAGTCTATAATGACATTTATTCACGATGAAGCAGCGCAGCTTGCACATAAAACCGTGTGCAACGCGCTAGAGATTTTATCCGAGACAGAGAGCTTGAGAATTATTCCAGCCAGTGGGCAAAAATCGCTGCCAAAAGTGTTCCTCGATAATACTGGAAAAGAGCTTCTGGAAACAGTTCTCAGCGATTGGAAGATTCCCGTTCCTGCGATGGATGAGAAGGTATTCAATATGATCAGTGAGAATTACGATGTGGGGCATCATATCTACACAGTGGATGCCGGAACATTCTCGTTCATCAATCCACAGGATAATCAGCCCATATTTGAGGGCGGGCTTGCAGATGCCTGCGGGAGTTACGAGAATTTAATGGAAGCGTTGAAGCCAGCAAAATCGCTGCCTGCGCGTGAACAAAGCGAAGAAAAAGTTCTGCCGCTGCCCTAAAGCGCGACGCTGAAGCTATTCCCGCAGCCGCAGCCGCTTTTGGCGTTGGGGTTTTTGATCTCGAACGACGACGCGCCGAGGGTCTCGACATAATCCAGCACCGAGCCGCTCAGGAATTCGAGCGAGGTGGCATCCACCACCACCGGCGCTTTTTCCGTGCCGAATTGCTGGTCATCCGCCGCAGGTGATGCCTGCTCAAAGTCATATTTATACTGAAAGCCTGAGCAGCCGCCGCCCTCCACCGCCACGCGGAGGCGAGTGCCAGCGGGTTCGGTGGTGAGCAGATGGGCAATCCGCGCCGCCGCGCTCTCAGAAATGCTGAATGGCTGGGTCATGTGAGCAATATAGTCTGCCTGAAGCAGGATTACAATACTTGTCACCCCGGCTTTATGCCGGGGTCTGCGCACCTCATAGCCTTTAAAAAGTGCGCGGATGCCGGGATAAACCCGGCATGACAGCGTTTCTGATTCCGAGGGTTGCGAAGCAAGCGCGGCTCCTGTATGCCCCTTCCATGAGCCAAAACACCACACTCGCACCCTACGCAACCGACCCTGTCCAAAGCCGCGGGCGGCTGATTGCCGAGCCGGAATGCAGCATGCGCACGCCGCATCAGCGCGACCGCGACCGTATCATTCACTCGGCGGCGTTCCGACGGCTGGAATATAAAACGCAAGTCTTCGTCAATCACGAAGGCGACCATTACCGCACGCGCCTCACGCACTCGCTGGAAGTGGCGCAGCTCGCCCGCTCCATGGCGCGAAACTTGAAGCTCAACGAGGATTTGGCAGAGGCGCTTGCCCTCGCGCACGACCTTGGCCATCCGCCCTTCGGCCATGCGGGGGAGGATGGGCTGAACGCGGCGATGAACGATTTCGGCGGGTTCGACCATAACGCGCAGACCATCCGCATTCTGACCCATCTCGAGAATCGCTATGCTGATTTCGACGGGCTGAACCTCACTTGGGAAGTGCTCGAAGGCATCGCCAAGCATAACGGGCCGCTCACTGGCCAGCCGCACAGCAAGCCGCTACCCCGCGCGCTTCTGGCTTATCTCGACCAGCAAGATCTCGCGCTTGGCCAGTTCTCGAGCGCGGAGGCACAAGTCGCCGCAATTGCCGATGACGTCGCCTACAACAACCACGACATCGACGACGGCATGCGCGCAGGGTTCTTTACTCTTGCTGACCTTGAAGAATTACCGCTGCTCGGTGACATCATCCGTGAGTTAAAGGCCAAGCATCCGTTCCTTTCCATCCAGCGTGTCAGCCATGAAGTGCTGCGGCGCTTGATGAGTGCGATGGTATCGGACGTGCTCGCCACCACCCGCGCGAATATCGATCGACTCGGCATTAAAACGGCAGAAGACGTTCGCACGGCAGGCGCCGCCATCGTGCATTTCTCGCCGGAGATGGAGCAGGTTAACAAGGCCATCAAGACCTTCCTGTTCAAGCATATGTATCGCCATTACAAAGTGAATCGGATGACGAGCAAGGCGCGCCGCGTGGTGCGGGAGCTGTTCGATTTCTTCCTCGCCGAGCCGAGCTGCTTGCCTTCCGTGTGGTATGCGCAGACGGATGGCGCAGGCATGCAGCGCACGGCGGAAGTAATCGCCGATTTCATCGCGGGGATGACCGACCGTTTCGCGCTCGACGAATATGCCCGTATTTTTGATCCTAAAGTGAGGACGTAATGAATCTCTTCAACATCTACCGCACCCATGTGCTCGCCGCGGCGGAAGCCGTGCTGCCCGGCCACACGCTCGACGCCATCACGCTCGAGCCGCCGCGCGACGCCGCGCATGGCGATCTCTCCACCAACGCCGCCATGGTGCTCGCGGGGCAAGCCAAACAAAAACCGCGCGACATCGCAGATAAGATTGCGGAGCGCCTACGTGCCGTGGAAGCCGTGGAGTCTGTCGAAATCGCAGGGCCAGGTTTTATAAACATTAGGCTGGCCGCCACGGCCTGGCAGGCGGTGCTGCCGGAGATTCTGTCGCAAGGCACGGGCTTTGGGAATTCCGAGATCGGCGCGAATAAAAACATCAACGTGGAATATGTGTCGGCGAACCCCACGGGGCCCATGCATATCGGCCACGCGCGCGGCGCGGTGTATGGCGATGCGCTCTCCACGCTGCTGCTGAAAGCGGGCTATAACGTCACCAAGGAATATTACATCAACGACGCGGGCGCGCAGGTCGATAAGGTCGCGCGTTCGGCCTATTTGCGCTATCGCGAGGCCTGTGGCGAGGTCATTGGTGAGATTCCCGAAGGCCTCTATCCCGGCGAATATATGAAAGCGGCGGGGGAGGCGATTCGCGGCAAGCACGAGGGCGAATTGATGGATGCGCCGGAGGAGCAGTGGCTGCCGATCTGCCGCGACATCGCGCTGGGTGCGATGATGGCGCTGATCCGGCAGGATCTCGCGGATCTTGGGATTTATCACGACGTGTTCACCTCCGAAGCGGCGCTCAAAGCCGGACATAAAATCGAGGAGGCGATTACCGCGCTCGATGCGCAGGGGCTGATTTATCGTGGCACACTCGAGCCGCCGAAAGGCAAAAAACCGGAGGATTGGGAATCGGCGGAGATGACGCTTTTCCGCGCCACGCAGTTTGGCGACGATACCGACCGTCCGGTGCAGAAGTCGGATGGAAACTACGCCTATATCGCCGGAGATCTCGCGCTCGCGCAGGATAAAATCAAGCGCGGGTTCAATCATCAGATCCTCGTGCTCGGGGCGGATCATTCGGGCTACATCAAACGTCTCAAAGCGGCGGTGCTGGCGCTTTCCGGCGGCACGGCGGAGTGCCATGTCATCATCTGCCAGCTGGTGCATTTGTTCCAGAATGGCGAGCCGTTTAAAATGAGCAAACGCGCGGGTACCTTCATCACCGTGCGCGACGTGCTCGACGAAGTCGGGCGCGATATTCTGCGGTTCGTGATGCTGATGCGCAAGAACGACCAGAGCATGGAATTCGACCTCGCGAAGGTGAAAGAGCAGAGCAAAGACAACCCGGTGTTCTACGTGCAATACGCCCATGCGCGTGCGAAATCGGTGCTGCGTCTCGCCGCACAGCAGATGCCGGAAGCCTATGCCGCCTGCGAGAAAATCACTGCGGCGGATGTGGCGCTGCTCACGCACCCGTCGGAAATGGCGCTCATTAAACTGCTCGCCGCATGGCCGCGTCAGGTCGAACAGGCCGCGATCGCGCATGAGCCACACCGCGTGATTTACTATCTGCAAGAGCTGGCGGCGAGCTTCCACGGCCTGTGGAATGTCGGCAGCAAAGACGCTGAAATCCGCATGATCCAGCCCGAGCAACCGGCGCTCACCACCGCGCGATTAGCGCTTGCACGCGCCGTCACCGTTGTTGTAGCTTCGGGCCTGAATGTATGCGGCGTCGAACCCGCCAATGAACTGCGATAGGAGAGGGCTTTAATGCCTAAAGTTGCCTTGATACAGATGGCGTGTGGTGGCACCGTTGAAGAGAACACCAAAAAAGCGCTCGCCAAGGTAAAGGAAGCGGCGGCAAATGGTGCCAACATTGTGGTGCTACCGGAGCTGTTCCAACATCCCTATTTCCCTGCGGAAGAAAGTAACCCTGAGGCATTTAATCGCGCAGAAGAAATTCCTGGCGAGACGATGCGTCAGCTTGCGCAAGCTGCAAAAGAAAATCATATCATCCTTGTCGGCGGCTCTGTGTTTGAACGCGAAGGCGATAAATACTACAATACAGCCATGACCTTCGACGAAGACGGAGACATGATCGGTAAATTTCGCAAATGCCATATTCCGCAAGACCCTGGATTCTATGAGAAAGACTATTTTACTCCCGGAGATGCTATTCCGGTGATTGATACAAAATACGGCAAAATTTGTGTGATGATTTGTTATGATCAGTGGTTTCCTGAAGCAGCGGTTAAGGCTGCAGCGAATGGTGCTAGCTTGATTATTTATCCTTCCGCTATCGGCTATCCGGACAGCGTGAACGATATTACGGGAGACTGGCGCGATATGTGGCAAACAGCCCAGCGCGGCCATGCTGCTTGCAATCAAGTTTATGTCGCAGGGCTTAACCGCGTGGGGGAAGAGTCCTCTAAGCAAGGAAAAACGGATTTCTTCGGTGGTTCCTTTATTGCCGATTATTCAGGAAAAATGCTTTCGTCTCTCGATAAGCAGGAAGATATAATTTATGCTGATTGTAATTTTGAACATCAAAAAACCGTGCAAAACGAATGGGGAATTCTAGCTAATCGGAATCCAAAGCTTTATAGAACGACAGATAGTGTGCCGTTTGATAGAACGACTTGGCTAAAAAAATAGGAGAGCATATGCGTCCGGATATGGAAGATTTTGATGAGTTGAATGCGGACGACGCGCCGCGCTCGCGGGCGATGTCGTGGCTGGTGCTGACCGTCGCTGTCGGCGGCTTTGCGGCACTGGCTTACTATGCCTATCACTCCGGCACAGCCACCGTGCAGGACGGCGAGATGATGACCGTCAGCGCCGATGGTTCGCCCATCAAAGAAATCCCGACCGATCCGGAAGGCGAGCAATTCGCCAACAAAGATAAAACCATTTACGACGTGATCTCGCCGGAATCTGGCGCGCAGGCGAATGTTGAAAAGCTCCTGCCTGAGCCAGAAAAACCGGTGACGGACGTTCGCGCGGCGCTCGCCAATGCCCCGGCTGCGGTGGAGGAAAAACCCGCCGCGCCTGTCGCTGCGCCAGCGCCTGCTCCGGTTGTTACTCCTGCGCCAGCGCCCCTGGCGGCAGCTCCTGCAGCCACGACCTATGTCAAAAAAGAAGCCGAAAAAGTTGCTGCCGCGCCGAAGCCCGCTGCGGCTGCACCTAAGCCTGTAGTAGTCGCTAAAAAGCCAGAACCAATGGCGGCACCCGCGCCGCTGATTTCGGCCAAGCCTGCCGCGCCAGTGGCGGAGGAAGTAACCATCCCCGCGAGCGAGCCGGAGGATGAAGGTGCACCGCAAATGGTGAACGAATCCACCGTCGCAGGTGAAAAAATCGCCGAAGCACCGGCCGCTGCAAAAGAAGCGCCTGCTGCGCCGAAGGCAGAAGTGAAAAAGCCGGAAGCAAAACCTGACGCACCGAAAGCTGAGGCGAAGAAGCCCGCGGCAAACGGTGTCTATCAGGTTCAGCTCGGTGCTTATAAATCCGAGGATGAGGCGATGGCGAACTGGAAGAAAATCTCGTCGAAATTCTCAGGCGTGCTCGGTGGTTCACCGATGGTGGTGCGTGCCGAGCTGCCGAATGGCACGTTCTATCGCCTGCGCACCGGTGGCTTCGCCTCTGCCGACGCTGCCAAAGCCGCCTGCGCCAAGCTCTCGGCCAAAAGTCAGGCCTGCTTCCCGGTCGGGAAGTAGCGCATGATCAAATCGTTTATTTGTGGAGTGGCGGGGACGTCGCTGAGTGGCGCGGAGCGTGAGTTTCTCTCGCGTGAGCAGCCTTATGGCGTGATTTTATTCGCGCGGAATATTGACAGTCCGGCGCAAGTGCGCGCGCTGGTTTCTGATATTAAATCTTGCCTCACCCATCCGTTCGCGTCGATTCTCATCGATCAGGAAGGTGGCCGCGTGGCGCGGCTGCGTCCACCGCATTGGCGCGCCTATCCGCCCGCACTCACACTCGCACGCGGAGCGGATGCCGCACGGGCGATCTACGTCAACGCGCGCCTGATCGCGCAGGAGCTGCGCGAGCTCGGGATCACCACAGATTGCGCGCCGCTGGCCGATGTTCTGGCGGAGGAATGCCATATGGTGATTGGCGACCGCGCCTTTGGTGACGATGCCAAAACCGTGGCCGAACTCGCCCGTGCGCAGGCGGATGGTTTGCGTGACGGCGGCATTCTGCCGGTGCTGAAACATATCCCCGGCCATGGCCGCGCGACGTGCGATTCGCACGAGGATCTGCCTGTGGTCAGCGCCTCGCTCGCCCAGCTGGAGGCCAGCGATTTCCTGCCCTTCCGCGCACTTGCCGACCTACCGCTCGCGATGACCGCGCATATTATTTACGAAGCGCTCGACGCCAAACGCTGCGCTACACTTTCGCCCACGGTCATCCAATTCATCCGCGAAAATATCGGTTTCAACGGCCTACTGATGAGCGATGATCTTTCCATGAAAGCGCTGACGGGAAGCTATGAATCCCGCGCTGAGCAAACGCTGGCGGCGGGGTGCGACCTCGTGCTTCATTGCAACGGCAACATGGACGAGATGATCGCCATCGCCCGCTGCACCACCCCGCTCGCAGGCGAAGCGCTGGCGCGGGCTGTGGCTGCGCATGCCTCGCGCCTTGCGCAGCTGCCGGGGGATGACGCAGCGCTGCTCGCTGAATGGCAACAGTTTCTTGCTGCGGCCTAACGCCTGTGCTAGGAAAGCGCAAACCATCCGGGGGATTTTATGCTTAGCTTTTCTCACATGCTTCTAGTGCTTGTTGTGGTCTTTGTCATTTTCGGCGCAGGCAAACTGCCGCGCGTGATGGGCGATATCGGCAAAGGCATCCGCAACATGCGCGACGAGCTGAACAAAGATAACAAGCAAGAAGTGCTCCCGCCGGAAGATAAGAAATAATGCCGGGCACCCGCCATGCTTGATGTCGGATTCTCCGAACTTCTGCTCATCGCCGTGGTGGCGATCGTCTTCGTTGGCCCAAAGGATTTACCTGTTGTGATCCGCCATGTCGCGAAGTTCGTGCGCGAGCTGCGCGGGCTGTTCAGCGGCATCAAAAAACAGATGAATGCACTGGTGGATGAAGCAGGCGTGGCCGACCTCAAGCACGAGATGACGACCATCATCGACCTCGAGGGAAAGCCGCAGCAGGCCTATAAGGTGGAGGAACTCTCCGCACTCGCCGCACCGCCGAAACGCGAGGAGCAATGATCGCCCAAACGCCCCTCATTACCCATCTGCTCGAGCTGCGCACGCGGGTGATGCGCGCCGCCGTAATTTGGCTGCTGGCAACGATTATTTGTTATTTTTTTGCGGCGGATATTTATCAGTTTCTGCTTCACCCGCTCGCCGTTGCATTCGATGGCGAAACAGGGCGCAGGCTGATTTCGACTAGCCTCACCGAAACCTTCGTCACCTACATCAAGCTCGCGATTTATGGCGGGTTTTTCCTTGGCTTTCCGCTGCTCGCGCGCGAGGTCTATATGTTCATCGCGCCTGGCCTATTCAAGCATGAAAAGCGCATGCTCGCGCCATTTCTTGTGCTCGCGCCGGTGTTGTTTTTTCTTGGTGCGGCGATGGCCTATTACTACGTGATGCCGAAGGCCTGGCAGTTTTTCCTCTCCTTCGAAACACCGCAGGGCGAGGGCGCACTGCCGCTCGTGCTCGAAGCCAAGGTCAGCGAATATCTCGGCCTCGTCATGCATATCGTCCTCGCGTTTGGTCTCTCCTTCCAGCTGCCGATTTTACTGACGTTGCTCATCCGCGTGGGGCTGATGTCGGTGGCGACGCTCGCCAACGGGCGGCGCTACGCCGTGGTGATTTTGCTCACCATCGCCGCATTCATCACCCCGCCGGATATTCTCAGCCAAATCCTGCTTTTCATCCCGCTCTATGCGCTTTATGAAGTTTCCATCATCGTTGGCCGTGTAATCGAAAAGCGGCGGCGCGAAACACTCGAGGAAGAACCACATCATGCATGACAAAGAACTGATTCGCAAAAATCCGGATGCTTTTAAGGCCGCTCTCGCGCGGCGCAACCTCGCGGTGGATGTGGCGGAGCTGCAGCGGCTTGATGCTGAGGATCGCGGCGGAAAAACGCAAGTGCAGGCGTTGCAGGCACGCGCGAACGAGATCGCAAAATCCATCCCGCAGGCGAAGAAAGAGGGCAAAGACATCGCCCCCATGCTGGCCGAAGGTAAGGCGCTGAAGGAGCAAATCGCCGCGCTGGAAGCAGGCGAGGGTGGGGCGCTTGATAGGGCACTCTCATACATTCCCAACATCCTCGCCGAGGATGTGCCCGAGGGTGCGGATGAAATCGGAAACAAAGAACTCCGCGTGGTCGGCAGCAAACCAGCTATCGCCAATGCAAAGCAGCATTTTGAGCTGGGCGAAGCGCTAGGCTTGATGGATTTTGAAGGCGCGGCGAAACTTTCCGGCGCTCGTTTTGTGGTGCTGAAAGGTGCACTCGCCAAGCTGGAGCGGGCGCTTGCCATGTTCATGCTCGACCTGCACACCAACGAATTTGGCTACACTGAACATCAGGTACCGTATTTGGTGAAGAGCAGTGCGCTTTATGGGACAGGCCAACTTCCGAAGTTTGAACCGGATTTATATTTTGCAACAGCGACATGGCAGAGCATCATGAAAATGCCGCCTCGTGATGCAATAGAGTGGTTGAAAGAAAATCATGATAGAAAGAATGAAAGCTACGGATTGATTCCAACCTCAGAAGTAGCTCTTACTAATCTAGTTGCGGAAGAGATTCTGGAGGCAACGCAGTTGCCCACACGTATGACCGCGTGGACGCCGTGCTTCCGCAGTGAGGCTGGCAGCGCCGGGCGTGACACGCGTGGCATGATCCGTCAGCACCAGTTCAGCAAGGTGGAGCTTGTCAGCATCACCACGCCGGAACAATCCGAAGCCGAGCATGAGCGCATGGTGGGCTGTGCGGAGGAAGTGCTCAAACGCCTCGGCCTGCATTACCGCGTGATGCTGCTTTGTGCGGGCGACACCGGCTTCTCCGCCCGCAAGACCTACGACATCGAAGTCTGGCTGCCAGGGCAGGATGCCTTCCGCGAAATTTCGAGCTGCAGTAATTGCGGCGACTTTCAGGCGCGGCGCATGAAAGCGCGTTTCCGTGCGGCGGGGGAAAAAGAAACCCGCTTCGTGCATACGCTCAACGGCTCTGGCCTTGCGGTTGGCCGCACGCTGGTGGCTATCTTAGAGAACTACCAGCAGCCGGATGGCAGCATTAAAATCCCCGACGCGCTGGTGCCGTATATGGGCGGGCTGAAAGTGATTGCGAAATAATGACGATCGACCTCAAATCCGCGCGTATTCTCATCAGCAACGATGACGGCGTTGAGGCCGAGGGCATTGCGCTGCTTGAACGCGTGGCGCGCACATTGTGCGACGATGTGTGGGTGGTCGCGCCGGCGCATGAGCAAAGCGGGGCGGGGCATTCGCTCAGTTTGCACAAGCCGCTGCGCGTGAAGCAGGTGGGTGAGCGGCGTTTTTCGGTCGATGGCACACCGACAGATGCGGTGCTGGTCGGCGTCATGGAAGTGCTGAAAGACAAGCGACCGACGCTCATGCTTTCTGGCATCAACCGTGGCAGCAACCTCGCGGAGGATGTGACCTATTCTGGCACGGTGTCGGCGGCGATGGAAGCCACGCTGCTTGAAATTCCTTCCATCGCGTTTTCAAACCAGAAATTCACCAACCCGCTGCACGATGAAATTCACTGGGACATTCCGGAGAAATATACCGCAGATATTATTCGCGCCGTGGCGAAGATGGGCATCGCGCGTGATCGGCTGATTAACGTGAATTTCCCCGGCTTGCCGATGGATGCGGTGAAGGGCATCAAGGTCTGTCCGCAAGGACGGCGCAAGCTGGACGATAATTTGCATCGCCGCACCGACCCTCAAGGGCGACCGTATATCTGGATTGGTGGCCAGCGCACCGAGGGGCTGCACGACTTTCCGGAGTCGGATTTCGAGCAGATCAATCAGGGCTATATCACCATCACCCCGCTCAGTCTCGATATGACGGACTATGCGCTGCTGGAGTCGCTCGCGTCGGTGGTGAAGTAGCTACAGCGCGCGCTTATTCGACCTCAAAACCCCGCTAAAACCGCGTTCACGCTTTTGCGGCTGCTTGTGCTGTGCGATGATCACTTCATGATGACGCGCGCAAGTTCGGCCAAGAAAAAACCTCATGCGATTCCCGGTGTTCACCCGGCGCTTTCGAACACGCAGGACGATTGGCTGGCGGCAGAGAAAATCCGCCTGCTGATGGCGCTGCGCAAAGCTGGCATCAGCGATATTCGCACGCTCGGCGCGATTGAGCAGGTGCCGCGCGAGGCGTTTGTAGAGGAATCCTTCCGCGACCGTGCGTATGAGGATAACGCGCTGCCGATTGCGATGGAGCAAACCATCAGCATGCCAAGCATCGTCGCGATGATGACGCAGGCACTCGACGTGCAACCGAAACATTGCGTGCTCGAGATCGGCACCGGCTCGGGCTATCAGGCGGCGGTGCTGGCGAAGCTCGCGCGCCGTGTGCACACGATCGAGCGGCACGCGCCGCTGGCCGAACTTGCGCGCAGCCGCTTTGAAACGCTGAAGCTGCGTAATATCGATTCGCACATCGCGGACGGTAGTAAAGGCTGGCCGTATGCTGCGCCGTATGAGCGAATTATCGTCACCGCCGCCGCCGATACGATTCCGCAGGCGTTGATGGCGCAACTGACCATCGGCGGGGTGATGATTGTGCCGGTGGGGCCGCACGTGGCCGACCAGCAATTGCTGAAGCTCACGCGCGTAGCGGAAGACGAAGTGCGTAAAGAAGTGCTCTGCGCCGTGCGCTTCGTGCCGCTGGTGGCGGGGTAGGTATGTTATTGTGAGCACTTGTGAAGATTCTTAGCGCTAATGGAAGTAGATTTTTTGTACCAATTCTACATGAACCGAAAGCCTGTCTTTTTAGTATTAGGGGAAATTTCTTTTGCCGCACTGATCAATTGCTGTGCTTCTATTTCTAATAATTTATTGTCTTTCAGCGCACCGCAAACATCTGCTGTCAATTTATCCAGCTGTTTTTTTTCCTTATCAGAAAGTGTTCCATCCGTCATCGCTCGGTTAAATGCATCAACCGCCGCTTGACTAACCTTGGATGCTCTCTTGTCTGTAAAATCCTCGCTCTTGTTTTTTTGAAAATGGATAATAGAAATACCATAGTGCTCATCTTCGAATTTATCCGAAACACGCTCAAAATTAATTCTCAAATCACCAGATTTTATCCATACATTTTCATACACATTTTTATACAGTGTCTTTCCTTCTGTATCATTGCTATATTCAAAATCGCCAGCAATGAGCTCCTTATGGTATCCAGGTTCTCCATTATCTTCGTTATGAGTCTCATAACTTTTTTTCTTTACCTTGATGCTTTTTTCTTTAGGCATGATTGATTTCCTCTTCTTAATTTTCTGAGTAAACCCCCGTCTCTGCCGGGGCTGTATGACTTTGATTACCTAAACGTAGTACTGCTGGTGGCTGGCTGGTGGCTGGGTAATTATACTCACTATAACAGAATCACCTCCCTCTGAATGTGACAGTTTTGTGAAGATTAGGGACCGCCAATAACTAAACAGCAATTCAATATTAATGACCAAATTACCACAGTTACAGCCTCAAAATGTAGATCGATTGAATTTACTGAAGTAATTATCATTGCGTTCAGAATAACTGTGTGTTACTTGTGGATGATACTAAGGATAAGTTGGGGATAAGTACTTTAACAATCCATAGTAACCTATTATAAAAAGGGTGTTTTAAATAGCCCTAAGTCGCATCGGCACCAAGCAAGCGGTTGGGAAACCAACCGTACCACTTTTACGAAGGGGTTGGCCATGCGCATCTCTACTGCCGCGTTTCTGATGATTCTCACGACAGTCTTCCTCTCAGGCTGTGCGCAACAAACCGTAGCGTCGGTGGAAGATCATGGCGCGGGCTATTATGGTCGCAACGTGGCGCAGCGCGGACAATCGATGAATACCAGAGTGGCGACTTACCAGGAAGAGGCGCCGGTGATGGCAGTGCAGGCGCAGGATATTTCTGCGCCGCAGACGCAAAAAAAAACATACGTTAGGGTCGTAGACGCGCCACGCTGGCAGTGGCCGGTGCATGGAACCGTTACTCAACCGTTCGGCCCGCAGCGCGAAGGCGTGGCAAACCAAGGCATCACCATTGCGGCAGCAGAAGGCACGCCGATTCATGCCGCGCAGGCGGGTGAGGTGGCCTTTGTTGGCCAGAACGTGCGCGACTACGGGAATATGGTCATTCTCCGCCATGGTGATGGCACGCTGAGCGCCTATTCAAACGCGCGTGACGTGCTGGTGAAGAAAGGCGAAAAAGTTGTAGGCGGCAGCGTGATCGCAACGGTAGGCAAAAGCGGCAGCGCCAAAGCACCGCAGCTGCATTTCGCTGTGCGCGAGGGCGAGCAGGCCATCGACCCGCTGAGTAAATTGCCGCAGCAGGTTGCTTCAAATTAAATAGCATTTTTCTCTGAACACGGCATAAACGGCGCATGACCTCACTCGTTTGGATGCGCCGCGATCTGCGGCTACACGACCATGCCGCCCTCGCCACTGCGTTGATGGAGCAGGGGGCGGTGCAGCCCGTATTCGTGTTCGACACCGATATCCTTGCGCGATTCGCGAGCCCGGATGATCGTCGCCTCAGCTTCATCGCGGCGACGCTGTGCGACATCGATGCCGCACTGAAGGCGCGGGGTGGAGGGTTGCTGCTGCTCCATGGCAGCGCGGAGGAAATCATACCCAAGTTGGCAGCGGCAATCGGCGCAAAGCATATTTTCTGCGCGGAGGATTTTGAGCCAGCTACCATCGCTCGCGATGTGGCGGTAAAGCGGAAAATCGGCGGCAGCGCAGGCTTTGTGCAGGTGCTCGACCATCTGATGCTGCACCCGAATGAAACCACCAAGGCGGATGGCACAGCCTATAAGGTCTTCACGCCCTATTATAAGCAGTGGTGTAGCCTCATCGGCCCCACGCAGCTTGCCGAGTATGTGGTGAAAGATGCGGGGCGTTATGCGGATGCGCCCGCCCTCGCGGCGCGTGCGGCGGCGGCGGGTTTGCAGGTGCTCTCACTGGATGGCGGGGCGGCGGAATTGCTTTCGGCCATCGGCTATCGTTACCAGCCGGATGCGCTGTGGACGGTAGACGATGCGCGCGCGCGGTTGCAGCGGTTTGTGGCCGAGCGCCTCGGTGGTTATAGCACGGCGCGCGATGCGCTCGATCGCGTGGGCACCAGCCAGCTCTCGCCGTATCTGCGCTTTGGCCTCGTCTCCATCCGCGAATGCGTGCGCGCGGCGATGGAGGCAGGCATCGGCGAGAAATGGATCAGCGAACTAGGCTGGCGCGAGTTTTATGCTTCCATTCTATATCACTTCCCTGAGGTGGAGCGGCAGGAATTCACCGCGCATTATCGCGATGGCGCGATTCCGTGGAGCGACGACGGCGCGCTAAAAGCCGCGTTTGAGCAGGGGAAAACCGGCTACCCCGTGGTGGATGCCGCGGTGCGCGAGCTGCTGACGACGGGCTATATGCATAACCGCGCGCGGATGATTGTGGCGAGCTTTGTGACGAAAGACTTGCTGCTCGACTGGCGCATCGGCGAGACGTTTTTCGCGCAGCATCTGATGGATTATGAGCTGGCCAGCAATAATGGCGGCTGGCAATGGGCAGCCAGCACCGGCACAGATGCCGCGCCCTATTTCCGCGTGTTCAACCCGGTGTTGCAAAGCAGGAAGTTCGACCCGGAGGGCAATTACATCCGCCGCTATGTGCCGGAGTTACGCGAGATGCCCGCGCGGGAGATTCATGCGCCGTGGGAATCGCCGCTGACCAAACCGGCGGATTATCCGCTGCCGGTGGTCGACCACGCCACCGCTAAAGCGCGCGTGGTAGCGTTGTTCAAGCAGGCAGGGATGACGAAGGGATTAGCCTAGCGGAATATCCGGGCGATAGGGCTTCAGGCGGATTTCCTGTGCCGCATCCAAGTTGCCCGCGACATCTGGCGCAATGGCGACAATAGCGCCGGGCGTGGTGACGTAAGTATAGCCCGCTAATTCAGGGCGCTTCGCGGCTTCAGTGCTATAAGCGCAGTGAACGCTATAACATTGAAGCTTTAGGGCAGCATCTTCGGTGAGCACAATCTGGCTGATATTCCCCGTTATTGAATCCCGATTGATTTTGAGATTGCCATTGGCGATCATGCCGATGATGGCAGCGGCAAGCTCGGGGCTTTGGTGAGATGGAAGCATGCCTTCTCCTTCGCGTTGATGACCCGACTATACTGAATTCTCCGCAAAATAGTGTGAAGATTTGATGACAATGGATGTTTCACAGCACAAAATGTTTCACGTGAAACATTTTTGCCTTTAAATATAGTTGGTTAGACGTCTTCCTGGTAAGCGGGTTTGGGGGTATAATCGTCGGCTTTTGATTTCTCTTGGAGGCGAATCTTAACAAAACTGTCACATTTCTTGAGCGATTTATGTGTTAATGTCTGCCGCAATAAAACAAAAAGGAGCAACCCATGAGTAACCCAAAAGAACGCGGATGGACAGCAAATCTGCTTCCTCAGGCCACAAAAGATTCCGACCTGGAAAAGCAGCTTTTATTGCAGCAACCACTCAGCCCGGAACAGGCGCTGAATATCGCCCACAAACTTGCGGAGCGTGGTGAATTTTTAGTGAAGCGCAGCACCGGCATGGAAGCGGCGCGTGAACATAAAGTAGCCGAGCCCATTAATGAAGTGGTTTCTGCTACCCTGTTCAGGGCAGAAACGGCCATCAAAACTCAGCTTGCTGATGGAAAAGACGTGAAGTTGCAGGATATTTTTAATCAAACCCAACGAGAATATCTTTTGGAAACAAATGGCGAGATATATGGCGAGTATCTGCAAAGAAAGGCATGGAAGATCATCGATAAGCATCTGCCCGGATATTATCAGGTAAACAAAGCATTTGTTGATGCTCTGAAGACTAAAAGCATGACCAACGACATCGATGCTGCGTGGTGGAAACAAGGCCAATTACTGAACGATTGCTGGGAAGAAAAAGGATTGCATTGTTTTATGGGAAGTTATCGGAGAAGTGCGGGTCGTGGCATTCCTGCGGAAGAAATCGCACTTGCTCGTGCGAATGTCGAAGTAACAAATGTTGTGGCTGAAGTGCTGGGTTTAGATAAAGTAAAATTGCGTCTTGCCTCTAGTGATTTGCCATATGCTTTCAAGCAAGAGACGGTCGCGCGCTAATTTTTCAGCAACGCCGTAAGCCGAGCGCGGACGGTATCGGCAAGCTCAGGACGGGCGAGGGCGAGGGCGATGTTGGCTTCGAGGTAACCAGCCACTTCCCCGCAATCGTAGCGCGTGCCTTCGAAGCGGTAGCCGTAGAAATCCGTTTGGCCGATCTGGCTGTTCAGGGCATCCGTCAACTGAATTTCACCACCCGCACCGCGCGCCTGATTCTCCAGCGTTTTGAAGATGGAGGGCTGCAGAATATAGCGGCCGATGATGGCGGTGGTCGACGGCGCAACCTCCGGCGCGGGCTTTTCGACAAGGCCGCTGGCTTTAAGGAGGGCGCCTTCGGTCGCGGTGGTGTTTAAAATGCCGTAGCTGCTGGTTCTTTCGCGAGCGACGTCCATTACCGCCGCCATGTTAGCGGTGGGGGTGGCGGCGTGCGCTTCGATCATCTGCTTGAGGCAGGGGGTGTTGCCGTGAATCAAATCATCCGCCAGAATGACGGCGAAGGGTTCATCGCCCACCACGTCGCGTGCGCACCAGACCGCGTGGCCGAGGCCGAGCGGTTCGCGCTGGCGCAGATAGACGATGGAGCCAACGGCAGGCAGCCAGTCGGACGTGATGGCGAGCGCCTCGCGCTTTTGTTTGTCGCTGAGGGCGTGTTCCAGCTCATACGAACGGTCGAAATGGTTCTCGATGGTGTCCTTGTTGCGGCCGGTGACGAAAATAAATTGCTCGATGCCCGCCGCACGGGCCTCCTCGAATGCGTAATGAATCAATGGCTTATCGACAATCGGCAGCATTTCTTTAGGGCTGGATTTGGTCGCTGGCAAAAAGCGCGTGCCAAGGCCACCAACGGGGAAAACGACTTTGCGGATACGTGTCATAGGCCTTGATTTGCGCAGTCTGCCCGTAAAATGCAAATGAAAACCACACGAAGTGTGTTGACAGGGGACAAAAAATGCGTAAGAAAGCGCCCTCTTAATCATTCGAGGCAGTTATGGCTAAAAAAGCAACCATTCTTGTGAAGCTGGAATCGACCGCTGACACGGGCTTTTTCTATGTGAAAAAGCGTAACCCGCGCAAGCAAACCGAGAAGCTGAAATTCAATAAATATGACCCGATCGCGCGTAAGCATGTCGAGTTCAAAGAGACGAAGCTGAAATAATGCTCCGCGCGCTTACTCTCATGATTGCGATGCCTGTATCGGCATTCGCACAAGCAGCGGCACCTGCTGCGGTTGACGCAGCGTCGCCGTTCGCGGGTCTTGCGCCGCTGGTGCTGATCTTTGGTATTTTCTATATCCTCCTCATTCGTCCGCAACAGAAGCGTATGAAGGAGCATCAGGCGATGCTCGGCGCGCTGGTGAAGGGCGACGAGGTGGTGACCTCCGGCGGTATCGTTGGTAAGGTGACCAAGGTAGAAGCAGGCGAGAACGTGGTGGTGGAAATCGCCAAGGGCGTGGAAGTGGCTGTGGTAAAAGCGACCATCAGCCATGTGCTTGGAAAAACCCCGGTGAAGCCTGCCGTGGTTGAGAAAAAGAAAAATCCGCACGTAAAAAACGACAATAGCGTGCCGAGCCGTGAAAACGTGGCGAACGACAACTAGTTTTTAGTTGTTAGTCCTTAGTCTTTAGTATTTTTCAATCACGCATGCTCGTGTTAGCAACGTGCGTCTTAATGGAGATACTATGCTTGACTTCCCCCGTTGGAAAATTGTTTTTGTGATGCTAGTGACGGCGTTTTTCGCCGTTGTGGCGCTGCCGAACCTGCTGCCGGAAAGCACGCGAGAGAAGCTGCCGAGCTTCATGCCGAAGGCGACCGTGCCGCTGGGGCTCGATCTGCGCGGCGGCTCGCATCTGCTACTGGAGCTCGATTTTAACAGCTATAAGCGCGAGCATTTTTTGAACGTGCGCGACAGCCTGCGCAACGAGTTGCGCAAAGCAAAAGTGGGTTACACCGACCTGCGCGCGAGCGGCAACGAAGTGTCGCTGCGCATTCGCCCGGAGACGGTGATGGAAGGCGTGAAGCTTTCAGCGATTTTCAGCAACGCTGACCCCGACCTGACGGTGGAAGATACTGACGGGCTGACGCGGCTTTACTACACGGACGATACGCTGAAGCAGATGCAGATCAAGCTGCTCGACCAGTCGATTGAGATTGTAGACCGCCGCGTGAACGAGGCAGGCACGAAAGAGCCGATCATCCAGCGTCAGGGCAATGACCGTATTGTGGTGCAGGTGCCCGGCCTTGCTGACCCATCGGAGCTGAAACAGCTGCTTGGTAAAACGGCAAAAATGACCTTCCATCTGGTGAACGAGTCGGTGTCGCAAGACCAGATCGAGCGCGGGCTGGTGCCTTCGGATACGATGATTCTGGAATCCGATGAGGGCAGTGCCAATAAGCCGGGTTACCAGCAAAAGCATGCGGTGATGGCGGAAGTGGCGCTGGGGGGAGAAAATCTCACGGATTCGCGCGCCAGTTTCCAGGGCGGTTTGCCGGTGGTGAGCTTCCAGTTCAACACGCTGGGCGCACAGAAATTTGGCAAAATCACGCAGGATAATATTGGCCGCCGCTTCGCCGTGGTGCTCGATAACAAGGTGATTACCGCGCCGGTGATCCGCTCGGCCATTTTGGGTGGAAGTGGGATTATCGAAGGGAACTTCACCATTGAATCCGCGAACCAACTCTCGATGCTGCTGCGCGCAGGGGCTCTGCCTGCGCCGCTGACGGTGATCGAGGAACGCTCGGTCGGCCCAAGCCTCGGGCAGGATTCGATCAACGCGGGTACGATGGCGGCCTATCTCGGCGTGGGGCTGGTGGTGCTGTTTATGCTGCTTTCCTATGGCCTGTTCGGCGTATTCGCCAATATCGGCCTCGCGGTGCATTTGATGATTGTGTTCGGCGTGATGTCGCTGATGCAGGCGACGCTGACACTACCGGGGATTGCGGGGATCGTGCTCACCATGGGTATGGGAGTGGATGCAAACGTGCTGATCTACGAGCGTATCCGCGACGAGCTGCGCTTCGGCAAAAGCCCGATGACGGCGCTGCAATCCGGCTTCGACCTCGCGTTTGGCACCATCTTTGACTCCAACCTCACCACGCTGATTGCGGCACTGTTGCTCTACACGCTCGGTGCGGGCGCGGTGAAGGGCTTCGCGGTGACGCTGACGATTGGTATTCTTAGCTCAATGTTCGCCTCAGTGATGTTCTGCCGCATGCTGGTAGTGCACTGGGCGCGTAAGCATAAACCCAAAACGCTGCCCATCTAATGCAGGATATCATGCCTCCGGTCGGCGCGGATGCGCAGATGATCCAGTCCTATGGGGCGGGTGGTTTCCGTATCGGCAATGTGGAGTATCACTCGGCTGTGCTGGTGATGCCGACTGCAACAGTGGGTTGGAACGGCGAACTCACACTGGCGGCGCTTGAGCCGTTGCTGGCAACGATTACGCTGCCAGAGGTGCTGCTCATCGGCACTGGGGTCCGGCATGAAATGATCGATCCTGCCTTGCGCGCGGTGCTTAAATCCCGCGAGATTGCTGTGGATACCATGGATACCGGCGCGGCCTGCCGGACTTTCAATATCCTGCTCAGCGAAGGTCGAAGAGTGGCTGCGGCTCTGAGATTGCCGCAATAAAAAAGGGGAGCAAATCGCTCCCCTTTTTCGTTTTGCTATGCGTGCGGTTACGCAGCCACTTTGAAGCTTTCACCCGCGAAGTTTTTCGCGGCGAAGTCCCAGTTTGCGAGTTTATCGAGGAAGGTCTGCACGAAATCCGGGCGGCGGTTCTGGTAGTCGATATAGTAGGCATGTTCCCACACATCGACGGTGAGCAGCGCGCGGCTGCCATGCGCGAGCGGCAGATGGGCGTTGCTGGTCTTCACGATTTCGAGCTTGCCGGAAGCGTTCAGCACCAGCCATGCCCAGCCGGAACCGAACTGGGTGAGTGCTGCGTTTTTGAAATCCGCCGCGAATTTGTCGTAGCCGCCGAGATCGCTCTCGATCGCTGCAGCGAGGGCGCCGGTAGGCTTGCCACCACCGTTTGGCTTCAGGCACTCCCAGAAGAAGCTGTGGTTCCAGTGCTGCGCTGCGTTGTTGAAGAGCACGGCCTTGCTCGCATCGTTATGGGTTTTTGTGATGATTTCTTCGAGGGAGGCGTTCTCGAACCCGCTGCCCGGCAGCAATTCGTTGAGCTTCACCACATAGGCGTTGTGGTGCTTGCCGTGGTGGAAGTCGAAGGTCTCGGCGCTGATATGTGGCGCAAGTGCGTCTTTCGCGAACGGAAGGGCGGGGAGGGTGAAGGTCATGGGAGCCTCTTTCAGGGTTGTTTCGTGGCAGGGAATGTAACGCGCGGCACGGCGTGTTTCAAGTAATGGTTTTCTCTTTCCGCCGCGCATGTCATAGAGCGGGCATGAAAGAGCAGGAAGATAATTTGGCATTGGTGGTGCGCGCGGCGGATTACGAGCGCTTTCTTGCCGCTCAGCTGGCACCTGCGGCAAAGCGACCTGCGCTTTATGCGCTGACGGCGCTCAATGCCGAGCTCGCGCGGATTGCGGAGACGGTGAGCGAGCCGCTGCTTGGCCATATCCGCCTCGCTTGGTGGCGTGAGGCGCTGGAGGAAATTGCAGCCGGTGCGGCCCCGCGCAATCACCCGGTTATGCTGGCTTTGGCGGAGGTCACCCGCGCGCAGCCCCGTGCGCTTAGCGAATGCCTGAAGATGGTAGAGGCGCGGGCGGCAGATCTCGACGAATCACGCATCGCGGAAGAAGTGGCGTGGTTAGGTTATCTCGATGGAACGGCGGGTGCACTCCACCGCGCATGGGCGCTGGTGCTGGATGAAGCTGCGGCGGAAAGCCACGCTCAGGCAATTGCGGAATCGGCGCGTGCCTATGCCATGATCGGCCTCACGCGGGCGATTCCTTATATGCATGCGCAAGGGTTTCTACGCTTTCCGGCTGAGCGAATTGCTGCGGCAGGGCTGACATCGCTGGCGCTGAGTGCAGAACTGGTGCCGTTTGTGCGCCAATTGGTGGAGGATGCAAGCCCGTCGATTTTAGCGGAATATGCATGGCCGAAATCACTTGCGCCGCTGCGCGCATTGTCGCGCTTTAACCAAACCCACCAAAAGGCCTTATATACCTATTTTTATGATGTGTATAAGCTGCGGTCGCCTAGGCTCTCTCTGGTGCTTCGCGCATTACAAGTCAAATTTTTCTAATGTTTGTGGGCTTTGACGAATCGCACATGTTGTGCTATGACTATGGGCGTTGTGATTAACTTTGTGTTAATAATTTTTGTACCCTCAAGAACAATAAAAAAAGAAGTTTGCACGAGACTGGTGTTCTAAGCTTCAACAACAGGGTAGGCAGAATGAAGCCGGTAAAACCACATCGAAAAAAATTCTATTCTAGGCCAGATGACAGTCGCGCATCGCAATATGCGGTGGGTGCGTTGTTCGTCATGACGCTTTTATACGCCGCGACCATCGTTTAAACGCGCGGGCGGCACGGCGTTTTTTGCTTCACAAGGGCGGATGGCTCCGCTACGTGGGCTTTCTATGCCGCACACACTACCGTTATTTGATGTTCTCACCCCCTTCATGCTGGAGGGCGGCGCGGTGCGTGGCCGCGTGGTGCGCCTCGGCGCGACGGCGGAAACCATTCTCAGCCGCCATGATTACCCGCCCCATGTGGCGCGCCTGCTGGGGGAGCTGCTGCTCGCAGCGGCGATGCTTTCGGCCAATTTAAAGAGCGAGGGGATTTTCACCATCCAGGTGCGCGGAAGCGGCTTGGTGCCGTTGGTGGTGGTGGATGGTGTTTATGGCGGTCAGCTCCGCGGATTTGCGGATGTGAAGCCTGAATCGCGCGCTGCGATTGAGGTGCTGGATCAGTATTCCCCGCGTGCGCTGGTGGGCGAGGGGGCGTATGTCGCCATCACGCTCGATGCCGGAAAACAGCGCTATCAGGGCATTGTGGCGCTGGAGGGCGATTCGATTGCCGACGCACTCACGGCCTATTTCACCAACTCCGAACAGCTCGAGGTGATGGTGCAATTCGCCATGGCGCGCGAAGAACACTGGAGCGCTGCTGGCATGATGATCGAGCGCATGCCGGATGCAAAAGATGCCGTCGACCCCGACGAAGCCTGGCGCTTTGCCAAGGCCGTCGCCGCCACACTCACCCGCGAGGAACTGCTCGACCCGCTGCTCGACGCCCCGGCGCTGCTCTACCGCCTGTTTCACGAAATCGGGGTCTGGGTCTATGACCCGCACAGCCTCTCGGTCGGCTGCCGCTGCTCGCGCGAGCGTATCCTCGGCATCCTCACCGGCATGAGCCTCATCGACCGCGCGGATATGGTCGTCGACGGCAAAATCGACGTGCATTGCCAGTTCTGCAACAAGAGTGAAGTCTTCACCCCTCAGGATATTGGGCTCAGCGGTCAGCAGTAAAATTCTAAACTATTTATATGGATGAGCTGCTGCGTGAGTCGGCGCCTCCGTCATTATACTTGCATTCAGCAAAAATGGCGCTATGAATTGGTTGAACATATTGCCAATAAGTCTTCGCTAGCCAAGGGAGAGTCTTATGTCGCGTGCGAATGTGAAGGATAAGCGTAAGGCGCAGCTGATTGCGGCGGCGCTGGAATCTATCGCCAAACGGGGGCTGATGGAAACGACCATTACCCATATTTCAAAAGGCGCGGGCATGAGCCGCGGCATCATCAATTTCTACTTCACCAGTAAAGAAATGATGATGCGTGAAACGCTCAAAACCCTCATCGACGAATACGAAACCGAGTGGGGCGAGGCGCTCGCCCGCGTGGGGGGAGAGGACGGCCGCAGCCGCCTCGCGGCGCTGATCGTGGTACATTTTGATAAGAAGCTCTGCTCGGCGCGGCGGCTGAATGTGATGTCTGGCTTCTGGGGGCATGCGGCGACGCAGGCGGCCTATCGCAGCCAGCTCGAAGCGGCGGATGCGAAGATTGAACACGCGCTGACCTCCGCACTGGCGCAGATGCTCGGCGGCTCGCTCGACGAAGCGAAAAACGCGGCGACGCAACTGCACGCACTCATCCGCGGCCTGTGGCTGAATTTCATGCTGAACCCCAAAGACGTGGCGCGCGAGGCGCTGGCGGCGCATTGCACCAGCTTCATCGACCGCCTGACCGGCGCGCCGGTGCGCATTGTGCGCGACCATCTCATCGCCCGCCCGGCGACGGAACGCGCGGTGAAGCCGGAGGCCAAAATCGCCCCCGCGCGCAAAGCCAAGGCAAAAGAGCCGCAGCAGCTGGATATCGAGGATTTGTTTGGGACGCGGGGCTAAGGGCTAGCGATCGTTCTCTTTCTGCTTATCGAGAATCTCACCCAGTTTGTTATGGGTGTTGATGCTGTTGAAAAACATCAGCGTGCCCGCAATGCCCACGGTGGTGGCTATCGCAGTGTTGAAGGCGATGCTTTTGCGGGTGTCGCCCCCCATATATTTAAAGCGCTGCCACGTGCCTTCGAAAATACCGCCTGCGCCTTTGGTGGCGATGCCGAGATGCTCTTCGGCGAACGTATCCAGTTTTTTGACGAATTGATCTTTCTGCTCGTGCGAGAGCTTGAGATATTCTTTGGTGGAAAGCCTACCATTGGCGCGACGGGTGGTGAGCGCTTCTAGCGCCTGCCCGTGTTCATGTTGCGCATTGTGCAGATTATCTTTGATACCGAGTTTTTCGGCTAGATTCTCAATCTTGCTCGCGCTGCCGTCATCATGCTTCCAGTATTCAAGAAGTTTCTCCCGGAATTGTGAGTGTGTTTCGCGCACGGCGTTGGCCATGCCTGTAAGCACGCCCGCGCCGGCCGCGATCAGCAATTGTGCTGGGCGCGGGAGCTGAAAGGGCTCATCTATGTGCTTTTTGGCCATTAGAAAATCTTCTCCATCCTCCCACTCTAGGTGAGAAACATGACAGTTTGATGACAAAAACGTAAATAATTGCGTTTTGCGTTACTTTTTTTAGGCAACAGCCTTGTGGCCGAGCCATGCGGCCAAATCGGCCAGCGCCCGGCTGGTATAGGCATTGGGGCGCATATCCTTCTTCACCCGTCCTTCAAGCGGTTGAAATAGGCCAAAATTCACGTTCATTGGCTGGAAGGTGGCGGCGTTCGCCCCGCCGGTGACATGGGCTAGTAGTGCGCCGAGTGCCGTGGTGGCGGGTGGCAGGTTGGGCGCTTGGCTCAACAGCTCCTCCGCGGCGAAACGCCCGGCTATCAGCCCACAGGCGGCGGATTCGACATAGCCCTCGACCCCGGTAATTTGCCCAGCGAAACGGATATGTGGTGCGGATTTGAGGCGTAGGCTGTCATCCAGAAGAATGGGCGAGTTGATGAAGGTGTTGCGGTGAATGCCGCCAAGGCGCGCGAATTCGGCATTCTCCAGCCCCGGAATCATGCGGAACACGCGCTGCTGCGCGCCATAGGTCATTTTGGTCTGGAAGCCGACGAGGTTGTAGAGCGTGCCAAGCTTGTTATCCTGCCTCAGCTGCACGATAGCGTAGGGCTTTTCGTTGGGGTTGTGCGGGTTGGTGAGGCCAACCGGCTTCATCGGCCCGAAAGAAAGCGTCTGGCGGCCACGCTCGGCCATTACCTCGATCGGCAGGCAGCCTTCAAAATAGGGGGTGTCTTTTTCCCAGTCTTTGAACTCGGTTTTTTCGCCCGCGATGAGTGCGTCGATAAAGGCATCGTATTCCGCCTTGTTCATCGGGCAGTTGATATAGTCTTTCCCGGTGCCGCCGGGGCCGACCTTGTCGTAGCGCGATTGGAACCATGCCTTGCTCATATCCACCGATTCGCGGGTGACGATGGGGGCGATGGCATCGAAGAAGGCGAGATATTCCTGCCCCGTATGGGCGAGGATGGAGTCGGTGAGGCTGGCGGAGGTGAGGGGGCCGGTGGCCACGATCCATAGCCCCTCTTCTTTCGCTGGTAGCGCCGCTACCTCGGTGCGGTCGAAGGTGATGTTGGGGTGGGCTTCGAGCGCGGCGGTGACGGCGGCGGCGAAGAGGTCGCGGTCCATGGCGAGTGCGCCCCCGGCGGGGACTTTATTGGCATCCGCGCAGCGCATAATGAGCGAGCCCATGCGGCGCATTTCCTCGTGCAGCAGGCCGACGGCGTTGCGCTCGTGATCGTCGGAACGGAAGGAGTTGGAGCAGACGAGCTCGGCCGAATAACCCGTATGGTGCGCGTGGGTTTTGACGACCGGGCGCATTTCGTGCAGAACCACTTTCACGCCGCGCTCGGCGGCTTGCCAGGCGGCTTCGGAGCCGGCAAGGCCAGAGCCGATAATGTGTAGTACACTCATAACAACCCATTTCTGTGGACGATTGCGTTGTCGTCTTCGTGCTCGAGCGATTACGTAGCGCTGCTACGCGCACGCTCTGCGCGCGGCGACTCCTAGCACTCGCCTCACATAAATGGGTTTGGCGTTAGTGTAGGTTGGGCGTCCTTACAGAGATTTTTGCAAAATATCCAGCGCTTCCTTGTGGCGTGCCGCATCGCCCGCGGCGAGGACGTTTGCGTAGTTTTCTAGGGTGATGGGTGCGCCGTCCCACCCGGTAATCACACCGCCTGCGGCTTCAATGATCGGCACGAGGGCGAGGATATCATAGGGTTTGAGGCCAGCATCCACCACCAAGTCGCGCTCGCCACGCGCCAGCATGCCGTAGGCATAGCAGTCGCCATCGGCGATGACGGTTTTGCATTGCTCGGCCAGCGCGGCGAAGCGCACGGCTTGCGGCGCAGTGAAATAGCGCGCGCTGGTGGTGGAGATTTCAGCCTCCGCCAGTGACGAGCAGGCGCGGGTTTTGAGGCTGTGTTCTCCGCGTACAGCCGCCCAGCGCTCGCCGGTGATGGGTTGGTCGAGAAGCCCGATGATGGGGACGCCGTCTTCGCACAGGGCAATCAGCGTGCCCCACTCTTTGCTTCCCGCAAGAAAAGCGCGCGTGCCGTCGATGGGGTCGATGACCCATGTGTAGCGCGGCGTTGTAACATCGTCATTCCCGCGAAGGCGGGAATCTACTCCAGGCGAGGAGATCCCTGCTTTCACAGGGATGACAAAAGAAGAGCCAAACTCCTCCCCGTAAATGCCGTGCTCGGGGTAGTGTCGCGTGATGAGGTCGCGGATGGCGGCTTCGGCCGCGCGGTCGGCGATGGAGACGGGCGAATTGTCGGCTTTTGTTTCAACATCCACCGCCACGCCGAAATAGGGGCGAATAGCCGCGCCAGACGCATCGGCCAGTGCATGGGCGAAGGTGAGAAGATCTGCGGTGTTATCCACCAAACGCAGGGATTCCCGTGATTGCGCGGCCGAGGATGAGGGCGTGGATGTCGTGCGTGCCTTCGTAAGTGTTGACCGCCTCGAGGTTCATGGCGTGGCGGATGACGTGGTATTCATCCGCAATGCCGTTGCCGCCGAGCATGTCGCGCGCGGTGCGGGCGATTTCCAGCGATTTGCCGCAGCTGTTGCGCTTGATCAGCGAAATCATCTCAGGCGCGTATTCGTCCGTGTCCAGCAGGCGGCCAACACGCAGCGCGGCATGCGCGGCGAGGTTGATCTCCACCATCATATCCGCGAGTTTTTTCTGCACGAGCTGCGTTGCCGCGAGTGGGCGGTTGAACTGCTGGCGGTTCAGCGTGTAGTCGCGCGCGATCTCGAAGCAGGCTTGCGCCGCACCCGTTGCCCCCCAGGCGATGCCGTAGCGCGCTTTGTTGAGGCAGCTGAACGGGCCTTTGAGGCCGGTGACATTGAGCAGGCGCTCTTCCGGTACGAACACGTCATCCAGCATAATCATGCCGGTGGTGCTGGCGCGGAGGCTCATTTTGCCTTCGATTTTCGGCGTGGTGAGATTCCCCTTATCGCCGCGCTCGACGATGAAGCCTTTGATCTGACCGTCGAGCTTCGCCCAGACGATCATCACATCTGCAATCGGTGAGTTGGTGATCCAGGTTTTGCTGCCGCTGAGTTTATAGCCGCCATCGACCTTCACCGCGCGGGTTTTCATGCCGGCGGGGTCAGACCCTGCGTCTGGCTCGGTGAGGCCGAAGCAGCCCACCAGCTCGCCGGTGGCGAGGCGTGGCAGATATTTCTCTTTCATCGCATCGGATGCAAACGTGTAAATCGGGTGCATCACGAGTGAGGATTGCACCGAGAGCGCCGAGCGGTAGCCGGAATCCACCCACTCTACCTCGCGCGCGACCAGGCCGTAAGCGACGTGGGAAACGCCTGCGCAGCCGTAACCCTGAATGGTAGAGCCGAGGAGGCCTTGTTCGCCCATCTCGCGCATGATCTCGCGGTCGAACACTTCGTGTCTATTGGCTTCTATAATTCCCGGGAGCAGGCGGCTGCGGGCGAAGCCGCGCGCCGCATCGCGCACGAGGCGCTCTTCATCCGTCAGTTGGCCGTCGAGGTTGAGGGGGTCTTCCCAGTTCAGTTCTTTCAGCATTATTAGCTCCGCAAGCGTGTGTTTCTACGCGGAGTTCATAGCCTGAACCGGGGGGATTAGACAATCAAATTGATGATGCTGCCGCGTGCCCAGCGGATGCCGCGGGAAAGCGCGGTGAGGGCTTGGTCGACGAGGGATCTGAGTGTGTCATTATTCGGCACCACGTTGAGCTTAGCCCGCATCTGCGTGGTGGTGCCTTTGACCGGAGCAATGGGTGTGAGCTCGCTGACGCCGCCCGCGCGCTCGGCCTCGCGCTGCTTGCGCACGCGCTCCGCCGCACGGGTTAATGAATTACCACCGATTTTTGTCTCAACCATGTGGGTAGTATAACAGATTTTTGTGAATAGTGAATCGTGAATCGCGTGGTTCTACATTCCGGCCGCGAGCATGGCGTTGCTGGTGCCGCTGAGCCACTGGGCGACGCGGGTAACCTGATCCGACGTCATCAGCGCCGGGGCGTGGCCGACCCCCGCGATGGTGATGCTCTCGGCGCGGGTGTTCTTCCGGCGCATGGCTCGCACGGTGTCGTCGCTTAAAATGTCGGATTCCGCCCCGCGAATGATAAGGGTCGGCACATCGACCTGCTCCCATAAATCGGTGAGGTTGATGTCGTTGATTTCGGTATAGTTGTTGGTCGCGGCGGCCAGCGGCGCAGCTATCGCCGGGTCGCAGGCTAGGCGCAATGTGCCATCGGCGCTGCTGAGCAGCGAGCTTTCCACAAAGCGCTGCCATAAGGCGGGGTCGGTAATGCCGAAGGGCTTGAAGGTGGCGGCGAGGTAGGCGTTGGCCTCCGCACGGGTGGCGAACTGCGTGGGCATGCTGCGGACATAGGTATAAATGCGGGTGAGCGCCTCGCGGTCGAGCACGATGCCGATATCATTGAGCACCAGTTTTTTGATACGGTCGCGCGTCGATGCCGCGATCATCATGCCGATGATGCCGCCCATGGAGGTGCCGATCCACTCCACCCCGCGCAGGTGAAAATTATCCATAATCGCGAGGCAATCAGCGACGTAGCTGGCGTAGTTATAGCCCATTGGGTCAGCCAGCCAGGCGCTTTCGCCCCGCCCGGCCATGTTGAGCGTAAACACGCGGCAGCCTTGATTGGCGAGCGCTTCGGCCAAAATATCGAAATCATGCGCGTTGCGGGTGAGGCCATGCACGCAGATGACATTGCGCGTGGCGTTCACATCGCCGTAATCGTAGAACACCAGCTCGTGCACGCTCGGCGCGCCGAGCGTGTTTTTTGCTGGAAATGTGTGGCGGCGTGGCTGCATTAAATCCGGATCAAACAGCGCTCAACATCCAGCCCGCTCATGGGGATTTCAGTCGGGCGGCCTTCCAGCGTGTCGGCCAGCAGGCGGGCCGAGCCGGCGCATTGCGTCCATCCCAGCGTGCCGTGACCGGAGTTGACGAACAGGTTAGAAAGCGGTGTGCCGCCGATGATCGGCGGGCCATCCGGCGTGGAGGGGCGCAGGCATGCCCACTCGGTGAGATTCTCAAGCGGTGCTTTGGGGAACAGCTTCTGCATGCCCTTGATGAGCGGCGCGATGCGCACGGGGCGCACGGCTTCGTTATAGCGGTCGAACTCCGCCGTGCCAGCGACGCGCATGCGGTTGCCGAGCAGCGAGTAAACCTGCTTCGCCGCGTCATCCGTAATGCTGACGCTGGGGCAGAATTCCGACGCATCGAACGAAATGCTATAGCCCTTCATCGGGTAGATTGGCACATAGAGCCCGACCTGACGCAGATAGACCGAGCTGTGCGAACCCATCGACATCACGTAGCGGTCGAAGCCGGAGAGGAATTCCGGTTTCTCGCCCTCAAGCTCGATATGCGAAATGGCGCCGCCGCTTTTATGGATGCGGCGGACAGAGCGGCCATAGAGGAATTTCACATTGTATTTCTCGACACAGAGCGCGGCGAGGTTTTTGGTGAAGAGGTGAATATCACCGGACTCATCGATCGGCGCGTGAATGCCGCCGACAACGTGCATGGTGGTGTCGGCCAGTGTGGGCTCTAACGCAAAGGCTTGTTCGCGGGTGAGGACGTTTTCTTCGCAGCCTAGCGAATGCTGATATTCGGCTTGCTTTTTGGCATGGTCAAACGAAGGCTGGTCGGAATAGACATGCAGGATGCCTTTGCTGAGATGGTGGAATTCCACTTTCGTTTCCGCCAGTAAATCCGCCATTTTCTTTTTGCTATAGAGGCCGAGCCGCAGCATCACCTCGCTGTGGCGGCGCGCGTAGGACGGCAAACAGTTGCGCAGGAACAAAATGCCCCAGCGGATCATATGTGGGTCGGCGGAGGGGCGCAGCACCAGCGGTGCATCTTCCTGAAACATCCATTTCCAGAGTTTGGGGAACACACCGGGGTTCGCCCACGGCTCCGCATGCGCGTAGGAAAGCTGGCCGCCATTGGCGAAGGAGCATTCGCGCGCAGCCTCCGGCTGGCGGTCGATGACGGTCACCTCGTGCCCGCGCTTGGCGAGTTCATAGGCCGTGGTGACGCCCAAAACGCCGGAACCGAGAACGCAGATTTTCATAGTCACTCCCTCAATGCGCTCGCAGGTTAGCACGTAACGCTATTTTGACAACCTGACCTAGGTCAATTCGTACGGGGTGTGGATAAAGAAAAAGCTTATTACTGATGTCTGTGTATGTGAGCCGCTTTTTTCTCACATAATTGTTTAAGAAGAGCTATTGTCTCCTGATGTGTTCCTACTCGAATGGTATCTTGCGTTTCGTTTGAACCTGCGTTCTTTGCGTAGTCGCCGAACCATAGGGGAGTGCAGCCAGCATTTTTGGCTGCTCCGATATCCGTAGAAAGCGAGTCTCCAACCATCCACACAGTTGCGGCTTCTTTTTCTGGTATCCCAAGAGTTTTTATGGCTTCTAATAGGGAATCTGGGGCAGGCTTTAGTGGACGATCGGGGCCGCCTAAGAGAATTGGTTCTTTTTGAATTTTAGAAAAGAATAAATTGTATTCGTGCTCTAAAGTATCTTGACTTTTGTGTGAAACAATAGCCCATGGGATATTTTCTTTATTTAGATATAATAATAAGTTAGATGCATTTGTGATGGGCTTTGTGTAGTGGTCTGTAACTTCACGAAAGCAAGTCTTGTAATAAGACGCTACTTTGCAGGAAACATCAGCATCAAAAACATCCCTATACTTCTCTTTCAGATGTCCAATAATTTCGGCGCGGGCTACTGGATCTGCTAAAATAGAAGCTGCTGACAATTGGGGTAGGGATTGGTGTATATCATAGCCCTCATCTGCCATTAATTTTATCGTTTTATCAATAGCCATCCCAATTGATTCATTTGGATTAACTAATGTGTGATCCCAATCCAAAAGCACAGCTCTGGGTTTTTGAAGATGTGTAGGGTCTGTTTTCTGCGTGCGACTCATTGCTTCAATATACACACAATTGGTTAATTAAATGTAAAGAATTAGAGCTTCTTCGCTGTTTCCAGCACCTCGGCGGCGTGGCCGGTGACGGAGACTTTGGGCCAGCTGCGGGCGACTTTGCCGGATTTGTCGATGAGGAAGGTACTGCGCACGATGCCCATGTAGGTTTTGCCATACATGCTTTTTTCGCCCCATACGCCGAACGCTTCGGCGATGCCTGTTTCCGCGTCGCTCGCCAGCGCGAAGGGGAGGTCATACTTCGCGCGGAATTTGTCGTGGCTTTTCATCGGGTCTTTGCTGATGCCGATGATGACGGTGTCGGCCTTCTCGAACGCGTTGGCGAGGCTGGCGAAGTCCTTCGCCTCGGTGGTGCAGCCGGGTGTGTCGTCCTTCGGGTAGAAATACAGCACGACGTTTTTCTTGCCCTTAAAGCTCGCGAGATCGGTTGTTTTATCGCCCGTTAGCATGAGGCTGCAGGCAGGTGCTGTGCTACCTTCGGCGGGGGTGGTTGTTTTCGGGGAAGTGGCTTTTTTTGCAACGGCGGTCATGGGATGCTCCTTGGTGAATGCTGGTTATATAGGGTAGGTTTTTAGGATTACCACTCGCCGCTCGCCATGGCGGCGAAGGCGTGGCGCACCTGTTCTTCATGGTGGAGGAGGGTGGCTTTTAGGGTGTCGAAACTTTCGGCGCGCATGCTTGCGGTAAGCAGGTCTTTGAGGCCGGGGGCGGCATCATCCGCAATGGCACCCCCTGTGGCGGAGAGGCGCAGCAGGCTCATCAGCGCAGTTTGGAAGTGCTTCGCTGCAATGAGATTTTGCGCGGTGGAAATATCCAGTAAACCGTTTGTACCTGCGGTTTCAAACACGGCGAGCGCCTCGCGGTGCCACATGGTGGGATGTGTGGACGCATGGCGTAGCACCAGATATTGTGCGATGAAATCAAGGTCGACCATGCCGCCGCGCATATGCTTGAGCGCCCACGGATTGCTGGTCGGGAATTCCTTGGCGATGCGCGCGCGCATATCCGTGACATCGGCGAGGAGGCTTACAACATCCCGCGGTTTGAGCACCTGTTCGTGTATGGTTTTTTCTACCTGTTCGGCAAAGGCAAGCTGATTGGTGGCCACCACGCGGGCGCGGGTGAGCGCCATGAATTCATAGGTCCACGCGCTGTTGGTGAAGTAGGCGTCGAACGCGGCGAGGCTGGTGGCGAGAGGCCCATCCGACCCGCCGGGGCGCAGGCGGGTGTCGACTTCGTAGAGCCGCCCTTCGCGCGTCAGTAGGGTGAGTGCGCTGATGAGGCGCTGGCTGATGCGGATGAGGTGCGTGCGGATTTCAGAGGCGGCATCTCCGTCGTCGTCGTAGAGAAACACAATATCGAGGTCGGAGCCGAAAGTCATTTCGCGCCCGCCGAGTTTGCCAAGCGCGACCACGGCAAAGGGAGTGTTCGCCACGATGGGATGGCTGGCCGCATATTCCGCCCAGACTTCCTGCATGGTGGATTGCAGAATGATTTCTGCCATGTCGGAAAGGAATGCGCCCACCTGTTGCGCGCTCGCGAGCTGTTTGAGCAGATGCACGCCCGCCTGAAAGCGCTTTTCGTTATTGAAGCTGCGCAGGTAAATCATTTTCTGCTCGAAGCTGTGCGAGAAGCGCAGGCGCTCGGTGAGGATATTCTCGAGCGTTTCTTTGCTCGGCAGGGCGCTGAAGAAATCCGCCTCGAGTACGCCGTCGAGCAGGGAGGGGTTGTTGCTGAGAGTCTCCCCAAGTGCAGGCGCGGAGCCGAGGATATCCGCCAGCAGCGTGAGCATTTCTGGGTAAGCCAGAAAGAGCGAGAAAATCTGCGCGCCGGAGGGGAGGCGGTCGATGAAATCGTCGAAATGGCAGAAGGCTGCGTCGGGGTTGGCAGTTTTGCCAAGCGCCGTAAGCAGCGCAGGCACCAGCTCGGTGAGCACCTGACGCGAACGCTTGCTGCGCGTGGAACGGCGGCTGCCGCGATGCCAGCCTTGAATGATATCGGAGATGCGCTGCGGCTCACGGTAGCCAAGGCGCATGAGGGTGACGAGCGTGTCCGGGTCGGCCTCTACCCCTGTAAACACGAGGTTGCCATCCACCGCGAGCGGTGCGGCATCCATCATTGAATCGGCGTAGATATGGTGAACCGTGTTGAGTGTGGTGAGGCAGGTTTCGGTGAAATCATCGACGCTGGGGTGACCGCAGAAAATTGCGACTTCGCGCATCGTTTCGTCGTCTTTCGGTAGGCTGTGGGTTTGCTCGTCGTTGCGCATTTGCAGGCGATGCTCGATATGGCGCAAACGCAGATAGGCGGCGTGCATCGCGTCGCGCGCCTCCGCCGTAATAAGGTCGTACTCTGTGAGTGCAGCGAGGGTTTCGAGTGTGCTGTTGACCCGCAGCTCCGGGATGCGCCCGCCCCACACGAGCTGCTGCGTTTGCACGAAAAACTCCACCTCGCGGATGCCACCCATGCCGGTTTTAATGTTATGACCGGGGAGCGAAATTTCTTTGTCGGCGCTCACATTCATCTGGCGCTTGATGGAATGAATGTCGGCAATCGCTGCGAAATCGAGTGTTTTGCGCCAGATGAACGGCACTAAATCCTGCACATAGCGTGTGCTGGCTGCCGCATCTCCCGCGATGGGGCGGGCTTTGATCATCGCCGCGCGTTCCCAGTTCTGGCCAACAGTTTCGTAATAGGTGAGGGCAGCAGTAGTGCTGACAGCGAGTGGGGTCGACATGGGGTCTGGCCTCAGGCGCAGGTCGGTGCGGAAGACGTAGCCCTCATGCGTGCGTTCCTCGAGCAGCGCGACGAGGTCTCCCGCAAGTTTTGTCATGAATTGCTGCGCGTTGCGCGCACCTGTGTAGGGTAGCGTTTCTTTTTCAAACAGCACAATCAGGTCGATATCGCTGGAGTAATTGAGTTCATACGCACCCAATTTGCCCATACCAAGAATGATGATGCCGGTGTTTTTCTCCGGCACATCGCGGCTGCTGAGGGCGAGCTCGCCTTTTGCTTCGGCACGCAACAGTAAAAAGCGTAGCGCAGCTTTTACGGCAGCCTCTGCAAAATGCGAAAGGGCTGTGGTCACCTGCATCAGCTGCCATGCGCTGGAAATGTCTGCAAGTGCAGCAAGCAGTGCGCAACGGCCTTTGGCCATCCGCAAATGCGACATCAGCGCGGTCTGGTCGGTAATGTCGGTGGTGATGCTGGCCATGAAGTCGCGCCATGCCGTATCCACCCCAAGAGTGAGATAGGCGGCGAGTGTTTCCGGGTGCTTCAGCATCAACCGCGCGAGATAGGGCGCGTTGCCCGCCGTAGCGGTGACGAGGGCGCGGTGACGCGCATCCGCCAGCAGCGGTGAAAGCATTGGATTTTCCTGCAATTGTGCGATGCAATCCGATGCATCTGACACGCGGCTTGCTTTCGGCCAAAGGTCGATGGTAGTGATTTCACTTTGCGCCGGTTGCTTCATGCCGCGCATTGTTTCGTGAAGGGCGAGAATGGTCAAGCATCTCCGACATCTATCGACATTTGCCAAGCTGGTGACGCTTGGGGTGTTGCTTGTGGTGATCTGGGGCGCGATCTGGCTGCGGGCAGATGTGCGCTCGTTTGATTTTGCGAAACCGTGGATTCTCTCAACTCTGAACCCCGCAGATGCCTCCTATGTAATCGATTTCGACAAGGTGGAAATCGATTGGCGTGACATGGCGAAGCTGGGGAAGTTGAAAATTACGGATATCACCCTTGCCAACCGGCAAGGTCTTACGTTTGTTCGCCTGCCCGCTGTTTATGCGACGGTTGACCCGATTGGGTTTATGCCCGGACATCATATGTTTCGCACGGTGATTCTGCGTGCCCCCAATTTGTTTATGAATCGCACGATGGAAGGTTCAGTGCAGGTGGGGATTCAGGGTGCAGACTCGCCACTAGATCTGAGCGCGCTTACGTCTTCGGCGGGCGAGGAAGCCTCGCAAGAGCCAATGCGCCTGCCGTTCCGTTATTTCGTAATCGATCAAGCGGGTGTGAAATTTCACGATGAGAAAACGAATTCAGACATTGTGAGCGAGAATATGTCGCTCCGCCTTGGTCGTAGTAGTGGTAGCTATCGCGCTAACTTCAATGCGCCGTTTTCTTATGAAGGAAAGCCGGGAACTATCAGCGGAACGCTTGCGCCGAACAGGGGTAAAAAAGATTATAAATTATCATTCTTCGCAAAGCAACTTCCAGCGAAATTGATCTGCACATTTGCCACGTGCCCTGAGCAGGCAATGTTCGATGGTGCGCTCGACGGCGAAGTGCGCCTGGGAATAAACGAGGAGGGCGCAATTAATGCAATATGGGCGCATGTCACGGGTATTAAAATGCTGATCACTGCCCCGAGCTGGTTTGAAAAGCCGGTGCGACTGGTGACGACGGATATTACGGCGAGTTATGACCTGCTGCAAAAAACGGTGGTCCTTTATAACGCAGCGCTGGGGCTTGAGGACACATCCATCCACGCCACCGCTACTGCAAACGAGAAGCCTGATGGCTGGTATGCTGAAATTACCGCCGATGTAGCAAAAGTGGATGTCACAAAAGTCTCTAAATATTGGCCGATAGCCTTGGCGCCCGAAACGCGCCTCTGGATTACGTCGAAGCTGAAAGCGGGGGCGGCACTTGCGACGGTAAAGCTGCATCTCGACCCGGCGGCGATTGCAGCAGATGATTTACCCGATAAAGCGCTCGAAGCTGACATGAAAGCTTATGGCGTGACGGTGGATTATTTGCCCGGCTTCCCGGAGATGAAAAATATCGATGCGGATATTCATTTTACCGGCATTACGGTGAAGGTCGATGGGCGTAACGGCACCGCACTGAGCGCGACTAAAGCGAGTAAATTGGTGGTGTGGTGTCCGAACTTGTTGCACCCGAATACACCAATGGAAATTACGATGACGGCGGATATGCCTGCGAGTGACGTGGCAAAAATTCTTGCCATCAAGCAGCTCACGTTTGATGATAGTCTGGGGCTCGACTCTGCGAAAGCCACCGGGGCATTCAACACCACCATGAAGCTCAAATTCAATGCGTTCTCTGATCAGCCGAGTGGTGGTTCCGGTGGGGTGAATCTCGATGCGGTGAATTACGATATTAAAGGCCATGTTCAGAATTTTGCACAAACAGGGGTTGCCGATGGATATGACGTCCGTGCGTTAACGGGCGACTTTATTGCCAATATGAAATCGGCGGAATTCAACGGCGCGCTGACTCTGGGCGATACGGGTACAAGTGATGTGACCTTAGTAGATGCTGCCGACAAACCATTGCAAGTGACGGTCAAAAGTCGTCATGAGGTTGGCAAGTCGAGCAATGATTTCAGCCTCACCTATCAGCCGGGCGAGGACGCGCCGCATGTGGTGCTCAGTGGCAAGCGACTTGATGGTTCGGTTGCCTATGGAGGCAGTAAAAAAAGTCTGCTGAAAGATTTTCCGGCAATCAATCTCAGCATAGATTTAGATGAATTATTGCTCGCACCCGGGCTGCCATTCACGAATGTGAAGGGTAATTTAAACTGTTCTAAGGATCGTTGCGAATCGGCGCATTTTACCACTGTGCGCGGCAAAGCCGAGGTGAAAGCCGATATTACGCGCAATAAGGGGGTTCGTCAGCTGACGTTGACTGCGAGCGATGCGGGCGATTTCCTGAAAGGGATTGATATCACCGACCGGATGACCAAAGGAACGCTGGAACTGAACGGCACCTATAACGATGCGAGATTGCCGATTCCGTTTAGTGGGCGGTTGATTATTACTGATTTCAACCTCAAAAACTCACAGATTCTGGGGAGGATTCTTTCTATCGGGTCGTTTACCGGTTTGGCAAATGCGCTGACGGGTAGTGGCATTTCGTTCAACAAACTCTCGGCCAATATCGAGCAAAGCGCAGGGGTGGTGGCACTCAGTGAGGGGCGTGCGAACGGTGCGGCGATGGGGATTACGGTAGAGGGAACGGTGGATACGAATACGACCGGGCTTGGACTCAAGGGTGTGGTGGTTCCTGCGTATATGCTGAATTCTTTGCTGGGCAATATCCCTATCATCGGCGAGTTGGCGGGGGGCGAGGGCGAGGGGTTGATTGCCTTTAACTATGCTGTCAAAGGCACCTATGACGACCCGAAAGTGTCGGTGAACCCGCTTTCTGCGCTGACGCCCGGGTTTTTACGGGGTATTTTTGGTGGTGCGGACAAGGCTTCAGCCAAGCCCGGATCGTCCGATTAAGATGATGATAAATAAATTGGAATTAGAATTAGAATGAATAAGCCCTAAGTTGCGCCGCGGCCACGGAGACATGGTTTATCGCACGATTTAGCTCAAATTACAGTGGTTCTTTACGCTTTGTTAAGAAGTTTATGGTAGGGTGGTCAATAATAAGAACAATAAATATGGGGATAGGATGTCAATCACCACCACATTATCCGGACTTCAGGCCGCACAGAAACGCGTCGCGGTTTCTGCCACAAACATTGCCAGTTCAGGTGCGGAGAATTTTAAGGCGCTTGATCTGCGGCTTCGTGGCGATAACGCGGGCGGCGTGATTTCTGATGTTGTTGAGCGTCAGCCACAAACGGCAGATGTCTCGTACGATGAGGAACTCGTTCAGACCCAAACCGGTGTCAATGACTTCCAAGCTAACGCAACTGTGCTTGCCGTGCAGAAAAAACTCGTTGGGTCGTTGCTCAATATTCTGGCTTAGGCCACTGCTTCTACCGAAATCACTTCCGGCACATAGTGCTTCAGCATGTTCTCGATGCCGCTTTTGAGTGTGGCGGTCGAGCTTGGGCAGCCGGAGCATGCGCCATGCATCTCAAGCTTCACGATGCCGTCTTCATAGCTGTGGAAGATGATGTCGCCGCCATCCTGCGCGACGGCAGGGCGTACGCGGGTTTCGAGTAGTTCTTTGATCTGGTCGACGATTTCCTGATCGTTATCAGAGTAGGTGGCTGCGCCACTGGCTTTCTCTTTTTGCTCCGCCATTAATGGTAGGCCGCTCTGGTAGTGCTCCATCACCGTGGTGAGGATTTGCGGTTTGAGAATTTCCCAGCTTGAACTTTCCGTTTTGGTGACGGTGATAAAATCGCCACCGAAAAACACTGCGCGGATATCGGCGAGCACAAACAGCGCCGAGGCGAGCGGCGATTGCTTGGCGTTTTCCTTATCCGTAAAGAACGCCGTTTTGCTGCCCAGCACGTCTTGCCCGGGCAGAAATTTCATGGTGTTGGGGTTTGGGGTCGATTCGGTTTGGATAAACATATTCGCGCCATTCTGGTGGGTGATTTCGTGGTGGTGAGCCTTCATATAGACAGGTTTGCCTTGCCAATCAAGCCCGCCCATTCTAAGCCTCAGCAGGGATTGCGAGGAATTATGAACTTGGAACAGATTATCAGCGAAGCATGGGTTGCGCGCGACGGGTTGAAACCCGGTAGCGATCCGCTCATCTGGGAAACGGTGGAAGCGACGCTCAGCAAGCTCGACTGCGGAGAATTACGCGTTGCCGAGAAAGTGGGCGGCGCATGGCGCGTGAACCAATGGGTGAAGCAGGCGATTCTGCTGTCGTTCCGGTTGAATGAGAATGTCTTGATTGAGGGCGCAGGTGCGGCCACCCATTTTGACAAAGTGCCGTTGAAATTCAACGGCTGGAAGGAAGAACAGTTCCGCGCTGCGGGCTTCCGCGCCGTGCCGGGCAGCATTGTGCGCCGCGCGGCGTTCATCGATAAGAACGTGGTGCTGATGCCGAGCTTCGTCAATATCGGCGCCTATGTCGGCGCGGGCACGATGGTCGACACCTGGGTGACGATTGGCTCCTGCGCGCAGATCGGCGCGAATTGCCATATCTCCGGCGGCGTTGGTATCGGCGGCGTGCTGGAGCCGCTGCAGGCAAACCCGGTGATTATCGAGGATAACTGCTTCATCGGCGCACGTAGCGAAGTGGCCGAGGGCGTGATTGTGGAAGAAGGTTCCGTGCTCTCGATGGGCGTGTTCCTTGGCGCTTCCACCAAAATCATCGACCGCGCGAGCGGCGAAGTATTCATGGGGCGCGTACCGGCCTATTCGGTGGTGATTCCGGGCACCTTGCCGGGTAAAAACCCTGCTGACCCAAGCCTCGCCTGCGCGGTGATTGTAAAACGCGTGGATGAAAAAACGCGGAGCAAAACCAGCGTGAATGAGCTGTTGCGTGCTTAGCGAGTCTTTTGACCTTTAGTGGATGGGGTTGTTATGTTAGCTTGAAGAAAGGCATCTTCAATTCCTTCAAAACCTGCTTCTTGCATCTTCGTATCAACCATCCACTTTGGTGCGTTAAAAAGCCCTAGAATTTTAGGGTTTTCTAGCTGATCGACAAGAGTCTTATAGAGTTTTTCTAAATCTTGTTCTTTTCCGAACTTCTTAGTGACAGAGATTTCATATGTAGTTGTAGCTTTCCACTGCTCATAGGAAATGTTTCCAGATGTTCCGTAATCATGGTCACGCTTAGGGGTATTTTCAGGTTCTTGTGGCATAGCAAATCCTACTGGCTGTTAAAGTAATTATACTGCTTATTGGTTAAATTTATATGAAGAAAAATTCAGTTGAGGAAATTTAATGAACGTCACCGAACTTGCCACCGCGCTGATGCGCTGCCCCAGCGTCACGCCGACGACGGCGGGGGTGTATGATGTCATCGAGCAGTTTTTGGTGCCGCTGGGGTTTGTTGCCCATCGCAAAAGTTTTGGCGAGGGTGAACACGCGGTGGAGAATCTGTATTTGCGTCTGGGCGCAGCCCAGCCCAACTTCTGTTTCGCGGGGCATACGGATGTTGTGCCGGTGGGCGATGCCAGCCAGTGGCGCGTACCCGCGTTCGAGCCGCAAGTCATCGATGGCGAGTTATATGGCCGCGGTGCGGAGGATATGAAAGGCGCGATCGCGGCATTTATGATTGCGGTGCGGGAATTTATTGGTGACAAGTGCCAGTTGGCAGGTGGCAAAGAAGATAAACCGTGTCACCTATCACCTGTCACCTGCCACAACTTTTCTGGCTCAATCTCGCTGCTGATTACGCAAGACGAAGAAGGCATCGCCGTGCATGGCACCAAGCCGATGCTGGCATGGCTGACGGAGCAGGGCGAGAAAATCGACGCGTGTATTGTGGGCGAGCCGACCAACCCGGAAGTGCTGGGCGAAATGGCCAAAGTGGGGCGGCGCGGTAGCGTGAGTTTTGTGCTCGCGGTGGCGGGTGTGCAGGGGCATGTGGCCTACCCGGAGCGCGCCGATAGCCCCGTCACGCGCATCATCCATATGCTGCATGCGCTGAAGACGGAAACGCTCGATGACGGCACGGATTTCTTCCCGCCGAGCAATCTTGAGGTGACGACGATTGATGTCGGCAACCCCACGGTGAATATGATTCCGGCGAAGGCCAGTGCGCAGTTCAACGTGCGCTTTAACGACCTGCATACGAGCGATTCCGTCGAAGCATGGGTGCGCGAGCGCGTGGCGCGCTATGGCGAGTATACGCTGACCAAGCGGGTAACGGGCGAGTCGTTCATCACGCATGATGCGCGGCTGGTGAATATCGTGACGGATGCCGTGCGCGACGTGACCGGGCGCACCCCGGCGATGAGCACCACTGGCGGCACGTCAGACGCGCGGTTTATCAAGAATTACTGCCCCGTCATCGAATTCGGCACCACCGGCCGCACCGCCCACATGGTCAACGAATGTGTGGAAGTGAAGACGCTGGAAGGCTTAGCGCAGATTTATCAGCGGATGCTGGTGGGGTATTTTACAGCTAAAAATTAACGGTTATTTAAGTAAATAGTGCTAGGATTTAGGCTGGATTCACAGAATCTAGAGCATAAAAATGAGCAAAAAAGACACAGCAAACGAACTACGTGCACGGTTAGAGGTGCTCAGCGATGGAACGGGTAATCAGCCCGTTACGGCGCTGGAATCTGCGTTGTTACCTGTTTTTAAGCAGTATCGCGGATTAAAAGGTCAAAAAGTACTCGTACTGTTTTCCGGAGGGCTGGACACCTCGTATTTCGTACATTTTTTTTCGAATATTACTGGTGCGAAAGTGGTGACGATGACGGCCGATGTTGGCACTACGGAGCCGAGGGGCGAATCATGGGCGCAGGAGCAGGAGTCGATTCGTGAGCGGGCGCTGGCGCTGGGTGCTGTTGAGCACGTGATGGTAGATTGCCGTGAAAAGCTTGCAGAACTGGCAATGAATGCCGTGAACGCCGAGGCGCAGCTCGACGGCGGAAGAGGCCATCCGCCCGGTAGTTCGCTCTCGCGCGTTTTGATTAGCGAAGCGGCGATTGATACGATTGATAAAGTCAACGGTGAAGCCATTTTCCATGGGTCTAACGGTACTCAAAACAATCCGTATCGTTACCATAACGCGCTGCTGCATTTCGGGCGCCAGCATAAAATGATAGTCCAGAATTCATCTGGTCGCGCCGGGTATGAGGCCGAACGAGCTATTGCCGCAGTGCTATATGAAAAAAGAGGAGAGCTTGGTTCACTTGCTAATTTGATGATTACGCTGCTTCATGACCATGGAGATAAGGCGAGACATGTACTTGAGGCCACACCCAACCTTGATTGTCCCCTTGAGCGTGACATGGCGGAGGCGTATCTCAAAAAATTCGGCGTTTCGACGAAAAAAGACTCGGTCGAAGGAAACATCTCGACCGATGAGAATCTGTGTGGAAACGAGCGGGAGGAGGCGGGTATCAGTGATGTCGGTCATCTGCATTATCCATTGACACATGAGCCCGCCGCGCCGTTGCGCCTTTCGCTTCGTTTTGAAAAAGGAAGACCTGTCGCGATGAAGCAGGAAGGTGGCTATTGGGAAGAACTCCCGCCACTCGCGCTGATGAATACGCTGAACCGTTTAGGTTATGAGCGACATGTGGGAGTGTTTGATAACCCGGAATCAAGACCAATTGGTACGCGGGAGCGTGAGATTCATGTGTCGCCTGCACTCACTATTTTGAACCATGCCCATTATTTGCTGAGAAAAAATACACTCACTCCCTATCAGAGCTATCTGTTTAATACGCTCAGCAATGACTGGAGCACATTGGTGATGGAAGCCAACCAGTGGGTGGAGCCAAACGACAGGCCGCGTGCCCATTTACGTGAGCGGTTGGATCAAGCGTTTCAAGAACTGAATGAACCTGTGACGGGCGAAATATCGCTGACGATTTCGCACGGCCGATTGATTTCGCCACAAATTGTTTCTGATAACCTTGTAAAAAGTCAGGACGTCACGGGTGTCACAAGTGCTGAGGTAGAGAGCTATGGGGGCCTTCCTACTACGGTTGATCTCGTAGAGCCAAATAAAACCGTTTTCTCCATCATGCAGAGGGAGAAAATGCAGCTTCCTCCATCCGAAGGAAAGGTGGAAAAGCTTCATCAGGAATGTGTCAGCTTTATGGAGAAGATTTTTAGTATGCGCAATAAAGGGGTCACTACTAATATTAACGACCCGTTTGGGTTTAAACGCTAATACTCCACCCGCATCAAATACAGCCCATGGGCGGGGGCCATGGGGCCGCCGGCGCGGCGGTCGCGGGCGGCGAGGGCTTCGGCGACGCGCGCGGGTTCCCATTTACCGAGTGCCACATGCACCAGCGTACCCACCATATTGCGCACCTGATGATGTAGGAAGGATTTCGCGGAGGTGCGGATCATGATCTCCTCCGGGCGGTTTTCGCGCTGGAGAATTTCGAGCGTATCGAGCGTTTTCATCGGGCTTTTGGCCTGACAATCCGCCGAGCGGAAGCTGCTGAAATCATGATGGCCGAGCAGGAGGGCTGCCGCCGTGCGCATTTTTTGTAAATCAAACTCGCCATGCACCTGCCAGCTGCGCAAGGCATCGAGCGCGAGGCGCGATGAGCGGTTGGTGATACGGTAGAGATAATGCCGCGATTTCGCATCGAATCGGGCGTTGAACTCGGGCGAGACTTCCTCCGCCGAGATGACGGAAACCGGGTGCGGCAGCATCAGCATGTTGAGCCCCTGGCGCACGTTGAATACATCGCGCGGGGTGGGCAAATCCAGATGCGCGACTTGCCCGCGCGCATGCACCCCGGCATCCGTGCGGCCTGCGCACTGGATTTCGACACGCTCGCCGCTGCCGAGGAATTTCGCCGCGGCGTCCTCCATCACCCCCTGCACGGTGAGGTTACCCTCGTGCTTCTGCCAACCGGAGAAGGGCGTGCCGTCATATTCGAGGATGAGTTTATAGCGGGGCATAAGGGTGTGAATGGTGAGTGGTGATTAGTGAATGGTGTTTCTGGCTTTCGCTTATAGGCGGGAGGGTGTAAAGATGAAAGCGTCATTGCGAGGCTTGAGCCGAAGCAATCCAGCGCCGCGCGTCTGCGCGGCAGTATATCCTTTAAGGAGTCTGGATTGCCGCGTCGTTTCGATCCTTGCAATGACGGAGCTTGAGGTGATGTATGAGTCAGATTTTTCCAGTACCAGCAGAACTTTCTAAAACCGCGCATGTGAATGCAGCGCGCTATGCCGAGATGTACGCCCGATCGATCAACGACCCGGAAGGGTTCTGGGGCGAGATTGCCGAGGGGTTTGAGTGGATCACGCCCTGGACGCGGGTGAAGGATACGAGTTTCGAGGGCGAGGTTTCGATAAAATGGTTTGAGGGTGCGGAGCTCAACATCACCGCCAACTGCATCGACCGCCATGCGCGCACGCAGCCGAACAAAACCGCGATTCTGTGGGAGGGCGATACGCCCGGCGACACCCGGCGCGTGAGTTATGGAGAGCTTCTGGTGGAGGTTGCTAAAACGGCCAACGCACTGCGTTCGCTCGGCGTGAAGAAGGGCGACCGGGTAACGATCTATATGCCGATGGTGCCGGAGGCCGCGTTCGCGATGCTGGCCTGCGCGCGTATCGGTGCCGTGCATTCCGTGGTGTTTGGCGGGTTCTCGCCGGATTCCATCCGCGACCGGGTGAAGGATTGCGCGAGCGATGTTGTCATCACTGCCAATGTCGGGCGGCGCGGCGGCAAAACCATTCCGCTGAAAGCCAATGTGGATGCGGCGATTGCCGAACTTCCCGTGCGCCATGTGTTGGTGCTGCAGGTGACGGATGCGGCGGTGGAGATGAAGCCCGCGCGCGATGTCTGGTGGCATGAGATTGTTCCGCAGCAATCCGCCGAATGTGTGCCGGAGGCGATGGCAGCGGAAGACCCGCTGTTTATTCTCTATACCTCCGGCTCCACAGGCAAACCCAAGGGGCTGCTGCACACGACGGCGGGCTATATGGTCTACGCCGCGACGACGAGCCAGTATGTGTTCGACCTGCAGCCGGAGGATGTTTACTGGTGCACGGCGGATGTGGGCTGGATCACCGGGCATAGTTACATCGTCTATGGCCCGCTGGCTTGCGGCACGACGACGCTGATGTTCGAGGGTGTGCCAAACTACCCGGATGCATCGCGTTTCTGGCAGGTGGTGGACGCGCATAAGGTGACGAAGTTTTATACCGCGCCGACAGCCATCCGCGCGCTGATGGCGCAGGGTGACGATTTCGTGAAACGCACCTCGCGCGCATCGCTGAAAATCCTCGGCAGCGTGGGCGAGCCGATCAACCCCGAGGCGTGGCTGTGGTATCACCATGTGGTGGGCGATGACCGCTGTGCGATTGTGGACACGTACTGGCAGACGGAAACGGGCGGGCATATCCTGACGCCACTGCCGGGCGCGATGGCGCAGAAGCCCGGTTCCTGCGCGCTGCCGTTCTTCGGCGTGGTGCCGGAGGTGTATGACATTCACGGCAAGCTGCTCGCGGGCGAGTGCGAGGGGATGCTCACCCTCGCCGATTCGTGGCCGGGGCAGGCGCGCAGCATCTGGGGCGACCATGAGCGCTTCCGCTTGACCTATTTTTCACAGGTACATGGAAAATATTTTACCTCCGATGGCTGCCGCCGCGATGTGGATGGGTATTACTGGATCACCGGGCGGGTGGATGATGTGATTAACGTGAGCGGTCATCGCCTCGGCACGGCGGAGATTGAGTCGGCGCTCGTCGCGCACCCGCAGGTGGCGGAGGCTGCGGTAGTCGGCTATCCGCACGATATCAAGGGGCAAGGGGTCTATGCCTACGTGACGCTGAATGCGGGTGTGGCGGCGAGTGAGGCACTCGCGGACGAATTAAAACAGCATGTGCGGAAACAGATCGGCGGCCTCGCCGTGCCGGATTTTGTGCATCTCACCCCCGGCTTGCCGAAAACGCGCAGCGGGAAAATCATGCGCCGCATCCTGCGTAAAATCGCGGAGAACGAGATTACCTCGCTGGGTGACACGAGCACGTTGCTCGACCCCGAGGTGGTGGAGCGGTTGATTGAGGGAAGGTTGAATCGCTAGGCGATTTTCACCAGCACATGCTGCTTTTTGCCTTTGCTGAGCTTGGGATTTGAGGTCGCGAAGTGATTTAAGTTAATTCGCGCACCTTCGTCTGTCACTTTTTCATCGTTCAAACTTACGCCATTACCCTTGATAAGTCTGCGGCCTTCACTGTTACTGGTAGCAAATTTTGCTTCCACGAGTAATTCTGAAATAGGCACGCCTTGTGCTAAACGTGCACCATCCACGAAAATTTCCGGCAAGTTCTCGCTCACACCGGAACCGCTGAAGGTTTCCGCGGCGGTGGCGGCGGCTTTTTCGGCCGCCTCGCGCCCGTGCAGCAGCGCGGTGGCTTCTGTCGCGAGGATGATTTTGGCTTCGTTGATTTTGGCGGAGCCGAGCCAGCTTTCATATTCCGCGATTTGCGCGAGTGGTAGTTCAGTGAAGAGCTTCAGGAAGCGAATCACATCGCCATCTTCCGTATTGCGCCAGAACTGCCAGTAATCATACGGCGAACAGAGATCAGCATTCAGCCACACCGCACCGCTGGCCGTTTTCCCCATCTTTGCACCGGAAGAGGTGGTGATGAGCGGCGAGGTGATTCCGAAGAGGTCATCAAAATAATCAACTATGGAGAATTTTATTTTTCCATCTGAGGTGATTCCGGAGTTCTTAATTCTTTTTCCTTTTACTAACTCAGGGAATTTATCGAATATATGTCGACGAATGTTATCTTTCGTAGATACACCAACACCATCCACTTCTACCCAAGTGGGGTCTTGAAAATGAGTTCCAGTTTGCAACTCAATCCCATTCACAATATTCCCCCACTGGTCGCTGCCGCCCATCTGGATGCGACAGCTATGGCGGCGGTTCAGTTCCACGAAATCATAGGCTTGCAGAATCATGTAGTTGAACTCAAGGAAGCTGAGATGCTGGTCGCGCTCGAGGCGGAGCTTTACCGAATCCATTGTCATCATGCGGTTGACGGAGAAATGGCGGCCGTAATCGCGCAGGAAATCGACGTAATTAATGTCCTTCAGCCAGTCGTCGTTATTGACCATCAGCGCATTGTCGAAACTGATAAACTTGGCGAAGACCTGCTTCAGGCTTTCCATATTTTCGCTAATTGCGGCATCATCCAGCCGTGGGCGCGATTCATCCTTCCCGCTTGGGTCGCCGATTTTGGTGGTGCCGCCGCCGAGCAACACGATGGGGCGGTGCCCGCATTTCTGCCACCAGCGTAGCAGCATGATTTGCAGCAGCGAGCCGACATGGAGCGACTTCGCCGTGCAATCGAACCCGATATAGGCGGTTTGGCCGGGGGTTTTGAGCAGTTCGCGCAGCCCCGCTTCGTCCGTCATCTGGTGGACGAACCCGCGCGACTGAATGATATCAATAAAATCCTGTGACATGCGGTTTCTTGTGTCGCATAATTGCGCGTATGACAAGTGCGATTCAATTTCCTGCCCATATTGTTGGCCTGATGAGCGGCACCTCAGCCGATGGGGTGGATGCGGCGCTGCTCTATACAGATGGAAAAACTATTGCCCGCCCCGGCGCGGGGATTTTTGTGCCCTATAGCGATGCGCTGCGCGCAGCCATTCTGGGGGTTATGAAGGGGCAGGGCGACCTTGCCGCCGTGGCCTATGCGCTGACGGCGGTGCATATCGAGGCGGTGCAGCAGTTAATGAAAAAGACAAATACGCGCCCCGATGCAATCGGGTTTCATGGGCAGACGATTTTTCATGCGCCGGAAAAGGGTGTGACAATTCAGATTGGCGACCCGTCGCTGATGGCGCGGGAGCTGGGTATTCCCGTGGTGGCGGATTTTCGCAGTAACGATGTGCGCCATGGCGGGCAGGGTGCACCACTGGTGCCTTTGTACCATGCGGCACTTGCGGCCTCGCTTCCCAAACCGTTGATGGTGGTCAATATCGGTGGCGTTTCGAATGTAACCTGCATCGGAGATTGGCCAATAGAAAACGACGTTTCCAGCCACTGGTCATTGGCTACGAATCATGCCATCCTCGCTTTCGATTGTGGCCCCGGTAATGCACTGCTCGACGACTGGGTGCATCAACACACCGGCGCACGATATGACAAGGACGGCGCACTCGCGGCGCAGGGCACGGTGAACGAGGCGTTGCTGGCGACGTGGATGGCGCAGCCCTTTTTCAGCGCGCCAGTGCCGAAATCGCTCGACCGGAATCAGTTCCATGGGGTGATTGCCTCGCTCGCGGAGGTATCGGCGGTGGATGGTGCGGCGACGCTTGCCGCCTTCACCGCAGAGGCGATTGCACGTGCGGTGGCGCTTGCGCCGCAACATCCCGCGCAATTGCTTATCACCGGTGGCGGGCGGCACAACCCCACGCTGATGCGGATGATTGAGGAGCGCTCAGGCTGTGCGGCTGCGCCCGTTGAGTCTGTCGGTTGGAATGGCGACATGCTGGAGGCAGAGGCATTCGCCTACCTCGCTGCGCGGAGCATATTGGAACTACCGCTTAGTTTGCCGTCGACTACAGGGGTAAATCAGCCGGTAACTGGCGGCGTTTTCTATCCGGCCGGATGCGTGGACGCGTCTTGAATTCTTCCATCTTGCGGGCGATGAATTCATCCGTCGCGCCGCTGAGCGCTTCCATCTGCATGCGGTAGTAATGGTCGGCGCCCGGAATCACTTTATATTCCACGTTGGTGCCTTTTTGCGCGCGCAGCTTGCCGACAAGGCCAGCCACCGCAGGCTCGCTCACGATATCGTCGCGGTCGCCCTGAGTGATGAGCCCGTGCGCGGGGCAAGGGGAGAGGAAACTGAAATCATACATGTTCGCTGGCGGCGAGATGGCAAGGAAGCCCTCGATCTCCGGCCGGCGCATCAGCAGTTGCAGCGAAATCCACGCGCCAAAGGAGAAGCCGGCGATCCAGCATTGCGATGCATCCGGGTTTTGCAGCTGTATCCAGTCGAGCGCGGTGGCGGCATCCGTCATTTCACCGATACCGTCGTCGAACTTGCCCATGGAGCGGCCGACGCCGCGGAAGTTAAAGCGCAGTACCGAGAAGCCCGCGCGCGCGAAGCTCGCATAGAGGCGGTAGACGATTTTGTTGTTCATGGTGCCGCCATAAAGCGGGTGCGGGTGCAGCACCACAGCGACGGGCGAGTTTTTGTCGGGGTTGTGGTGGTAGCGGCCTTCGATGCGGCCTTCTGAGCCTTGGAAAATGATTTCGGGCATCTATTTACTCCCCTGTGGCGCGGCGCTGCGCGGATTAGTTGACCATTACCCTCGGTTTCTCTATAGAGCGTGCGTGCTTGGAAACCTTTAGGCAGCGGCAGAATTTTGAATCCTGCCTGTTAGCCCAAAGGCAGGCGCGATACAAGTGTTTTGAACCGCTTAACCCCATGGTGTGAATAATGGCGCGCATTCTTGATGAGATTGCTCATATCGCAGCGAGCGACCCGGCGCAGCCTTCGCGTCTGGCGGTGGTACTCACCTATCCCGGATTTCATGCGCTGCTGCTGCATCGCTTGGCCCATCTGTTGTGGGGGCTGAAACTGAAATTGTTCGCGCTGATTGTGTCGGCGGTGAGCCGCCTGCTAACGGGCATCGAGATTCATCCGGCGGCGGTGATTGGCCGCCGCTGTTTCATTGACCACGGCATGGGTGTGGTGATCGGGCAAACGGCAGAGATCGGTAATAACGTGACTTTATTTCAAGGTGTCGCGCTTGGTGGGCTTGGCGGACATGGCCTCAAGCGCCACGCAACGGTGGAAGACGATGTCATGATCGGCGCGGGGGCGAAGCTGCTCGGCCCCATCACCATCGGCAAAGGCGCGCGGGTAGGGGCGAACGCAGTGGTGACGCATGACGTGGCAGCGGGCGACACCGTGGTTGGCATCCCCGCGCGATCGACAGGTAACAACGCGCAAAGCGTTGCAGGTGCACGGGTGACGGGAAAAACCGCCGCACGGTTCGACGCGTGAGGATGCGATGATACTCTCCACCAAAGGCAGATATTCGGTGATGGCGATGACGGACCTCGCCACGCAGGGGGTAGAAAAACCCGTGACGTTGGCGGCGATCGCGGGGCGTCAGGAGATTCCGCTGGCGTATTTAGAGCAGCTCTTCGCGCGCTTGAAAAAGGCGGGTCTGGTGGCTTCGGTGCGTGGCCCGGGCGGTGGGTATAAGCTTGCTAAACCAGCGGCTGAAATGACGGTGGCGGAAATTATGTTCGCCAGCGACGAACCCATCAAGATGACCCGCTGCGATGCCGAAGGCCATAATGGCTGCATGGCCACCCGCGAGCGCTGCCTGACCCATGATTTGTGGGAAGGGCTGACCGCGCAGATGCGTCTCTATCTCGGCACGATTACACTGGCCGATGTCTGCGCGCGCCGCGTGCAGCAGAAGTTTCCGCGCGCCCATGCCTCGCCGGAAATGATGATGTTCGCGAAAACAGTCGCCAGTCACCAGTCGTCAGTCGCCAGCAAAAGTAAGCAAAAAATTTCTGGAGACTGGAGACCGGAGACTGGAGACTTTTCTTGATCTACCTCGATTACAACGCGACGGCACCGCTGCGGCCTGAAGTGCGGGCCGCGATGGAAGCGCTTCAGGGCGCACCGCTCAACCCTGCGTCTGTGCATGGCGCGGGGCGGGCGGCGAAGAAGCATCTTGAAGATGCGCGCGCGGGCATCGCACAGGCGCTCAGCGCCTTCCCGAACGAGGTGATTTTTGTCGGCTCCGGCTCGGAAGCGAACAACATGGTGCTGCGCGCCTTCGCGGGTGAGCGGGCGTTGCTGGTGTCTGCCATTGAGCATGCGTCGATTGGCAAAACCGCAGCACTGCTCGGTGCAGCCACCCTGCGGGTGGAGGCAAATGGGGTGGTTGACCTTGCCGCGTTGGAGAGTCAGCTTAAGGCGCTTAGGCGACCAGCGCTTGTTTCGGTGATGCTGGCCAACAACGAAACCGGGGTGATTCAGCCGATTGCAGAGGTGGCGCGCATCGCCCACACCCACGGCGCGTTGGTGCATTGCGACGCGGTGCAGGCGCTCGGTAAAACCACGCTCGATTGGGGGCTCCTTGGGGTGGATATGCTCACTGTCTCCGGCCATAAATGCGGTGGCCCGGTGGGGGCAGCGGCGTTGCTGATGCGCAATGATTTGCCCATCAAGCCGCTGATAACGGGCGGCGGGCAGGAGCTTGGCCGCCGCGCAGGGACGGAGAATATTCCGGCCATCGTTGGCTTCGCGGAAGCGGTGAAGCAGGCGGCACGCATCGAACAGGCGGCTGAATGGCTGACATGGCGCGAGTGGCTGGAAGCGACGTTGTTGCAGGCGGCGCCTGAGGCACAGATCTTTGGCTCAAACGCTACACGTTTACCGAACACACTGCAAATCAGCATGCCCGGTGTAAAAAGTGAAACGCAGCTGATGAATTTTGACCTGGCCGGGTTTGCCGTTTCGGCCGGAAGCGCTTGTTCATCCGGGCGAGTGGCGGCATCCTCCGTGCTGCTGGCGATGGGTGTGGCACCCGAAATCGCCGAAACCGCGATTCGTATCAGCTGGGGCTGGGGCACTACCAAAGCGGAGGTGGAAGCATTCGCCGAGGCGTGGAAAGCGGCCTACTTGCGAATCACTCGCAAAGCGGCGTAAAATAACGATTTTTACCCCTTGGAAATAGTTGACTGCTGCACTATGTTATTATAGTTCGCAGTGCAACCAAGGATAAAGTCATGAGCGCCAGCATCCATACCCTGCCGATTGAGCAAACACCGAAGATGCCGATCTTCCTCGATTACCAATCGACGACGCCGGTGGACCCGCGCGTGTTGGCGGTGATGCTGCCTTATTTCACGCAGAAATTCGGCAACCCGCACTCGCGCAGCCACGCCTATGGCTGGGAGGCGGAGGAAGCCTGCGAAATCGCGCGTGGGCAGGTGGCGCGGCTGATTAATGCGGATGCGAAAGAGATTATTTTCACCTCCGGCGCGACCGAATCTAATAACATCGCGCTCAAGGCCGTGGGCGCATTTTACAAGGATAAAAAGAACCATATCATCACTGTGGTGACTGAGCATAAATGCGTGCTCGATAGCGCGCGTCATATGGAAATGCAGGGGTTTGAAGTGACCTATCTGCCCGTGCAAACCAACGGGCTGATTGACCTCGCGCAGCTAAAAGCGGCGATTAAGCCGAACACACTGATGGTCAGTATCATGGCGGTGAATAATGAACTGGGCGTGATTCAGCCCCTCGCGGAGATCGGGAAAATCACCCGTGAACATGGCGTGTTCTTCCATACGGATGCAGCGCAGGCGTTCGGCAAAATTCTGCTGGATGTGGAGGCGATGAACATCGACCTCATGAGCATTTCCGGGCATAAGATTTACGCGCCGAAGGGCGTGGGCGCGCTGTTTGTGCGCCGTCGTCCGCGTGTGCGGCTGGAGTCGTTGTTCAGCGGCGGCGGGCAGGAGCGCGGCATGCGTAGCGGCACCCTGCCAACGCCGCTGGTGGTCGGCCTCGGCGAAGCAGCAAAAATCGCACAAGCCGAAATGGCGGATGAGGAAGCGCGCATCCGCCGCCTCGCCAACAGATTCCTCAAAGCGGTGATGGATGACGTGAAAGACGTGTATCTCAATGGTGACCGCGAGCAGCGCATCCCCGGCTGTATCAATCTCAGCTTTGCCTATATCGAGGGCGAGAGCATGATTATGGCGATTAAAAACCTCGCGGTGAGCAGCGGCTCGGCCTGTACGTCTGCATCGCTGGAGCCAAGCTATGTGCTGCGCGCCATCGGCGTGGGCGAGGAGCTGGCGCATACCAGCATCCGCTTCGGCATTGGCCGCTTCACGACGGAAGAAGAGATCGACGAAGCGATTAAAATCGTCACGGGTTCCATTGAAAAACTCCGCGCCATGAGCCCGCTCTGGGAGATGGTGCAGGAAGGCGTGGATATCAGCAAAATTGAGTGGGCAGCCCACTAAATAGCATTAGGAGAAGCACATGGCATATAGCGAAAAACTGGTCGATCACTACGAAAACCCACGCAATGTGGGCAGCATGGATAAGGACGATTCAGACGTGGGCACCGGCCTCGTCGGCGCGCCGGCGTGCGGGGATGTGATGAAGCTGCAAATCCGCGTGAACGATGCGGGCGTGATTGAAGACGCGCGTTTTAAAACTTTCGGCTGCGGCTCGGCGATTGCGTCATCCAGCCTCGTCACCGAATGGGTGAAGGGCAAACATGTGGATGAAGCGATGACCATCAAGAACACGCAGATCGCCGAAGAACTGGCACTGCCACCGGTAAAAATCCACTGCTCCGTGCTCGCGGAAGACGCGATTAAAGCCGCGGTGAATGATTATAAAGCGAAGCACACGGGCGAAACGAAAGTCGGTTAACGCGCGATGAACCCCGCCTCCACATCCAAAGCCGTTGCGATTACTGATCGCGCTGCCTCGCAGATTCAAGCGCTGCTTGCCAAACGCGAGAAGCCTGCGGTGGGCATCAAGGTGGGTATTCGCACACGCGGCTGTTCGGGGCTTTCCTACACCATCGAATATGCCGACGAGATCGGCAAATACGACGAAGTGGTAGAAGACAAAGGCGTGCGCGTGCTGATCGACCCGAAGGCGGTGATGTTCCTCATAGGCACCGAGATGGATTTTCAGGACGATAAATTCAAAAGCGGGTTCACTTTCAACAACCCCAACGCCAAAGGCTCCTGCGGCTGTGGCGAGAGCTTTAGCGTTTAGCGACCACTGTCTTACAATTCATTTGGCATCCTCCTGCATTAAGCCTATAAGGCTAGCGTATCGTGTTTTTGTATTTTTGTAGTGTGACTTGTGTGAATAGGATGTGTCTATGACCGCGACCTCAAGCAGCGATTTCGCCGCGAAACTGAAACCCGTCATGATGTCTGGCCGCGAAGTGCTGCCGATTGTCGAAGGCGGCAAGGGCGTTGGCGCCAGCAACGGCTACTCGGCGGGCGCCTTCGCCGCGGCCGGTGCGGTGGGCACCATTTCCGCCGTAAACCAGCTGGAATATGACGCAGACGGCAAAGTGGTGCCGCTGGTCTACCATGGCAAAACGCGGGTGGAAAAGCACCGCGAGCTGGTGGCAAACGGCATCCGCGCAGGTATTCAACACGCCAAAATTGCCCATGAAATCTCCGGCGGCAAAGGCCGCATTCACATGAATATTTTGTGGGAAATGGGCGGCGCGGCGGAAGTGATGGAAGGCATCCTCGAAGGTGCCAAAGGCATGGTGCATGGCGTCACCTGCGGTGCGGGCATGCCCTATCGCCTCAGCGAAATCGCGACGAAACACGGGGTGTATTACCACCCGATTATTTCCTCCATGCGTGCGTTCCGCGCGCTGTGGAAGCGTTCCTACAGCAAACATGTCGAGCTGCTCGGCAGCGTGGTCTATGAAGACCCGTGGTTGGCGGGCGGCCATAACGGCCTTTCCAACGGCGAGGACCCAAATCGCCCGGAAGACCCGTATCCGCGCATTGTAGAACTGCGCAAATTCATGAACGAAGTCGGCCTGCACCATGTGCCGATTATTATGGCGGGTGGCGCGTGGCACCTGAAAGATTTCGCCCATTGGCTGGATAACCCGGACGTGGGGCCGATTGCGTTCCAGTTCGGTACGCGGCCGCTGCTTACCAAGGAAAGCCCGATTCCGGAGGCATGGAAGCAGCTTCTCATGACGCTGAAAAAGGGCGATGTGTTCCTGAACCATTTCAGCCCGACGGGGTTTTACTCCTCGGCGGTCAATAACCCGTTCATCAAGGAACTGCGTGCGCGCAGCGAACGGCAGATTCCGTTCGCGATGGAGCAAACGGGTTATCTCTCGGAGCCGATGCCGATTGGCCCGCGCGGGCGCATTCACTACGTCACGTCGGAAGATAAGGAAAAGGCCGAGCAGTGGATTGGCCTCGGCTTTACTGAAGCGATGAAAACGCCGGACGATACGCTGATGTTTGTGACCCCCGCGAAGGCGGAAGAAATCCACACCGACCAGGTGGAATGTATGGGCTGCCTCAGCCATTGCCGTTTTTCCAACTGGAAGGACCATGACGACTTCACCACCGGCAAAAAGGCCGATCCGCGTAGCTTCTGCATCCAGAAAACGCTGCAGGACGTGGTGCGCGGCGGCGCACTCGACGAGAACCTCGTTTTCTCCGGCCACAACGCCTATAAATTCGCGCTCGACCCGTTCTATTCCAACGGTTTCGTGCCCACCGTCGGCGAGCTGGTACAGCGTATCATGGCGGGGGAATAGGCGATGCACACCGGAACGCTCGACCCCAGCCTGCTTGAAATCCTCGTTTGCCCCGTCACCAAGGCGCGGCTGACCTATGACGAGGCGAAGCAGGAGCTGGTCTCCGCAGCGGCGGGCCTTGCCTACCCCATCCGCGACGGCATTCCCATCATGCTGCCGGAAGAAGCGCGCAAGCTGTAAGAAGTGGCCAGTGGCCGGTAGCCAGTGACCAGAATTTTTGATGCGCGCCGCAGTTTACATATAGTTCTATTGGCGCTAAGGTTTCTGCCTCTTCAACAACTGGCTACTGGCTACTGGCCACTGGCCACTAAAAACGGCAGCAACAACCATGCTCGATATCATTTTCGTCAAGGGCGGCTGGGTCATGTATGTGATCACGCTGCTCTCGATTTATGTCCTTGGCATCAATTTTTTCAAGGCCTACCAGTTTATCACCGGGGGCGTGTTCAACACGCAATTTATTGACCGGGTGATGGTGCTCATCAAACGTGGGGAGCTGACGGATGCCTCGGCCATGCTGTCGCGCGAGAAGGGGCCGGTGGCGCGCATCATGCGTGTGTCGGTGCAGGGCGTGATGAACCGCGAGATCACCATGAAAAGTCGCGAAGCAGAAATTTCGCGCGTCGGCGCTGCGGAAATTCGCTACATGGAATCGCATATGCGTGGGCTCGAGATGGCATCGTCGATCGGCCCGCTGCTGGGCCTGCTCGGCACCGTGATCGGGATGATTGCGGCGTTTTCTAAACTCGCGGAATCTGGCTCGCGGGTGGATCCATCGCAACTCGCGGGCGGCATTTGGGAGGCGCTGATTACCACGGTGGGCGGACTTGTGGTCGCCGTTCCGGCGATGGCAAGTTATTACCTCATCGATAGTTTTATCGAGCGTGTGCGGGCGACAATGCGCGACGTAACGATCCAGATTTTGGCGCTTGAAGATATTTATATCAAGAACGAGCGCGAGCAGGAGAAACGCGAAGCCATCGAGCGCGAGGAGCGGGCGCGCAAGCTGATCGAGGAGCAGGCACAGGTGATGGCAAACCCGCGCGGTGCGCCGCAAAGCTCCAGCACGCTGCATCTGCTTAACCCGAGCTACAACAAGTTTTAGGCATGGAATTCGAACGCTCACGCCGCCGAATGCAAGAGATCAACCTTACGGCGTTGATTGATATCGTGTTTCACCTGATGGTGTTCGTGATGCTGACGACGACGTTCGTGGTCTCCGAATCCATGGAGTTGTCGCTGCCCTCAGGCCACACAAAATCAGCAGCAATGGAGCGCGTAATGCGCATTCACATCGCCGCGGATGGTGGTTTGTGGGTGGATAATCAGGCGATCACTAGCGATGGACTGAGCAGCACGCTTGCTGAGCGACTGGCGGCGGACCCGGATTCTAAAATCGCAATTTTTACGATGCCGAATGTCACTGTGCAGCAGCTGGTTTCGGTGATGGATGCTGTCTACCTCACCGGCGGACGCAACGTGCTGGTGGATAAGGTGCAGTGATGGAATTTGCCCGTAGCAGTCGAAAAATCCGCGCTATCAGCATGATCTCGCTTATCGATATTATTTTCACAGTAATTCTGTTCTTCATCGTCGCAGGGCATATGGAAAAATTCAGCATTATCGCCGTAGAATTGCCGAAGGCGGATTCTGGCCAGCGACTCGATGAAGGCCCGGTGGTGGTGCTTCTCGGCCAGTTTGGTGAGGTGATTATCAACGACGAACTCTATAGCGACGACGGGGTGGAGGGGGAACTGAAAAAGCAACTCGCGGTGAACCCAGAACGCATCATCACCATCAAGGCAGATGCGAAAATGGACGCCAACAAGCTTGTCGATTTCATGGAGCAGATCCGTGTGGCAGGCGGCAAAAACCTCTCGCTGGTGACGCAATCGGGCATGGTGGGGGTGCAATGACGGCGTCCGCAACACAGCCACCATCGCTGAAGGCACACCAAACGCTCGCCCCGCCAATGTCGGCAGTGGGGCCGAATGTGTATCTGGGGCGCAATGATTTTTTGAAAATGCTCGGCATCGCGCTGACGGTACATGTGGCAGTATTTGGCATTGCGAGTTTGTTCCCGAACGACGAGGTGACCAATATTCCCGTACGCGCGCTGTCGTTCAAGCTGGGCGACCAGGATCGTGTGGCGGCCTATGGTTCGCCTGCGCCTACCATTGCAGCTACCGCTCCGCCACCACCATCGATGGCGGCCACTGCGGCAGCACTAGAAGAGCCACCACCAGAGCAGGAATTGGTAGAACGTGTGGCACCCAAGCCAGTGAAGCTGCCACCCAAACCGATTCCGGTGACGGTGAAGCCACAGCGTGTGGTGCCCACAGAGCAATATAAACCCGTGCCGCAACCTCAGCCACAGCCTGAACCGATGGCCCCATTGCCTTATGTGCCGCCGAGCACGCCTGCTATTGCGCCGCAACCCCAGCAATATGTACGTGAGGTGGGCCAGGCGCTCGCGCCATTGCCCGCTGCAACGGCGCCTGTAGGGATTGCCACAGGGGCGATTGGCGGTCAGGGAACAGAAAACACGCAAACGCAGCAAACGACGGAAGCGATCCGCGAGCGCTATGAGCAGCAGATTTCCGGCTGGATTCAGCGGCATAAAATTTACCCGGCGGGAGCGGGCGGCGCGTATGGCCGCGTGGTGGTGCGCATGCGTATTGATCGTGCGGGTGCTGTGCGGTACTATGCACTCGAGCAATCCTCTGGGAACTCGTTAATCGATGCCGCTGCGATCGACATGGTGCGTCGCGCGAACCCGGTGCCGGCAGTGCCTGCGAACTACCCGTCGGGGAATCTGATTGAGTTCCTGATTCCCATCACCTTCGAGGCGCCGAAATAGCGCCTGTCATCTGCGTGCTACGCTTCACTGCCTGAAATGCAGCGTTTCGCGCGAGGAATGGAAGTTGCGCTTGTCATTTGTGCGTGCGCTTGTCAGCGTGAAAGAAAATTGAAGGAGTTTTATGTCGCTGACACTTGCGAAACCGCGCGCGATTTTGTTCGATTGGGATAATACGTTGGTGGATACCTGGCCGCTGATTCACACGGCGATGAACATGACGCTGCGCCATATGGGGCATCCGGAGTGGTCGATTGAGAAAATCCGTGCGGATGTCAAAAACTCTATGCGCGACTCGTTCCCTGAACTGTTTGGCGAGCGCTGGGAAGAGGCTGGGCGTTTTTATCAGCAAAGCTATCGCTCGATCCACCTGACACATCTCACGCCGCTGTTAGGTGCTGAGGCTATGCTGGCTGCAATTCCACGCCCGCACGTGGCCGTGGGGGTGGTGAGCAATAAACAGGCGGTGACGCTGCGTCAGGAAGTGCCGCAACTCGGGTGGGAGAAATATTTCGCCGTCGCAATTGGTGCCACGGATGCCGCGCACGATAAACCCCATGCCGACCCTGCATTACTCGCACTCGAACGCCTTGGCATCGCGCCGGGTGCGGATGTCTGGTTCGTGGGTGATACGACGGCCGACCTTGGCTGTGCAAAAAACGCTGGCCTCAGCGCGATTTTTTATAGCGAGCACGCGACGGATGGAAAAAGTTTCGAGGGCTATCCCTTCATCGCGCAGGTGCGCGATCAGGACGCGCTGAAGCAGTTGATTATCGCTAGTTGCGCAAGCTGAGCAGCGCGTTTGCGTCTGCTACCATAGTGGTGAGTGCGGCGAGCATCTCGGCCCCATCCTCCGCGCCGATGAGGCGCTCGATGGTTTTAAACTCCACAATCAACGTATCGAGATGATTGGCGATCGCAGTCGCAGCGCCTGAGATTGCGGCGGTGTCGTCCTCCGGCGAGGTGGTGGCGACGGGGGCAACAATATCGCGCATACCGTTGCCTGCAAAGGGGCGTAGTGCTATGCCGGACTGTTGCTCATAAAGCGAAATGCCGGAAACGAGACTCGACGCCAGAATGCGCGGCACCAGCTTCAGCGCCTGTTGCGCGTCACTCCCGGTTTTCTCGCCTGCGCGCAGCTCGGTTGCGAAATGCTCAAGCAAAGCGATATAGGTCGCGAGTGCTGGCAGCAGCATCTCGCGGTTGGCGAGTGCGATGTCGCGCCACATGCGCGGATTCGAGGTGGAGATACGCAGGAACTGGCGCAGCATGGCATCCTCTGCCGATAGGGAAAGCCCTGCACGGTGGAAATAATGCGCGCTTACAAAGGCGATGTAGTGCGGCAGGTGCGAAACATGTGCGTAAATCTGGTCATGCACGGCGGCGGGCATATGCAGCACGTCCGCGCCCACTGCGTGCCAGAGGGTTTGGATAATGTCGATACTCGCCGCGTCCGCTGTGCCTTCGGGCGTGAGGATGGAAAGGCGGCCACGAAATAAATCCGCATTTGCCACTTCGGGGCCGGATTTTTCGCTCCCCGCAATCGGGTGTGCGGGAACGCAGGTGATGCCCGGGAAAAGCGCTGCAGCGCCACTTTTTACCGAGCCAACATCGGTGATGATGACGCCTGTTTTGAGGGTGGGGAGAATCGCTGCTGCTATGGTGCGATATTCGCCGAGCGGCATAGCGAGCAGTACAATATCCGCATCGCGCACGGCCTCGGCGGCGCTGGTGGCGATACTATCCGCCGCACCATGCGCTTTGAGGAATTCCGCATGGGCGGTCACCGCGTCATAGGCGCAAATGCTGAGCTCGCTCTGCGATTGTTTGAGCGCCATGGCAAACGACGCGCCGATCTGCCCGGCGCCGAGAAGAGCCAGTTTCATCGCCTATGCTGCCTTTGCGCCGCTGAAGCTTCTAAGAGCGGCGAGCATCTCGGTATTTTCCTCTGCCGTGCCGATGGAGATGCGCAGATAGTCTGCCAGTCCATAAGCCGCGACCTCGCGCACCATGATGCCTTGGCTCGCGAGATGCGCGTTCACCGCGCTCGCGTGCGCACCGAACTTCACCAGCACGAAATTGGTATGGCTCGGCACGACATCATAGCCCATCGCGGTGATGGCACTGCTGATGCGTTCGCGCTCGGCTTTGTTTTTGGCGCGGGTTTCGGTGATGTAGGCTTGGTCATGCAGCGCGGCGATGCCTGCCATCATGGCCGGAGTGTTGACGTTGAATGGGCTGCGCACGCGGTTCATCATGTCGATGATATGTGCGGGCGCATAGCCCCAGCCGATGCGCAATGCAGGTAGGCCGTAGATTTTTGAGAGTGTGTGCAGCACCACCGTGTTGGTGTTTTCGTTCACGAGGCTGATGCCATCTTCGTAGTCGGTGCTTTCCATATATTCAGCATAGGCGGCATCGAGGCCGAGGATGATCTCCTCGCGCAAGCCAGCACGCAGGCGACGCACTTCGCTGAAGGGAATCATGGTGCCGGTGGGGTTGTTCGGGTTGGCAAGAAACAGAATTTTCGTGCGCGGGGTGACGGCGGCAAGCAGTGCATCTACATCGGCGGTGATGTTCTTCTCCGGCGCGGTGACAGGCGTTGCGCCGTGGCCTTGTGCGTAGATTTTATACATTAAAAACCCATGCGCGCTATAGAGTACTTCGTCGCCCGCGCCCGCATAGGCATGGATGAGCAGACCAATCAGTTCGTCCGACCCGGAGCCACAGATGAGTTGCTCCGCCGGGAGTTTCTGTGTGGTCGCAATCGCCTGGCGCAGGGCGACATGTGCGCCGTCGGGATAGCGGTGGAGGCTCGTTGCCGCGTCTTTAAACGCCGCAATCGCTTTAGGCGAGGGGCCCCATGCGTTTTCGTTCGAGGAGAGTTTGATAATGCGCGACACGCCCTCCGCCGAGGCTTTGCCGGGTTTATAGGGTGAAATATCGGTGATGCCGGGCTGTGGGGTAGGGTGCTTAGGCATACATAACTCCTTCGTTACATGAGATGGCACGCGGGTGCGCGCCGAGGAAAGCTGCGCCCGCGAGTGTGGTGTGAAAACCGTCGAGCATGCGCAGCGCGCCCTCGGCAGTCACGAAATAGCTGATATCGTCGCCGGAGTCCTCCGGCGTCACGGCGGCGAGGGCGACGGCTTCGGTCGTTCCCTCCGGCGCGTTACCTGCGATAACGGGAAGCGTGGCGAAGATGAACAGACCTGAGGCTTGCAGCGTTTGATGGTCGCTCCACCAGTCACTTTTTTCTGGCGCGGGGAGCACCAGAATATTGCTGCGATTTTCTTTCAGCGTGGCGAGCGCTTCGGCAAGTGATGCCGCTTTTTTTGCACCAACCTGCACGCCGAAATATTCACGGGCGAGGAAGTGATGTTCGGGATATTGAGCAAGGTAGCTTATGTTAAGCGGCGATTCCACCTGCGTGCTGCCACCGATGAGCTGCCGCCAGATCGCGACGCCCATCCACGGGGAAAAGCCAGTACCTTGGAAACGTTTGGCGATGGCGGCATGCATGCGCCCCTCGCGCCCCGGGCGGATATGGCAGGCGCGCGGCCAGTGCTTTGCCTTAAGCGCGGCGACCTCGCGGATGATGCCGATACGCTCGATAAACAGGCGTGCGAGCTGCTCATCCAGCGCGTCGATGCGCGTGCGGAACTGCTCTAACTGCTGCTCGGGAGAATCCATGCGCCTGATCTACAAGACCAGGCGCATGGGTGCAAGTGCTTAGCCCGCGGCTGTCAGGAAGTTGGGCAATTGGCTGCTGCTGTCGGCGCTGCTGGTGCGATTGCCACCACCGTTGCCGCCTTGGCGGTGCTGTGGGCGTCCGCCGCCGCTGCCATGACGCGCGCCAGAAGTCCCGCCACCACTGCTGCTGCCATGACCACCGCCATTGCCGCCGCCGCTACGTCCGCCACGGCGTTTTTTCGGTTTTGCCATTCCGGGAGGAAGGGGCTCCAGCTTGATATTCGGATCCATCAGTTTCTGGATCGCACGCCATTTAATCATGTCCTCCGGACAGATGAAGCTGACCGCAGAACCATCCGCACCCGCGCGGCCGGTACGGCCAATGCGGTGGATGTAATCTTCCGGCGCTTGCGGCAGGTCGTAGTTGATGACATGCTCGATATGCGGAATATCGAGGCCACGGCTGGCAATATCCGTCGCCACCAGAATACGGTGACGCTTCTCGCGGAAGGCGGCCAGCACGCGCTCGCGCTGGCGTTGTTCGAGGTCGCCGTGAATCGCATCCGCCGTGAATCCTGATTTTTTCAACTTCGCGGCCAGTTTTTCCGTCGCGTATTTCGCTTTCACGAAAATAATCGCCGTGCCATCGCGCTCCTTCAACTCGCGGACGAGGGTGTTGTATTTCTCCTCGTTCGTGACGTTGATGGTTTTTTGCTCGATGCGGTCGGCGGCTTTATTGGTCTCGCCGATCTCGACGCGCTCGGGATTCTTGAGGTATTTTTCCGAGAGCTTGAGGATTTGCGGAGGCAGCGTTGCCGAGAACAGAAGCGTTTGGCGCTGCTGTGGCAGGTATTTCAGGATTTGCATGATTTGGTCTTCGAAGCCCATGTCGAGCATGCGGTCGGTTTCATCGAGCACGAGGTAGGTAGCGTCGTGCAGCATCAGGCTGCCGCGTTGCAGATGGTCGATAATACGGCCAGGGGTGCCGACGATGATGCGCGGACGCATGCGCAGTTGTGCTTGTTGTTTTGGCATCGAGTCGCCGCCGATGAGCAGCGCGGTTTTAATCACGCCATATTGGCCGAGCAGTTGCTTGACCACGGTTTCCACCTGGTTCGCCAGTTCACGCGTCGGCAGCATGATGAGTGCCGAGCCGCGCGAGTTGGTGAGCATCCGTGCAATCATGGGGATACAGAAGGCAGCGGTTTTGCCCGAGCCGGTCATCGCGGTGCCGAGTACGTCGCGACCCGCGAGGGCAAGGGGAATGGCCTGCGCCTGAATCGGCGTTGGCGTGGTGAAGTTCATGGCTTTCAGTGCTGCACGCATTGCTGGCGGCAGGTCGAGTTCATCGAAATGTTGCATGGTAATGAGTTAATCCTTTAGATGAGATGTGTGAAATATCCTCTTGATAAACATCATTGTTCATCACAGAGTTTATAGTCATTCCACTTAAGCATGATACACGGCTACAAACAGCACCGTTCTGCGCTTCCGCTGCGCATGCACCTAAACGTGCACTTGCGCGGCGGTTCTCGAACGATACTGTTTTCGCTCGTGTCTCATTGCTTAATTGAAACGACTATAGGTGTCTGTTATGCAGCACCTAAACACAAATCATCGCGCGCGAAAAGCGGGCGGCGCACATAGGTACTACGTAGCGTGGTAGAAAAGAAAGTCGCATTAAGAAAAGCCCGCCGGGGGACCAAAGTCGCGCCCGGCGGGTGATATTCTAAAGCACGTTGCTTACATTAAGCAGCGATTTTCAGGTTTGCAGCCGAAGTCTTGCCTTTGTTGGTAGCAAGCTCGTAGCTGACTTTTTGACCTTCGTTCAGCGAACGCAGGCCAGCAGCTTCTAAAGCGGTGATGTGAACGAATACATCTGCACCACCTTGGTCAGGTTGAATGAAGCCGTAGCCTTTGGTTGGGTTGAACCACTTAACGATACCAGTAGCCATTATAAAACTCCTAAAGAATGGCGTTAGTCCCAATCCCACCACTATGGTGAAACCGAGGTCGAGTCGAACCTGATGCACGCACGCGCCCACCAAACTCTTTGCCAACATTGAGGAGGAGACGAACCCATCCGCACCACTTTAGTTTATTCACGCTGGGCGAATCGACGTCAGTAGTCTGTAGTATCAAAGAGTTAGCGATTTAACTCTCGGATGTTTTTGCCCTAAAAACCCCCGCAAGTCAAGAAAAACCTTATGTGCGCTGCGAATAGAGGCTGGTATTTGCGGCGTTCGCCCCTTATAAGGCCGCCTATGAACGCACAAACTGAACCTACACGCTGCGGCACCATCGCTTTGATTGGCGCGCCGAATGCCGGAAAATCGACGCTGCTGAACCGTATGGTCGGCACGAAAATCTCGATCGTTACCCCCAAGGCGCAAACGACGCGGGTGCGGGTGACGGGCGTGACGGTGGAGGGTGAAACGCAGCTGGTGTTCCTCGATGTGCCCGGCGTGTTCGACGCCAACCAGACCTTCGAGAAGGCGATGGTGAGCGCCGCGTGGAACAGCGCCAAGGCGGCGGATGTGATCGTGTTCATGCACGACGCGCGCAAAAAGCCGACGGAAGAAACCGAAGCGGTCATCCAGCGGATTAAGGATATCGGCACCCCAGCCATCATCGCCCTCAACAAGGTGGATGCGCTGCCGGATAAGAAAGTGCTGCTCGAGCGGGTGGTGTGGTTCAACGAGCGGCTGGTATGGCAACATATTATGCTGATTTCCGCCCGCAAAGGCGAGGGGGTAAGCGACCTGCGTAGCGCACTCGCCGAGATGATGCCGGAAGGCCCGTTCCTCTACGAACGCGACGCGCTGACGGATATGCCGATGCGCCTGGTGGCCAGTGAACTGACGCGCGAGCAATGTTTCCTGAAACTGCAGGAAGAGCTGCCCTACACGCTGACGGTGGAAACCGAGCGTTACGAAGAGCGCGAGAATGGCTCGGTGGAGATTCACCAGAATATCATCGTGCAGAACGAGCGGCAGAAAACCATCCTCATCGGCAAAGACGGGCAGATGCTCAAGGCCATCGGCGAACGCGCTCGCCACGAAATCGGGCGGCTGCTCGGGGCGAAATGCCATCTCTATCTGTTCGTCAAAGTCCGTGCCGACTGGAAAGACAAGCCCGAGGCCTATAGCTATCTGGGGCTGGATTTTAAGGGATAAGTCGTGAGTTGTTAGTTGTTCGTCGTTAGGGTATTCTCGCTCACGACCAACAACTCCAAGTTCGCAGCTCACCAGCTATGCTCCAATTCACCGATGAAGCGCTGATTCTGGCCGTCGATAAATTCGGCGATCATGACGCCATTGTGGCGGTGTTCACGCCGACGCATGGCATTTGTCGTGGGGTGGTGAAGCGCGGGCTGACCTCGAAGAACCGGGCGGATATCCAGCCTGCCACGCTGGTCGAAGTGACGTGGAAAGCCCGGCTGCCCGAGCATATGGGCACGTTGACGCTGGAGGCCAAACATAGCTACGCCGCGCGGGTGATGCACGACCCACTACGCCTTTCCGCCATCGGCAGTGTGATGAGCCTGATCGCCTACACGCTGGCGGAGCGCGACGCGCACCCGGAGCTTTATGCCAAAACCAACCTGTTTTTGCAGCATGTCGCCGCTGGGGTGGAGCCGCTGGTCTGGCTCGCCGAATATGTTCGGTTGGAGCTGGCACTGCTCGAGGAAACCGGCTTCGGGCTTGACCTCAGCTGTTGTGCGGCGACGGGGGAGCGGGAAGAACTGGTTTATGTCTCGCCCAAATCTGGCCGGGCGGTGAGTCGTGCGGCGGGGGCGGCCTATCACGACCGTATGCTGAAACTGCCGGAATTCCTGCGCGAGGGCGAAGGCGCGGCGGAAGCCATGGCGCGCATTACCGAGGGCGTCGCGCTCGCCAGCCACTTCATCGACACGCGGATGCTGCCAGCACTCCACCGCAACCCGCCACCGCTGCGCCAGCATTTCGTCGGCGTCCTCGCCCGCACCGCGCTGCGCGAGGAGGTGGCGTAGGGTGCTTCTTGCTTCTTTATACGAGAAGCTTTACATCAGCAGCAACCAAGGAGGCGGTATGTTAAAAGGTAAAACAGCGATTGTAACGGGTTCGACCAGTGGGATTGGGCTGGGGATTGCGGAGGCGCTGGCGGCGGAGGGGGTGAATATCCTCTTTAACGGCTTTGGCGACAAGGCGGAGATCGACGCGCTGGTGGCGGCGACGGCGACGAAATTCAAGGTCAAAACGGGTTATTCCGCCGCGGATATGAGCAAAGCTGCCGAGGTGGCGGCTATGGTGTCGGATGCCGAGAAAACCTTCGGTTCGGTGGATATTCTCGTCAACAATGCGGGGATTCAGTTCACCGCGAAGATCGAGGATTTCCCGACCGAGAAATGGGATGCGATTCTTGCGATCAACCTCAGCTCGGCCTTCCACGCCATGAAGGCGGCAATTCCGGGCATGAAAGCGCGCAACTGGGGGCGGATTATCAACGTCGCCTCGGCGCATGGCCTGGTGGCTTCGGCGACGAAATCGGCTTATGTGGCGGCCAAGCACGGGCTGGTGGGCCTCACCAAAGTTGCCGCGCTCGAGATGGGCGATAAACTAATTACGGCCAACGCCATCTGCCCCGGTTGGGTGCTGACGCCGCTGGTCGAGAAGCAAATCAAAGACCGCGCGGCCAAAGAAGGCAAAAGCGAGGACGCGGTGAAAGCGGAAATGCTGGGCGAAAAACAATCGACCAACCGCTTCAGCACGCCCGAGCAAATCGGCGCGCTCACGGTGTTTTTATGCTCTGATGCGGCGGTGAATATCACCGGCACCACGCATTCGATCGACGGCGGATGGACGGCTGAATAATGGCGCGCGCCGCGACGAAAAAACCAGCGAAGCCGAAGGCAAAAGCGAAGCTGCGCCTGAATCTTGCACTGCAAGGCGGCGGGGCGCATGGCGCGTTCACCTGGGGCGTGCTCGACCGCCTTCTTGAAGAGGAAGATATTGAAATCACCGGCATCAGCGGCACCAGCGCCGGGGCGATGAACGCCGCCGTGCTGGTCGATGGCTACCGCGAGGGTGGCCGCGCACGGGCGAGGGAACAGCTCGCTGAATTCTGGCATGCGATCAGCGATGAAGCGATGAAGTTTGCGCCCTTTGGGCAGCTACAAGCGCCGAGCTATTTTTCGCAGATTCCGGGCATGGATTGGCTCGCCGCGCTGAACCCCGCGGAGATGATGACGCGGGTTTTTTCGCCCTATGAGATGAACCCTACGAATTTTAATCCGCTACGTAACGTGCTTGAGCGGCTACTCAAAACCTGCCAGCTGCGCGGCGGTATTCCGCTGTTTATCGCGGCGACGAATGTGGAAACGGGCGAGCCGAAAGTCTTCCGCGAGCACGAGATTGATATCGATGTGCTGCTTGCATCGGCCTGTTTGCCGTTAACCTATCAGGCGGTGGAGATTGGTGGTACGCCCTATTGGGACGGCGGATATGTGGGGAATCCCTCGATCTGGCCGCTGATTTATTTTACCGATTGCTCAGACGTGCTGCTGGTGCAGATCAACCCGCTGATGCGCAAAGGCACACCAAAAACGGCCGTGGATATTATCAACCGCATCAACGAAATAAGCTTCAACTCCAGCCTGATTGCCGAAATGCGTGCCATCAATTTTGTGCGTAAGCTCCTCAAGGAGGGCAAGCTCGACCCCAAGGAATACACCTACATGCGCATGCACCGCGTGATGCCGCCGCACGATATCGAAGAAATGAACGCCGCGAGCAAGATGAACGCAAGCTGGGATTTTTTTCAGGCGCTCCACGCCATCGGCCGCGCGCAGATGGATGAATGGTTGAAACAATATAAGCTTTTCATCGGCAAGCATAGCACGCTTGATATTCAGGAAGATTTCCTGAAGAAGCATAATGTGAAAAAGAAAGAGAAGGCATAGATGGAATTACTCGACACACTGATGCTTGGGAAACCGCTTTGGATTTGGGGCGTTTTTTTTGCTACGGTGCTCACGCTGCTGGCGTTCGACCTCGGGCTGTTCAACCGCAAAGACCATGATATCGGTGTGCGCGAAAGCCTCAAGATGAGCGTGTTTTATATCAGCATCGGCCTGCTCTATGGCGTATTTGTCTGGCAGCAGCTCGGGGCGCAATCCGCACAAGAATACTACACTGGGTTCATTATTGAGAAGACGCTCTCTCTCGATAATATTTTTGTCATTTCGCTCGTGTTTTCCTATTTTTCAATTCCACGGCAATACCAGCATCGCGTGCTTTTCTGGGGCATCCTCGGCGTGATTATTCTGCGCGGCATCCTCATCGGTGTGGGGGCGGAGATTGTTCACCGTTTTGAATGGACGCTCTATCTATTCGCGGCGTTCCTGATTTTTACCGGTATCAAAATGCTCAAGGGCGATGATGAGGAGCACGATATCGGCGATAATTTCATCCTGAAGTTGGCCAAGAAATACCTGCGGGTAACGAATGATTTGCACAGCAACCGTTTCTTTGTGCGCCTGCCGGATGCGGAAAGTGGCAAGCGGATGGCGTATGCGACGCCGCTCTTCTTAGCACTGGTAGTCGTCGAGTTCGTGGATGTGATTTTTGCAGTGGATTCCGTACCCGCGATTTTCTCCATCACGACGGATGAGTATATCGTCTATACCAGCAACGTGTTTGCCATCCTCGGTTTGCGGGCGCTTTATTTTGCACTGGCGGCGATGCTACACCGCTTCGAGTATCTGAAATACTCGCTTTCGGTGGTGCTGATCTTCATTGGTGGAAAGGTGTTCTACCCGCTCATCAGTGGGGGCGAGAAAGTGCCATCCGCCATTGCGCTCTCCATTACCGTGTCGATCATCGCGATGGGGGTGATTTACTCGCTGGTGAAGACAAAAAAGACCGCTAAATAAGCCCAAAACTCTTGAACGAATAATGCCCCGTCTCGGTGATGATCACATGGTCATGCACGGTGACGCCGATGGTGGCGGTGGCTTCCACAATTTTTTTGGTCACGTCGATATCCGCTTTCGATGGCGTCAGGTCGCCGCTGGGGTGGTTGTGGAGCAGAATGACCGCCGCTGCGGAAAGTTCCAGAGCGCGCTTCACGATTTCGCGTGGATAGACCGGTGTGTGGTTGATGGTGCCGCGCTGCATGACTTCATCTGCAATCAGCGCGTGACGATGGTTGAGGAATAGCACGCGGAATTCCTCGACCTTGTTGCTGCCCATGGCGAGCTTGCAATAATCCATCAGCGCCGACCAGGACTGGATAATCGGCTGATCCGTGATCTCGGATTTGATAAGGCGTTGCGCCGATACGCGGATGGTTTTGAGCGCGGCGATGGTGGCGTCACCCACTTCGTCAACCGAACGTAGCGCGGATTCATCCGCATACATTACCTTGGCGAAGGTGCCGAATTCCTTGAGCAGGCGCTTGGCGAGCGGCTTTACGTCCCCACGTGGGCGGGCGGAGAAAAGAATCAGCTCCAGCAGTTCGTAGTCTGGAATCGCTTCGCCGCCGACATCGAGAAAGCGCTCACGTAGCCGTGCGCGGTGCCCAAGATAATGTGCATCATCACTCATAACCCGGTGTTAGCGGATGACATTTGCAGAGGCAAATTATCTTTGAGATTGAAGACTATGCCACCAGCCGCAGGCCGGAAGCTACTGCCACATCCGCCGGATAGTGGATGCCAAGGCGGGCGAAAATCTCAACCAGCGCGTCGCGCAGGCCTTCCATCATCGCCTGACTATGGAACGGTGTGGGGGTAATACGTAGGCGCTCCGTCCCTTTGCGGACGGTGGGGTAGTTGATCGGCTGCACATACATCTGGTATTCTTCGAGCAGAATATCCGACGCCTGTTTGCAGAGCACGGGGTCGCCAATCATCACCGGCACAATATGGGTTTCGTTCGCGAGCACGGGGATGCCGGCCTCGGCCAGCATGGATTTTAGCTGTTTCGCGTTTGCCTGATGTTGCGCGCGTTCGACGCCTGATTCCATGAGGTAACGGATGCTGGCATTCGCGCCCGCCGCAATCGCCGGAGGTTGCGAAGTGGTGAAAATAAAGCCTGGTGCCACGCTGCGAATCATATCTACAATCACCCGGCGCGAGGCGATATAGCCGCCGATGACGCCGTAAGCCTTGGCGAGTGTGCCCTGGATGATGTCCACTTCGTCCATCAACCCTTCGCGCTCGGCAATGCCGGCACCACGCTCGCCATACATGCCCACGGCATGCACTTCGTCGAGGTAGGTGAGGGCGTTGTACTGACGCGCGAGTGCGCAGATTTCTTTAATTTTTCCGATGTCGCCATCCATCGAGTAGACGCTCTCGAACGCGATGATTTTAGGGCGGCGGATGTCGGTTCCGGCCAGCAATTTCGCGAGATGGTCGACGTCGTTATGACGGAAAATTTTCTTCTCGGCGTTGCTCTGGCGGATGCCGTGGATCATCGACGCGTGGTTGTCGGAGTCGGAGAACATCACGCAATCCGGCAGCATGGCACCCAGCGTGCTGAGCGCGGCTTCGTTGGCGATATAACCGGAGGTGAATACCAGCCCGGCCTCTTTGCCGTGCAGCTCGGCGACGGTGGCTTCGAGCGTGGTGATTTTATGGTGGTTGCCGGAGATGTTGCGCGTGCCGCCAGCACCTGCGCCCATGCTATCGAGCGCGTCTTTCATCGCGCCGACAACGGCAGGGTGTTGCCCCATGCCGAGATAATCGTTCGCGCACCAGACGATGACTTCGCACCCCGTGCGAGTCGAGCGAGCGCGGGGGAAATGGCCGGCCATACGCTCCAGCTCCGTAAAGACGCGGTAGCGGCCTTCGGCGCGAATTTCTTTCAGCGACTGCTCGAAAATAGCGTCGTATGGAACGGTGGATGGCATTTTCACCTCAAGTTCTTGGCACTATTGCATTTACGTTTTCCAACAACAAGCAGATTTAACGATTTTTGATTCCGCCCACTTGATCTAGGTCATGCAATGCGGCGCATGCGATACAGAATGCGCAGCATGATGCCTGTGAGCCACAGCGCGATCAGCTGGTGGGCGCTGGCGAGCGCAATATGGACGCCAGAAAGTAACGTTGCCACACCCAGCGTAAATTGCAGGAAAACCATCATTAGCAGCAGTTTTGCGGCGGGTTTTAGGGTGTCATGCGTCGCAAGCTTCTTGGCAAACAGCAGTACAGCCGCGACCACCACCAGCGCGCCAACGCGGTGCTGAAACTGCACCGTGAGCACGGAATCCACATGGTTGCGCCACCAGGGTTCGAGCAGATAGAGGCCGCTGGGGATAAACTGCCCGTCCATCAGCGGGTAGGTGTTATAGCTCAGCCCCGCGCGCAACCCAGCCACCAGCGCGCCGAAGATGATCTGTAGGGTGAGTAGCGCGAGGAGTGCTTTCGCGGCGAGAATCAGGCGGTGTGAAACAGGAAATTTCTCGTGCCCGAGCACTTGCCAGCGCGTCCACAGCAGCGCGCCATACAGGCTGAAAGCGAGGATGAGGTGGAGTGCCAGCTTAATGGGGGCGACGCGTGGTTGGTCGACAAGTCCGCTCGCGACCATCACCCACCCCACGGCCCCTTGCGCGCCGACAAGCAGCGAAACCGCCAGCATCCGCCGGGTGAGGGCAGGGGGAAAGGCGCGCCGCGTGATGAAGTAAAACGTGCCGCCAACGATGACGAGGCCGATGATGCGTCCCAGCAGGCGGTGCAGATATTCCAGCCAGTAAATGCGTTTAAAGTCTGCGACGGTGAAGCTGGAATTGACCTTCTGGAATTGCGGTGTGGCTTTATAGGAATCGAACTCGGTGTGCCATGCCTGCTCGCTCATCGGCGGGAAAGTGCCGGAGAGTAGCTTCCACTCCACAATCGAGAGGCCAGATTCGGTAAGGCGCGTGACGCCGCCGAGCGCCACCATGATAATCACCAGCGCAATCGATAAAGACAGCCAGCGACGGATGGCGGGGAGATGGGCAGAGGAGGGGCTGAGGGCGTTCATGGTGTGCTGATAACGGATAACACTTGAAGCTGCAACGGCGCGCGCTATGGTGCCCACATGAAAACACATCGCTCATTAGCGGAACACTGGCTGTGGCTTGGCGTGACCGCGCTCGCTGCGGCGGGCATTTATTCCCTCATCCCCGTGATTGGCCGCACGCCTCAGCTCAAAGGGCTGGGGGTGATGCAGCAGCTGTTCGACGTGGCGCTGGTGGTGCATGTCGATCTCTCGGTATTTATTTGGTTCCTCGCGCTGCTCGGCATGGGCATCGGCCTGATGATGGAAAAGCACTTTACCACATGGGGAAGCTGGCTTAAGGCCGGGTTTTGGGTCACTGCGCTGGCGACAGTGTTGATGGCCGCATCCCCCCTCGGCGCGTGGGTGCCGGTAAAAAGTAATTACATGCCGGTGCTACATAATGCGACGTTTCTGCTGTCGCTTGGGTTGCTGGTTTCGGGCCTGCTGGTGACGATGCTGCCGCCGGTGCTGATGCATCTCTCCGCCACGCGCCTGCGTGCGCTCAGCCTGCAGGAATATGGCTGGCTGACTGCCGCGCTGGTGGTGCTTCTTGCCCTCGCTGGATTTGCAATGAGCGCGGCACATTTGCCCGAGGGGCTTGATTTGCACGACCATTACGAAATGCTTTTTTGGGCAGGTGGGCATATTCTGCAATTTGCCTTCACGCTGATTGTGATGGTTGCATGGCTGGCGCTGCTTGAGGCGATGTCAGTAGCACTGCCTACGCGCCGCTGGGTGCTGATGGCGTATTTACTGGCGCTGCTCGGCGCGGCGGCGAGTTTTGCCGGATTCGCCATCCACGCGCCGGATACGGGCGAGTTCACTTATTACCAGACGCGGATGATGATCGAGATCGGTGGCCTTGGTGCTTCGCTGATGGCAGTGTTGGTGGTGCGGCGGTTGATTGCACAGAAACTGCCGCGCAACGCCCATGCCTCCACGCTGGTGATGTCGCTGGTGCTGTTTTTTGCGGGTGGCGCGCTGGGGCTGATGATTCAGGGGCAGAATGTAACAATTCCGGCGCATTATCACGGTATGATCGTGGGGATCACCCTCGCGTTGATGGGGCTAGCTTATAGTGTGCTGCCGCGTTTTGGCTATCAGTCTGTCGCTACGACCCGCATGGCTTTCTTACAACCGGTTGTCTATGGGCTGGGGCAGTTGATGCATATCGGCGGCCTCGCTTACTGCGGCGGCTATGGTATTCTGCGCAAAACCGCGGGGGGGTTCGAGAATCTCGCGCCGGATGTGAAGGTGGCGCTGGGTATTTTTGGCCTTGGCGGTATGCTTGCCATTCTCGGCGGCATCCTGTTTGTGGTGGTAATGCTGCGCGCAAAAAGGCTGTCATCAGTTTAGCATCAGCCATTTATGCTACTGAAGCATCAACAGAGGATGCGGATTTTCTTGTCGAAAGCCAATTCCTGTGGAATAACGCCTTAACCTATTTTTACCCTTTGGAGATGACTATGAAAATTGTTACCCGTTCTGTCCTTGCTATCGCCGCTTCATCGCTTCTGCTTGCTGCATGCGATGGTCGCTTGAATGCACAAAACGCACAACAGGGCGGCATCACTGGTGGTGGTGGATTCAGTAAGTCCGACGTGGGCACTGGCCTCGGTGCGATCGCAGGCGGCGTGGCTGGCGCGCAATTCGGCAAAGGTGATGGTAAACTCGTAACCACCGCGCTCGGCGCATTGGTGGGTGCGGGTATTGGTAACTCGGTAGGCGCGTCGCTCGACCGTGCAGACATGACCTACTACAACACCGCTCAGCAGCGTGCACTCGAAACTGCGCAAGCTGGCCAGTCGTTGCCGTGGAACAACCCGCAATCGGGTAATTCTGGCTCATTCACCCCAGCTAAGCCTTACAAAAGCGCGGATGGCACCTATTGTCGCGAATTCACCCAGAAAATCAACGTGGGTGGCAAGACCGAATCCGGTTACGGCACAGCATGTCGCCAGCCAGATGGTTCGTGGCAGATCGTCTCGCAGTAACCTGACCCTCTAACTAAGTGAGTACCCCCATGGCGAATAGCGAAATGGAAACTGAACAAACCATTCCGACCGGAACCTTAATGAAAGGCAAACGCGGCCTGATTATGGGCGTTGCCAACGATAAGTCCATCGCCTGGGGGATCACGCAATATCTGGCCGCACAAGGCGCTGAAATCGCCTTCACCTATCAAGGGGAAGCGCTGGAGCGCCGGGTGCGTCCGCTCGCCTCCTCCGTTGGTGGCAAGCTCATTCTGCCGTGCGATGTGTCGGATATGGCGAGCGTAGATTCGGTGTTTGAAACGCTCGAGAAAGAGTGGGGTAGCCTCGATTTCGTGGTGCACGCCATCGGCTTCTCTGACAAGAAAGAGCTTGAAGGCCGCTATGTCGATACCTCGCTACCCAACTTCCTGATGACCATGAACATCAGCGTGTATTCTTTCACCGCAGTTGCCAAACGTGCCGCCGCGCTGATGAAAAACGGTGGGTCGATGCTGACGCTCAGCTATCTCGGTGCGGAGCGCGTGACGCCGAATTACAACGTCATGGGCATCGCGAAAGCCGCGCTTGAGACCTCGGTGAAATACCTCGCGGTTGACCTTGGCAGGCAGAATATCCGCGTGAATAGCATTTCGGCGGGGCCTATTAAAACGCTCGCGGCCATGGGGATCAGCGATTTCCGCTATATTCTCAAATGGAACGAGCTCAACAGCCCGCTTAAGCGCAACACCACGATCGAAGACGTGGGCGGCGCCGGCCTGTTCCTGCTTTCTGACCTCGGTTCCGGCACCACGGGTGAGAACCTGCATGTCGATTCTGGCTACCATGTCGTCGGCATGAAAGCCATTGATGCGCCGGATATAGCATTGGTTTAATATCTTTAATAATCTAAGATGATCAGAGGAGTATTATGTTCGGCATATTCAGCAAGAAGTCTCAAAAAAGTGATCAGAATGAGGTTGATCAGTCCAGCACAGAATGGCCATTCAATCAGGAAAAAAATTGTGCGGTTATTACTACTCAGGAAGTATTAGGGGGCGAGCCCATTCTGTTTGCTTCACATGATGCAGAAGATGACGATTGGCAGTTCATTGGCGCTACAGAGCCAAATGATAATAATGGCCGAGTAATTTCATTAGAGCAGGCGGTTGCGCTAGATGCTGGAATTTTGGCTATCGCGGGAATGCCGCCTGGCTGCTCTGCCAGCCGCAAAGATCAACACAGCGATTGGCAGATTCAACACTAGTAAGAGGCCTATGGCATCGAACTCCTTCGGCACCATCTTCCGATTCATCACGTGGGGCGAAAGCCATGGCGAGGCTATTGGCTGCGTGATTGACGCACCGGATATTGCTTTAGTGTAGCATAGGTGAAGGCTTTTTAAGCGAGTAATTTTCTAGTTGCTTTCTCAATATCCGCTTCGCGCATCAGCGATTCGCCGACGAGGAAGCAATGCATATGTGCCACGCGTATGCGGGCGATGTCTGCTGCTGTGGCGATGCCGCTCTCGCACACAACCGTATAGTCTTCAGGAATATGCGCGCGCAGTGACTCGCTGTTCGCGAGGCTCACCTCCAGCGTTTTGAGGCTGCGGTTATTGATGCCGATGAGTTTTGATGGCACATGGGCGAGTGCCCGTTCCAGTTCGGTTTCATCATGCACCTCCACCAGCGCATCCATGCCTAAATCGCGGGCGAGGATGGCGAGTTCACGCGCAACTTCGTCGCGGAGAGCGGCCATGATCAGCAAAACCGAATCCGCCCCTAAGCTGCGCGATTCGAGAATTTGATAAGGGTCGAGCATGAAGTCTTTACGAAGTACAGGAAGCGTCACCGCTGCGCGCGCGGCGATGAGATACTCATCCGAACCCTGAAAATAGTGCGCATCCGTCAGCACTGAAAGGCAAGTGGCACCGCCCACTTCGTATGCTTTGGCAATCGTGGCAGGATCAAAATCCGCACGGATGAGGCCACGGCTGGGGGAGGCTTTTTTGACCTCCGCAATTAGCCCCACACCACCACTCGCGACGCGTTTTTTGAGGGCGCTGTGAAAGCCGCGCGGAGGGGTGACGCGCAGCGCCGCCTCATGCAGCATCGCCTCGCTCACGCTGCGTTTTTGTGTGGCGACATGGGCACGTTTCTTGGCACAGATTTCGTCGAGGACGTTAGTCATCGTCGTTGCTCATGGTGATCAGCTCGTCGAGCTTCCGTTTGGCGTCGCCCCGTGCGATGCTGGCGCGCGCCATCATCGCACCTTCATCCAGCGTGTGAGCTTTTCCTGCAACCATGAGTGCTGCGGCGGCATTGAGTAGCACCGCGTCCATATAAGGGCTCTCAAGGCCGCTGAGCACATCGCGCAGCGCCCGCGCATTTTGTATCGCCGTGCCGCCAATAAGTGCGCGCCCCTCGCTCACTGGCAGGCTGGCATCCTGCGGACGGATAGAGGAATAATGGATCTCGCCGTCTTCGAGTTCCGCGACATGGGTATTGCCGGTGATGGAAAGTTCGTCTGTCCCGTCCTCCCCATGCACCACCATGACGTGTGTGTATCCAAGCAATTGCGCGGTTTCGGCAACGAGGGCGCAATATTCCGGTGCGAACACGCCGATGAGCTGGCGCTTCACGCGTGCGGGGTTGCACAAGGGGCCAAGCAGGTTCAAAATTGTGCGGCGGCCAATCGTACGGCGAATGGTGGCAAGTCGGGCGAAGCCAAGGTGAAAATTGGGGGCGTACAGAAAGCTGAAATTTATTTTTTCCAGCATCTCGGCATCTTTTTCGCGCGTCACATTGGTGTTGACGCCGAGTGCTTCGAGCACATCTGCCGAGCCGCTTTGCGAGCTGACCGCGCGGTTGCCATGTTTGGCCACCTGCACGCCGCGCGCGGCGACGACGAGAGCCGCGGCGGTAGAAATATTATAGGTGGAGCGGCCATCGCCACCCGTGCCGCAGCAATCAATTGCGTCCGGGAATTCAGGGAAGGGCAGCGCCCGCGCCATCACCGCATCCACCGCACCGGCGAGCATGTGGGGGGTGAGCTTGCTCATGTCGAGCGTGGTTAAAAACGTAATCGCTTCGTCGCCCACGAGCTTCCCGTCGAGCAGGTCGCCGATGGATTTTTCCATGCCTGTGCGCGGGGTCATACGCGCTCCAGAAAATTGCGTAGGAGGTCATGCCCATATTCGGAGGCGATGCTCTCAGGGTGAAACTGTAAGCCGAAGACAGGGAGCGTCTTGTGCTGAAGCCCCATGATGGTGCCATCTGCTGTTTCCGCCGTGATGGTAAGGCATTCCGGCAGCGAGGCACGCTCCACAATCAGCGAATGATAGCGTGTGGCAGTGAAGGGTGATGGGATGCCCGCAAAAATGCCTTCGCCACGATGGAGAATTTGACTGGTTTTACCGTGCATGACCTGTGCGGCACGCACGACCTTGCCCCCATAGACTTGGCCGATAGACTGATGGCCAAGGCAAACGCCAAGGAGTGGAATGCTTCCTGCGTTTTGTTTGATAAGCTCGAGACAAATCCCCGCATCATCCGGCGTGGCGGGGCCGGGGGAGATCACGATGCCGTTTGGTTTTTTGGCCAGAACATCGCTCGCGCTGAGTGAGTCATTGCGCAGCACTTCGACCTTGGCGCCGAGCGATTGCAGATAGTGCACCAAATTATAGGTGAAACTATCGTAATTATCGATGAGCAGGATGTGCTTTGCCATCCCTTGTTACTAGCCATTCTACGCGAAGAAGCAATGCAGAATGCGGGTTAGGGGGCGCCGCGGCTACTTCTTTTCAGCCAGCTGTGTGGGTGGGGGCTCTTTCAGGCAACGGGTACCAAATTTACTTTGTGCCAGACCTTTGAGGTAAGCGCGGCGGAGTTTCCCCGCCTGATAGGCTTCGTCGAGATTGCGTTGATGTTTGTCTGCACCCGTGACGCGGCGGATAATGCTACGGAAGGGTAGAATATTGGTCTGGCTACGGATTTCAGACATCAGCTTGTCATGCGCGAGTTTCTCTACATTCGGCATTTCAATGCTGTTAAGATCGGGGATAAAGCTGTTGTTCGAGGCTACCTGAACGCCTTTGGCCTTTATGTCGGGGCCGATAAGTGGCTCAAGCGCAGCCAGTTCGCTGCGTACGGTTTTACAGGTCAGTTTTGCGGGAACGTAATAGGGGTCTTCCACAATTTTAGTGAGGAGTTCTGGAATTTCTTTGCGTTTCAGGTTGAGGTCTTCGAGCGGTCCTGTGGCGGCGTTGAAGATGTCGGTGAGGCCGCTTTCTAAATCTGGTGTATCTTTTGCGGCGGTCGTTTTATCGCCGCCATTGGTGGCGCAAGCACTTAAAGCCAGGGCGGTAAATCCGAGGAGAATAAAATGGCGGAACGAGGAGCCGCGCTGTGAATGGTTGAACATATTTCTTATTTTTATGATATGCTAAAACGCTAGCAAAACCAAGGAAATTCGTCGCTGCGTCGCAGAAAATCGTTGGTGAGTCTAGTTTTTAGAAAATTCCCTAAGCGAATTTAATCGCTTCTTCAGCCGCGCGCATGACGGCTTTGGCCTTGTTGAGCGACTCCTGATATTCGTCCGACGCGTTAGAATCCGCCACGATGCCGCCACCTGCTTGTGCATACACTTTACCGTCCTTCACGAGTGCGGTGCGCAGGGTGATGCAGGTATCCATCGAGCCGTTGGCAGAGAAATAACCGACGCAGCCGCCATAATAACTGCGACGGATGGGTTCGAGTTCGTCGATGATTTCCATCGCGCGGATTTTTGGCGCGCCGGAAACCGTGCCAGCCGGGAAGCCAGCGATGAGTGCATCCACCGCGTCGCATTTCGCATCCAGCGTGCCTTCGACATTGCTGACGATATGCATGACATGCGAGTAATGCTCGATCTTCATGCGCTCGGTGACGTGCACTTCACCCGCGGCGGCGACGCGCCCCACATCGTTGCGCCCGAGGTCGAGCAGCATGAGATGTTCGGCGCATTCCTTCGGGTCGGCGAGGAGCTCGGCAGCGAGTGCGTTGTCCTCCGCGCGGTTGCGGCCACGGCGGCGCGTGCCCGCGATGGGGCGGATGGTGACGGTGTTGTCGCGCAGGCGCACCAGAATTTCCGGGCTGGAACCGACCAACGCATAGTCGCCAAAATTGAGGTAAAACAAAAATGGCGAGGGGTTCATATGTCGCAAGCTACGATACAGTGCGAAGGGGGGCAGTTCGAAATCGCTCTCGAAGCGCTGGCCGAGCACGACCTGAAAAATATCCCCCGCGGCGATATATTCCTGCGCGCGGGCAACCATGGCGGCGTGTTCTTCTTCCGTCATATTGGGCGTAAAGCTGCGTTTCGTGGCGGGCACATCTTTGTAGTAATTGCGCTGGTCGAGCGGGCCTTGCAGCGTGCGCGCGATCTGCTCGATACGGGTAATGGCGGCGTCGTAGCACTGGTCGGCATCGGCGCTGGTGTCCCACACGCTGGCGATGATGTAGACCACGCCATCCACCCCGTCGAAAATCAGCTGGGTACGTGGGCGAATGAAGCAGGCATCTGGAATGGCAATTGGGTCGGGCTTGCTGCTCGGCAGGCGCTCCATCAATCGCACCATATCATACCCCATATAGCCGATGAGGCCGGAGGCCATGGGCGGCACGCCCTCGGGCAAATCCATACGGTGGCTGCGCACGAGATTGCGCAGGGCGCTCATGCTGTCGTCCCAGCTTGGCTCGAAACTCTCATGCGCGAAGGGCGAGCGGCTGGAGATTTCCGAGCGGTTGCCGAAGCAGCGCCACATCATATCCGGGTGGAGGCCGATGATGGAGTAACGGCCACGCGTTTCGCCACCCTCGACCGATTCGAGCAGGAAGGATGGACCCGCCTCGTGCTGCAATTTCAGCATCGCCGAAACGGGCGTTTCAAGGTCCGACACGCGGCGCGTGAAAATAATCTGCGGTTTGCCCGCCTGATGGGCGCGGCGGAATTCCTCGCGCGAGGGGCTGAAGGAGAGCGTACTCACGGTGCCTGTTCGGCCGGTGCGGCGAGAAGCTGGCCATTCACCTTCACCTTAAACTGCTCGGCGAATGCCGTGAAGGCGCGCGCTTGTACGGCCTGATTCAAGGTGGTGGCGAGTTCTTTAAAGCGTGCATCCCGCGAGGGACTGGCTTTTTCGTCTTCGGCGCTCAGCGGTGGGTGGTTGATGTTGGTGACAATCGCCAGCATCTGCCCGCCGGATTCAAGTGCGAGTGGGCCCGCCACGCCGCCACGTTGGTGTTGGAACACAGCCTCGCGCAGCGATGCGGGAATGTTGTTCTCCATCGCTTTGCCTTCCGTCGGGCGCTTGAGATTGGTAACGCGCAGCGCGGTGAGGTTGAAACGGTCGAGCACGGATTGCCATTCTTTCGGCTCGCTGCTGGCGAGCTGGTTGAGCGCGGTTTTGATCTCCTGCACCCGCGCCTTGGTCGCGTCGCGTCGCAGTTGCTCTATCACATGCTCATGCACATCGTCGGCTACGCTCTCATATTCTTGCGCTTTTGCGGGGTTGATGGTCGCGACATGCACAATCACCGGTGTGCCCTGCGCGCTTATCACTAAGCCAGAGGTTTCGCCTTCTGCCATCTGGAAGCCTTGTTCGGCTACGGTTTTGGTGACATCATCCGTGCTGGTTTTTGCGAGTGTGTTGAGTGCGTCTTTCAGCATGTGCGGGGTGGTTTCAATGCCAGCCTTCGTCACCGCTTCCGCGAGTTTGAGGCCACCTGCAAGCGCGTCATCAATCGTGCCCTGAAGGTCGCGCAGCACGTTGTCGCGCTGTTCGCTCATGAGGCGTTTTTTAATGTCCACAGCAGACGCCTTGGGCTGGCTTTTCGCCGCGCTGGAAAGCATGTCGTCGGTGATGGATTTTTCCACCAGCGCATCCAGCTGTGCGGGTTTCAGCGCTACATACTCAATCGTCCGCGATTCTGGCTGCATATAGAGCACCGATTTATTTCCCTCGTAGAAAGTTTTTAGCGCCGCATCATCCACCGTTGCAGGCGCGGGCAGGGGGCTGATCGTCACAATCCACGCATCACGCGTTTCCATCTCCGTGGTGCGGATGAGGCTGCGCACAGGGGCAGGTGGGGTGACGTCTTCCATGTTCATGCTGGCGAGCAGGAATTGGCCGGCCGCTTCGCCTTTAATTTGCTTCAGCACTTCTGCTTCGGTGGTGTGTTGCGCGTCGAGCATCGCGCGGAATGCCTTGCTGTTAAAGCTGCCATCCGGATTCTGGAAGGCCAGTTCACTGCGCAAGGTTTTGGTGAGTAATTCATCATTCACATAGAGGCCGAATTTTTTCATCATCAGCATCACCAGCTTTTGCTGCACCAGCTGTTGCAGCACCGCCGTGCTTAGCATGCGGGTGTCGATGGAGGTTTTGCCGAGCGCTTCCATCTGGCGGCCAACGGCGGCGCGCTGTTTCTGGAATTCGCCAATGCTGACGGTGTCGTTGCCAACCTTGGCAGCGTAGCTTGCTCCGCCACCGCTGCTGCGGAAAATATCACCGATGCCCCAGATGCCGAATGAGATCACGAGGAATAGCATAAGGAGCTTGGAAACAAAGCCTGAAGCGAAGCTGCGCATGGTGGTCATCATAAGAATTCTCGTCCTTAATACGGTGTGGGGCGTACCTGTTTACAGCACGCCTATATATTCTGGATGGCAGATGTACGTGGAGTAATGTCCTTTGTCAAAGGGTTGACGAGATGTCGGTGGACGGTCTATCTGTGAAGCCATGAAATCCAACACGACATGGCTGGTTGCCAACTGGAAGATGAACGGCAATGTGTCGCGGGTGCGTGACTTTGCCTTTTCGCTCAGCGCCGCGCTGATGACGGTGCCTTCCGGGGTGAAGCTGGTCTATTGTCCTCCCGCAGTCTATTTGCAGTCAGCGCTGTACGGTTTGCCACAGAATTCGCGCGTGCGGGTGGGAGCGCAGCATTGCCACAGCGCGGCCGAGGGCGCCTTCACCGGTGAAATCAGCGCGCCGATGCTGGCGGAGCTCGGGGTGCGTTATGTGATTCTCGGCCACTCCGAACGGCGCGCCATGGGTGAAACGGACGAGATGATCGCGGCAGAGGCCGCGGCTGCGCAGGCCGAAGGGCTGGTGCCGATCCTCTGCGTGGGTGAATCCGAAGCGGCGTATAATGCCCAAAAAACGACAGAAGTGCTAAACGCGCAGCTTTCGCGGCTTCGCGCGCTTGCTTCGCCACGGTTCCTTGTCGCCTACGAGCCGGTATGGGCCATCGGCAGCGGAAAAACGCCAACGCTGCCCGAAATCAGTGCTGTCCACAGCTATATTAAATCAGTGCTTGGCAGTGAAACGGCGGTGCTGTATGGAGGCTCCGTGAATGCGGGGAATGCTAAAGAAATACTTGGGTTAGCCGAGGTTTCCGGGGCATTGATCGGCGGCGCAAGCCTCGATATCACCAGCATGCGTACCATCATTGCCGCAGCCTGCGGCTTACATTAAGGGAAAACATGGAACAGGTTCTATTGGTCATACATGTGATTATCGCCGCCGCGCTGATTGGCATGGTGCTGCTTCAACGCTCGGATTCGGACGGGTTTGGTCTTGGCTCCGGCTCGGGCTCGAACCTCCTTTCGGGCCGCTCGGCGGCGAACCTGATGACGCGCACCACGGCCATTCTCGCCGCGCTGTTTATTGCCAACTCGCTGATTCTTTCCATCCTCGCGTCGCAGAACCATTCGGCTTCGTTGATCGATACGCTGGAGAAAGAGCAAAAAACCACCGAAGCGCCAGCTGTTACCGGCGACGATGCGAAAAAAGCGGATGCAGATGCTTCTGCGAAAAAAGAAACCCCACCGGCCGTGCCAAACGCGGGTGAAGTGGTGAAAAAAGAAGCGGCAGCAAAGCCGAAAGTAAAAGCAAAAAAACCGGTCAGCGAAACTAGCGACGACAACCAATAAGGAGCGAGTACCCCATGCCGACGCGGTTTATTTTTATTACGGGTGGCGTGGTGTCATCGCTGGGCAAAGGTCTCTCGGCATCCTCGCTGGCGGCATTGCTGCAAGGCCGCGGCTTCAAGGTGCGCCTGCGTAAGCTCGACCCTTATCTCAACGTTGACCCGGGAACGATGAACCCCACCCAGCACGGTGAGGTGTTTGTAACGGAGGACGGCGCAGAGACCGACCTCGACCTCGGCCACTACGAGCGTTTTACAGGGGTAGATGCCAAGAAAACCGACAACATCACCGCCGGGCGGATTTATTCGACGCTGCTTTTAAAGGAGCGCAAAGGCGATTATCTCGGCGGCACGGTGCAGGTTATTCCGCACGTCACCAACCTCATCAAAGAATTCGTGACGAGCGATGCCGACAAGGAAGATTTCGTTCTCTGCGAAATCGGTGGCACCGTTGGTGACATTGAGGGGCTGCCATTTTTTGAGGCGATCCGACAGCTCGGCTATGAACTTGGCCGCGATCGCGTGCTCTATATGCATGTGACGCTGGTGCCTTACATCGCGGCAGCGAAGGAGCTAAAAACCAAGCCCACCCAGCATTCCGTGAAAGAGCTGCGCTCCATCGGTATTCAGCCGGATATTATTCTCTGCCGTGCAGACCGCGAGATTCCGGTGAACGAGAAAAAGAAAATCGCGCAGTTCTGTAACGTGCGCGAGGAATGTGTCATCAGCGCGCTGGATGCGACGAGCATCTATAAAGTGCCGAAAAACCTGCATCTCGAAGGCCTTGATGCGCGGGTGCTCGAGCATTTCAAAATGAAGTCGAAGACCGAGCTTTCCCTCAAAGAGTGGGAACGGATTGTGACTCGCTTTGAGGCGCCACGTGGTGAGGTAAATATCGCCGTAGTCGGTAAATATACCAGCATTGGTGACAGTTACAAATCGCTCACCGAGGCGCTCGACCATGCGGGCATCGAGCATAACGTGCGCGTGAACGTAGAGTGGGTAAATGCCCGCGTGTTTGAATCGGCAGATGCGGAGAAAAAACTCCAGAATGTGGATGCGATCCTGGTTCCCGGTGGTTTCGGCGAAGAAGGCGTGAAGGGCAAAATCGCTGCTGTGAAGTTCGCGCGGGAGAATAAAATCCCGTATTTCGGCATTTGCTACGGCATGCAAATCGCGGTGATCGAAATGGTGCGCAACCTGCTCGGCGTGAAGGATGCCACGAGCAGTGAATTCAGCGCCGCAGCCACGAAAGACCCGCGCGGTCAGGTGGTCGGCATCATGACGGAATGGGCGAAGGACGGTGCGGTCGAAAAGCGTGGTGCAAATGCGGATATGGGCGGCACCATGCGTCTTGGCGCGTATCCGTGCAAAATTACCTCTGGCAGCTTGGCCTATAAAATCTACGGCGATGCGAATATTACCGAGCGTCACCGCCACCGTTATGAGGTGAACCTGAATTATCGTGAGGAGTTGGAGCAGCACGGCGTGTTGTTCAGTGGCCTCTCGCCGGATGGGAAACTGCCGGAAATCGTAGAAATTAAAGGCCACCCGTTCTTCATTGCGGTGCAGTTCCACCCGGAATTTAAATCCCGTCCGTTTGCCGCGCACCCCATTTTCGCGAGCTTCGTAAAAGCAGCAAAAGAACGCGCCAAAACCAGTGCAGAGGTAGCCGCATGACCAAACACACCCATGTAAAAGCAGGGAATGTCACTTTCGGCAACGACCTCCCGCTCGCGCTCATCGCTGGGCCGTGCCAGATGGAATCGCGCGACCACGCAGTGGATGTGGCGGGCAAGCTGATGGAGATCGCCAAGGCGAAAAATATCGGGCTGGTCTATAAAACGAGTTACGACAAGGCCAACCGCACCAGCCTCACCGGCAAACGCGGTATGGGGCTCGAGAAATCGCTGCCCGTGTTCGAGGAAATCAAGAAGCTGTTTGGCTGCCCGGTGCTGACGGACGTGCACGAGATCGACCATTGCGCGGTGATGGCGCCGGTGATCGACGTGCTGCAAATCCCCGCGTTTTTATGTCGGCAGACGGACTTGCTGATTGCTGCGGCGAAAACGGGGCGGGTGGTGAACATCAAAAAAGGCCAGTTCCTCGCGCCGTGGGACATGAAAAACGTGGCCGCGAAAGTGGCCGATTCCGGTAACAGCAACGTAATGCTGACCGAACGCGGCGTGAGCTTTGGCTACAACACGCTGGTCAACGACATGCGCGCGCTGCCGATCATGGCGGCGACGGGCTATCCGGTGATTATCGACGCGACGCATTCGGTGCAGCAACCGGGCGGGCAGGGCACTAGCAGTGGCGGCCAGCGTGAATTTGTCGCCACCATCGCCCGCGCGAGCGTGGCCGTGGGCGTGGCGGGCGTGTTCATCGAAACCCATCCGGACCCGGACAACGCACCGAGCGACGGCCCGAATATGGTGAAACTTACCGACCTGCCTGCACTGCTCGACGAGTTGATCGCCTTTGACACATTGGCCAAGAAATTGATGCGCTAAGGCACGGATTCACCGTTATTGGTTGACCGCTTGGCCGCCATTCGCTTTCCTAAACGTTCTTTCCACCTGCCAAAGGAGTGCGTGATGAATTATGTAGAAGCAGTGAAATCTGGGTTTGATAACTTCCATAATTTTACAGGGCGCGCCTCGCGCTCTGAATACTGGTTCTGGGCGCTATTTACTTTTTCGATTAACCTTATTTTGAGTCTTGCTGAGCCAACGATTTTTGGAGCAACTAAAACCCCTCTATCGACATTCTTTTCAATCTTTACATTCATTCCAGGTATTGCTGTCGGAGCGCGACGTTTACACGATATTGGCAAGACTGGATGGCTGCAGTTACTCTGGATAATCCCTATCGTAGGCTGGATTATCCTTATCGTTTGGTTCTGTACTAAAGGACCAGCGGGCGATAACCGCTTCGGGCCAGACCCGCTGGCGACGGCGTAATCCTCTAACTGCACCAGAGAGGTAGTGATGGACTTAATTCAAGCAGTAAAATCTGGTTTTAGAAAGTTCTTCACACTCTCTGGGCGCGCTTCTCGCTCGGAGTATTGGTGCTGGGTGTTGTTCTGCCTTCTTGTATCCATTCCGATTGCCATCTTGGATATGGAGTCATCGACATCTTTTAAGGGCACACCGAGTTTGCTGTGTCTGATTTTTATAGTGGTATCGACCTTCTTTATTGGTGTTCGGCGGGTGCACGACGTCGACAAGAGTGGATGGTGGGTGCTTGTTCCTTATGTGTTGGTTCCCGCTGGATTCTGGGCAATGATGGGCATCTCTATTGGAGTGATGTTCGCAGGTACTCGTGCAACAGAAACTTTTGATTCTTATATGTTCCTTCTTGGAAATCTTCTCTTCTTCTTGCCGCTTACCCTGGCAGTGATGTTGTTCTGTGAACGGGGGACAGAAGGGCGCAATCGTTTTGGCTCAGATCCATTAAGTGCAGAGCAAAATCATAAGTTAAATGCTGAAGAAGCGTTCGCAAAAATGTATGAAATACCGATGCCCAGGCCTGGAGAGAAACTACTCTTAGTTTTGACGATCATAGGATGGTTAATATTACTGGCGGTTATTTATGACGTCACCGGCAGGCATAAGAAAGAAGCGGAAATCACAAAAGCACCAGTTTCTTATCCTGCCCGATGTCCTGAAGAATGGCTGAACCATAAATTTTATGATCAAAGGTGGAGCCAAAAAATGGGAACATGTATTTACAAGGGCAGTGTTTCTAATAGTCAATGTGAAGCAATGGGTGGGGTGGTCACTCCTGGCGCAGGCGTCATGGCTTGGTGTCAAAAGTTTGCTGATGAGAGTAGGACGGTGCTGCTTTCTATTGAATTATACAATTAAGCTTCTGTGTTTTGTACAACCACATCTTGACGCATCCGGGCTTTCGCTCTTAAACAAGCGAAAGCCCGTTTGTTTAGGAGAGACCTATGTCACGTATCGATACACTCGCTGCCCGCGAAATTCTGGATAGCCGCGGCAACCCCACCATTGAGGTGGATGTGGTGCTGGAAAACGGCGCGTTTGGGCGCGCGGCGGTGCCATCGGGTGCATCGACCGGCAGCATGGAAGCGATGGAGCTGCGCGACGGCGACACCGCGCGCTATGGCGGTAAAGGCGTGCGCAAAGCAGTGGCGAATGTGTTGGCGCTCGCGCCCGCGCTCAAGGGGCTGAACGCGCTCGACCAGGTGCTGGTCGACCAAACGCTGATCGAGGCGGATGGCACGCCGAACAAGGGCAATCTCGGCGCGAATGCGATGCTGGGGATTTCGCTCGCGACCGCGAAGGCCGCGGCGCAATCCAGCGGTCTGCCGCTGTTTCGCTATATCGGCGGCACAAATGCGAACCTGCTGCCGGTGCCGATGATGAACATCATCAACGGCGGCGCGCATGCGGATAACGCGATCGACATTCAGGAATTCATGATTATGCCGCTGGTGGCGAATGGCATGGCGGATGCGATTCGCATCGGCGCGGAGATTTACCACGTGCTGAAAAAGCAGCTGGCCGACGCGGGGCTGTCGACCAGCATCGGCGATGAGGGTGGGTTTGCGCCTGACCTCAAAAGCGCGGAAGACGCGTGCGGATTCATCTGCAAGGCGATTGAGCTGGCGGGCTATCGCCCCGGCGACGAGGTGCTGCTCGCGCTCGATGCTGCGAGTTCGGAGTTTTATGTAGACGGGCAGTACAAGCTCGTCGGCGAGGGCAAAACCCTCGATGTGGAGGGCATCATTGCCTATTACGAGAATTTGGTGAGCAAATTCCCCATCGCCTCGATTGAGGATGCCTGCGCGGAGAACGACCGCGAGGGCTGGGCGGCCATCACCCGCGCGATGGGTGGGCGCATTCAACTGACGGGGGATGATCTGTTCGTCACCAACCCGGCCATTCTGGCGGAAGGCATGGGGCAGGGGCTTGCTAACGCACTGCTCGTGAAGCCTAACCAGATCGGCACGCTGAGCGAGACGATAAGCGCGGTAGAGATGGCGCATCGCGGTGGTTATCGCACGGTGATGTCGCACCGCTCCGGCGAGACGGAGGATGCAACCATTGCGCATCTCGCTGTGGCGCTCAACTGCGGGCAGATCAAAACCGGCGCGCCTTGCCGTGCTGACCGCACCGCGAAATATAACGAGCTGATTAGGATTGAAGAAATTCTCGGCGGTTCTGGACGCTATGGCGGACGCTTGCCGCAATAAATCTTGTAGTTGCGCGCTGGCTATGCCAGTTTCGGAGCATCTTTAAGGGAGGCGGTTATTACAGTTCATTTTCATATTGGCGATTTGCCATCATCGGTGAAATTTCAGGGCGACATTGCGGTGGATACCGAGGCGATGGGTCTGAACAACCATCGCGACCGCTTGTGCCTCATTCAGCTTTCGGACGGACAGGGCGATGAGCATCTGGTGCAGTTTTTGCCGGGGCAATATGATGCGCCGAACCTGAAAGCGTTGCTGACAGACCCTAAGCGCGTGAAGCTGTTTCATTTTGCGCGGTTCGATGTGGCTATCATCAAGCAATATATGGGCGTGGTGACGGCGCCGATTTACTGCACCAAAATCGCCTCGCGCCTGACGCGGACGTTTACGGATCGCCACGGGTTTCGCGATCTTTGCCGTGACCTGCTGCAGGTGGATGTCTCGAAGCAGCAGCAAACCTCGGACTGGGGGCAGCCAACTTTGACGCCGGAGCAGCAGGAATATGCCGCGAGCGACGTGCGCCATCTGCACCGCCTGCGCGAGAAGCTGGACGTGATGCTGGCGCGCGAACACCGCACGGAACTGGCGCAAGCCTGCTTCACCTTCCTGCCAGCACGGGCGGAGCTTGACCTCGCCGGCTGGCCGGAAATCGATATTTTTGCGCATTAGGTTTATGAAGAATACCAAAACAGTTTCCACTGATTCTGTGCGATTGCTCGACTCCGCACGGGCAGTGATCGCGCGTGAGGTCGAGGGGCTAAACGCCGTCGCCGAAGGGCTTGACGAAAAATTCCTAGAAGTAGTCAGTCGCATTGCCGCGCTGAAGGGGCGGGTGATTATAAGCGGTATGGGGAAATCCGGCCATATCGGGCGCAAGATTGCAGCGACGCTGGCCTCGACTGGTACACTCGCCTATTTCGTGCACCCCTCGGAAGCGAGCCATGGCGATCTCGGCATGATTACGACGGATGATCTGGTGATCTGCCTGTCGAACTCTGGCGAAACGCACGAGCTGCGCGACATTATTGCTTATACGCGCCGTTTCTCGATTCCGCTGGTGGCGCTGGTGCGCCGTGAAACTTCGTTGCTGGTACAGGCGGCGGACATTGCGATTGTACTACCTGCGGTGCCCGAAGCCTCGCCAATTGGTGTGCCGACGACTTCGACGACGATGATGCTTGCCTGGGGCGATGCGCTCGCTGTGGCGCTGATGGAGAAGAAGGGATTTTCGCGCGATGATTTTGGCGTATTCCACCCCGGTGGCAAGCTCGGCACACAGTTTATCCGTGTTGAGAACCTGATGCATGGGGCGGCCGAACTGCCGCTTATCGCCGAAAAGGCGTCGATGCAGGAAGCGATTCTGACCATGACCGCCAAGCGCTTCGGCTGCGCGGGTGTTGTCGATAAGAACGGGATGTTGCTCGGGATTATCACGGATGGTGATTTGCGCCGAAATATGAATGATGGGTTGATGGAGAAATCTGCTGCGGAGGTCATGCATAAAAATCCGGTGACGATCACGCCTGCTTCGCTGGCGGCGGAAGCCCTGGCTATCATGAACTCCAAATCCATCACCTGCCTTTTTGCGCTGACGGATGGAAAGCCGGTGGGCATCCTCCATATTCATGACTGCCTGCGCGCCGGTGTGATGTAGCCAATGCCGGACGCGCGCGAGCATAAATTATTGTCTACCGATTGGGCGGTGGCGGAAGTGGACCAGTTGTTATCAGCGCTGGGGCGCTATACGCGCTTCGTGGTGCTCAGCAAATGGTTCCTGATGTTGTTTGCACTGGGTCTGGTAACGGTGCTGATCGCCCTGCCGCTCATCAGCAAAGACCGCTCCGGTATTCGGATTTCGTTTGTGGATACGGGGGGGGCGAAGAAAGACGCCTCGCAGCCGGTGATGAGTAACCCAGAATATCGTAGCACAGATGCAAGTGGGCGGGAATTTAAAGTGAACGGCTTACGCGCCAAACAACTGAGTCAGACACGGGTGCTTCTTGAAAAGGTGGAGGCGCAAATGGTAACGGAAAACGGCGGCTGGCGCTCGCTCACTGCGGAAGAGGCGGACTACGACCAGGAGGCTAAAACCATCGCGCTTGTGGGTGATGTGACGTTATTCGACGATCAAGGCTATAGCTTTACCACGGCCAGCGCGACCATCGATACAGATACAAGCCGCGTGGTGGGAAATGAAAAAATCGTCGGCGCAGGGCCGCTTGGTAACCTACTTGCCAGCGGCTTTGAAATCATAGATAGTGGCCAACATATCATCTTCACTGGTGGCGCGGAACGCGTGCAATTACACCTTGATCGAGCGAAAAAATAATGCATGCTGTTTTGAAAATCGTGAGCGTGATGAGTGTTCTTTTCTGTGGTGTGGTGGCGCATGCAGCAGTAGCATCGTCTGACCAGCCAATTGAAATTTCCTCGGATACGCTGGATGTCTATCAGAATGAGCATAAGGCGATTTTTAGCGGCAACGTGATCGCTACGCAGGGCACCACCAATATGCGTGCTGCCAAAATGACGGTGTATTATCGCAACGAAGAGGCAAAAAAAGCGCCTAAGCCTACGGGTGAAGCAGGCGCTCCAGGTGTTTCACGCATTGATGCAGAAGGTTCTGTGGTGTTCACCACACCCACGGAAACCGCGAAAGGCGATAAGGGTGTTTATAATGTGGTAACAGACACAATTGAGCTGATGGGAAGTGCGGTGACGTTGACGCGGGATAAGAATATCCTCAAGGGCACCTACATGACCTACAACATGAAAACGGGGCGTAGCATGCTGACTTCCTCCGGCGGACAGGTTACTGCAAGTGATGGCAAGAAATCAGGGCGTGTACGGGGTTTATTTGTACCAAGCTCCGACAAGCCCACAGCGGGGAACTAATGACCGGGGATGATGAAAAAGGCCTAGGAACAGATTGGCTGCTGCGTCCAACTGTGGCGACGGAGGAGCCCCCACGTGTGCCAGAGCAGCGGGCGGCCCCCGCAATGGCGCCTAGTGTGACGGAAATTCCAAAAAAGCCGATCCTCGTGGAAAAAAACTCCGGCCTTGTCGTCAATAATCTTGGGAAGCAATACGCAAAGCGGCCGGTGGTGCGTAATGTGTCGCTCTCGCTGCAGCGGGGCGAGGCTGTGGGGTTGTTAGGGCCAAACGGGGCGGGGAAGACGACCTGTTTTTATATGATCACCGGGCTGGTGAAGCCCGATTACGGCACGATTTTTTACGACGGAACCGACATCACCAACCTGCCGATGTATCGCCGTGCGCGGCTGGGCATTGGCTATCTACCTCAGGAAGCCAGCATTTTTCGTGGACTGACGGTAGAGCAGAATATCATGGCGGTGCTCGAAGTCAGCGTAATCGACATGGATCGTCGCCGTTCGATGTGCGACGAATTGCTTGCAGAGTTTTCAATCACCCATCTGCGCAATGCGCCTGCTATTGCGCTCTCCGGCGGGGAACGCCGTCGTGCTGAAATCGCCCGTGCGTTGGCAGGAATGCCGTCGTTCATTCTGCTCGATGAGCCACTGGCGGGAATCGATCCGATCGCGATTTCCGACGTGCGCGACCTGGTGAAACATCTCAAAAATCGCGGCATCGGCGTGCTGATTACCGACCATAACGTGCGCGAAACGCTGGATGTAATCGACCGCGCCTATATCATCCATGACGGCTCGGTGCTGATGGAAGGTACCCCGTCGGATATCGTGAATAACGAGGAAGTCCGCCGCGTTTACCTCGGCGAGCGTTTTTCGCTTTAAGCTGTGGCAATATCGCGTCTTGAGTCGCTGCTCTATTTGCGTTAGTTTCTAGCTATGGTCGGATTGAAACAGGAATTTAGGCAGTCGCAGCAGTTGGTGATGACCCAGCAATTGCAGCAATCCATCAAGCTGTTACAGCTCTCAGCGATCGAGCTTCAGGAATTTATCGACGAAGAGATCGAGAAAAATCCCCTCCTTACCAAAGAAGAAAATGATTCCGACACGCCCGCCGCGCCGGAAGAAGCCGGCGATGAGGCAAACGAGGCGTCTGCAGGTGAGGGGGTGAGCGAGGAAGACGTCATACGCGGTGAGACGCGCGAGATTGACGTCTCGGACAAGGATTATTCTGTTGCCGAATCGCTGGAAGATGAGTCTTTCGGCGGAGAATGGACAGAAGGCGACACCGTCAGCATCGGCGAAGTGACGGCGGGGGCGCATGGCTCATCCGGCGGGTATGATGGCGACGGCGAGGGCTTTGGCATCGAAGGTGCCAGCGCACGGGAGCAAACGCTACGCGAATATCTGATCGAGCAAATCCACATGGATATTACTGACCCGGTGGAGCAGCGTATCGCTGAGCAACTGACCGACATGCTCGACGATGCCGGCTATCTGCGTGAGGATACTAGCGCCTTTGCGGAGACGTTGGGGCTCACGAAGGCGGAAATTGATGCTATCGTCGTGCGTTTGCAGCAGTTTGAGCCGGCAGGGGTTTTTGCCCGCTCGCTCGCGGAATGCTTACGCTTACAATTGGCGGATATGAACCGGCTCGACCCGGTGATGGAGATTTTTCTCGATAATTTGGAAATGATGGGCAGTGGCGAGATGAAAGCGCTGCAGAAAAAATGCGGCGTGGATGCTGAGGATTTTGCGCAGATGTTGGCAGATATTCGCCGCTGTAACCCGAAGCCTGCGATGGGTTTTGCGGCGGATGAATCGCAAGCCGTGATTCCGGATGTAATGGTACGCCGCGCGAAAAATGGCGGTTGGCATCTGGAGTTAAACCCGGATGCGCTGCCGCGCGTGCTGGTGAACCGTCATTATGCGTCGGATGTGGGAGCGCGGGCGACGGATAAAGAAGCCAAAAAGTTCATGACCGAGCAACTCGCCAACGCGAACTGGCTCATCAAGGCGCTCGACCAACGGGCGAATACCATCCTCAAAGTGGCGACAGAAATTGTTACTCAGCAGGATAAATTTCTACAGCACGGCATTCGTTTCCTGAAACCACTGGTGCTGAAGGATATTGCTGCTGCGGTGGGAATGCATGAGTCCACCATCAGCCGCGTGACCACCGCGAAATTTATGGCCACGCCTCGCGGCACGCTGGAGCTGAAGTTTTTCTTCACCTCTTCCATCAACGCCTCGGCGGGCGCGAATGATTTTTCTAGCAAAACGGTGATGTATTACATCAAGGAGCTGGTGACTAACGAAGACCCGAAGGCAATCCTTTCCGACGATGCGATTGTGAAGCGTCTGAAAGACCGGAATATCGACGTCGCGCGCCGCACCGTTACCAAATACCGCGAAGAAATGGGCATCCCATCCTCCGTCGTCCGCCGCCGGCAAAAGGCATCGTAAGGAATTGGCAAAAATAACGCAACTCTGGTGAACACGCTTCATTCTTTATCAAATTCTGAAAGTTTTGTTTTTTTGCGCGCAGAGTTGGTAAATACTACTACTCAGAGGTACGAATGATGAGCGCCATATTAAACCAGAATGCAATGGCACCCCATGTGGTCACGCCGGAAATGTTTGCAAAGCGATTTTCAGAAGTCTCATTGAAGGATACTGGTGCTGCGAATTCAAAAGCAGTGAGCGACTTTGTCATGCCCAGTTTAGGCGTTTTAGACGCATTGCTGCGCGATGATTCTGTCAACGATATTCTCGTCAACGGCACGCGCAATATTTTTGTTGATCAAGCGGGGAAGTTGGTCGATTCGGGGCTTGCGTTCCAAACCCATGAGGAAGTGTGGGATGTGGCGGAGCGCATAATGAAAGCCATCAACCTTTACTGGGTTCCGGAGCGCCCCATTATTGATACACGGTTGCCGGATGGTAGTAGGGTGAATCTGGTAGGGCCACCGATCGCTATTGATGGTGTCTCTATTTCCATCCGCAAGTTTCCGAAGCACCAGATTACACTCGATAGCATGACGGAGTCGGGGCAGATATCACCGGAGCTCTCTCTCTTCCTTAAAGAATGTGCCAGATTAAAGGTGAATATGCTGATTTCTGGCGGCACCAGTACGGGTAAAACAACCATACTCAATGCGCTTTCCGGAGCCATACCTGAGGAAGAGCGTATTGTTACCATTGAGGACTCTGCAGAGTTACGGCTGCAGCAACCGAATGTGGTGCGTCTGGAATCCAAGTTATCGCGGACTACGGATAAAATGATTCCCGAAGTTTCTATGCGTGATTTGGTTAAGAATGCACTCAGAATGCGGCCTGATCGTATTGTTGTGGGTGAATCGCGGGGGGCAGAAGCATTCGATGTCTTGCAGGCCATGAATACGGGCCATGATGGTTCGATGACGACGTTGCATGCGAATACGCCCCGTGATGCGCTTTCACGGCTTGAGACTATGGTTATGATTGCCATGCCTACCTTATCTACGAAGGTTATTCGTCAGCAGATTGGCAGTGCACTAGAGCTGGTAATTCAGATCGCTCGAAGCAAGGATGGGAGGCGCCATATAAGCCATGTCAGCGAGGTTTGCGGTATGGAAGGGGATATGATTATTATGCAAGATCTTGTAACGTATGCGCAATCGCCGCAGAAGCCAGTGGGGGAGTACCGGTGGGCGCAGGTATCGCCACGTAGCCAGACACTGATTGATGCTGCTCGTACAGCTGGATTTATCAAAGGAATGCGCTGATATGACGGAAGATCTAAGCATAAGAATTAAGGAGCTTGAAGCGCAAATTTCGGCAATGCGAACAGCATTTGTTGATGAGGATCCGCTGATACATCACGCAGCGATTGCACGCTCAGATATTACTTCCGCACTTGGTGACGCGATCACTGAACTTGAGCCCATAAAGAAGCTGCTTGCGGATGACACAATTAACGACATTCTTATTAATGGCCCAGATAATATCTATATCGAGCGTGATGGCAGGTTAGAGCGTACGGATATCACATTTCCAACTGACCTGAAAGTATTCCAGATGGCGGAGGCGATTGCTACGCAAATTGGCCGCACGGTGAATCTGCGTCGCCCGTTGCTGGATGCGCGACTGCCGGATGGCAGCCGGGTGAATATCATAGCGCCGCCGCTAGCTGTTGATGGCACGACTATTTCCATTCGTAAGTTTGCCAAACACAGTGTGACGCTGGATAAAATGGCGACGCAGGGAAATATATCGTCTGCGCTGGCCGATTTTCTTAAGGTGCTGGGGCGCTGCCGTTTGAATATCATCGTTTCTGGCGGTACGGGGGCGGGTAAAACAACGCTACTCAACGCTATTTCAGAGCATATTGACGTGCAAGAGCGTGTGGTAACGATTGAGGATGCCGCAGAGTTGCGTCTTCAGCAGCCACACGTGGTGCGGCTTGAAACGCGCCCTATGCGGCTATCGCACCAGGAAGAAGAAGTGAGTATGCGCGATCTCATGAAAAACGCGCTGCGGATGCGACCGGATCGGATTATTGTGGGCGAGGTGCGTGGTGCTGAGGCCTTCGACATGATGCAGGCGATGAATACGGGGCATGAGGGGTCGCTTACCACCATTCACGCGAATCACCCGCGTGATGCGTTGGCGCGCCTCGAAAACATGATCGCGATGGCGAATCTAAATATCGCGCCTTTATCGATTCGTACGCAGATCGCTTCGGCAATTAACCTGTTTATCCAGATCAGCCGTATGCGTGACGGCCAACGCCGCGTCACGCAAGTGAGCGAGGTCTGTGGTATGGAAGGGGATATTATTACGATGCAAGATCTCTTCTCCTACCAGACCAAGGGTGAGGGGCCAGATGGCAAGCTGATCGGCGAATTTAAGTGGAGCGGTATTATGCCGCGCTTCTTACGGCGGGCCGCCTATTATGGCGAATCTGAGCGGCTATCTGCCGCACTGGGTGTCAAACTCCCCAAACTATAGGCATAAGGAATTCCGCGCACTCCTATGGGATAGCTCTTGGCTATTTCATGCAAACGGAGTATCATGAAAACAGGAAAATCACCGATTTATTCTTCAACTTCCCAACCAAAGAGGAACCTATGCAATTTCACATTTCTGGCCGGCATGTTGACCTGGGCGAAGCATTTCAAGCGCATGTGGAGAAGCGTTTGAGCGATGGTCTGAGCAAATATCTCGATCGTATTGTCAGCGTCGATATCGTTGTTTCGAAAGAAGCGCACCACCAGTTCCGCGTGGATATTCATGGTAACACCGGAACGCATTCAGGCATCGTGCTAAAAAGCCAAGGTAACGCGAACGAGGTCTATGCTGCGTTTGATGATGCTGCAACCAAGGTAGAGAAACAACTGCGTCGCTATAAGCGTCGCCTGACGGATCACCATGCGCATGACAAAAACGCTGCGCGCGCCCTCAACGCACGTAAATATGTGTTGAAGCCGGAGGATGATTCGGCAGAGCTTGATGAGAAGGGCGCGCCAGTCGTGGTAGCCGAAAAGCCAACAAACATTCAAACCCTCACCGTGAGCCAAGCCGTAATGAAAATGGACTTGGCCGATTTGCCCGCGCTGATGTTCTTCAACGCTGGTAATGGGCGCGTGAATGTGGTGTATCGCCGTGTGGATGGGAATATCTCCTGGGTAGACCCGGAAGAAGCTGCGGCTTAGCTTCTCTCTATTTGCTTTTCTCTGGAGGTTCTATGAACGAACAAGTGCCGTTGCACGGTTCTGCTTTTGCCTATGGTGGTTCAGGTTGTTTAATTATGGGTGCCTCTGGCATGGGAAAATCCCGTATTACAGCTGAAGCGATGATGATGGGGGCTAAGCTTATTGGTGATGACCGTCTGACTCTTCAGCCGATGATGGGGATGGTTGCGGTTGCCCAAGTGCCTGAGCTTGCAGGGATTTTAGAACTGCGCGGCATGGGCCTCATTCGCATGAATGACACCACGACCAAGCATGTGCTGCATCTGGTGATCGAGCTTGACCCCGCGGCAAGCGAGCGTCTTCCGGAGCTGCAGAAACGTCAGTTTTTGGGTATTGATGTGCCGTATTTACGTCTGGCACCGGCGCCGCAAACATCGGCCGCGCTGATCCTGCATTATTTGAAAGCGATGCAGGAAGGTCGCGTGCTGCCGACCGATTGGAAGCCGAAAGCGGCTTAGCGTGACAAAGGATTGCAATCCTGCGCATTTGGGCGTAATTCATCTCCTATGATCGGGATTATCATCATCACGCATGGGGCGCTTGGCGCAGAGCTTATTGCTGTTGCGGAGCACGTGGTTGGGCGTCAGCCGGATTTGATTTCGGTGGCGATTGGCCCCGAGGATGACATCGAAACTTGCCGCAGCAATATTCTCGCGAAAATCACGCAGGTCGATAAGGGCGATGGTGTTGCCATCCTCACCGACATGTTTGGCGGCACGCCCTCGAATCTCGCTATCTCGGTCATGATGCCGGATAAAGTAGAGGTGATTGCTGGCGTGAATGTGCCGATGCTGATTAAGCTGATCAGTGTGCGTAGTACATTATCGCTTGTCAATGCAGTGATGACGGCGCAAGAGGCCGGGCGCAAATACATCAACGTAGCGAGCACGCTGCTGAAAAAGGCGAGTTAGCCCATGGCCATGGCGCTTGCCACCATCTGCAATAAAAAAGGTCTGCACGCACGTGCGGCGGCAAAAATGGTGAAGGTTGCCTCTGCTTATGATGCGAAGGTTGAGGTGGTTCGCCTGCCACGCGTGAACGAAAAAATGGAACCTGCGCGCGCAGGTGCTACTTCCATTCTCAGCCTGCTGATGCTGGCGGCTGAGCGTGGTGTAGACGTTGAGCTTCACGCCGAAGGGGCGCAGGCAGAAGAGGCGGTGGCCGCTGTTGTTGCGCTCATTGAGCGGCGCTTTGACGAGGAAGAGTAGCGGGGCGCTGACTTATCCACAGGACTACCGGATATTTTATTCACGTTCTCACTAAATGCCCGTAAATTGTAACTCAGCTTGTTGCCCGGCAGCAGTGATCTACAAAAAAGTCAACATGCAGCGCAAAAATAAATAATATTTCTTGACTGTTGTTTTGCTTGAATTAAGCAGACCGATTTGCTTTTATAAAGTTGTCTTCAGAGACAACCTATCAAGCCCCGCAGATTCGAATGTGTAACAGCCTGCAGTGCACGGCATTCGCATCGACCCTGCGGGCTTGAAGGTCTTCAATCAGCAGGCAAAGGTAGGTTCGTATGTCGTTACAAGCTCACTACGCAATGATTCAAGAAAAGCACAGCAAACTCGAAGCAACAATCGCACAGGAACTGCATCGCCCATCACCAGATCTGGCGCTACTCCAAACCCTGAAAAAGCAAAAACTCCTGCTCAAGGAGGAACTGGAACGAATACGTTTGGCAGAAGAGGCGCGCTGGAACGCGGCCTGACAGCCAGATGGAGGCTTGCTAGAGTGTGCTTGATCCTTCGGGGTCGAGCGCCTCTTCAGGCTTCGACGAATGCCCGCAGCGCCTAAAAACGCTCGGGATATAGGCTCCGTCGCTAATCCGGCGGAACCATCACGGGGGACTTACCAGTTCCCCATAAAGGAAGCCCCGGAACGTGAGTTGCCGGGGCTTCTTTTTATTCGCGGTGGAAGAAGGGCTAGGCCGCTTCTGCTTCGTCTTCATCCAGCGTGCTATCCATGCCCAGTGCGCGCTTATAGAGCTCGAGCATATATTCCGCTTCGGTGCGTTCGTTTGATTTCATTTTGCGCAGTTTGATCACGCCGCGCATCGCTTTGATATCAAACCCGTTGGATTTGGCTTCAGCAAACACGTCTTTAATATCGCTTGCGACGCCGGCTTTATCTTCTTCCAGGCGCTCGATACGTTCGATGTAGCTGCGGAGTTTTGGCACTTCGACGCCACCGGTGGTTACTTTTTGCATATGCTTGCCCTTTATTTGTTATGTTGGAGGGCGAAAATAACCCAAAACGCCCGCATTTCGCAATTAGCCCCTTGCCATTGTCCACACCCTGTGTAAAATGCGCGTCCAAAATCAAAACGCCGGAAGGGGGTATTTACTCGTGGTTGAAGTCGTTGTTCGTGACAATAACGTGGATCAGGCTTTGCGCGTGCTCAAGAAAAAGATGCAGCGTGAAGGGATTTATCGCGAAATGAAAATGCGCAAGCATTACGAAAAACCGTCCGAGAAACGCGTGCGCGAAGCTGGTGAAGCTGTTCGTCGTGCCCGTAAACTGGCTCGCAAAAAATCGGATTTCGAATAGGCCTAGGCCCTTCGATCTTTCATAATGAAAAACCCCGCCTATGAGCGGGGTTTTTTATTGGGGAATAAATTTTATGATTAGCGGTTGCGCGGATTTTTACCCAGCTCCACCTGATGCGTAGCAAGCGGCGTTTTAAATTTATGGTCGCTTTGCGCGTAGAGCAGAATCCGGTCTTCTTTGATACCGTCGTGTGGCTTGCCATTGTTATCAACTTTTTTAATTTTGAGGCCTTGGGATTTTGCTGCAGCGGCAATATCTCTAAGTGCCTCGGGGGATAACTGCCCTTCAAACTGGTTGTTTCTAATCACGCTTTCCATAATATTAACCGAAGCGCGTACAGGGGCTGATGTGGCTTTTATCATCACATCCATCCAGATGTCAGAAATAGCATCCGATATCTGAGTTGGATCTTTTGCTGCGTCCAACTTTTTCTGAGCCTCCAAAAAGAATGAACAGATGTGGGCGCCTTTTTCTGCAATGAAGTCCTTAAGAATGCTGATAAATGCATCGTCTTTCATCTTATTCATCGCATCGAGGGATAAATCGGTATCAGAATTTGCATTCTTTAAAGCGAGGTATTCTGGCTTTTTTTCTACAGTGGCATCAGCAATTTGTACGCGGCGTGCGAACTCATCGACCTGCTGTGTTTCTTGGGGATCACCAGACATAACAACTCCAAACAGAATACGTCAGTTGAAGTATCTCACAAAAAGGTTAAGGAAGCGTGAATGCTGATTAAGTATTGATTTACAACGCCTTCAACGCCTTCAACGCCTTCACCAGATTCTCCGTCGCCACTTTTGCATCGCCGAAGAGCATCATCGTGTTGTCCTGATAGAACAGCTCGTTCTGGATGCCAGCATAACCCGCCGCCATCGAGCGCTTGTTGAAGATGACATTGCGTGCATCTGCCACGTTGAGGATCGGCATGCCGTAGATGGGGCTTTTGGGGTCGTTCTTCGCGGCGGGGTTGGTCACGTCGTTCGCGCCGATGACATACACCACATCTGTAGTGCTGAAGTCGTTGTTGATTTCCTCTAGCTCGACCACGGCTTCGTATGGCACGTTGGCTTCAGCCAGCAGCACGTTCATGTGCCCCGGCATGCGGCCAGCGACGGGGTGAATCGCATAACGCACTTTGATGCCTTTATGCTCCAGCGCCTCGGCCAGCTCACGCACGGCGTGTTGGGCTTGCGCCACGGCCATGCCGTAACCCGGCACGATAATCACTGAATCCGCATTGCCGAGCAGGAAGGCGGCATCTTCCGCCGCGCCGGTTTTGACCGGGCGCTCGTCTTTCGCGCCGCCTGTTTCTCCCGCCGACGCTGTCGACCCGAAGCCACCGAAGATCACGTTGATGATCGAGCGGTTCATGGCCTTGCACATGATGTAGCTGAGGATAGCACCGGAGGAGCCGATGAGTGCGCCTGCGATGATGAGCAGCGGGTTGCCGAGCGTGAACCCGATGCCGACGGCCGCCCAGCCGGAGTAGGAGTTGAGCATGGAGACAACCACCGGCATATCCGCCCCGCCGATGGGGATGATGAGCAATACGCCGAGTGCGAGGGCGACGAGTGTCATCAGCACGAAGAGGAATTTCGATTCCGTCGCGCAGAAGATGAGCAGTAGGAACAATGCGCCAAGGCCAAGCCCGGCATTGATGAGGTGCTGCATTTTGAAACGTATGGGCGCGCCGGAAACCAGCCCTTGCAGTTTAGCGAAGGCGATAATCGACCCGGTGAAGGTGATGGCACCAATGATGGTACCGAGCGACATTTCTACCAAACTGCCGAAATGGATGGAGCCCGCCGCACCGATGCCGAACGACTCCGGCGCCCAGAGGGCGGCCATAGCGATCAACACTGCGGCGAGGCCAACGAGGGAGTGGAACGCGGCAACGAGCTGTGGCATGGCTGTCATCGCGATGCGTTTGGCAATCACCCAGCCGATCGCACCACCGAGGGCGATACCGGCTAGAACGGAGCTATACGCATGCACCTGGGGCAATGCCAGTGTGGTTAGGATCGCAAGCAGCATCCCCGCCATGCCGTAGCGGTTGCCCGCACGCGCCGAGACGGGGGAGGACAGGCCACGCAGCGCCATGATAAAACACACGGCGGCGACGAGGTAGGCAAGGTAGAAGATGCTGCTCATGATCGTACTTTCCAGTCGTTAGGCTTTGTTGCAACGTCCATAGAGAACGGCGAGTATTGCACCAGCCAGCCCCCATTTTACCACTTCAGCCACCAGCCACGAGAGGGCGAGGCCATGTGGCAGCGGCATGTAGATATATGCAGCAGCCGATTGAACGCCAAGCAGCAGGCCGATGGTTGCGCCGAAGCCAAAGCCTTTACGCCCCGGGCAGGCACAGCCGAACAGCGCGCCGAACGTCTGACGCGACTTCCAGCAGAGGAAGAGGCAGGCAAAAATCATCGCCTGCAGGGCATGCTTGGCAAGGCAGTAGTTATAAAGCGCATGCATTTCTGCTTCCGGACGCCACAATTTTTCGGTGGCTTTATATTGATCCATCAGCAGCGTGCCATGCACATACCAGTCAAAGCCCATGGTGACGACGAGGGCGATGATAGCCGTCATTAGCCATTTTTTGGGGCAGCATTTTTTATCAGTGGAACAGGCTTCCGTTTCGGTTTTGGTCGATGGACAACAGCTCATTTTTTTCCTCCGGGTTGTTTTTTGCGGAACATTTCCAGCATGCGTTGGGTGACCACAAAACCGCCGAAAATGTTGATAGACGCGATGGTTACGGCGATGAAGCCGAGCGTATGCGAGAAGCCTGCGCCTTGCGCACCCAGCGCGATGACCGCGCCGACGATAATGATGCCGGAAATGGCGTTAGTTACACTCATCAGCGGCGTATGCAGCGCCGGGGTGACGCGCCAGACCACGTAATAGCCCACAAAGCACGCGAGCACGAACACGGTGATGCCGAAAATGAACGGGTCAACCATGCCGCCATGGGCAATCTGTTGTTGCAACTCCTGCGTTTGCTGCTGCAGGTCGTTCGCTTTCGCAGCGAGGTCGCTGGCCTGTTCGGTGATGGTGGATAGGTCGGTCATAACGGCTCCTTATTTTGTCAGCATCGGGTGAACGAGGCTGCCGCCTTTGGTGATGAGCGTGCCTTTTATCAACTCGTCGTCGGACAGAATTTTTAGCGTTTTGGTTGCTTTGTCGAACATCAGCGTGGTGATGAAGTTAAATAGATTGCGCGCGTAGAGCGGGCTGGAATCCGTGCCGGCGCGGCTCGGCAGGTTGGTGTAACCCAGAATCGTCACGCCATTTTCCGTCGTCGTGACTTCGTCGCGCTTGGTGAGTTTGCAGTTGCCGCCCGAGGCTGCGGCGAGGTCAACAATCACGCTACCAGCTTTCATGCTGGCGACCATCTCTTTCGTAATCAGCTCCGGCGCTGGTTTGCCGGGGATGAGCGCGGTGGTGATAATGATATCTTGCGCCGGAATCACGGCAGCGAGCGCCTCAGCCTGACGGCGTTTATAGTCGTCATCCATCTCCTTCGCGTAGCCGCCGGCGGTTTCGCCGCTGGTAGCCTCGGCAGCTTTTACTTCTACGAACTTCGCACCGAGGGATTCGACTTGTTCTTTCGTCGCCGCGCGGACATCGAATGCGCTGACGACAGAACCCAGGCGTTTAGCCGTTGCAATGGCTTGTAGACCCGCCACACCTGCGCCGAGGACGAGGGTTTTTGCTGGAGGAATCGTGCCCGCGGCGGTCATCATCATCGGGATGGTTTTGCTGGTCGCGGCCACCGCCTCGATCACCGCGCGATAGCCCGCAAGGTTGCTTTGCGACGACAGCACGTCCATCGACTGCGCGCGGCTGATGCGCGGCAACAGCTCCATCGCGTAGGAATGGATTGAGCGCTTATTGAGGCAGCTGAAATCGGTGAGTTTATCAAGCGGGTTGAGCATGCCGACGAGAATAGCGCCTTGCGGGATATGCGCGATGACATCCTCAGCAGGGGTGTCGACGCAGACGATAATATCCGCGCCGTCATAGGCAGCGGCGGCAGAATCGGCCACCGTGGCACCTGCATCTGCAAACGCAGCGTCGCTGATGCCGGATTTAAGCCCAGCACCACGTTCCACAGCCACCTGAATGCCGAGAGCAACATATTTTTTAACTGCATCCGGCGTCAGCGCGACGCGGGATTCAAGCGGTGAAGATTCACGGGCAGCAGCGATTTTCATGAGTGGATTCTCCAATATCTTCTGAATTGGTTAGCCTAGGTTTGACCCCGGCGCAACCATCGTATAAGAATGCTGCTTTCCTCAGCGAAGAGAGTCCTATGGCTGCGACAAAAAAATCAACAAAGGCAAAGCGCTCCACGCCCCCGGTGGCGATTATCATGGGTAGCCAGAGCGACTGGGCGACCCTGAAGCACGCCGCTGATATGTTGGGTGCACTCGGCGTGGCGCACGAGGCGAAGATTATTTCCGCCCATCGCACACCGAAGCGGCTCTATGATTTCGCGAGCGGTGCCGAGGCGGCGGGGTACAAGGTTATTATCGCCGGGGCAGGGGGCGCAGCGCATCTGCCGGGTATGACGGCGGCGATTACGCAACTGCCAGTGCTCGGCGTTCCCGTGCTTTCCAAATCGCTGGAGGGGCTGGATGCGCTGCTTTCCATAGCCCAAATGCCCAAAGGCGTGCCGGTGGGCACACTCGCGATTGGTGAAGCCGGGGCAGGTAATGCAGGCCTTCTCGCCGCGATGATTCTGGCGCTCAGCGATGCGGCGCTCGCCAAACGCCTCGCCAAGTGGCGTGCCGCTCAAACCGCCAGCGTGGCCAAGGAGCCGAAATAGATGCCCATCACCCCACCAGGTTCAACAATCGGGATTATCGGCGGCGGGCAGCTGGGGCGCATGCTGGCGCGGGCGGCGAGCCGCATGGGCTATAAAACCCATATCTACACGCCGGATAAAGACTCGCCCGCGAGCCATGTGGCGACCAAAACCACCATCGGTGCTTATCAGGATGCAGCGTCGCTGCGTGCGTTTGGGCAGAGTGTGGATGTGGTGACGTTCGAGTTCGAGAATATCCCCGCTGAGACGCTCGAGATGCTTGACCATATCGTGGCGGTGCGGCCGAAATCTTCGGTGCTGTTCACCACGCGCCACCGGCTGCGCGAGAAGGAATTCATCCGCGCCCAGGGCATTGCCACTGCGCCCTTTGCGCCGGTGCGGAGTGAGGCCGAGCTGGCGGAGGCAATCAAAACCATCGGCACGCCGAGCGTGCTCAAAACCTGCGAAATGGGCTATGACGGCAAGGGGCAGGTGCTTATTAAAAACGCGGCGGAGGCTGCGACGGCGTGGGCGACGCTGGGCAAAACGGAATGTATTCTTGAAGGTTTTGTCAATTTCTCCGCTGAGGCATCGGTCATCGTCGCGCGCTCCACACTGGGGGAGGCGCGCTGCTACCCGCTGGTGGAGAATATCCACCGCGACCATATTCTGCATAAAACCATTGCGCCCGCACCGTTTATCGATGCGCATCAGGAGCAGGCAAGCAAAATTGCCAAAACGCTGGCCGAGGCGCTGGATGTGGTGGGGCTGCTAGCGGTGGAGATGTTTGTGACCGAAGGCGGCCTGCTTGTGAACGAGCTCGCGCCGCGCCCGCATAATTCTGGCCATTGGACGATGGAAGGCGCGCCGACCAGCCAGTTTGAGCAGCATATCCGTGCGATTTGCGGCTGGGCGCTGGGCGACACCACCGCACACCGCCCGTGCGAGATGATTAACCTGCTCGGCGACGACTGGTTGCAATGGCAGGAATATGCCCGCCGCCCGGATGCCCATGTGCATCTCTACGGCAAAAGCGACTCACGCCCGGGGCGGAAGATGGGGCATGTGAATATTATCAAGCGGGGTTAGGTGCGGGCTGCGCTTTTTTCGGCTTGAATCGCAGTGATTTCAGCCAGTATGTCTTTTCCCGCTGCTTCTGCTAAAGCATTAATTCCAATGGCTAGATAGCCCGGGGTTTTTACGATTAATGCGCTTGCTTGGGATACGCCTCCAAAGTCACCTGCCCGAGAATATCGGTCAAAGTTAGCGCTTAGGCGCGGCATTCCAGCTTCCAATTTTCCAAGATCAAAGGCAATTTGTTCGCGGCTTGTGTGATCATTGAGGCCATTGTGGTATTGTACCACGACAGCATTTGCGTTTTGATAAATACTGAAGCCTCTTTTTCCATAATCACCAGTTTTTAACACACAGTGTTTTTGAAGTATTTCTACTGCATCGCGGCAGTCCGCAATCGTTGCCGTTTTAGGATCAAGCCCTTCGATCATTTTGCTGGAGTCAATATCGCCCGCTGTAATGTGATTAACCGGATGAGCGCTCATTGCTGCGCCGAATCCGGTTTCGATGCGTTCCAAATCTTCGTATGCTGTTGGATAATCCAGTCCTGCGTAGCTCATCTTTATCTCCATGGTTTTGCTTATTCGATGCACATCCTAACAAAACAAATGCAGAGAAATATGACAGTTTTGTGAAGATTTTTGCCAAAAAACTATGACAGAAAGTATTCTTCAGCATAGGCTATGTTTATGAAAAAACCTGCAAAAGCGCCGTGGAAGCAACCTAACCCGCAGAAAAAATCCGGTAGTAAAATGACCCCGGAGCAGGTGGCGGCAGCGCGGGCGCGGGCGGCTGCAGCGGGTCGGCCATACCCCAACCTCATCGACAATATGGCAGTGATGCGCGCGGCTAAGAAAAAGCCCGACTCATTTTTGCCCTAGCGCAGCACCGCACCGATTTTGCGGGCGCTGGTGACGATGGCATCGGCGACTTTCTCGATTTCGGCATCCGTCAGTGTGCGGTCATCCGCCTGTAGGGTGACGGTGAGGGCGAGGGATTTCTGCCCCGGCTCGATGCCTTTTCCGGTATAGACATCGAAAATCGTCACCTCGCGCAACAGCGCTTTTTCGGCAGCGCTCACGGCTTTTACCAGATCAGCGGAAGGTGTGGTTTCTGGCAGCACAAACGCGAAATCACGCGTGACGGGCTGGTAATCTGAAATGGTGAGGGCTTTGCGCTTGGCGGCCTTGACCGGTGGCAGTGCGGAAACGAACAGCGTAAAGGCATAGATCGGCACATCAACACCGAATTGTTTGAGCAACGCTGGATGAAGCTCCGCGAAAATGCCCAGGATGTTTTTGGGGCCAAGGCCGACAAAGCCGCTGCGGCCGGGATGAAGCCATGGAACATCGCAGCCGGAGAGGATGGTCAGTTGCGCGGTGTTGATGTTGGCGGCGGCGAGCACGGCGAAGAGATCTGCCTTCACATCAAACACGTCGACAGGTTTGGTTTCAGCCCAATGCGTGCCAGCGCGGTTACCACAACGAATGCCGGAAAGCATGGTTTTTTGCCCGGTGGGTGTTACGTCCTCGAACACGGCGCCAAGTTCGAAAAGGGCAATATCCTTGATTCCGCGCGCAAGATTGTTTTTTACGGCATCAATCAGGTGCGGCATGAGTTTGGGGCGCATGACAGAAAGATCGGCGCTGATGGGATTGAGCAGCTCGAGTGCTTCCGAGTGCTTGCCACCCATGGTCCAAGCGTCCGCCTGTGCGGCGGAACAGAAGCCCCAGCTGTAGGTTTCATTGAGGCCACGCGCGGCGGCAGCACGGCGCAGAAGGCTGGCGCGGTTTTGTTCGGGCGTCAGCGCGGGCAGGCTGATATGCGAAGGCTTGGGCAGCGGGGTGAGGGGAATCGCGTCATAACCCACGATACGCAGGACTTCCTCCGCGAGGTCGGCGGGTTGGCTGCAATCATGTCGCCAGCTGGGGGTGAGCATGGCGGTGCCTTTGTCGATGAAGCCCAGCTTGCCGAGAATCTCGCGTTGGCGTGATTCGGTCACATCCACACCAATCAGTGCGCTGATTTTTGCTGCATCAAAAGCAATTTCGGTGCGTGCGGTGGGGATGGTTCCCGCAATGATGCGCTCGCTCGCCGTGCCGCCGCAGAGTTCGAGAATCAGCTCGGTTGCGCGCAGTTCTGCCTGCTCCATGAAGCCTGAATCTATCCCGCGTTCGAAGCGCTGGCGCGCATCCGATTCAATCTGCAACGCGCGACCAGTTTTAGCGATGCGCTCCGGTTTGAAGAGCGCCACTTCAAGCAGCACATCCGTTGTTGCCTCACTCACGCCGGTGGCGCTACCACCCATGATACCGCCAAGGCCGAGGGCGTGTTTTTCATCTGTAATCACACAACACTGCGTGTTGAGGCGATAGTCTTTGTCGTTCAGTGCGGCCAGCGTTTCACCCTCCACGCCTGCACGAACGGTGATGTTGCCGCTCAATTTCGCCATGTCATAAACGTGCAGCGGGCGGCCAAAAGCGAGGGTAAAGTAGTTGGTGATATCCACCAGCGTGGAGATCGGGCGCATGCCGGCAGCGGTGAGGGCGCGCTGCATCCACTCAGGCGAAGCGCCGTTCTTCACGCCCTTGATCGCGCGGCCAATGAAAGCTTGGCAGCCATCCGTATCCGTAATGGTAACGCTGACCGGGCAGGTGTCCGCGGTTTTGATTTCCGGCATGCAAAGTGGCTTCAGCGTGCCGAGGCCAGCGGCGGCGAGGTCGCGCGCGATGCCGTAGACCCCCATGCAGTCGCCACGGTTGGCGGTGACGTTGATGTCGAGCACTGGGTCGCCCAGCCCCAGCACATCCACAATGCTCACGCCGATTTCGGCGGTGAGGGGCAGTTCGATAATGCCTGCGTGGTCTTCGCCCAGACCAAGCTCGCGCGCGGAACACATCATGCCTTGCGATTCCACCCCGCGCACGGCGGCTTTTTTGATTTCCATACCGTTGGTGGGAATGATGCTGCCGATATTGGCGAGTGCGACTTTGATGCCCGCGCGCGCATTCGGTGCGCCGCAGACAATCTGCAGTTCGCCCTGCGCGGCTTTGACTTTACAGACCTGAAGTTTATCGGCCTGTGGGTGTTTCTCGGCTTCAAGAATTTCGGCGACAACGAACTGTTTTAAATCCGCCGCTTTGTCTTCGATGCCATCGACCTCAAGCCCGATGGCGGTGAGCTTCGCGCTGATTTCAGTAAGCGTGGCATCCGTCGTAAGGAAGCGCTTAAGCAGGGAGAGAGAGAACTTCATGCCGCAACTCCCTTGATGAGCGACGGAATGTCGAGCGCATTAAAGCCGTAATGCTTGAGCCAGCGCACGTCACCGGCGAACATGGTGCGCAGGTCGGGAATGTTATATTTCAGCATGGCGAGGCGCTCGATGCCGCAGCCGAAGGCGAAGCCTTGCCACTCGTTGGGGTCGATGCCGCAATTTTTCAGCACGTTCGGGTGCACCATGCCGCAGCCTGCTACTTCGAGCCAGTCGGAGCCTTCGCCAATGACCAGTTCGCCCTTGCCGCGACGGCAGCCGATATCGACTTCTGCCGAGGGTTCCGTGAAGGGGAAGAAGCTCGCGCGGAAGCGCATCGGCAGTTTCTCGAGCCCGAAGAAGGCGGCGAGCGCGTCATGCAGCACGCCTTTCAGGTGGCCCATATGGATGTTTTTCTCAATCACCAAGCCTTCGATCTGGTGGAACATGGGCGTGTGCGTCATGTCCGAATCCGAGCGGTAGGTCGTGCCCGGCGCGATGATGCGGATCGGCGGTTTTTCGCTCGTCATGGTGCGCACTTGCACGGGCGACGTATGGGTGCGCAGCACGGGGTAAGGCTCTGCGCCGTTGCCCTTGAGGTAGAACGTGTCGTGCATCTGCCGTGCGGGGTGCGATTCAGGAATGTTGAGCGCGCTGAAATTATGGAAGTCATCTTCGATCTCTGGCCCCTCGGCCACACGGAAGCCGAAATCGGCGAAAATGGCAATCAGCTCTTCCGTCACCTGCGTGATGGGGTGGATGGAGCCTGAGAGGGACGGCGCGGCGGGAAGGGTGATGTCGACGGTTTCTTTTGCTAGCCGTTCATTCATTTCCGCGACTTCGAGCGTTGCCTTTTTCGCTTCAAGTGCTGCGGTAATTTCTTCTTTGATGCGGTTGAGGGATGCGCCTTTTTCCTTGCGCTCCTCCGGCGATAATTTACCCAGCTCTTTTAGTTCAGCCGTGAGCGCGCCGCTTTTACCGAGAATGTGGATGCGTAAATCCTCAAGCGCCTTCAGGGAGGTCGCTTCGGCGATGGATTGAAGTCCGTTACTGAGAATGTCGTTGCTCATGGTCGAGTGCTATCCTGACCGTCGCGAAAGAGAAAAAGGGCGACCCTAAGGCCGCCCCCGAAAACTATGCCTTGAGGGCAGCTTGTGCTTGCTTGGCAAGGGTCGTGAACATTGCCGCATCGTGCACGGCGATATCCGCGAGAACCTTACGGTCGAGCGTTACGCCAGCCTTGATTAGGCCGCTCATGAACGTCGAGTAGACCATACCGTTATCACGCGCAGCGGCGTTGATACGTTGGATCCACAGCGCGCGGAAGGTGCGCTTTTTGTTGCGACGGTCGCGGTATGCATATTGCAAGCCGTGCTCGACGCGGTTGATCGAGGTGCGGTAACAGGTGCCAGCGCGGCCACGATAGCCTTTCGCCAGTTTCAGAATTTTGCGGTGACGTGCACGTTTGGTGACGCCGCGTTTAACATGTGCCATGGGTGCGCTCCTTAACCGTTAGGGAGGAAATATTTGCGGATAACCGTTGCGTCGGATTCGTTCAGAATCACGGTGCCGGTTTGGTCACGCAAGAAATGTTTGGAACGTTTGCGCATTCCGTGGCGTTTGCCCGACTGGCCAGCAATTACCTTGCCTGTCGCGGTGAGCTTGAAGCGTTTTTTTGCCCCGCTCTTGGTCTTCATTTTTGGCATTTCGTACTCCATTGTTAGCGGGTTTTAACCCTGTGATATTGCAGCGCCCAGGCAGCCATTTTCGCCCGGCACCAACATTCCCCAATTACTCGGGGACGCGTGATATACCTATGTTGCACTGCAATTGCAAGCGGTTGTTTGGGGGTGAGAGTGGGGGGAGGGGCGAGGCGCCCTAATACCTACCGCCTTTGATATGGCCGTCGAGCTTGACGTTGATGGTGCTTTTAAACCCGCTATCGGGCAGGGAGATGCTGTCATGCTCGCCCTGCGTCACCACCATGCGCTGGCCAAGCAGCCGCCCGGCCTCGACGATTTTGTTGAACTCTTCCACATTAATCCCGCTACCTCTATTGAAAGGGAAGCTCCCCGCATTGGCATCCTTGATGTAACGCTCCAGCTCCGCCGCGTTATGAATGCCGAGTTCATTGAGGCGTTTGGCCTGCTGCGCCTTTACGAAGCGATAGTTGCCATGAAGCTCGGGATGGGCGGCATTTTCCTTGGCGTAATCCACATGCGGGTTCACATAGCCCGGTTGTTTCTCCATCCGCTGCCGTAGCGTGCCGGATTCATCGAGATAGGCGGCGGTGATGGCGTAAGCCAGTTTGCGTTCGTCCACATTCTGCGGCACATAGCCCTTTTGCAGCTTGGCGGCCATGGTGGCGATGGAACCATCCAGCGCTTTCTCCGCCGCCGGGCCGAGGGATTGGTTCATGCAACCATCCAACTCTTTCTGCCCCTTTTTGTTGACATAGGTCACCTTGCATTCCGTATCAAACCGGTCTTGCACGCGGGCGATGGCGCGTGCCATCGCCGCCTTGTCGGCGTGGGTCAGCTGCTTCATCTCGGCTTTAATATCAATCCTGAGCGGTGGCTTGCCGCCAAGGCCAATCATATGCGGCATCGCCGCGTCCGGGTCGGTGATGTAGTGCGTGCCATCGCGTTTATTCACAAATTCCCCGAACTCTTTGTAGGTCGCCGGATGAAAATTATCGAGCGCCTCAAGGAAGAGATTGGTCGGGTTGGTGAGGAACTTGCCTTCCGCCGCGAATTTTTTGGTGACATAGTTAGTGCCCGGCGTCTTCTCCCCGGTGATGGATTGGACGAGGCAGCCCGCAGGCGCGGCACTTAAAATATCCGCCCGCTGCGCTGTGCCGCCATAACAACTGCCGAGAGTGATGGAGAGAATGCCGCTGCGCGGCAGGGCTTGGAAGAGTTCGGTGTAGGGAGTAAAAGGTTTTTTCAATTCATATTGTTCTTTACTCCAAGTAAACGTTCCATCCTCACCCCCATGGCATTGCAGAATCACATTCGCTGGGCCGTGGATTTGGGCGGCGACCTGAGCGATGGATTCCCCCTTTTTGGGGCGCAGAACAATCACATTCGGATCTACCCGCGCGGACTCGGAATAGATCGCGTCTTTATCCGCTTGATTATACCCAATCAGCACATAGGTTTTTATCGGCATGGTTCGCTCTCTGGCGGGTGGGCTGGCGTTGTTACTTCAGGTCAGTATAGCAGGCAATGGTTAAATCTTTGTTAACATGAGGGGGAAATGGGGGTGCTTTTCCGGTTCCCCTTGCAAGGGGGTGGGAATATCCCATATAATAGGTCGGGTATTGGGCGCAGACCCAGTACAGCAAACCTTTGATGGAGAATGAAATGAGTGCATGGGATCGCCCGACAACCACGGCAACAAGCCAGGTCAGCTCGGTGGACCAAGGCCTTCGCAATTATATGCTGAAGGTGTACAACTATATGGCCAGCGGCGTGCTGCTGACAGCTATTATTGCCTATTTCGCGGGCACTTCGGATGCCTTCATTGGCACGATGCTGACGCAGACAGAGATGGGCGTCAAAATGTCGCTCATCGGCTACGTGATTACCTTTGCACCGCTGGCGATGGTGTTCTTCATGATGTTCAAGCTGAACAGCATGAGCACCCAAACCCTGCAAATGACCTTCTGGGCTTATGCGTCGCTGATGGGGCTTAGCCTGTTCAGTATTTTCATGATCTACACCCAGACCAGCATCCTGAAGGTGCTGTTCACCACGGCAGGTACATTCGGCCTGCTCAGCATGTATGGCTACGCTACCAAGCGCGACCTGACCAGCTGGGGCACGTTCCTTTCGGTGGGTATCTGGGCGATTTTGATCGTATCGCTGATTAACATCTTCCTACTGAAGTCGAGCATGCTTGATTTGGTGCTTTCCTGCGTGGGTGTGGTGGTTGCTATTGGCTTCACCGCTTATGATACGCAGAAAATCAAAGAAACCTATTATTATGCAGGTGGTTCCAGCGATGGAATTGCTCGCGCCAGCATCCTTGGTGCGCTGAAGCTGTACATGGACTTCCTGTACCTCTTCATAAACCTGATGCGCCTGATGGGTGACCGCCGCTAGTAGGCATCGCCAGAACTGTTACGAAAAGGGAGGCTTCGGCCTCCCTTTTTTGTTGCAAATTAGCGGCAGAAGGCTAGAATCAGAGGATATAAAAAAGCGACACAAGGTGTGTATGATGTCGCAACTTTCAGCAAGCTTTCGTAACGTATTCACTCTGTAGGTAGCAGTGCTCACAGGCGCGACCACTCGTATTTCCGGACTTCCGCCGATTGATGGCGGGCGGCGCGTTGATACGTCTGCGGAGGATTTGCAGCAGGTGATTACCGGGGCTGGTGAGAAGTTGATTCCGGGTTCGACCGTGACCTCGCGCGTGCGCTACAAAGTCGCGGCGGATGGCTCGCTGGTCGTTACCGACCGTAAGGTGACCATCAATGCCGAAGAGCAAGCCTCCGCCAGCGATGCGGATGGACGCCGTAGTTCGCGCCGCGCGTTCGACCAGCGTGAACAGCAGACCTTGGCGAGCCTGATTAAACCGCAGCCGACACTTTTGCCGTCCGACGAACTGGCGCTGTTTGCGGAAGCAAGCGCACCCGAAGCGGTTGTTGAGCCGCCGCGCATTACGCGGGTGAGTGCCGGTCAGGCAACGGCGGAAGATGGCTCGGCCATCACGGTGGATATTATCCGCCCGGGCGATGCGCCGCCGTCGGACATTCATGCTTCGGAGGTGCAGGCACAAGCCTTCGCCGCGTCGCTCTACGCACGCAATAACGACATTGTGTTCACTGCCACGCCATTCACCGGAATCGCGGCTTGATCACTTGCTTTTTTCCTGACTGGCTTTAACTGCTTTTTGTAACGCGAGGATCGCCTTATTTTCATCTTTGGGTGAAAATACACCGTCACTTGCCCGATCAACAATCAGCTTCGTTGCATCCGCCATTGCTTCTGCCTCAGCATCTGTCACAAACTTGTCTTTGAATACAGCGTTAACCGCCTCTTTACAGGCTTTTTTCAACTTCTCGCTCTGGATGTTTAGTGGCGGCATTATGTTATCGCCTTTGTCTTGTCTGATGAGCATCTGCCCCCCGACAAGAGAGACTTTTTTGGTGCCGTCATTCAATGATTCTTGGTAGGTCTTTCCTTCTTCATAGATGTAAAACTCTATGAGACTCCCTTCGTCAATGTTCTGGACAGCAAGGTGATTATACGTGCCGTATTTAGCACTGTCCAAATCCACAAAGACATCTTGGCTTCCTGGTGTTTCTCTGATGGGCGTTCTTTTATCTGGCATAGCGCTCTCCTGTTTCTGTTCTTGAGTTTACCAACTCTCTGCCCTTTCGCAATAAAAAGCGGCTGTGCATGCCAAAACTTCACACAACTGTCACAATTGACTAAGCTATTGTATTTTTCAGGCTTCCTGCTAGTACACCTGCATGGATTTCAACTTCATCGGCACGGCGACGCTTTATAAGCGCGAGACATGGCGGTTCCTCAAGGTGTGGAACCAGACGCTCGTCGCGCCGATGATTACGACCACCATTTTCCTCGCGATTTTTGTGTTGGCGCTGGGCGGCAGTGCGCGGATGATCCACGGCATGCATTTTGTCGATTTCATCGCCCCCGGCCTCATCATGATGGCGATGGTGCAGAATGCGTTCGCCAACACCTCGTCATCCTTCATGATTGCCAAGCTTCAAGGTGTGATTATCGACTGGCTGATGCCGCCCTTCGCCGCGGCGGAGCTGACGATTGGATTTATGCTCGGCGGCATCACCCGCGGGTTGCTGGTGGGGTGCACGGTGGCGCTTGCGATGTCGTTCTTCGTGCATCTTGAGGTGCATTCCTGGGGGCACTTATTGTTCTTCGCCGTCGCGGCGACGATGATGCTGGCGCTGTTTGGCGTCGTCACTGGTGTGTTTGGCAATACGCCGGATCAGGTGGCGGCGATTACCAATTTCTTTGTCACGCCGCTGTCGTTCCTTTCCGGCACCTTCTATTCGGTGCAGGACTTGCCGCCGTTTTTTCAGCATATCAGCCATGTGAACCCGTTTTTCTACATGATCGACGGCTTCCGCTTCGCCATGACCGGCGTGTCGGACACTAGCCCCACGCTCGGTATGTGGGTGCTAACCGGCGCCAATATCGCGCTGTTCAGCCTTGCGCGCCTCATGTTCGCCCGCGGCTGGCGGCTGAAGAGTTAGTTTTTAGCTTTGTAAGCTTGTATTTTCTGCGGTAGTATTGGGTTCATGAAAAGTTATAAAGATTATCTCTACCCTTTAAGCAACGGCGTCAAAGCGCTCGTGGTTATGGCCGCGGATAGTGAGTATGGGGAGCATCTTAGGAATCTAAAAATAAAGCCTTTGATGACGGGTGTTGGTCCATAAATGCTGCTAGTGAATTGACGTTTGCGCTATCCCAGTTGGCTCATAGTAGGCCGCCTTGTCGCCCGGATGTGGTTATCAATCTCGGGTCGGCGGGGAGTGCTAATCTTGAGCAGGGCTTAGTTTATAGGGTGTCTGGCTCTTGTTATCGCGATATGGATGCCAGTGCTTTTGGATTCCCAGCCGGACAGACTCCTTTCAGTCCGCATCCGGCATTTGTTGATTCTCCCTCGATAATGCCAGAATTTCCCAAAGCGTCCTGCAGTACTGGTGCGGATGTTGTCAAAGATCATTCTGTAACAGGGGCAGATATGGCAGACATGGAATACGCTGCATTTGCTCAAGTTGCTATGAACTTTGGGATCCCGTTGATAGGATTTAAGGGAATTAGCGATGGTAAAGAGGCGCTATCCGGGAGAATTGAGGAATGGACAAAACTATTACCACTCATTGATAAAAATCTTGCTGAGGCGGTGGGTGCTCTTAAAAATGGCCTACAACAGGGGGCGATTACGCGAGAGGAGCTTTGCGCGATGCCAAGTCATTGGAATCCAGATCTGGCAAGCATGCGCACTCAGATAAAGATAGGCGGTGTGTAGTTTTTTCTTTCTTAAGTATCGCGACTCGCGTATTCGCTGGCGACTATGACCATCACTCCCTATCTCCCCATCTATCGCAGGAACGGCATCCGCATTACGCGGGGTGAGGGGGTGTATCTCATCGGTGATGATGGAAAGAAATACCTCGATTTCGCGGCGGGGATCGCAGTGAATGCATTCGGCCATAGCCACCCTCATCTGGTGGAGGCACTTTCGCGTCAAGGCGCAGCCTTGTGGCATTGTTCGAATCAGTTTATCACGCCGCAGATGGAGGAATTCTCAGCGCGGCTGGTGGATGCTACCTTCGCGGATTCGGTGTTTTTTACTTCCTCCGGCACCGAGGCGGTGGAGGCGGGCATCAAGTTTATGCGCCGCTATCATTACGAAACCGGTGCACCCTATCGCCACCGGATTATTACGTTTGAGAATGGCTTCCATGGACGCACCTATGGCGGTATCTCCGCAGGTGGGAATGATTACGCCCGCGCGGGCTTTGGCCAGTTGCTGAACGGGTTCGACCGCGTATCGCTAAACGATATGGCAGCGGTGATGCGCGTGCTCAGCAAAAACACGGCAGGCATTCTCATTGAGCCAATTCAAGGCGAGGGCGGTATTCATGTGGCTGAGCCGCAGTTCCTGCGTGATTTAAAAAAACTGTGTGAGGCCGAAGGCCTGCTCATGATGTGCGACGAAGTGCAATGCGGCTATGGCCGCCCGGGCAGTTTGTTCGCGTTTGAGCGTGCGGGCATTACGCCAGATATTGTGAGCAGTGCGAAAGGCATCGGTGGTGGGTTCCCGCTTGGGGCGACGCTGGTGACGGAGCGCGTGGGCAGTGTGTTGCCGCCGGGCTGCCATGGCGGTACCTATAATAACAACCCGCTGGCGATGGCGGTGGGCAGTGCCGTGCTCGACCTGATGCTGGAAGAAGGCCGCTTTGCGCATGTCACGCACATGGGCGAATTGCTGATGGATGGCCTTAAAAAACTGCAAGCGGCGTACCCGGATAAGATTGCGGATGTGCGCGGCGTGGGGCTGATGATCGGCCTCGAGCCGACGGGCGATGCGCGTGCGTTGGCTGCAGCAATGCTGGCGCGTGGGCTAGTAACGTCACCCACGGTCACGAATGTCATCCGCCTCGTGCCGCCGCTGATTATTGATGCGCATCATGTCGCCGAAGCGCTGGGCGTGATTGAATCTGCGATAAAGGAGTAAGAGATGCGGCATTTTCTGGATTGGCGGGATCTCTCCGCGAACGATATCGAAGCGATTCTGGCGGAAGCGGCGCAGCGTAAGCGTCAGCGCGGGCAAGGCGAGGAGCCAACGCTCGACGGTAAATCGCTGGCGATGATTTTTGAGAAAAACTCGACCCGCACCCGTGTCAGTTTCGAGGTGGGTATGCGCGAGCTGGGCGGTAACCCCATCGTGCTGCAGAAAGATGATCTACAGCTTGGCCGTGGCGAAACAGTGGCGGATACGGCGCGGGTGCTCTCGCGTTATTGCCATGCGATGATGCTGCGTGCCTATCACCACGCGACGCTGGTGGAGCTGGCGCAATACGCCACGGTGCCGGTGATTAACGGCCTCACCAACCTGCTGCACCCCTGCCAGATTCTGGCGGATGTGATGACAGTGGAGGAGCATTTTGGCAGCATCGCGGGCAAGAAAGTGGCGTGGGTGGGCGATGGTAATAACATGGCCAACACCTGGATTACCGCGGCACAAGTGCTGGGGTTTGAGCTGACGCTGGCCTGCCCGGCGATGTATATGCCGAGCCGCGAGATTCTGGAACAGGCGCAGAAGAAGGGCGCGAAAGTAACGCTCACCCACTCGCCGGAAGCAGCGGTGGAGGGGGCAGATGTGATGAATACCGACACTTGGGTGAGTATGGGCGATGACGACACCCTCACGCGCAAACAGGCATTTCATGGGTTTCAGGTAAACGAGGCGTTAATGGCGCGTGCGAAGAAAGAGGCGATTTTCTTACATTGCCTGCCTGCCCATCGCGGCGAAGAAGTGAGCGACGCCGTGCTCGATGGCGCGCAATCCAAAGTGTGGGACGAAGCCGAAAATCGCCTCCACACGCAAAAGGCCGTTCTGCTGTGGTGCTTGGGTGAGATTTAAAAATTAAATGAAGCGTGTTCAGGGAAACTCAATTCCAGAGGCAATTGCTTCGGTCCGAACACAATATGTTCTCCAGTCTTCATTGGGCAACTGCTCAATTAGGGCTTTCGTTGGATCTTGCTTGGCTAGTTTTACATAATAGTCGCTTATGACATTCTTAACGCGAGTGTCTGGCGTAACATTAAGTTCTATACCATTAATATGCAGAACAACGTTGCTTTTCTCACTGCGTGCTTTGATGAAAGCTGAACTAGCGGCAGATTCGACGTCATCTACATAATCAAAGTTACCTTCGATTTTTTGAATTTTACCATCAACTCCTGTGATGCTGTTGGTATCTTGTTTCTCTGCGTCCATATATTCCCCCTGTCTGTGCTTACGGAGAATCATACACTGCTTATGTTACAGTTTTATGACAATTTTGAATTAAAAGATCTGCCGCACGTCGTTAAATAGCGAGAGGGCCATGAGGCTGGCGATGAGCACCATGCCGAGGCGGTAGCTGTATTCCTGAAACTTCTTCGCCAGCGGACGGCCGCTGAGGGCTTCGACGCAGTAGAAGGCCAGATGCCCGCCGTCGAGCATCGGGATGGGCAGCAGGTTCACAAAGCCGAGATTCACCGAAAGCAGCGCCACAAACCAAAGGATGGTTTTGAGCGTTTCGCTCATGGTTTCGCCCTGATTGGTGACTTCGCCAGAGAGTTTGGCAATGCCAAGCGGGCCCTTGAGGGCTTGCGTGCCGCGATCCCCCGTAATCATCTGCCCCAGCACCTTCACGGTGGTCACGCACATACTGTAAGTGCGCTCTGTCGCGGCTGCGATAGCGGTTGGCAGGGTCACGTTTTCATAGGTCAATTTTTTGCTGCGAAGGCCGATGAGTGGGCGTTTCTGCGTGTTGCCGAGGGCGTCTTTTTCCTCGAACTGGATGGGGGTGAGGGAGACGGTGAACTGCTTTTCCTTGCGCTCAACCAGTACTTCGACAGGCTTGCCGACATTGATCATCAGCGTCTCGGAGATATCGCTAAAGCGGCGCATTTCCTTGCCGTCGATGGAGAGAATGCGGTCGCCCGCCTTCAGCCCTGCATGGGCAGCCGGGGTTTTGGGCATAATTTCGCCGACGACCGGCTCAGTCGAATTCATGCCGACGGTGAAAATGAAATAGGTGAAGACCGCAATCGCGAGCAGGAAGTTTGAGGCGGGGCCTGCCGCGACAATCAACGCCTTCGCCCAGAGGGGTTTATAGTGGAAGGCGACTTTTTTCTGCTCTGGTGTCATGTCGTCGAGCGCCGCGCTATCTGGCGTGCTGGCCGCGCCCGCATCACCATACATTTTGACGTAACCGCCGAGTGGCCACAGCGCCAGTTTCCAACGTGTGCCGTGACGATCCGTGCGGCCGAGCAGCTCGCGTCCGAAGCCGATGGAGAAGACCTCCACCTTCACGCCGCAAAGGCGCGCGACGATGAAATGGCCGAATTCATGCACAAACACGATGATGCTGATGACCAGCGCAAACGACCAGAGCGTATGAAAAAGCGTTTGCAGTGTTTCGATCATAAACATTCCTCGGCGTATTTTCGTGCAGTATGGTCGGCTTCCATCACCTCAGCAAGCGAAGTGATGGGGGTACTCGCCGTTTTCTCGACGATTTCGGCCACGAGTTGCGTAATGCGTGGGAAGGAAATTTTACCCGCGAGAAATGCGGCGACAGCAACCTCATTCGCGGCGTTAAACGCAATCATCTGCGCCGCTCCCGCATCCATCACCGCGCGGGCGAGGGTGAGGGCAGGGAAGCGCGCAGCCTCCACCGGCAAAAATTCCAGCGTATGCAGCGCCGCGAGGTCGAGCCGTGGGGTGGCCACCGCAATCCGCTCCGGCCAGCTCAGCGCATAAGCAATGGGAATCGCCATGTCCGGCATGCCGAGCTGCGCGAGCACCGAGCCGTCCGCATAATGCACTAGCGAGTGGACGATGGATTGCGGGTGAATCAGCACATCGAGCTGTTGTTGCGGTATATTGAAGAGATAATGCGCCTCGATCAGTTCCAGCCCTTTGTTCATCATCGTTGCGGAATCGACTGAGATCTTGGCACCCATGTCCCAGCGCGGGTGCTTCACCGCCTCGGCGGGGGTGATGCTGCTCATTCTATCCAGTGGGCGGGTGAGGAAGGGCCCGCCGGAGGCGGTGAGGGTTATTTTCTCGACCTCCGCACGCTGCTCCGTATTCAGCACCTGAAAAATCGCATTATGCTCGGAATCGACGGGAAGTAGGCTGGTGCCATGCTTTGCGCAGGCAGCGGTAACAATCTCGCCCGCACAAACGAGCGATTCTTTGTTGGCGAGTGCCACGCTGCGGCCTTGCTCCACCGCGCGCATGACAGGCATCAGCCCCGCCGCGCCAACGATGGCAGCAACGGTGATGTCGGCCTCGTGACCCGCGGCTTCTTCAACACCTGCCGCACCGGCAAGCACGGTAATACCGAGCGGCGCAAGTTCTGCACGTACTGCACCAGCCTCGGCCTCATTGCCGATGGCAACCACGCTGGGGCGATGCTGCTTAGCCAGCGCAACCAGCTTCTCGGCATTGTTTTGAGCGGTGAGGGCGGTGATGCAGAAACGGGAGGGATGTTCGTTAATCACCCGAAGGGTGCTGTCGCCGATTGACCCCGTCGCGCCGAGAATGCTCACGCGGCGCGGTGTGGTGGCTGGCTGCGGTGTGTGTTTTTGTGCAGAGGCGTGCATATTACGCCCCCATGCCGAGTAAGACGCATACGAGCAGGAAACTGCAGGGCAGCAGCGCATCTACGCGGTCGAACAAGCCGCCATGGCCGGGAATGAGGGTGCCGCTGTCCTTCACGCCCGCATGGCGTTTGAGTGAGGATTCAAACAAATCGCCGAGCAGGCCAACCACCGCGAATGCAGTGCCGAGCAGCAGCGCGGTTGGTAGCGCATAATGCGCCATCAACAAAAGCACGAGGGCACTGGCAGCAACGGCGCCCGCAAGCCCTTCCCATGATTTGCCGGGGCTGATGCGTGGGATGATTTTGTGTTTTCCAAACTTTTTTCCGACGATGTAGGCGGCGATATCTGCTCCCCATACCAGCGCAAATAACAGCCAGATATGGGCGATGTTTTGATGTCGCAGCCAGACGAGTGATGCGACAGCGCCAGCAATATAAATCGCGCCAAACAGGAGGAATCTAGTGCCACGTGTGGCGGTTAGTGCGCGCCATTCTTTCCATAAAATCCAGCCGCCGAGAACGCACATCAGCGCGAAGCTGATAGGGTCCCACCATGTAATAAACAGCACCGCAGCGGCGAGGATGATGGCGCTGATGCTACGTGTGGCAAATTCATCCATGACGGAGCTGCTCTTTTCTCAGGCCAAAGCGGCGCTCACGCTTGCTGTAGGCTTCAATCGCGCGGTCGAGATGCTCGAGCTTGTAATCCGGCCAGAGCACATCGTCGTAATAAAATTCCGCATAGGCCGATTGCCAGAGCAGAAAGTTGCTGAGCCGCTGCTCGCCTGCGGTGCGGATGATGAGATCCGGTTTCGGCATATCATGCGTGTAAAGATTTTCCTCGATCATCGCTTCGGTAATCTGCTCCGGGGCAAGGGTGCCCTCGGCAATTTTCTGGCCGAGAAGTTGCATTGCGCGGCGAATTTCCTGCCGTGCACCGTAGGAAACCGCCATGGTCACCGTGAGGCGGGTGTTGTTCGCGGTCATCTTTTCGACATCGGCGAGGTCGCGCTGAATGTCGGGCGCGAGGCTTGAGAGTTCGCCAATAAAACGCACGCGGATATTATTTTCATTGAGTAGCGGTGCCTCGCGCTTCATGTAGTGGCGCAGCAGATTCATGAGGTCGTTCACCTCCTCCGCCGGGCGCTCCCAGTTCTCGATAGAGAACGCATAAAACGTGAGATGGGTAATGAACGGGCGCTCTTTGCAGGCCTCGATCAGGTTGCGAAATGCTTCGCCACCCTGACTATGCCCGCGCGCGGTGGAGATTTTACGTTCTGCCGCCCAGCGCCCATTGCCATCCATGATAATCGCCACATGCCCCGGCAGCACTGCGTGCTGTGGCGTAACATAGTTTAATGTGCTGGGGCTACCCATGATAAACCGCGTTAGACGCTGAGAATGTCTTTCTCTTTAACCACCAGCATGTCGTCGATTTTCTTGACGAAATCGTCGGTCAGCTTCTGGATTTTATCCGAGTGCGTGCGGTGCTCGTCTTCAGAAATTTGCTTGTCTTTTTCCTGTTTCTTCAACTCGTCCATACCGTCGCGACGCACGTTACGTACCGCGACTTTGCTGTTCTCAGCGTATTTATGGGCGATTTTCACCATCTCCTTGCGGCGGTCTTCCGAGGGAGCCGGAATCGGCACGCGAATCGTTTGGCCATCCACCGCAGGGTTGAGGTTGAGGTCAGATTCGCGAATGGCTTTTTCCACCGCTTTCACCATCGACTTGTCCCACACCGAAACCGAGAGCAGGCGGGCTTCCGGGGCGGTGACGTTACCGACCTGATTCAGCGGCAGCATGCTGCCGTATGCATCGACCTGCACGTTGTCGAGCAGGTTGGTGCTCGCACGGCCCGTGCGCAGGCCCGAGAATTCATGTTGCAGCGCCTTGAGGGCACTTTCCATACGTTGGGTGAGGTTTGCTAGCATAATCAATCTCCTTTAGTCTTTAATGACCGTACACAGGCCTTCGCCGCTGATGACGCGGGCGAAATTGCCCGAATCATGGATGGAGAAGACGAGGATCGGAATCTGGTTCTCGCGCGCGAGGGAAATCGCAGCGGCATCCATCACCTTCAAGTCCTTCGAGAGGACATCGTGATAGGTGAGTGTATCGTAGCGCGTGGCGGTTTTGTCTTTTTTCGGGTCGGCGTTATACACACCATCCACCTGCGTGCCTTTCAGCAGCGCGTCGCAGCCCATTTCACTGGCGCGGAGTGCCGCGGTGGTATCCGTGGTAAAGTAGGGGCTGCCGATGCCGCCCGCGAAAATCACTACCAACCCACGTTCGAGGTGGCGGATGGCGCGGCGGCGAATATACGGCTCGCAAATCTGGTTCATTTCGATGGCGCTCATCACGCGGGTTTCCGCGCCCATCTGGTCGAGAATATTCTGGATGGCCAGTGCGTTAAGGATGGTTGCCAGCATGCCCATATAATCGGCGCTTGAACGCTCCATGCCCTGCGCAGCGCCGGAAATGCCGCGGAAAATATTCCCGCCGCCGACGACGACGCAGACTTCCACGCCCATATCCGCCACTTGCTTGATATCCGCCGCGATGCGCTGAATAGTGGCCAGATCTTGCCCATAGCCCTTATCGCCCATCAGCGCTTCGCCGGAGACCTTAATCAGGACGCGGCGGTATTTTGCAGTAGTGGCGGGGCGGGGTTGCGGGCTAGCGGTCATAAAGGCTCCATGAATCGCCCATAGAACTAGCCTCAATCGCTGAAAGTACAAGGGAAATTTATGTTTTTAACCCCCAAAATCTTCACACAATTGTCACATTTCTCCCCGATTCAAATGCTATAATCGTAGGCATAGGAGAATATCTAGGACCCCGCATGCCCGAAATGAACCCAGAGCTAAAAGCCGCCATCGACGTCGCAAAACAGCGCGTGACGGTGGATTCGTATTGGCCCAAATCCATGAAAGCCAGCCTTCAGGGGAACGCACAGGGATTCTGGGCGGGTACCTTCATGGGCTTTTTAACGGGCGGGGTTGCAGGTGGTTTGATTTGGGCGGCCTTAGCGGCGGCAAGTATCAGCGGCGCACTGATTGGTTGGCCTTTAGTACTTGGGGTTGCGGGCATTGGCGGAACGGCAGGTGGTGCTACAGGTGCGCGCATCGCTGCTTCTGCAGGGTCAACGGCGGCATCAACTGCCGAGCTGGAGCGTCGTTTGCGTGCAGATATGCTTGAGAAAGAAATTCTGGCCTCTCCTGAAAAACAACAAGAAGTGGTTGAGGCTTACCGAAAAGACCCCGTTGTTGAGAAAGAAGACTCTGCGGATCAGATTTTTAAAACCAGTCGTGGCTCGAATAGCGCCATGAACAAAATTATCGACTGGCGCACAATGCTGGTTACCATTGCGGTATGCGTTGCTGCAAGTATGGCGTTGTTTGCAGGCAGTTATGTTTTAGCAGGTGGTGCGTTGGTTGGCACGGCGGCGGGGGCAGGTATTTCTAGCGGGCTAGGTGCATTAGGCATGACCAGTCTTTCCAGTGCGCTTGCAATTGGTGTTGGCGCTGGTGCCGCGATGGGCGTTGCATTTGGTATTTCCTATCCACCTATTTTTTCTTACTTAACGCAAAAAACTGCAGATTTGCTCTCCGGCAAAATGATGCGCGGAAAAACTGGCATTGCACCCGTTAAAAGTGCGGATCAGCAACAACAGGAAGCCGTTCAAAACCGTATTGCCAGTGAGTCTATGCCGCAAATGACGGTTACGCGGGGCGGTAAAATGGCAGCGAGCGAGGCGGCGATGATTCCCGAAAACAGTATCGCTGTTCCTGCCGCAGCAGAGCGCGTTGTGCAGCTTCAGCCTCAGTTGAGTGCTTAGTTCACAAACAAATGGCAATAAAAAAGGCCGGGGGAAGCCCCGGCCTTTTTCGTTTAATGTGTAGACTCGACTACGCAGCTGTACCCGACATTTTGGCCACTTCTGCGGCGAAGTCGTCTTCGGCTTTGGTGATGCCTTCGCCGAGTGCGAAGCGGATGAACGCCTGCACGCTAACCGGCGCGCCGACTTCTTTTTCCGCGTTGGTGAGCACGGTGGCGATGGTGTTCTTGCCATCGATCACGAAAGTCTGCTCCATCAGCACGGCTTCACGCATGGCTTCGTCGAGATAGAGTTGCGAAAGCTTTGCTTCAATCGCAGCATCGTCGCCGTACGAACGCATTTTCTTGAGGAGGAACGCGGCTTCCTGGAAGAATACGCCCAGAAGCTTTTTGGTTTTTTCAGCGTCCTGCTTGTCTTTGCGGTCTTCGCTTTTGCTTTGGCGGTCATAGTCCGCAAGCAGCCCTTCAACGTTCGGAACGGTTTGCGCCAGTTCCTTCAGTTTTGGCTCGAACTGCTTCTCGGAGAAGTTACGCTCCGAGGTCATGTGCTCTTTGAATTTGCTTGCAGCCGCTTCAAAGGTTACGAACTCGGCAAACAGCTTCTTCGCTTTGGTTTTGGAAACTTCTGCTTCGCGTTGTTTCGCTTCAGCATCCATATCCGTGAGCTTGATGAACGAAGGGTTCGACGCCGCGATATGCATGCAAAGCTGCTTGCCCAGTCCGGTCAGCGCGTCTTTGTTGCCGGTTGATTCCAGCGCGAGAAGTACGCCGATTTTACCCATGCCCGGCTTGATTGCGCCGTGGATGTAGCTGGTTACGACGCCGTTCGTTGCTTTAAGCGCAGCGGTGCGGCGGAGCTGGATGTTCTCACCGATGGTGGCGATGGCGTCCGTCACGGCTTCTGCAACGGGCTTTTTTGCGACGCTGCAGGTGTGGGCTTTTACTTGCTCCAGGCTGCCGTCGGTTTCCAGCGTGTAGCCGGTGATGGCGGTGGCGAGCGCTTGGAACTGCTCGTTACGTGCCACGAAATCGGTCTCGGAGTTGAGCTCGATGATCGCGCCTTTATCGCCCGAGGTTGCAACCGCAACCACGCCTTCAGCCGCGGTGCGGCCGGATTTTTTTGCAGCCTGTGCAAGGCCTTTTTTGCGCAGCCAGTCGATGGCGGCGTCCATGTTGCCGTTGCTTTCGTCGAGGGCTTTTTTGCAATCCAGCATGCCAGCGCCCGAGCGCTCGCGGAGTTCTTTAATCAGTTGTGCAGACATGAGAGTATCCTGTGAATGGTGTGAGGTGAATAGTGAGTGGTGAGAGAGGTGGTGCTACTCACCACTCACTAAATACTTACGCGCTTTTTTTAGCGCGTGGCTTTTTCGCCTTGCTGTCATCCGTCGGTGCAGCTTCTTCCGTCGAAGCAGCGGCTACAGCGGCTTCGAACGGCACTTCGGCCTTCTTAGCGCGGGTGTTTGCCGCTTTCTTTGCTTCTTCAGCAAAGGCTTCTTTCTTGGTGCTGCTCGATGGAGCAGCTTTCGCAGCAGGTTTGCCACGACCACCTTTACCACGGTTGTTGTTGTCGCGGGTCAGCTTCTCTTGTTGCTGACGCTCGGACAGACCTTCCGTTGCTTCCATTTCCGAAGGTTCCTGGCTCGCGCCGAAATCGACGTTACGGCCGCCCATGCTGTCTTGCAGGCCGGAAAGCGCTGCATCCGAGATCAGTCGGCAGTAGAGTTTGATCGCGCGGGTGGCGTCGTCGTTACCTGGGATCGGGAAGTCGATACCGTCCGTGGTGCAGTTGGTGTCTACGATCGCAACGATCGGAATCCCCAGCTTTTGTGCTTCTTTTACGGCCAGTTCTTCACGGTTGGTGTCGATGATGAACAGCAGGTCTGGCTTACCGCCCATATCACGGATCCCGCCGAGCGAACGCTCGAGCTTGTCGCGTTGACGCGTCATCGTCAGCAATTCTTTTTTGTTGAGGCCGGAATTCGCTTCCCCAATGCGCTCTTCGAGTTTGCGCAGTTGGCGGATGGAGTTCTGGATGGTCGACCAGTTGGTCAGCATGCCGCCGAGCCAGCGGTTATCGACATAATATTGCCCGCAACGCTTTGCAGCGGCGGAGATTTCTTCCGAAGCCTGACGCTTGGTGCCAACGAACAGGATACGGCCGTTTTTTGATACGGTGGCACGCACGGCCGAGAGGGCGCGGTGCAGCATCGGTACGGTTTGTTGCAAGTCGATGATGTGGATGTCGTTACGCGTGCCGTAAATGAACGGCGCCATGCGCGGATTCCAACGTTTGGTTTTGTGGCCGAAGTGAACGCCAGCGTCAATCAGCTCGCGCATCGAAAAATCTGGTAGTGCAGACATGGTATACTCCTTTGTCCGGTTAATCCTCCGTAAACGATGGTCGTCTCCGACACCGGCGGGAAACTGAGAACACCCCAGCAGCCCTGACGTTTACGTGTGTGTTCCGCCCTGAACCTATTCCAAAGCGGTGGGGTCACATAACCCATATGGGCTGCCCATGCAAGCAAATCTCTCGGAAAAAGCATAAAAACCGCTTTTTATGGCGGTTTTTCGAGAGGAATTGACCAAAATCAATAGAAAGCCCGCGCCGTGCCTGTCTACTCCGCCCACAGAATAACAAGAGGGACGACCGTGACGCATTCGACGCAACCTTGGCTGGGTATGGAAGCCCCGCGCTATACGAGTTACCCTTCCGCGCATCATTTTTCGCCCGATACGGCGCAGGCCACGCAGGAGAAGTGGCTTTCGAGCGTAAAGGATGGCACGTCTGTGTCGCTTTACATGCATGTGCCATTTTGCCGCGAGCTGTGCTGGTTCTGTGGCTGCCACACCAAAATGACGCGGCGCTACGAGCCAATCCGTAAATATGTAGGCGTGATGCTTGAAGAGGTGGCGCTGCTCAAGGCGCGCACGGGTGGTCGCGGCAAGCTCACCAGCCTGCATTTCGGTGGTGGTTCACCCAGCTTGCTCGAGCCCAACGATTTACGTGCGATTTTTGCCGCGATCGACGACACATTCGACCGCTCGATGATTGAGGAAGCGGCGATCGAGCTCGACCCGCGCACCACCTCAGCGAAAAACATTGCGCTCTATGCATCGCTCGGCATGAACCGCGTCAGCATTGGCATTCAGGATTTTGATCTGGTGGTGCAGCAGGCGATTAACCGCGTTCAGTCGTATGAGATGGTGGCGACGGTGGTGGATGATCTGCGCCGCGCCGGACTCGAGCAAATGAATACCGACCTGATTTATGGCCTACCGCATCAGACGCCTGCGCGCTTTGAAGATACGCTCGCCAAAACGCTGACATTGGCGCCGCAGCGCATTGCGCTGTTTTCCTATGCGCATGTGCCGAAGGTGAAAAAACATCAGCAGATGATCGACACCGCGTGGCTGCCGAGCGAGGAAGAGAAGCTTGCGCTTTATACCATGGCGTGCGAGCGCCTGAGCGCGGCGGGTTATGTGATGATCGGCATCGACCATTTTGCGAAGGCCGACGACCCGCTGGCGGTGGCGATGCTGAACGGCACCATGAAGCGCAATTTCCAAGGCTATGTGACCGATACCACGGATGTACTGATCGGTGTCGGCAGTTCCTCCATCAGCCAGTTTCCGCAAGGCTATGTGCAGAACAGTGCGCACTCGGTGGAATATCGTGACCGCATCGACGCCGGTGAGCTGGCGGGTGTGCGCGGCTGGTCGTTCGTGGGCGAGGATATACTCCGCAAGCAGGTAATCGACATGCTGATGTGTTTCATGACAGTGGATTTAGCAGAAGTCCGCCGCGCGCATGGCTTGGCCGAGGGGCATTTTGCTGCCGAAATCGCGCAGCTCAGGGAGGAAAAATACGCGGGCATCGTAGCGATTGAAGGTGAGCGTATTCGCCTGACCACGCCGTATCTCATGGCGGTGCGCGCGGTGGCTTCGGTCTTCGATCAGTATCACGGGGTGGCGCTGGGGCGCTATTCCAAGGTGGCTTAAGCTGCGCGTTTGAAGAGTGCGCGGGCGAGCTTAACCGGGGCGGGCAGGGCGCGGTTGGCCTCGTCGTCCTCCACCAGTTTTTCCACCAGCAGATTTTTCACCGGGTAAATACGCTGCGCAGCCTTGAGCAAAAAGCGGCGTGCCGCACGCGCCGGGGCGCTGTCGTTGGTGTAGAGGCTGACGATGCCATTGGTGGCGAGGTAGAGCGGCCGCGTGGTGCGGCGATGCTCGCGGTCGTATTGCGCCAGCATCTCTGCGCCGCCAATATCGCCGCCGGTATACAGCGTCGACTGAATCAGCGTGGTCAGCGTATGCGCGCTGCGCAGCCCGAAGTTAAAGCCATGCGCGGTGACGGGGTGCATGCCCACCGCCGCATCCCCAATCAGTGCGAGGCGCGGCGCCACGAAACTGTTGGCATAGACCCCCACCAGCGGATAGGAAACGCGCGGAGTCGCCAGCGTCATCGCGCCGTAGCGGTGTTTGAATTGCTCCGTCACCCAGCGATTGAATTCCGCTTCGTCGCAATTGGCGCGCAGCTTTGCTTCTTCCGGCTTCAGCGTGAGCACGGCCGAGGAGCGCTTGCCCGCCAGCGGCAGCACCGCGAGTGTCATATGGTGGAGGAAACATTCATGCGCCACGTTGTGATGTTCGTTCTCATGCGTCATCTGGCAGACGATCATCACCTTGCCAAAATCCCGCGTTTCCGCCGTGATGCCCGCTTTTTTGCGCGTGTCAGAGAAGCGACTATCCGCCGCCAGCACAAGCTTTGCTTGGATGACATCGCCATTCGACAAGGTGATAAGGCTATGCCCTTTGCCTTGTTCGATGCCCTCCACACTCGTTTCGGTAAGGATGGTAATACGCGGATTGTCCTTCATCACCTGATAGGCGGCGTTGCGGATATAATGGTTGGCGACGATGAACCCCAGCGCGTCACGCGCCTCGGTCGCGAGCGCCATCGGCTCCGGCGAGTCGCCATTCAGCACCCGCGCTTCGCGGATGATGGAGACGGACTCCTCCGGGATATGTTGCCACATGCCGAGTTCGCCGAGATAATGCTTCGAGAAATGGGTGAGGGCGATGTCGCGCCCATCCACCGCCGGATTGGCGATGGAGGCAAGCGGTTGCTTTTCCACCATCAGCACCGAAAGCCCTTGCTGCGTCAGCGCATGCGCCGCACACAACCCCGCAGGCCCCGCACCTATGATGAGAATGTCATAAACGTCCGTCATGGCGGGTATTGTAGAAGAGGTTTAGCTGGGTGTCAAAGAAGGTATGGGATTTTCTCGGCCTTTGGCTTCGTGTCATTTCCTAAACTCGCTTCGCTCATTAAGTAAATGATTGAACCGGTTTGTTCTCTGCGGCACCCATCACCACGTCCATTATCCAAGGGCCATATGGCCCTTGGATAATGGAGGAGGGGATGGGATTCGAACCCACGGTACGGTATTAACCGTACAACGATTTAGCAAACCGTCGCCTTCAGCCACTCGGCCACCCCTCCGCCTTTATGAAAAGCGTCGTATCAGCGATTCGGGCGCTGGTGTAGCAAGCGCTTTGGCAAAGCTCAACCTTTTTTGTCATTGATTCACCATCCGCAACTGAGCTACGAGGGATAGCCACAGAAAGAGGGTATATGCGTTCGCAGATAAAACGGTTGGTCTTAGGGCTTCTTGGCGTCATCGCATTTATCACGGCGTATATTTTATTGATGATCCAAAACGGCAATTTGCATGAGGTCATTCCGGGTGAGCTATACCGCTCCGCGCAACCCTTCGGCACCGATATTGCGGACTATCAGGCGCAGCATGGCATTAAGACGGTGATCAATTTGCGCGGCGAGCATGTAGGTGATGATTGGTACGATGCAGAAATCGCTGCGGCCAAAAGCGCCAAAATCACGCATATTGATTTTCCCATGGCGGCCAAGCGTGAGCTCACGACGGAAGATTCCATGAAGCTGGTCGAGATCATGCGTCGTGCGCCCAAGCCGCTGCTGATTCATTGCAAGTCAGGGTCGGATCGTACGGGGCTGGCATCGGCACTTTACCTTGCAGAGATTTCCAAGAAGGATAAAGCCACCGCCGCGCGGCAGCTCTCGCTGCGCTATGGGCATTTGTCATTTTATGTGAATGGAACCTTTGCCATGGATCGCACGTTTGAGCGGGTGCAATCCCGCACGCAGGCTGTAGCTCCGTAACCCGCTTGCATCCGGCGCGCGGCTATGCTCTAACGCGCCGAATTGTGAGGATTTATGGCGCGCACCAGCACCAGTAAGAAGAAGGAAGAGAAAAATTTTGCCTCGACCCGCAAGGTCGGGTTTGTGTCGCTGGGCTGCGCTAAAGCGCTGGTGGATTCGGAGCGAATTCTCACCAAGCTTCGCGCGGAAGGGTACGAACTCGCGCCGGATTATCAGGGTTCTGACCTTGTTATTGTCAACACGTGCGGCTTTCTCGATTCTGCGCGAGAGGAGTCGCTGAGCGCAATCGGCGATGCGCTGAACGATAACGGCAAAGTCATCGTCACCGGTTGCCTCGGCGCCGAGCCGGAGGTGATTACGGAGCGCTTCCCCAACGTGCTCGCGATCACTGGGCCGCAGCATTACGAAGCGGTGATGGACGCTGTGCATAAGGCGCTGCCGCCGCTGCATGACCCGTTCATGGATCTGGTGCCGGAGCAGGGGATTCGCCTCACGCCGCGGCATTATGCCTATCTCAAAATCTCAGAAGGCTGCAATAACCGCTGCTCGTTCTGCATCATTCCCGCGCTGCGCGGCGATCTTGTCAGCCGCCCGGTGACGGATGTGCTGCGCGAGGCGGAAACCCTCGCCAAAGCAGGTGTAAAAGAGCTCCTCGTCATTTCGCAGGACACCAGCGCTTACGGCGTAGACCTAAAATATGCCGGCGGTGAGTGGCGCGGGCGCGAGGTAAAAACGCAGATGACCGCGATGTGCGAAGCGCTGGCCGAACTCGGCATCTGGGTGCGCTTGCATTATGTGTACCCGTACCCGAGTGTGGATTCGGTGATGCCGCTGATGGCGGACGGGCGGATTCTGCCTTATCTCGACATTCCGTTCCAACATGCCTCGCCCGAGGTGCTCAAGCGCATGCGTCGCCCGGGAAATCAGGAGAAGACTGCGAATCGTATTGCCTCTTGGCGCAGCCAAGTGCCGGATCTCACCTTGCGTTCCACCTTTATCGTCGGCTTCCCCGGCGAGACGGAGAAGGATTTCGAATTCCTGCTCGATTGGATGGAGGAAGTGAACCTCGACCGCGTGGGCTGCTTTAAATATGAGGATGTGGTCGGCGCACCCGCGAACCATCTCGGCGACCATGTGCCTCAAGCGCTGAAAGAGGAGCGCTACGGACGCTTCATGGAGAAGGCGCAGGCAATTTCAGCGCGTAAACTGCAGGCAAAAATTGGTACCAAGCAGCTTTCGATTGTGGATGCGATTGCCGATGGCAAACTCATTTGCCGAACCCGTGCCGATGCGCCGGAGGTAGATGGCAATGCCTTTGCGCCCGCGCAAAAAGGCATCCGCGTGGGTGATTTCGTGACGCTCGATATCACCGATGCGGATGCGTATGACCTTTATGGAATGGTAATCAATAATGGCTAAAACGCAAAAACCTAAAGAAACTCCCGCAGAAATGATCCGTTCGTTTGCGTTCGCTATCCTCATTGCGTTGGTGTTCCGCTCGGTAGCGTATGAGCCGTTTCACATCCCTTCCGGCTCGATGCTCTCGACGCTCTACAAGGGTGACTATGTGTTCGTGTCGAAGTTTTCGTATGGCTATAGCCGCTTCTCCTTTCCCTTCGGCTTTAAATTTTTTGAAGGACGTATCCTCACCAGTGAGCCAAAGCGAGGCGATGTGGTGGTTTTTCGCCTGCCTACCAACACGCATATAGACTATATCAAGCGCATCATCGGCATGCCGGGCGACCGCGTGCAGATGAAGCATAGCCGCCTCTACATCAACGGCGAATTGGTAGAGCAAACCCGCCGTGGGGAAGCAAATGTCATTAGCATGACCGGTGAAGTGAAGCCCGTGCCGCGTTTCGAGGAAGTACTCCCCGGTAGCCGCAGCCATATCACGCTCGACCAGACTCCAGATGGAAACCTCGACAATACGGAAGAGTTTGTGGTGCCGGAAGGGCATTATTTTATGATGGGTGATAATCGCGATGATTCTGCGGATAGTCGCTACACCTCGCCGGATGGCACAGCGACTGTGGGCTTTGTGCCGTTCGAAAATTTCATCGGCCGGGCGGATGTGATTGCGTTCTCGTGGAGCGGTGAATCGGGCCGCTGGTTCAAGAAAATCGAGTAGCCGGATGGGTTCGCTTCAGGAGCTTCTGGGATATCACTTCACGAATTCGACATTGCTCAAACACGCGCTGACGCATCGTTCTTCGGTGCGTGACGACAAGGACGAAAACAACCAGCGCCTCGAATTTCTGGGGGATGCCGTGCTCGGCATGCTCATCGCGGAAATGCTCTATCGCTTGTATCCGGCGGAGGCGGAGGGCGACCTCAGCAAGCGGCTGGTGTCGTTGGTCAATGGTGAGCATCTCGCCAGCATCGCTAAAACCATGGGGCTGGGCGAGCATCTCATCCTCAGCGAGGGCGAAGAAGAGCAGGGAGGGCGCGAAAATCCCTCAAACCTTGAGGATGCCTGCGAGGCGCTGCTCGGAGCGGTGTATCTCGATGGTGGGTTAGAAGCTGCGCGTGGATTGGTCGACCGATTCTGGCGCGCCCATGCGGAAACGATGAAAGCCCCACCGAAGGACGCCAAGACGACGTTGCAGGAATGGGCACAGGGGCGCGGGTTGCCGCTGCCGGAATATCGCCTAGTGAGCGCTGAAGGGCCCAGCCACGCACCACATTTTATTATTGATGTTTTTGTTGAAAATCAGCCCCCTGCAAGGGGTGAGGCCGGCACCAAACGCCTCGCCGAACGCCTCGCCGCCGCAGCCATGCTCGCCCAAATCAGCGCATAAAATTAATAAATCACTAATGTAAATCTTCACATAACTGTCACATTTCTCGGCGTTTAATGTGGTAGTATGAGGGTATGAGAATTCGTCTTGAACATCGTTTTTATGCTTTTTCTGCGTGGCAGCTAGGGGGGCGTTATGGCTCATAACGACGTTACTGCAGCGAACAAGCATCTGATCGAGCAAGAGCAAAAACTCAAGGCGCTATTTGGCACGATGAACCCATCAGCCGGTCGCTTAAAAGAATGGAAAGATGGACTGGATGAAGTTCAGACAAATCTCAAAAAATTTGATGCTGCACATGCAAATGATGCGATTGTTAAAAATGGAGCCGCTGAGAGACGGGGCTTGATTGATGTCTATATAAAGCGGTGTATTAAGACATACGAGGATAAATCCGGAGTTACGTATAAGTTCGAGTATAAAGAAGAGAAGACTAGCGATGCGCCTCCTGTAAGTAAAACTCCGACCAATGATAAGAAAGAGCAAGCAAACCCTGCAACGGCGACATCTAATGCTCCAGAAGGCATGACAGCGGAGCAGAAAAAGAACTTTGGTGAGGGCGATGCTCTCGCAAAACCTCTGGTTGATGGCGCGCCGGAGGCGGGAAGAAATACTGTAAAAGGCGGCAAAAAGGTCTGGGATGCTGTCAAAAAAGTCTGGAATGATGTCAAAGATGGGGCTTCTGATCTTGTTGATGGTGACAAAGATAAAAAGCCAGAAAGCGCTGCGGCTACTAATGCGACCATGACAGACGAAGAAAAGAAGAAAGAAGCTGAAGCGAAGAAAGCAAAAGAAAAAGAAAAGGAATCCGGCAAAAAAGGCAATTTCTGGGATGACCTTCCTATCGGCGATATTCTAGGAGCGCTCGCTGGGGGCTTTGGTGGATGGACGCTGGGGAGTATGTTCGGTGGTGGTATGCTCGGCACGATTATTGGTGGCGCGCTCGCCATTGGTGGTGCATTGCTCGGCAAACAGCAGTTCGGCGGTACGATTGATGGTTGGATTGGGCGCAAAAACGGCTCGGGAGCTGGCAAAGAAAAAGGTGGCGTCGCGCAATCGCAACAAGTGCAGAAAGAGGGCGCGGGGCAGGGGAATGCTACTGATCCTTCGAAGCAATGCGACGCTGATAAATCCAAAGTCGAGACGCAGGATGCCTACGCTATTTATAAGGCGCAGCTCGAAAAAACGGCGCAGGAAAGCGCAAATTATGTGTATAGTAATCCGGCGATGGATCCGTCTCCGACGCCACTGCCACAGGCGAATCTGCGCCAGCATGCGCCTCGTCAGCCACGCGTTCAGCGCTTCTAAATATTCACAAGAACCCTTGCATTCTGCGGGAATGCCGCTAATTTGCGCGGCCTATGGCCACCGCAAATACCAGTTCCATTGAAACCGTTTCGTTCAAAGACGCCCTTGGTGAGCGTTACCTCGCCTATGCGTTGAGCACGATCACCGCGCGTTCGCTGCCGGATGTGCGCGATGGGCTGAAGCCTGTGCATCGCCGCCTGCTTTACGCGATGGCGCAGCTCAAGCTCGACCCAGCTTCCGGCTATAAAAAATGCGCCCGCGTGGTGGGGGATGTGATCGGTAAATACCACCCGCATGGCGACACGGCGGTCTATGAC
>CAZGXX010000005.1:0-62504 GCA_964530085.1 uncultured Azospirillum sp.
TGGTGAATGCGGATGGCGGCGCGCGGGTAAAAGACGGCAACGCGCGCGTGGTGCGCGCCCGCCTCGCGGATGGCGAGTTTTACTGGGAGCAGGACCGCAAGGTGAGCCTCGAAGACTGGGGCAAAAAACTGAGCGATGTGGTGTTCCACGCCAAAGTGGGCATGATGGATGCGAAGGTCGCGCGGATTGAGGCGTTGGCGCTGGCGATTTATAAATCGATTTACAGGCAGGATTTGCCACTTGGTGAAGAAAATGTGAGGCTGGCAGCAAAATTGTGCAAGGCAGACCTCACCTCCGGCATGGTCGGCGAGTTCCCTGAATTGCAGGGCATCATGGGGCGCTACTATGCAGAGAATGAGAATATTCCCCCAGTTATTGCGGATGCAATTCGTGACCACTACAAGCCTGTAGGGGCAGCTGATGTGCTTCCAGAATCACTCTTGGCGCGGATTATATCTATTGCGGATAAGATCGACAGCATAGCAAGTTTATTTGCTGCTGGCGAAAAGCCAACTGGCAGCAAAGACCCGCTGGCACTGCGCCGCGCAGCATTAGGTGTACTCAGAATTATCACGGACAGTAATAGTCAACAAAAGAATGAAGAAGTCTACGCTCTTTCACAGTTGGATTTAGGCGCGCATGTTTTAAAAGCGCTTGAGCAACTACCAAGTGTTGACCAAGCCAGCATAAAAACGCTTCATCAAGAAATCATGCTTTTCTTCGAAGATAGATTGCGCATGGTTTTAAAAGACAAGGGCTTCAACCACAGTATTGTAGAGGCGTCTTTGTCTATTCACGGCGCAGGCTTACCTCTAATGAGCGAAGCAGCTTCTTATCATGTGGCAGATTTTCTATCGAGAGAAGCTGGGAAGAAATTTTTGTCGGCCGCTAAGCGTGTACTCAGCATGCTTGCCGCAGAAGAAAAGAAAAACGCCAAAACCTATGAGCCGATTTCCGACATTCAAAAAACTATTTTGTCTGAGCCTGCGGAGCGAGATCTTGTTAGTGCTGTGGGTGGTGTGAGAGGAGCTCTAGCATTTCATACAATTCAGCCTCATATCTCTTATTTGAGCCTTCTAACGGATAAGGTGCAACGATTCTTCGATGAGACGCTTATCAACGCATCTGATGCGGAAGTGCGGAATGCGCGTTTGGCGTTGTTAGCTCTTATTAGAAAAAATATGAATTTGATTGCCGATTTCTCGAAAATTGAGGGGTAAGATCATGAAAACCGCGACAGCACGGAAGATCGATATGAGCGAAAAACTGGTGTATACGTTTGGTGACGGCAAGGCCGAAGGCTCGGCGGCGATGAAAAACCAGCTCGGCGGCAAGGGCGCGAACCTCGCGGATATGTGCGCACTGGGGCTGCCGGTGCCCCCCGGATTTACGATTCCGACGGATGTGTGCGTGGCCTATTACGCGGGCGACAAGCAGTTTCCAGAAGCGCTCGCTGCGCAGGTGACGGACGGGGTGAACTATATCGAACGCGCGGTTGGCCGCAGCTTCGGCGATGCGAAAAACCCGCTGCTGGTTTCGGTGCGCTCCGGCGCGCGTGCCTCCATGCCCGGTATGATGGATACGATTTTGAACTTAGGTTTGAACGATGCAACGGTGGAAGGCCTCGCCGCGAAGACGGGAAACCCGCGCTTTGCCTATGACTCCTACCGCCGCTTCATTCAGATGTATTCGGACGTGGTGCTCGGCGTGCATCATGACGAGTTTGAAGATCTGCTCGATTTGATGAAAAACGAGCGCGACTTCTCGCAGGATACCGACCTCACTGCGGATGATCTGAAGGAGCTGGTCGCGCAATATAAGGAGCGCGTCGAGCAGAAACTGAAACAACCCTTCCCGCAGGATGTGAACGAGCAGCTGTGGGGCGCGGTGCGTGCCGTGTTCGACAGCTGGATGAACCCGCGCGCGATTACCTATCGCAACCTGCATGACATCCCCGCGAGCTGGGGCACGGCGGTGAATATTCAGTCGATGGTGTTCGGCAATATGGGCGACGATTGTGCGACGGGCGTGGCGTTCACGCGCAATCCCTCGACCGGCGAGAAAAAGTTTTACGGCGAGTTTCTCGTCAACGCGCAGGGCGAAGACGTGGTGGCGGGCATCCGCACCCCGCAACCGCTGACGATTGCAGGGAAAGAAGAGGGCGGTGACCTGCCGAGCATGGAAGAAGTGATGCCGGATGTGTTCGCGGAACTGGTGACGATTTACCAGAAGCTCGAAGCGCATTACCGCGACATGCAGGATATAGAGTTCACCGTGGAAAACCGGAAATTATGGATGCTGCAGACGCGTAACGGCAAGCGCACGGCGAAGGCTGCGCTGAAAATCGCGGTGGACATGGTCGCCGAAAAACTGATTACGAAGGAAGAGGCGCTGCTGAGGATTGACCCCCACGCGCTCGACCAATTGCTGCACCCGACGCTCGACCCGAATGCCAAGAAGCACGTCATCGCGCGCGGGCTGCCAGCGAGCCCCGGTGCGGCTTCCGGCAAGGTGGTGTTTTCCGCTGATGACGCGGAACACGCGGCGAATTTGAAAGAGAAAGTGATTCTGGTGCGGGTCGAAACCTCGCCAGAAGATATTCACGGCATGCACGCCGCGCAGGGGATTCTGACCGCACGCGGCGGCATGACGAGCCACGCGGCGGTGGTCGCGCGCGGGATGGGAAAATGCTGCGTTTCCGGCGCGGGCGAGATCCGCATCAACTACGCGAAGAAAGAATTTTCCGCGGGCAGCGTGAATGTGCGCGAGGGTGACGTGATCACGCTCAACGGCTCGACGGGCGAGGTGATCCTCGGCGAAGTGGCGACGGTGGAGCCGAATCTCTCCGGCGATTTCGAAGCCGTGATGGGCTGGGCGGACGCGGTTCGGGTGCTTAAGGTTAGGACAAACGCTGAGACGCCGCTCGACGCCAAAACCGCGCGGGGCTTTGGTGCGGAAGGCATTGGTCTGTGCCGGACGGAGCATATGTTCTTCGACGCCGAACGCATCATCGCGATGCGCGAAATGATCGTGGCGGAGACGAAAAAAGCCCGCGAGACTGCGCTCGCCAAGCTGCTGCCGATGCAGCGCAAAGACTTCGCGGATATCTTCCGCATCATGGACGGACTGCCGGTGACGATCCGTTTGCTCGATCCGCCGCTGCATGAATTTTTGCCGCACACGGAAAGCGAAATGCAGGAAGTGGCGGACGCAAGCCACCTGACGCTCGAAGCGGTGAAGTACCGTGCCAGCCAGCTGCATGAGGCGAACCCGATGCTCGGCCATCGCGGCGTGCGCCTTGGCATTACCTACCCCGAAATTTATGCGATGCAGGCGCGCGCGATTTTCGAAGCGGTAGTGGACGTGACCAAAACGGCTCCCAAGGGTCAGACGCCGGTATTGCCGGAGATCATGATTCCGCTGGTGATGACGCGCAAAGAACTGGCGATGATGAAGCAAATTATCGACGACACCGCGCAGGATGTATTTGCCAAAGCGGGATTCACCGTGCCGTATCAGGTGGGTACGATGATCGAGCTGCCGCGCGCATGTGTGCGGGCAGGGGACATCGCGGAAGTGGCGGAATTCTTCAGCTTCGGGACGAACGATTTGACGCAGACGACGCTCGGCATCAGCCGCGACGACGCCGCAAACTTCATCGAGCAGTATAAAAAACAGGGCGTGATCGAGCAGGATCCGTTCGTGACCATCGACCAGGACGGTGTGGGCGAGTTGATTAAAATGGCGGCGGAGCGTGGGCGTGCCACGCGCGCAGACATCAAGCTCGGCATCTGCGGCGAACATGGCGGCGACCCGGCATCCATCAACTTCTGCCAGACGGTGGGGCTGAATTATGTGAGCTGCTCGCCTTACCGCGTGCCGATTGCGCGCCTTGCCGCAGCACAGGCAGCGATTCGCGCGAAGGCGGGGAACTAGTTAGCGGCTGTTGGACTGGTCGTCGAGGCGTGCGTGAACATCGCGCAATTCATGCCTGAGACGGGCGTTCTGGTTGAGTAAAATATAGGCACCGATGGTCGTGCCGGTTGCAATCAGTCCGCTGCCGAGAATGTTTAATTTCGTGTAAGGTCCGAGCGCCTTAAAGCGTTGGACGGTGCCTTTGATCGCGCCCAGCCCTTCTGTTTCTACACCGATTGCTTGCTTGAGTTTCGCGTTTACATTTTTGCTGTAGGCGGTTTCTATATCTGCGACGTCTTTGGAATATTGCTCGAATGGAATCCCGGTTTTATCTGCGTTGGTGTACACTTCGTTGATGGCTTTATAACGCTCGTCACTGAGCGCGCTGAAGAGATCGGTATGTTTGATTTTGCTATAGAAGCGATCCCATATTTTAAAGCTCGCTGTCGCAATACCCGCCGTTACTGCGAGCGTATACATACCTGCACGGAGCACATGGTTCGGCTCGTGTTTCGAGGCATAATTAGCGGTAGGTTTCTCTTGATCCATGCCACTAGCATAACCTGCTTTTGTTACAGTATTATGACAATGGCCAATAAATTTAGAAAATGACGAATATAAAAGCTTAGCGGTTCAGCTTCCCGCCGCGCCAGCGCTGCTGGAGGCGGAGGTCTGCGCTCGGCCAGATGACATAGGCATCGTTGCTATCGACGGGTAGGTTTTCCGTGCGTGCCCCAGCGAAAACATTGGCGAGGATACCATCCGCCTGCACCGCACCGCGGGATTTTCTGGTTGTGGGGGCGGTGAGCAGGGTGAGTTTTCCGTTCGGCTGACCGGCGATATGGATGGTTTCATTCACCTTGACGGCGACTTCCTCACGCGTTCCGGCGGCGACGAACAGGATACGGTGGTCGACATGGTCGAGATTGGTGATTTCGAGCGCGGCAGCCGGTGTCGCGAAGGCCAAGGTCAGTAAACAGAGGGGGAATAGAGGGCGCATGGGAATCTCCTTTGCTGCGACCCTAAGCCTCGCCAACAAAAAAGGCCACGGAAATTTCCGTGGCCTTTTGTATGTGTACGCGCGAGGCGCTTAGTGCTTCGGTGCCTCGGTCGGCGGCAACGCAGGCGCGGCAGCGGGGGCAGGTGCCGCAGCCGGAGGCGTCATCGGTGCTGGAGCAGCTGCAGGGGGAACAGGAGCAGCAGGCGCTGCAGGAGGTGTTACAGGTGCCGCAGCGGGAGCAGGCGCAGCCGCCGGTGCCGGAGCTGCCTCAGGTGCAGCCATTGGCGCGGGAGCCGGTGTGGCTTCCACAGGCGCAGCCGGTGCGGGTGCGATTTCTGGAGCGGCTTCTTCTACGACAGGCGCTGCTGGCGCGCTATGTTCCTGCGCTTTTTCGCGTGCAGCGCGAGCACGTGCAGCCGCCGCTTCACGCTTTGCTTTTGCACGTGCAGCCGCTTCGCGTTCGCGCTTGATGCGTGCTGCTGCTTCAGCCTTGATAGCCGAATGTTCTGTGGCAGAGAGCGGCTCGCTTGGTACGCCAAACGGTGCTGGCTGCGCCAAGGCAGCGCTTGTGAGGGCGGTCGCGGCCAACAGGCCAAGGATATATGCACGCATGGGAACTCCTAATAAAAGTAACAATGAATGACCGCACATTGCCACAAAAACCCACACTGTCTAATAAAATTTGCATTGTAACCGCGTGCCGCGTGGATTTTCGCACGTGACCGTGGCGGTAACGCCAACCCGGACGCGATGGATCTCGATAACTTATTGTATTTAAATGATTCTGATTTTTTGATGCGCGAAGATGTCACAAAACCTTCACACACGGGTGGGAAGTAATAGGGTAGGATGAAGACTGTAATGGAGCAGTCTTTTTGGTAGAAACCCTAAGCAGTTCAGAGCCCGCCGAGCAGAAAAAACCGCAGAAAACCCGCGGTGACCGTCTGTTTGACCGCGCTGTTTACGCTGGACTCAACGGCGTAGGCACGTTTTTGCTGACCATTCCGCTTGCTTATTGGGGCGACCATGGTGGCGGGAAAGAGTCCTTTGAGAAAGGCTCGAAGTTCTTTATCGAAAAATTTAAGATGAAGCCATCGAACGCGAAAACGGTGATTCGGGCGACAACGCTCGGCCTCGGCGGCACATTGATGGTAATCCCGGTATATTTTGCGGAACATTTCCGTACGCCGATGGTGGCGTGGCTGAACCGCAACTTCGGCAATGCGCAGGATAAAGAAGCGGCCGTCGAAAACCCTGCGCCGCAGACATTCGCCTCATTAATCAAAGGACGAGTGGTGGCATGGTGTGCGGTGTTCTCCGGCTTTAAGGTTGTGGAGTGGTTTACGAAAGCGATCGATCACCCCAACACGCTTGGCAACTTTGAAGAAAAGTTCTCCACTTGGCTGTGCAAGCTGGTGGGCAAAGAAACCCATGCCGTGCCGCTAGCAGAAGTAAACTCTCTTCGCGCGGCGGTGACCCATGCCATACAGCCCCTACAGGCGGCGGAAAAGAAACGCAGCTTTCTGAATAAGGTCTTCGGCGAAGCGAGTTACCACTTGCCTGAGGCTGAAGTAAAGTCGCTGAAAGCAACGCTTGAAGCCGCTGAAAAAGCTGTGGGTGCGGTAGAAACCAAAAATTTTAAGTTGGGCAAGCTTGCAGCGCTGGATGTGTTTGCCACCGCTGCGGCGACGACCATTCTCTATGCCAGCAGCCGCTTCTTCGCGCGGAATCGCTCGCCGGAGAAGCAGAAGGCGCTTGCTGCGAAAACAAACGCGGGTGGTTCGCACTTCGCTGATGCTGAAGAAGCGGCTGCATTACCCGCGGCGGATGATGCGGCGCTGCCGGAGAAGACCATTAGTGGCGAGAAGCACCGCCCAGGGATGATTGCGGCAAGCCATACGACCGTGCAGGGCGTTGGCGCATAATCAATTTAGGGTTTAAGCGAGAGCAGCAGCTTTGCGTGGTAGTTGATCACTTCTTCTGCTCCTGCTTTGGTAAGGTGGAGATAGTCAGAATATAGGATATGGCCATCGCGTACGGCGTAGCACTGGCCACCACGACATAATGCCGAACGCGGGTTCATGAAAGCTACCTCGGGGTGTTCTGCAATATATTTCGTGGCAGTAAGGTTGAATCCTTGCCCATTCTGTCGGAGATCTTCTGGCGCGGAAACATTGTCGGAACAGCCGTTGGGAAGATAGCTTGGAACACGGAAGCATTTTGCAATCGATTTCTGCTCGCCGATACCGGGAGAAATGCCAACGACCACCAGTTTTTGCTGTGGCAGCAGTGCGTGCCACTGACTAATTATTCGGATCATGTATTGGTAGTAGGCATCGTTGCTGTTCTTGGCGAATGTCAGCGGTTTTCCGCCCTTCCGGGAAACCATTAGCTGCGTATAATTCGCCCAACTCTGCGCATAGAGGATAGGCAGTTTTGTTTTTTGTGCTAGTGTTATCACTTTGGAGAATGCTGGGGTGCAGGGCTTGTTTATCTCGGAGCGTCCCTCGATGGTCACGATGACATCTGGTGCAACCATGCAGGCGTTCACAAAATAGAGATAGGCAGAGCGTTTGTTAGCTTTCAGGAAGTCCGACATCGCTCCCGCATATTGTGAGGCGAAGCTGTCACCGAACAAGATGAATTGAGGAGGCGTTGAGGTATCGCCTAAGATTGTGATCTCCCCCTGCACGTAGCCTGCACCACCAAATTGCGTTTTGTGGAACTCACCAGCATTTGTAGCGAGGAGGCGGCCTTTCTGGTCGATCCGCCATTCCCACCCGCCGCTGCGGATGATGGACGTTGCGCAGCCAAGCAGCAACAGCAGTGTCGCGATCAGTGGAACGATACGGTAACGCATCGGTTGGGTTGATGCGCGTGTGCCGTAGCGTATCGGGCAACTGATGAAGTGATAAATCAGCATGGCCAGCACGAGAGAAAGCGCCAACAGCGCGATATTATCCTGCGCCGTTTTGGCATGCATGGCCGTGTACTGATAAAACACAATCAGTGGCCAGTGCATCAGATACCATTCATAACTGACACGGCCAAGATAAGACATGATAGGATGCGAGAGAAACAGGCGTGTCGATTCCCGCTGTCCGGCATAAATAATCAGCGCGGCACCAAGGCAGGGTGCAAGGGCATAAAACGAAGGAAACGGGGTATGTGCGTCATAATAGATAACGCTTGCGCCGATCAGCGCGGCACCGAGCAACCAACACGCATCCCAAAGAAACGGGCGAGTGGTCGATTTTAATGCCGGGAGCCAGATGAGGGATGCCCCAATCAGAAATTCGAAGAAGCGCGTTGGCATCAGATAGAACGCCGCCTTGCTATCAATCATGCTGCCTAGGAAGGCCATGACGAGGCTGACGGTGCCCATGACGAGCAACACGCCGCGCACATCGGCTTTGGGGAAGCGGCGCATTAGTATCCATAGAAACAGTGGGAGGAAGAGATAAAACTGCTCCTCCACCGCCAGTGACCAGAGATGGCGCAATGGGTGCGTTTCGTCGGTGGTTTCAAAGTAGCCGCTATGCAGGTAAAAAAAGCCATTGGCCACAAAGGCCAGCGATGCAAGCAGGGACTTTGCCATACTCACCAAATCAATCGGTGAGAATAGGAGCACGGCCCCTAAAGTGCTCAGAACAAGTGTGGCGCCGAGCGCAGGCGCAATGCGGCGCAGGCGGCGCTTGTAAAATTGCTTGAAGCTGAATTTGCCTTCACGCATCTCCCGATAGATTTGCGAGGTGATCAGGTAGCCGCTGATGACAAAAAAGAGGTCCACCCCAACATAGCCGCCTGAAAAAGCGCTAAGATCGAGATGAAATAAAATCACCAGAAGCACAGAGATCGCGCGTAGACCATCGATATCGGGGCGGTAATGCGGATTATTTATAAACCGAGAGTTAGGTCTTGGGAGACGAAGAAACATATGCTTTCCTGAACAGTGCCTAATCATTGGAACATAAGGTGAAATGTCTAACGACAAGTTCTAACGGACGCAAGTGCTCAGCATGCTTTGCGCCACGGCCTCGGCGATTTTGATGCCGTCCACCCCTGCGGAAAGAATGCCGCCCGCGTAGCCGGCACCTTCGCCCGCGGGGAAGAGGCCGCGCGTGTTGAGGCTCTGGAGAGTGTCATCGCGCGTGATGCGGATGGGCGACGACGTGCGGGTTTCGACGCCGGTGAGCACCGCATCGCCCATGTCGAAGCCGGGGATTTTTTTGCCAAACGCCGGCAGCGCCTCGCGGATTGCGGCGACGGCGAAATCCGGCAGGCAGGCGGAAAGATCCGTTGGCGTGACGCCGGGTTTGTAGGACGGCACCACCGCGCCGAGCGAGGTTGAGGCGCGCCCGGCGATAAAATCTGCCACGCGTTGCGCGGGAGCGGCGTAGCTGCTGCCACCGGCGATGAAGGCGGCGGATTCCCATTTGCGCTGGAAATCGATACCCGCGAGTGGGTGGCCGTGATAGTCTTTTTCCGGCGTGATGCCGACAACAATCCCCGCGTTCGCGTTGCGTTCATTGCGTGAATATTGGCTCATGCCATTCGTCACCACGCGGTTCTCTTCGCTCGTCGCGGCGACGACCGTGCCGCCAGGACACATGCAGAAACTATAGACATCCCGCCCGTTTGCGGCGTGATGCACCAGTTTATAATCCGCCGCGCCGAGGATGGGGTTGCCCGCGAATGTGCCGAACCGCGCCGTGTCGATGAGCGATTGCGGATGCTCGATCCGCACGCCGATGGAGAAGGGTTTTGCCTCGACGTAAACGCCTTTTTCATACAGCACCTGAAACGTGTCGCGCGCGCTGTGGCCAATGGCGAGAACGACATGATCCGCCGCGATGCGCTCGCCACTCGCCAGCACGACGCCTTTCACCCTTCGGGTGTTTTGCGTTTCTTCAATGTCGAAATCTACCACGCGTGACTCAAACCGGTATTCGCCGCCGAGGGATTCGATGGTGCGGCGCATGTTCTCGACCATTTTGACAAGGCGGAACGTGCCGATATGTGGGTGCGCCTCGGTGAGAATTTCGGGCGGTGCCTCTGCCTTCACAAATTCGGTGAGCACTTTGCGCCCCAAATGACGCGGGTCTTTGATCTGGCTGTAGAGTTTACCGTCGGAGAAAGTGCCCGCGCCGCCTTCACCATATTGCACGTTCGATTCAGTGTGCAGCACCGATTTGCGCCATAGCCCCCAGGTATCCTTCGTGCGTTCGCGCACCTCTTTGCCGCGCTCGAGGATGATGGGGCGAAAGCCCATCTGCGCGAGAATGAGCGCGGCGAACAGGCCGCAGGGGCCCGCACCAATAACGACAGGGCGGGTGGTGAGGTTTGCCGGCGCACGCGCGACGAACTGGTATTCTGTATTGGGGGTTGGCTTCACATGCACATCCGCCGCGAAGCGCTTGAGAATCGTGGCCTCGTTTTTCACCTCCACATCGAGCGCATAGACGAGCTGGATGTTGGATTTCTTCCGCGCATCGTTGCCGCGTTTAAAAACGGTGCAGGAGAGCAGCTCGCGCACCGGAATGCCAAGGCGTGCGGCTGCGGCCTTGGTGATCGCGTCCGGCGCATGGTCGAGCGGTAATTTAATTTCGGTAAGGCGGAGCATGGGTCAGTATTATAACGCGCTGTTAACGAAGGGTGGATGTTTATGCTTCTTGGCGAAGCCTTAGGTTCATATCCCTTGTTTTGCGGTGAAATAACAGAGAATTTTTTTGAGCTTTAGTTGCGTGCAAGAGGAATCTTTCCTCAGAAAGTTCAGCTTATTTTAAAGTGTTAATTGGCAGCGACCTATACTCAACGCTAAAAAGGTTAATAATGTGTTAATTTTATTGAAACATTTAGCAAATTTGGTAGAATGGCTGTGAAATCAACCGATGTGATGCAGGATTGTCATGCCTTTTCCGCTTGTTAACGCGAATATTGAGGAGGCCGCCGAGGCGTCGCGCTGGCTGGATTCTCCCGTAAGCCGCCGCCAGTTTCTGCGCGCGGGGCTGATGGCCGCGGCAGGGCTGGCGCTTACCCCGATCCTCACCCGCCCGGCCTATGCGGCGCTGGCAGCATCGCCTGCGCGCAACATTGCCCTCACCAACCTACATACGGGCGAGGCCTGCGCGCTGACCTATTGGGAAAACGGTGCTTATGTGCCGCAAGCGCTGGCCACCATTAACCAGGTGCTGCGCGACCACCGCACGAACGCGGTGCATCCGATCGACCCGGCGCTGCTTGATTTGCTCGCGGCGCTTCATGGCAGGCTGGAGACCAACGCGCCATTTCAGGTGATCTCGGGGTACCGCTCGCCGGAAAGCAATGCGGCTATGCATGCGCGTTCGTCGGGCGTGGCGAGCCACAGCCTGCATATGGAAGGCAAAGCCATGGATATACGCGTTGCCGGGCGCGCGCTTACATCCGTTCATAACACCGCGCTCGCCATGGGGCTAGGCGGCGTCGGCTACTATCCGACGTCGGATTTTGTGCATGTGGATACCGGCCGCGTGCGCCAGTGGCAGGGCGCTTAATTCATCGCAAGTTTAATGCTCTCCTCGGCTTTGTTGACGCCGCCCATGGCCACCAGCAGTTTCTTGTCCATGTTGTAGATATCGCGGCCGAAATGTGCGCGGCCTTGCGTATCCACCCAGCTCGTCCAGTAGACGAGATGCACCGGCAGCGGCGTGATCGAGACATTGCGTGAAGCGCTGCTTTCATAGCTCGCATCGATTTTGGCTTCATCCCAGCCCTCATGCTTCAGCACAAATTCGGTAAGGGCTTTGGGGTCGCCAAGGCGCACGCAGCCATGGCTCAGGCTACGATCGGCCTGTGCGAACAGTCCGCGGTTGGCAGTGTCATGCAGGTAGATATTATCTGAATCCGGGATGTTGAATTTCACTTTGCCGAGCGCGTTTCCATCGCCCGGTTTCTGGCGGAAGCTGTAGCCGAAATTACCGTGACCCACGGAGCTCCAATCAATGTCATGCGGGTTCACCACCTCACCATTTGCGGCGGTAACGGTATAGCCCGCACGCGCGAGATAGCCTGGGTTCTTACGCACTTTCGGCAGCATTTCGTTGACGGCGATTTTGGCCGGCACGCCCCAGCTGGGGTTCAGCACCACATCGGTAATATTTTTGCTGAACATGGGCGTTTTGCTGGTGGGTTTGCCGACGATGACGTTCATGTTCAGGCGGTCGTTCCCTGAAATCGCCGTTAGCGTGTAGCTCGGGATATTGACGAGTACATAGCGGGTGCCCATGTCCTGCGGCATCCAGCGCATGCGTTCCATGGTCATCGCGATTTGCGCGAGACGCTCAGAAACCGGCACGGCGAGCGCCTGCTGCGTGCTGGTGCCGATTACGCCATCGGCTTCAATGCCGTGGCGCTCCTGAAAGCGTTTCATGGCTTCCTGCGTTTGCGCGTCATAGAGATCAGGCTGGGCGGAGGGGGCGCTCGTCTGCAGGTCGCCATTGGCGACGAGAATCTGCCGCAATGTCGCCACACGTGGGTCGCTCATGCCGGGCTTAATTGGTTTGCCGGACGAGAAATGCGGCCAGCCGCCATTACTGGCGATGGTCTGGTAACGGTCAAACACACCTTTGAGTGCGGCGTATTCTTTGCTGGTGGGGGCGAGGGCGTTCAAATAACCCGCGGTGTCATTCGTTGCGGCCGCTTGATTCAGCAGCGCCATCTTCTCTTCCGCGGAGATCGCGGGCTTGCCCGTATCCCATTGCGGTTTACTCACGCCGCCATGCATATCGCTCGCATATTCCATCACCGCATGGCTCATCAGCACTTCGAGCGAGAGGCGCACGCGTAGGGACGTTTCAGTGTCGCTCTGCGGCATCGCCGCGACGCTGCGGATGAGGTTCACGGCATAAAGCTCCGGGTTCAGCCCCTGGCTATCGGCACGGGAAATTACTTCGAGCGCCTGTGTTGCGCGCTTGGTCAGACCACGGCTATCGACCCATATCGGCTGGTAATTGGTTTGCGCATAAAGCGGGCGCAGCGCATCGGTAGGAATGCTTGTGTCGTTGAATTGCAGCGTCGGCTGCGCCAGCCATTGCGCGAGATAGGCGTTCGAATCGTCCGCCTGCGCCGACGAAAGCAGCGCCCAGGTGGTGAGCATTGCCGCCATCGTGCGGGCGATGATTTTGCTGCTGTAAAAACCCTGTTTCATGACATATACCCGAGCTGGTTATCTCAGGTAAGAATACAGGAGAAAGGTTAAGACTTCGTTTAACAGTCCCTAAGAATGGCTTAATAGCCTCACCATATGTATGAGCAAATTTCTTGAATCGTCTTAACACGAAGTGGATTTGGTGGCGTGCGCAGTCATAGCTGAACAGCGCTCAGCTTAATATTCCCTGTTTAACAGGGAATAAACAGGGAATTTTTCAGAATTTCCGACTATATTGGGCTGCTGCTACCCCCTCCAGTGCCGCCGCGAGTCTACCGGTGCACGAGATTTCCCTATTTTGTATAACAGGGAATTTCAGGTGCTTAAAATAGCGCTAGCAGGAAAATATAAAGACCAAGTTCATGACGGACAGCCTGTTAGCATGGTAGCGGATCATTTGATTAAGAACGCAACCCCTTTGGATTGGATAAATTTCAATATTTAGCCTCATAACCTAAAAGTTGTCTTCAAATCTGGCCTCCGGTGTCGGAGGTTCGAGTCTGCCGCACCATCCTAATGCGCCTTCCCTGCACCTTCTTTTGCGCTTATGATATCCGCGCTGAGCGCAGCAAAATACTTGTCAAACTCCTCAACGGCATTCGGGTTGATTTTCTCGAGGCCGGCGCGCATTTTGTTTCGGATAGTTTCGAGCGAACGCTTCCCAAATTTTGGTGGAAATGCTGCTTTTTCACCGAGCAGTTGTGAATACTCGGACTGCGCCACCCCTGTCAATTTTCCTACTTCCGTACCCGACATCTGCTTGCCATCTTTCTCAAACAATGCGGTAATTTTTTTCTTAAGGTCCACCGCCGATTCGTTGCTGCGCTCTGCCTGAATGTCCTCCGCCCATATTTTTTTCGGCGCCGCTTGCTCATAGGCACTGTAAAAACTTGCCAAATTATCTTCGCTTATTGGTGCATATTCATTGAGCGTTTTCACAATAGCGCGGACCATTCCAAAAGAGGGGCGATGGGCATTTGCCGCAATCTTAAGCATCAGCAACGCGTCGATCTGTTCCGGGCTTTCCTCAATGTCGCTTTTTGTGCGTTTCACGACCTCTTGCGCCAATTGCGCATCATCTTGGAGATTGGCCGATTTTCTAAACTGACGCAGGGTGTTAACAAAAGCAAATGATGCCGCCTTATAGGCATCTTGCGCACCAAAGTCATTGGGGTTTTCCAATGCCTTCTTCGTGACCTCATACGCATCCCGAAACTGTTTTTTTACGGCATCCTTATCTACCACTGCGCTGTTCTCGTGTACCAAGATATTTTCTAAAATCGAATAGATATCCTCGGAAGGAAATTCCTGATTCGACTGCCAGCGGAATACCGTATCTTCATCAATATTGGGGCGATCTTCCGCCATTTCACGGACACTCTCCGCCAACTGCCGCTCGCTCAGGCCGCACACAATTCGATGAAAACCAACCTTATAACCAAAGCTTTCTTCATACGGAATCGGGGCAGATATTTCCTGAGTCATTGTGGGCTCACTCTCTTTTTGAATCATAGTTATGGAGGCAGGCGTTTCCTTGATTTGAGGCGATGCAGCCACTTTGCCCCGAGCAAGCAAGGCAGCACGGGTGAGGATGGTTTCGAGTGATTCGCCGATATGTGATCCCGGAGAAACACCCGGTGTTACTTCAGGGTAACCGCTCGGATAGGCATCAATATTGTGCTGGCCCGACGCCAGAATAGCATCTTTCACTGCTCTCGTACTCAAGTCGGGTACCTCTGCGCCAAAATTATGTTCCAGTCGTTGCTTGATGCCCGCCTCGTCTACGGCAAAAGAGGCGCGCAGCAGCCCCGGCAGTGTCAGTTTACCCACCGGCATGCCAAAATCGTTTGCGAGGTCTCCACAATTCTTGAAATAATTGATATCGTTAGTGCACAGATAAACGGGCTTCCCGGCAATCTCTTTTCCCACACGCTGCATAGAATATTCACCTAAATCAATACCCATGCCCTCGGGACATAGACGCTTGCTGAGGCGGTTATACGCATCACGCTTCGAAGAAAATGGAATAGTCCTGTCATTATAAATATCGCGAATGCCGTCCATGAATTCACGGTCGAGCTCTGTTTCATAAATCACGATTTTAGGATGCGCACCCCCTACATAGTGGCGCTCTCCATTTACATCTAGGCGCGAGCGGCCCGCCATGGCCACGAGCGCCTCGGCGGCTTCGCCTGATTTATAAAGCAGCTGGTTTCTGCGATCTACAAAGCGCTTATCAATCTGCACCTCGTGCCCCTCAGCGGTAGAAATTTTTCCACGCAACTCCCAGTCGGCAACTACGGCTGGTATATAAATCGTATCAATACCCGGCATATCCGCGATGGCAGGCAAGAGGTCCGCCCAACTTCTTTTGCCCGTGCGCATCGCTTGGCCAAGCTCCACAATGATATTTGTGTCAAGCACGAGGGCAGTGGTTTGTGCGTCAGGAATGTCCGCACGCGGCGCCGCAACATAGGTTGGTGCGGATGGCACCTCGAACTTCACGGCCGTTATAAGCTTGGCTTGAGGAGGCTGTGGCCTCTCGTGCGATGGCGATTCCTTCTCTGCAGGCAAAGGCGCAGTCATAGGATGCTCTTCTACCTTCTCTTCTGGGGCTCGCGGTGCAGCCGCAATAGGCTCCTCGGCTGCCGGTGCCACCTCGGCTTTTTCTTCAATCTCCTGGACGGGATTTTGAATCGCCTCCATCGCCGCGAGAATACGAGAATGGTTTTCAGCATCCACGCGCTCCAACGCGCCATCTAGCCGCAGTTTCATCGGCTTCTTGAGATGGGCATGCGCAACCTCTACCTCGACCGCATTTTCAACTTCCGTACGGGTTACCGAAACCCCGGGGAGCCTCGTGAGCGTTTCATAAAGCGCATAGTCTTCCAGACATTGCTGCTCGGCAATTGATTCAAGGGCTTTTATCTTTTCCCGCAATGCGTCGAGCGTGGCAGGAGCGAAGGTTTCATTGATGGCGTAATCGGGCTGAGAGACCGTGAGCGTGCCGTCTTGCTGATGCAAAAAAGTAAACCCATAATGGTGCTCAAGGTCAGAGAGCATCTGCCCATAGTCGCCCAAGCCCTCCTGAAATGCAGCAAGGTTGCTATAATAGAAATTTGCGGCAGCTTCGTCTTTCAATGCAAAGCGCATATAGGCTTCGGGGTGGCGCGTATCGCGAATGGTAACCTTATCGTCTGCAATGGTCGCTTCGTGACCCGCAGGAAGTGTCACCCATTTTGGAAGTTCTGGCACAGCCGCATCTTTTTGATTTTCAGCACGGCGATTTAGCACTTCCTCGCATTTTGCTGCCGCTGTTTTCACAGCGCGCGTATCTGCTTGTGTACGCTGAAGATCAAGATTGAATTGCACATCGGGATATTCCGGATGTGTACAACTGATACGCTTGGAGGGGTCCAAAACAAACCCGTAAGACTCAAGAAGCGCCCTTACCTCCTTCGTGGCGATGTTATTTCCGCCCTTTTTCGCCTGTTCTATCGTAAGCGCCATAATCCTAACCTCATTCCTAATTATCAATCGAGAATATCAAAGCAAATCTACCATTTACGGCACGCTTTTTGTGTTAAGGTTTTGTTAAGATTGACAACCCGCTGTTTATTAAGAACTTATCCAATTTGAGGGGCACGTCGATAACGAAGCTGCGGCACCCAGGGTTGCCGGTGCACGAGATTTCCCTATTTTGCATAACAGGGAATTTCAGGCGCCTATAGGCGTTTGTTGATTGAGCGCCTACGCACCCATGGTGCTTCTTGCAATATGAACTAGGGGGAATATTGTAGCGGCTAACCTCTGACGGGGGGCACCGATCCGCTACCCTTGCCGACAGTATTCGCTGGCACCGTAGAGGCGCTCAGCGCCACACCATTGTCCTTGAACTTCTCGTTGATCTTGGCGATGGCTTCGGCGGCGGCGGCGTATTACCGGCAGAGGCCTTGGTGATGTATTTGCTGATAGTTCCTTCAAATACGGCTTTTACATAGCTACCAAGCGTTTCTTCGACAATGAAGCGGGTCAGCGAATCCGGCGTGTACACCACGCCTTCGCGTTTGCGTTTGCCCGTGGTAGCGCCTTGCTTGACTTCAATCGCTTCTCCGGTTGCCTGCGCTTGTAATACTTCAAGGTCAGTAATCGACTGCTCGAAGATATGGCCAAGCACTGTAACGCTGACTTCCGTATTGAAATCATAATCGCCCAGCTTTTTGAAGCCTTCGCAGAGCGGGTCACTCACCACCAAACTATCAGGAATATCGTTCTGACAGAATAAGCCGCCGTTGTAGGCGGGAATGTTGAGTTGCGCGTTGCCTTTATCAATAGAGCGGAAAAGGCCTTTGAAGTTCTCCCATACTGGCTTGGGGTTGTAGGGGTCTTGATGCGTGAAAGCCATTTCCAGTGTATGCTCAGGCAGTAATTCGCGATCTTCTGAGAAGGCAATAAATAGCACACGATCAAGAATCGTCTGCGCATAAGAAATAATTTCCAGCTCAGGGGTGCTGGCGTTATCTTTTTTTAGTGTGCGAATGACATTTTCACGCAAGGTGCGGTAATCGGTATAAAGGCGGTTGGTAATTTCTTTTCCGACCTTCTCACTTTCCTTGAGTAAAATTTGCGTCTGCTCGCCCAGCAGGTTTTTTGCGGAGAGCAACAGCATGAACCGTGCGTAATTGACAGGCTGGGTAAGGCTGGTCAGATCAAACTTTTCGTAATCCTTACGACCATAGCCAACAGCATAGAGTCGGATTTCACGATAGTTGGATACCAGCACCCACTTTGCGCCCTTGGCATCCATCGCATATTCCCATGCTTGCTGCACAGGTGACTTATTGCGACCTGGCATGATCGCATCAAGGTCTTTTGTTTTCGCACCTTTCAGTTCAAACGGTGCAATGATGGTAGTGGAATCAGCACTGAATTCACCAAGCGCAACATCCACATTGCCTTTGCCTACCGGCTGGTTTTTCTGTGCTGTCCATATGCTGCCGGATGCGCTTTCAGTATAACCCAGCAAATCCACCAAAATACGCTGTATGAACTGACCGTCATTTTTGGTTTCGCTGTCGTAAATGCCTTTAGCGAGATTCTCTGCCCACGCGCTGATAATTGCCTCATGCTCTGGCGGCAATGGCTTTGAATTTTTCGTGTATTTCTCAAGTAAGCGTGGATTAAATAGAGGCATCAGCTTTTGCCTCCTGTTGTTTAATCCACTTTTCTAATTCGCTTTTGCGAAAACGCCATGACCCACCCACCTTAAAGCCGGGTATGTCACCGCGTGCCGCAAGCGCGTAGGCAGTTTTCTCCTTCAACTTAAGGAATTCAGAGACTTCCTTGATGGTCATGATGTCGGATTGCATCTTGTTACCTTCCTAATTTCCAAAGAAAATATCGGAAATAGTGGAAAATACAAGAAACAATCCAACATCAGCAAACCAAGGCCATGAAGTTATTCAGTGCTTCATTCCTTCATGCTTTTTCTGCATCGATTCTTTTTCAGACTTCGCACAGATTTCGCATTCCTCACCGTCTTTCATCGAAGACATGCAACTCTTCATTTTACCCATGCACATTTTGCACATGCCGTCCTTGCAGCATTTGCACTCACCATCTTTGCAGCAGTCGGCACATTTTCCGTCTTTACAGCACTCGCATTTTTCACAGCATGGCATTTTCATATCCATGCCAGACATCGAGCCGCCTTGCGTATTGGAACAGGCGGCAACAAAAACCATCAGAACAACAGGTAATAATTTCTTGAACATAATCTCTCCGTGGGTTGGGGTGGTTAATTCAGCGACATCAGCATGAATACCGACATTGCCACCATCCCTAAATCCTCCACCAGCGTGATAGTGGACATGGGAAGATTCAGAACCGTGCCAAGGCACGCGCAGCGGATTTTGCGTTTCTCGGTCAACGCCTGAATCACGCCAAGGCTGCTAAATCCCATCAATGCAATCGAGAACCATAGTGCTTGCGTGAGATATGCACCAAACAGGAACGCAAGCCCAAGGCCAAGCTCAAGAAACGGGTAGATAAAGCCATAGCCATGCCAGCGTTTCGCCAGCAAATCATAGGTGCTGTAGGCATCAGCAAAACCGCGCAGATCAAGCAGCTTGAAAAATGAAAACACGATAAAGAAACCAGCCATGAAATATAACATCCATTCATGGGCGTTTTCTGCTCCCTTGAGTGACACTACCGAAATTAGGCCAACGATCAGGAACAACGGATAATAGGTGGCAAACCAGCTTTTCTTTTCTTCATCGCTGGTGGCGGATATGGTTTCTGCTTGTGGTGTGAGACGATAGCTTCCTGCCTTTGCTACTGCCTGATTAAGCTCGTCCAATGATTCTGTGTTAGGATTCTTCAGCACGGCACGCGGCGGATTCAGCGTGACCTGCACATCATCAGCCAACCCTTGCAGCGCATCAGTGATTTTCTGAATGCAGGACTGGCAGTGCATTCCCTCAATTTGGTAGGTTTTATTTGTCACAACAGCCTTTTCCTCCTCCGCGAGTGATGTAATCGAGAATCGGGCAATCAACGGTTGAAACATCACCGCCGGGGCAGCTTTCTGTAAGCGCGATCAGAGCCTTTTTGACTTCTTTGAGTTCACGGATTTTTTGTTCGGCTTCGCTGATCTTGCCAGTGGTGTGTTTCAAGACTTCCGCGCATGTCGCTTTATCAGAGCGATTCAGGGTGAGCAGCTGGCGTATTTCTTCAAGCGTGAAATTGAGTGTTTTTGCACCTTTGATAAATTGCAGGATGCGCTCGGCTTCTTCGCCGTAAATCCGATAGCCAGCCTCAGAGCGGCTGGCTGCTTTAATCAATCCCATTTTTTCGTAATAGCGAAGCGTATCGGTGCTGATGCCAGTACGCTCCGCTAGTTTGCCAATCGTCAGAAATTGAGTTGTTTTTTGCTTCATGACATTAAACCTACACCTTGGAGTGTACTCTAAGGTCAAGGGGTTATTTTACCAACTGACCGTAGAGCAGAAAGCCTAGCCCATAAACAGCAACAGTCACGGCGCAAGAAAGCAGTAACGCGCCCCAAAACGGCATGTCCTGACCCAGCAGCCACGGCAGTACGAGAAAGAAACTGAGCGAGGGTATTACCAGCCAGAATACATCGTGGGACATGCCAGCTATCTTTTTCGTATCGCCAGTGTCGAGGTAAATCCAGATGAACGCCAGCAACGTAGTGAGTGGAAGGCTGGCGAGTAATGCTGCCATCAGGCTGAATCGCCGCGATAGCTCGGAGATTCCAGCAACAATCAGTGCTGTAATGACGGTTTTAAGTAAAAAATATCCCATACGCCTCCCATGCTACTTAACCATTATGGCGAAAGGAGCAAAAATGTCTTTGCCGTCAATTTTCACCTGAGCGAACATTTTAACGAAGCCCGCTTTTTTCGGCTCGATGTGAAATTCTAGTTTGGGACCACCGCGCTGCGTGTCGCTGGTGGGTTCCTTGCCCATCGGGTGGATGTGCATCACGGAATTATAATCTTCGGTGAATCCCACCACATGGGCGAACGCGCCCATAACTGGCTCTAGCTGCGTGAATGGTTTTCCGTCTTTGGTGACGGTGATCTTGCCCATCACCGCGCTACCAGCTTTTGGTTCGCTATCCAGCGCAAGGGTAAAGTTGTAGCCATCCACCTTGCTAGTCATGCTAGTGGCTTTACTGATAATGGCTTTGTCCTTGGCCGCGCTCCCCATATCCGTCATCACATATTCCTGCTTGCCGGTGGCAACGGGAATCACATCCGCCCATACACGGTAGCTATCGTTCTTGTTCGGCGTAAAATCGAATACGAATTCACCGGCATTCTTTCCAGCGATGGGGTGGATGTGGTGATAATCGGTGAGCGATGGATCAACGATCAGCAGATGCAGTTTCTTTGTGTGCGCCTCTTTTAAGTCATCTAGCGTTAGCGGCTTGCCATCCTCCGTATTTGTTATTTTCAGCGTTACCTGTGTTGTCTTACCAACCGCAAATGCTGAGGCTGGGTTTAATTCCAATTTCACGCTGTTTTGCGTTTTGGCTTCTTCATGTGCGCCATGTGACATGCCCGCCATGTTATGTCCCACATGGCTGCTTGGTTCGCTGTACGCAGGTGCTGAGAGTGCCAATATAAGAGCAGATACGCTCGTGAGTAATTTATGTTTCATGTTTCAGTTCCTTTTTTGCGGATTGGATAATGCGCCATGCACCCGTTACGGCCAGCCAGCCGAGAATGGCGGCGACGATAATATCCGGCCAAATGGTGCTGGATGCGAACACGCCAGCAGCGGCGATCATCACTGCGATATTGCCGATGGCATCGTTGCGGCTGCAAATCCACACGGATTCTCGGTTGCTATCGCCACCACGGTATTTGTAGAGCAGCACGGCACAACCCACATTGACCGCCAATGCCACAACGCTGATAACGGCCATAATAAGCGGTTCTGGCAGTTCGGGTTGTAGCGCGTGGTGCAGAGTCTCAAATGCGACCCAAAGCCCCACAGCACCTAAAGAAATACCCTTGAATAGCGAGGCTTTGGCTTTTTGGCGCAGGGATAGATTCAGCACATAGAGGCTGATGCCGTAATTCGCAGCATCAGAGAAAAAATCCGCGCTATTGGCCAGCAGTGAAACGGAGTGTGCAGCGTAGCTTGCAATCATCTGCGCCACGAACATCACCGCGTTGGCAATCAAACATATCCAAAGCACCTTGCGGTAAGCTCCTGATACGTCTGATTGCCCGCTGGAATCGCAGTGATCGTGGCAGGAAGTTTTTGCTTTCTGCTTATTTTGCATCAGGCTTGCCAGCTTTTTTCTTGTCATGATCGTGACTATCGCCATCCGTGTGTTTGTCGCCATCTTTGTGGCCTTCATGCTTGCCGTGGTCTTTGTGGTCACCGTCTTTATGGACGGCCTTTTCCATTTTCTTGCCATCTTCGGCTTTGTGTTCACCGGCAATAGCAGGGGCAGCAACGCCCAGCACCAGTGCCAGAGCGGATGCGGTAAAAAGGGATTTCAGATTAGTCATAGAGTTACTCCTTCATGGTTGGTTGATGGTGAAAAGTTTGATTGGTCGGTTCTTTGAAGTCTGGCTCCTCCCGATGGAACAGCCGGTAAAGCGCCGGAAGCACCAAGAGGGTGAGGATGGTGGAAGAAATGATGCCGCCGATGACCACTGTGGCGAGTGGCCTTTGCACCTCGGAACCTGCGCCGACATTGAGCGCCATCGGCACGAAGCCCAGCGATGCGACCAGCGCGGTCATAAGCACGGGGCGAAGGCGTGTTAATGCACCTTCGGTAATGGCTTGATCTAGTGGCAGACCTTCATCGAGCAGCTTGCGGATAAAGGATACCATCACCACGCCATTCAACACCGCCACACCGGAAAGGGCGATAAAACCCACGCCTGCCGATATAGAGAGCGGAATGTCACGCAGCGCCAATGCCAACACGCCGCCCGTGAGCGCCAGCGGTACGCCGGAGAACACAATCAGCGAATCGCGGGTGGAGCGGAACAAGGTAAACAACAAGCCAAAAATCAGCAGCAATGCCATCGGCACAACCACTTGCAAGCGTTTGCTGGCCGAAATCAGCTGCTCGAATGTGCCGCCATATTCCACCCAATAGCCAGCGGGCAATGTCACCTTGTCGCGCACGGTTTGTTGTAGCTCGGTAACGAATGAGCCAAGGTCACGCCCACGCACGTTGGCTGTTACCACTACACGCCGCTTGCCGTTTTCACGACTGATCTGGTTTGGCCCCGGTGCAATTTCGATGGTGGCGATTTCCGAAAGCGGCACATAGCCAAACGGGTGCGGGTCATCCGTGGCCTTGGTTGGCATCGGTATGGGTAGACGCTTCAAGGCTTCCATATCGTTGCGTAACGCTTCCGGCAGGCGCACGATAAGGTCAAAGCGGCGATCACCTTCAAAAATCTGGCCGACTGCTTTGCCGCCCATCGCCACTTCCACAATATCCTGCACATCGGCCACGTTCATGCCGTAACGGTCAAGTGCATCGCGGTCGGGAATAATGCTGAGGACAGGCAAGCCGGTGATCTGTTCGGTTTTGGCATCGGCTGCGCCCGGAATCGTATTAATCACGGCTTCGACTTTCTCGCCGGATTCGAGCAGCGTTTCCAAATCATCGCCATAGATTTTCACGGCAACATCGCTACGCACTCCGGAAATCAGTTCGTTGAAGCGCATCTGAATCGGCTGGGTGAATTCGTAGTTATTGCCCGGAATCTCTTTCACCGCTTTTTCAATTTCCTTCACCAGCACGGCCTTGGGCTTGCTTGGGTCAGGCCATTGGTCGCGGTCTTTCAGCATTACGAATGCATCGGCCACGCTGGGCGGCATGGGATCGGTGGCGACCTCTGCCGTACCGAGTTTGGCAAATACATCCTTCACTTCGGGGAATTGCTTGATGCGGGCTTCGAGCGCCTTTTGCATTTTCACTGCTTGGCTCAACGAAGTGCCGGGGATGCGTAGCGCGTGAAGCGCAATGTCACCTTCATCGAGGCTGGGAATAAACTCAGCCCCCATGCGCGATGCACCGATGCCACTCAAGACAACGAGTAACACCCCGCCCAACGCCATTTTCTTAGCGTTACGCAGCGCATAGTTCAGCTTCGGCTCATACCATTCCCGCGATTTGCGGAGGATGAAATTTTCCTTTTCTTCCACCTTGCCTGTGACGAACAATGCCACCGCTGCCGGAACGAAAGTAAAGGACAACAACAATGCTGCCAGCAACGCGGTAACGACCGTGAAGGCCATCGGATGGAACATTTTACCTTCCACGCCAGTCAGCGCGAAGATCGGTAAATACACCACCGTAATAATAATGACCCCATACAGGCTTGGCTTCACTACTTCGGCAGTTGCGGCGGAGGCCAGCGCAAACCGTTCTTCTTTGGTCAGCAATCGGTGAAGCCGGTGCTGCTCCATACCAAACCGTCGCAGGCAGTTCTCAATGATAATCACCGCGCCATCGACAATCAGGCCGAAATCCAGCGCACCCAAGCTCATCAGGTTGCCGGATATTTTATTGCCAACCATGCCGCTAATCGTCATCAGCATGGTAATCGGAATCACAGCGGCGGTAATCAATGCCGCCCGGATATTTCCCAGCAGCAGGAACAGAATCACCACCACCAGCAATGCGCCTTCCACGAGGTTCTTCTCGACCGTTGCAACCGTGCGATCTACCAGCACGGTGCGATCATAAACGGTTTTGGCAATCACCCCTTGCGGTAGGCTGCGGTTGATTTCTTTCAACTGTGCCGCCACGCGCTGTGATACATCGCGGCTGTTCTCGCCCAGCAGCATGAACACCGTGCCAAGCACCACTTCCTTGCCGTTTTGCGTCGCTGCGCCCGTGCGGAGTTCTTCACCCATTAATACATCGGCTACGTCGCGCATACGGATGGTGAGTTCATCGCGCTGGGCGACAATAATGCGGCTGATGTCTTCGAGTGTTTTTACCTGCCCCGGAACGCGGATAAGATATTGCTCGCCATTTTTCTCGATGTAACCTGCACCCACGTTGCCATTGTTACGCGCCAGCGAGGTCATCACATCATTCATCGACAGGCCGTAAGCCAGCAGCTTTTCAGGATAAGGCGTGACGTGGAATTGCTTTTCAAACCCGCCGATAGTGTTGACTTCTGTAACACCTTTGAGGTTCCGCAACTGCGGTTTTACTACCCAATCCTGCAATTCGCGCAGGTCGGTGGGTGTCCATTCGCTCCCATCGGGCTTTTTTGCACCTTCTTTGGGTTCAATGGTGAACATGAAGATTTCACCAAGGCCAGTGGCTATCGGCCCCATCGTTGGCTCAAGCCCTGCGGGGATCTGGCCTTTCACTTCTTGCAAGCGTTCGGCAATCAACTGGCGGGCAAAATAAATATCCGTGCCATCCTTGAACACCACTGTTACTTGGCTCAGGCCATAGCGTGAGAGGGAGCGTGTGTAATCTAGCCCCGGCAAACCGGCGATGGCGGTTTCCACGGGATAGGTAACGCGCTGCTCGGATTCAAGCGGCGAGAATCCCGGTGCTTCGGTGTTAATCTGCACCTGCACGTTGGTAATATCCGGCACGGCATCAATCGGCAGCTTACCGAAATTATAAACGCCAATCGCACTTAATGCGAAGACGACAATCATAATCAGCCATCGCTGGCGGATTGAGAAATGAATGAGTTTTTCAAGTATCATTGGGGATGCTCCTAGTGGTCGTGGCTTGCGCCGGATTTTTCGATGTCGGCGCGTATCAGGAAGCTATTTTCACTGACGTAACGTGTGCCGGGTTTGATACCGCCCAACACCTCCACCCATTCCCCATCATTGGCTCCAAGCTCCAGCATCCGCACTTCGTAGTTGTTACCCACCTGAGCGAATACCACTGTGAAGTCGCGGAAACGCTGCAAGGCGCTGGCTTTCACCGCTAGCGGCACTTCACGCTCATTTACGATCACATCGCCGCGAACTGTCATGCCGGAGCGCCAATGGCCATGTGCGTTATCGATGGTGACACGCGCCACCACAGTCTGACTGGATGCCTCAGTAATCGGCAACAGCGAGTTAATCGTGCCAAGGCTTTCCATTTTGCCTTCCACGCCGCGCACCATCACCTGTTGCCCAATCTTCACTTTTTCCAAATCACGCTGGAAAACGTGGAACTCCGCCCAGACGTTCGAGAGGTCTGCAACGGTAAATAGTGGCGCATCACCGGCTGCTTCACCGATATTGGCTTGGCGGGCTAACACCACACCGGCAATCGGTGATTTTACGGCATAGACCTGCAAGCTCTCATTGCTTTCAACGGTTGCCAGCACTTCACCGGCGGCGACCGTTTCGCCCAATGATTTTTTCACCGTGCGTATCACGCCGGGGAAGCGTGCTTTGACGCTGGCCGTGGTGTTCGGATTCAACGCCACACGCCCCGTAAGCGCGATGGTTTCACGCACTGTTGCAGGGCCAGCTTCTTCGGTTTTTAGCTCAGAAACTTTTGCTGCTGCATCGGTAATGCTCGTGCGGCCTTCATAGGATGCAAATGCCCATTCATAGGGCTTGCCATCATACACGGCCTTCACCTTCACATCGAAAGAATGCGGTTCTTCAACCGTCGCATCGCCCATCAATGCGGCATCTTTTGGCACGAAGTTAAAGCTGTTCACTTCGCCATCGAGCCGCGTCAGTTCCATCGTCAATTGCACCTTGGATGGGTCGAGCGGCTTATTATTTTCATAGGCAAAGACGCGGAATTGCGGCGGCACACCATCTTCAAAGATGGTGATTTCAACGGCGAAATCATCCTTTCTCAGAAGTCTGCCTTTATTTGGCCCGCGCTCGAATTCTTCTTCCGCCGCGCCATGCTCGTCGCCGCCTTCGGCCTTCGCATGGTCATCATGCCCAGCTTCTCCCTCGCTATGGGCAGATTCCGCATGCTTATCACTTGATGGATAAAGCCAATATCCGCCACCTGCGAGAATCACCGCCAGTGCAATGATGATGAGTTTCTTATTCTTCATTTTTCTCTCCTTTATTTTGTATCATCGCCAGATGCGCGGCGGTTAGGCGTTCAACACTGGCACGGGCTGCATGAAAATCTTTCAGTGCAGCGATCTGTTGTTGCTTCACCCCAAACAAGCTGCGCTGCGCGTCCAGCACTTCGAGGTAAGGGAAGCGCCCCAAGCCATAGCCCTCACGCGCCAGCCGGAAGGCTTTATCGGCGGATGGCAGGATTTCTGTTTTTAGGGTTTCAGCTTGCAGATACGCATTTTCCATACGCTCACGCGCCTGTGTTAGTTCGGCGCTAGTGTTCAATGTAGTCTGCTGATTATCTTGTTCAGCGCGGCTTACTTCACTACGGGCTTTTGCAATGTTGCCGCCATTCGCATTGAAGACGGGGATAGGCAATGATACGCCCACCACAAATGCCTGATCGCCACTGCCGCGAAAATCGCGCACTCCAACGCTCAAGCGTGGGTCAGGAATGGCATTGGCCTTCTCTAAATCAAGCCTTCCTTTGGATTGTTCCAATGAAGCATTGAGCCGTACAATATCGGGGTTAGCTTTCAGCTTTTCGTCTAGTGCCGCAGAATCTGGTTTTGTAGCGGCATAAAAAGCGGAATGATCTAATGTGAAAACGGGTACAGGTTCACCCATCAACGCGGCGAGGTTTTTTAGTGCTATGGTACGCTCACGCGCTGCTTTATCCTGCGCGATAGTTGCGGTGGATCTTTCCACCTCAGCGCGGCTTTTCTGCATAAGGGGAGCTGCTGCTGCGCCTACGCGCACACTGACCGATTTTAATACATCTTCGGCCAGTTCCTTTTGCTCAGTGGCAAGGCGTACATTTTCTTCTGCTGCAACTGCCTCGGCATAGGCGGTGGTGACATCCCGAATAATATCGAGCGCGGCGGCTTGTTGCTGGAGACTGGCAATTTCCAAACCCTTGCCGGCAATGCTTTCCCGCGCTGAAATCTTACCCCCAATGGTGATTTCCTGCGTAACCCCATAGGTCACTTCGGCGGAATCAAAGCCTTTGTAAGAACCCTGTCCCGCCACATTCTCCGCTTGCACACCCACTTCCGGGTTTACCCATGCGCCAGCCTGCCGCTGTTCACCTTTGGCGGCAGCAACGCCGCTGCCGAAACCTTGCAAACGCGGTGACTGTGCCAGTGCCTTGGCAATCGCTGCATCAAGCGTAAGCCCACTGGTTTTTTGCTCCGGCAAAGCGACGGCTACTGCGGGAGCTGTTGTGGTATTTTCTACCTTAGCGGCATCTTCCGCGAACGCAGATTGGCTGGACAATATCGTGGCGCACAGCAGCCACACTAATTTTTTCTGATACATGGGTTCTCACCGCTTAATTCCTTGAACAATATGGGATAGGACATGCGGCATCAGAGCGCCTGAATAGGCACTCTTTCAGGCGCAAGCCTGCCTTATGGAATTAAGCGTGTGAGGGTGGTTCTAAGAGTGGGCTGGCACAGTGATCGGAATAGAAGTTATCTTTCCAATACGCCAAAGATGTTGTTCCCTCTACAGGAGCAGCAATATCCAGTCCTGAGTAGGCTGGATTAAAATCGGTGCCATGATGGTGGTGGGAATGATTATGGCTTACCCCATTATGTGGGTTGCCTTCGGAATCAAAATCTAGCTGGGCGTGTTCATCGGCTTGCAAATCAGCTTCATGATGGTGGTCGTCTTGTTCTGAAACAACGCCATGGCATTTATCATTAAAGCAATCAGCCGCTGCTGCGTGCGTGATCGGCGCAGTCAGCATGGAAAACACTAAGAACAGACATAATATAGACTTTAACATGCGTAACATACTAGCCGACAATTATTAATTTACAACTAATATGCCGTATCATGACGTTTGTGCTGCATTTGCTTGGCGTAGCGATGCATCAAAACTACAGAAACCAAATTTGAAAAGTGCCGCTTATGGAATTGTCTTCAACAAGCAACTTATTGGAAGCCTGCTCATTGCTTTATGAAACGTCGGAATTCCCTGTGTCAAAAACAACCTAAGCGTGTCTATTTATTGCATCATGTAGATTTATGGTTGTGCATTTGCGAAATGGATTCTATAAAAGCAGTTCGGCAATAAAAGCTGTAAAAAGAGCAATGTGCGAGGGAAAGCATGGTCTTTCACGACAAAGCATATGACCGACTGCATAATTTGTGGAGGCGATGGGGAATAACGCAAGAGGACACATACTACGCAATAGAGAATGACTTGTTGCGTACCAGTGTCTGGTTACCTCTGCGCTATGTGGAACGTGGCGTAATCAAGGATGGCAGATTCATCTATGAACGCCATGAACCGAAGGAAGGATTTAGCGGGGTGCGCCCCCAAGACTTCCGCCGCATATGCAGTACGGGTCGGGCAAAGCTCCGAGAATTCCGCTCCATCAAGCAGGAGGGGCATATATTTCGTCTTGCCTACGAACCGCCGCAACCTGCCATCATGGTACGAATCGGCGATTTGGTGGTGCTTCAGGAAGACCGTAAGAAATTTGAGGAAACCTATAGCGTAGGACAAGGAAATACACTTGCATTTCCCGCAAAGCCCGGTGTTGAGGGCGAGTTTCATTTCTCAAACGATTATCGCCATGTCACGCTAAGGGGCAAAGAGTTCCATCTTGGCGACGTGCAGGCGCGTGTGGTGGAACAGCTGCATGATGCTGCACGAAGCCGCCAGCCGTGGGTGCATGGCAAAACGCTGATCTATGAATCTGGTTCTCGTGCCGTGCGCGTGCGCGATATTTTTAAGCACAAGCGCGAGTGGCGCAGCCTTATATCATCCGATGATCGCGGCTATTACCGACTGAATCTTCCATTACAGGAAACGGAGAATGATCCAGCCAAAAGTACCATACATTGCAAGCATAACAAAAATGGTCATGAACATGATGCCAAGGATTCTGGCAATCAGCCGATACCACCGCGGAAATCGGCTCCAGTAAAGCCGGTCGTTCTCAGCATCCAGTTTATTTTGGTATTTGTAGCCCATCAGATTGCTCGCGCTGTGCCTTTAAGCAACGCAATGAGCGCGGCTTGTGATTTAGCAGTCATCGCGTGAAAGCATTCGAGCAATTCAGCTTCTGAAGGCGTTAATACTGGCTCGAATTCTATATCATTCCCCGGCAGGAAGAAGGTAATCGGCAGCTTTAAGATGGCTGCGAATTCTTCCAGCATTTCGACCGATATACGATTGGTAGCGTTTTCATATTTTTGGATTTGCTGAAAAGTGATGGGCTTTTTCAGTCCTTGACCAAGTTCTTTCTGGTTCATGCCGCGCATTAGCCGTGCCTGTCGGATGCGTGCGCCAATATAGGCGTTTGTTGAATGTGCTATCTTTATTTGTTCCATACCTCGTTACCTCCATAATGAGTAACGAGGCGCTAGCCTTGGCACACTACTGGTGCCGGGAGGTTAAGAAGCCGCGAAGCAGCCGCGATGTATTCCCCTCGCGGGTGTTATATTCCATCGCCCTCCCAACATAGTGGGAGGACTGAATGGCAAATATGAGTCCAACATATCTTCGCGGGTTCTTACGCCCGTTACGCACTATGCAGCATAGAGGTTAATGGCAAACATTCAATAAATAGCTGATGTTTACAGGGGTGGGCGCACCAGCCCCCTCACAGCCCCACCCAAGGTCACCCCTCAGCCCCACCCAAGGGCGTTGACAGCATGATTTGGAATCATGTGCGGGGAAACGCAGCCCCCTTTGAGCCCCACCCAAGGTCTATCCAAGCCCCACGCCAGCCCCCCATACCGTCGTGCAGCCTTTGTCCGAACAGTTCGAACAACGAACCGTTTTAACCAACGGAGGCACACATGAATGACCACACAAAACCTATCTCAACCTTTGACGAAATCTGCCGTCTGACCATCGACACGATGCGGAAGATGGAACTGGAAACCTTGCTCCAGCTGAAGAAGCAAGCAGCTGTGGAATTAGACCGCGCCAAGCTCACCAAGGGCTGCATCGAATTGGCGCTTTCCCTGAAACAGGAAGATCAGAATCGCATCCCTGACCAGCCCGATGACGGGCAGCAGAGCCTGCTTGATGAATAGACCGGCTCATGGCGATGGAATGGTTCAGGATGTATCACGGTATGCCACACGACCCTAAGCTGAAGGTGATCGCGCACCGCGCCAAGCAGCCGATGGCGAATGTGGTGGCGGTCTGGACGTGCTTGCTCGATGCGGCATCCCAGCACAAATCACGCGGCACGGTCGAAGTGGACGCGGAACAAATCGCCATCATGCAGGACATGGAAACGGCGGCGGTGGAAGCCATCATCGTCGCCATGTACACCAAGGGAATGCTCAATGAGCAGAACCGGCTCACCGCTTGGGATAAGCGGCAGCACACCACTTCCACCGAACGGATGCAAAAGCATCGTGACACCAAGAAACGCGATGTGACAGGAAGTGACGCGGTGAAACGCAACGTGGCAGGCGGTGACGCAAAAACAGCAAAAAAGGCACCAGATACAGATAGCAGATTACAGACTTCAGACTCAGATGCAGAAACTCAGAAAAAACAGATTTCAGATAAAAAAATAAGAGCGAGAGCAGAGGGAGAGCGCGAGAGGGAGAAAACAAAAGCCCTGCCAGACGACATTGCAGAGCAGATGCTGCAAATATGGAATGCAGAAGTTCAGAACAAACTGACCAAAGGGCAAAGCGCCAGAATTACACCCAAACGCAGACAGCAAATGCTGGAGCGGTGGCAGCAGGACTTCCAGCAGGACATCCGGGCATGGCGATATTTCTGCGAAGTCATCGGCAGCAGCGATTTCTGCCTTGGCAAAGTAGCAGGCAAGGATTGGACGATTGACCTTGGCTGGGCAGTGGAATCCTCCGACCATGTGGCAAAGATTCTGGAGGGCGGGTTCTCCGGCGGCAGTCATCCACCAAAACCACCGGCTTGCGATGTGCCGGGCTTGCAGCAGGCATGGGATGCGGTGCTGGATGCGTTCCAGCAAAAGCACAGCAAGGCGACCTGCCGCAGTTGGCTGGCCAACACGGTCGTCACCGATTTGCAGGGCAATACCGTCGTCATCCGCTGCCCCAGCGCCTTTGCCTGCCAGTGGATTAACCAGCATTACATGCCCGATCTGACCCGCTGGTGGCGCACGGCCACTGAGGGCGGCGCAGCCGTATCCGCCGTGCAACTCATCACAGAGGGCAAAGCATGAGAAAAACCGTTCCAGAAAAATGGACTGTTACCGACGTAGCCGACCGGTTCGAGGAGGCAGCCTACACGCTGAAACGCCTGCCACCCGTGAAGGTGCAGGGATTCTTCAGCACATGGCCAGCTATTGTGCGAACCGTCGCGGAGCAGTTGGCGGAAGACCGCCTGCCAATGCGCCTTGGTCCCCCGTCGGCAGAAGCCGTGGCGCGAATGGAAGAAACAATCCAGTGGATTTTCTTCCTCGATGATGAAGCCGAGCGCCGCCTGATTTGGCTACGCGCAGCGCGGGTTCCGTGGAAGCCCATTTGTTATCGTATCGGCTGTGGTCGAACCAAGGCATGGCAGATGTGGACGATTGCGCTTTTGAAGATCGCCATGCGCCTTAACGCCAAGCAGAGAGGGCGTTAGGATGTTCGAACAAAAAAATGCTAAACACGGTGAACAGAATTTGGTATGTGTACACATATCATCGCGGGACGTGCGACCATCAGCACTCCTCAGCACCAAAAGCCCATTTTTTCATCGTTTTGAATCAAACCCACCTGCATACGCGCAGGCGGCGTTCGTGTGCGTTGGGGGCTGGCGATGATTACCGACCTGACCCCATACAGGAAGCATGTCGATAAGTTCGATTTAACAGAGGAGCAAAAGCTCGAACTGGTGAATGCGGTATGGATGATTGTCGATAGTGTTTTCGACTATCACTTGGGTATTAACCGGCTGGCGAGAAAGGAGAAAGAATCTCAAAAGAGCATTGATTCGCAGATGCAGGGTGTTATCCTGCCGAAAGCCCCTCAAGATACTATTTTATAACGGGGCTTCGGATGCAGGAGGCCATGCAAAAAGCTGTTATTTATTGCCGGGTATCAGACCCCAACCAAGTCAAAAACGGACACGGCCTAACTTCGCAAGACACACGCTGTAGGGAATTTGCAAAGCATCGCAATCTTGAAGTCATTCGCTCCTTCCATGAGGAAGGCGTATCGGGCAGCTTGATAAACCGCCCAGCCATGATGGAAATGCTGGATTTTCTCCGGCAGTATCCCGATCAACAAACAGTCGTTATCATTGATGACATCAGCCGGTTAGCACGCGGCCTTAAAGCGCATTTGGAACTACGCACTGCGATTCAGGATGCAGGCGGCATCTTGCAATCGCCATCCATCGAGTTTGGCGAAGACTCTGATAGCCAGCTGGTCGAGAACTTGCTGGCCAGCGTATCGCAGCACCACCGGCAGAAAAATGCCGAGCAGGTAAAGAACCGGATGCGTGCGCGGATGATGAATGGCTACTGGATTATGAAGGCACCGCGTGGCTACAAAATGCAGCGCCGCGCCGGTGATGGAAAAGTGATGGTGCGGGATGAACCGCTTGCGACCATCGTTCAAAACGGCTTAGAGGGCTACGCATCAGGCCGTTTTAGTTCGGTGGTGGAGTTGCAGGCGTATCTAGAAAACCAACCCGCTTTTCCCCGTGATAAAAAGGGGCGAGTCCATATCCAGCGTGTGTTGGATATGCTGAACCAGCTGGTTTACACGGGCTATTACGAGTTCCCTCAGTGGAACATTGGCCTGATGAGGGGCAAGCATGAGCCAATCATCAGCTATGAGATATACACGCAGATTCAGGAAAAGCTGCATGGACGCAACAAGGCGGAATACCGTCCGGCAGTGAAGCAGGATTTTATCTTACGCGGATTCGTGATTTGCGACTGCTGCGGACATCCTCTCACGTCATGCTGGTCTAAGGGGCAATACAAAGAACATCCGTATTACCTGTGCCGCCAGAAAGGGTGCCAGCTATACGGCAAGTCAATTAGCCGGGATAAGGCAGAAGAAGATTTTCAGGAATTGCTCAAGCAGCTGACTCCAGCCCCCGGCATGATTGACCTTGTGCTACAGGTAATCGAGGAAGCGAAAAAGATGCGGATGCTCAATTATGAGGATGCGGAAGCAACCCTAAAGAAGGAGCAGCAGCTGATTGACCTTAAAATCGAGCAGCTGGTTGATCGTATCGTCGCTACGGATAGTCAGGTTCTGGTCGCCACCTACGAACGGCAGATTAAGCAGCTGGAGGAAAAACGCATCATTGCGGACGAAAAAATCCGTAATTGCGGCACGGTCGATCACACTTTGGGAAACATTAATCGAACTTTTTTGCAATTCCTCAAAAACCCGCATGAATTCTGGCTTTCCTCAGACTTCGAGCGTAGGAGAACTGTGCTAAAAGTGACTTTGGTAACCCCTGTAGCGTATAGCAAAAAAGAAGGTTATCGAACTCCCGCTCTGGCGCTGCCATTCTCGGTTTGGCGGGGTTTTTCGGACACGAAGTCCGGTTTGGTGGAGCATAGCGGAGTCGAACCGCTGACCTCTTGCATGCCATGCAAGCGCTCTACCAGCTGAGCTAATGCCCCATCCCGAGGGTGAGGCGAGTCTCATAATCAGTTTTTGCGGTGAGTGCAAGCCCCTAAGCGTGGCGGATGCAGTTGACGCCGCGCCGGGCGGGTGGCACGCTGTGCACCACGCGCAACTAACCGAGGAGCATCCCATGGTCATGATTCACGCCACCTATAACGGCGGGCTGCGCTGCACGGCGACGCACGCGCCCTCGGCCGCCACGCTGCTGACGGATGCGCCGACGGATAATCACGGGCGGGGCGAGGCGTTTTCGCCGACCGACCTTGTGGCAACGGCGCTGGGCACCTGTATTCTGACGACAATGGGCATCGTCGCGAACCGCCTCGGCGTAAATATCGATGGCGCGAGCGTATCGGTGGAGAAAATCATGGCGGCTGCACCCACGCGGCGCATTGGCGAACTGAAGGTGGCACTCACCATGCCCGCAGGCATTGACCCTGTGCACCGCGACGCACTCACCCGCGCGGCAGAGCGCTGCCCGGTAACGCAAAGCCTGCACCCGGAAACGGTGGTGACGCTGGCGATAAATTGGAGCTAACTAGCTCTCGTCGCCCATCTTGAGGGCGGCGATGAAGGCACCTTGGGGGATTTCCACATTGCCGACCTGGCGCATGCGTTTCTTACCCTTTTTCTGCTTGTCGAGCAGTTTGCGTTTGCGGGAAATATCACCGCCATAGCATTTCGCGGTCACGTCTTTACGCATCGCGGAGATGGTCTCGCGCGCGATGACTTTGCCGCCGATGGCCGCCTGAATCGCGATCTGGAACAGATGTTTCGGGATGAGGTCCTTCAAGCGTCCGCACAGCGCGCGGCCACGCGGGTCGGCCTGCGTGCGGTGGACGATCATGGAAAGCGCATCCACCGGCTCGGCATTGACGAGGATAGAGACTTTCACAAGGTCAGCCTCGCGGTAGCTGTCGATTTTATACTCGAAACTCGCATAACCCTTGGAGCCGGATTTAAGGCGGTCGTAGAAATCGAACACCACCTCGTTGAGCGGCAGTTTATATTCCACCAGCGCACGGCTGCCGACATAGGTGAGGTTCGCCTGCTCGCCACGCTTTTCGGTGCAGAGCGCGAGCACGTTGCCGAGGTAATCGTCCGGCACAAAAATGGTGGCGTGAATCCAAGGCTCTTCCATTTTCTCGATGCGGGTCGGGTCCGGATAATCCGCGGGGTTATGCAGCTCCACCATTTTGCCATCGACCATATGCATGCGGTAAACGACGCTGGGTGCGGTGGTGATGAGGTCGAGGTCGAACTCGCGCTCGAGCCGTTCCTGAATGATTTCGAGATGCAGCAGGCCGAGGAAGCCGCAGCGGAAACCGAAGCCGAGCGCGCTGGAACTCTCCGCCTCGAAACTGAAGCTCGCATCGTTCAGGCGCAGCTTGGCGAGCGAATCTTTCAGCGTTTCAAAGTCGCTCGATTCCGTGGGGTAAAGCCCGCAGAACACCACCGGCTGCACGGGTTTAAAGCCTGCGAGCGGCGCTGCCGTTTGGTTTTTCTCATCCGTAATCGTGTCACCCACGTTACATTCTTCGACCAGTTTAATGCCGGTTTGAATGAAGCCCACTTCGCCGGGGCCGAGAATATCGCGCGAGACTTTCTTCGGCGTAAACACGCCGACCGATTCCACCGTCTGCGTGATGCCCGCATTCATGAAGCGGATTTTCTGGCCTTTTTTAATCGTGCCTTCCATGACGCGGATGAGGATGATCACGCCGAGATACGTGTCGTACCAGCTATCCACCAGCAGCGCTTTGAGCGGGGCTTTCGCATCCCCCTGCGGGTGCGGAATGCGCGCGACGATGGCCTCGAGCAAGTCCGGAATACCGAGGCCGGATTTCGCCGACACATGCAGCGCATCCGTGCAATCGATGCCGATCATGTCCTCCACCTGCTGCGCGACGCGCTCTGGCTCGGCGGCGGGGAGGTCGATCTTGTTCAGCACCGGCACAATCTCGTTATTATTGTCGAGCGCCTGATAGACGTTAGCCAGCGTTTGCGCCTCCACGCCCTGGCTCGCATCCACCACCAGCAGCGAGCCTTCACACGCGGCCAAACAGCGGCTCACCTCATAGGCGAAATCCACATGGCCGGGCGTATCCATCAGGTTCAGCACATAGTCTTGGCCGTCCTTCGCGCGGTAGTTCAGGCGCACGGTTTGCGATTTGATGGTGATGCCGCGTTCCTTCTCGATATCCATCGTGTCGAGCATCTGCGCGTGCAGATCCCGCGCCTCGACAGCATTGCAGGCCTGAATCAGGCGGTCAGCCAGCGTCGATTTGCCATGGTCGATATGGGCGATAATCGAGAAATTGCGGAGTTTGGTAATATCGGTCATGCGCGGGGTTCTAGGGGGTATGGTGGCGGTTGGCAAGGGGTTGCATGCGGAAAAATAGGCATTTTTTATCCCGAACCCCTGTAATCTTCACACAATTGTCACATTTCTCCCTGAAAGATATGCTAGAATGTAAGTATGGATAGAACCACCACATCGCTTTCAACCCCCGCCGAGCGCCCCTCGGCGTTGCGCGCATTTCTGGGCGGATTCGGCACCGGCGCCTTCAACGGCTCGCTGATGATGGGGATTTTCTCGCTCGCGACCTTTGCGTTCAACGCGCTAGTAACGGCTGGGATAATCACAGGTGTTGGCGCTTTGTCTGCTCTCCAATTGCCCGCAATCAGCGTAGCAGTCATCGCTACTGGCCTCTTCAGCGGCGTGATGGCCGTCAAGCGCGCCTTCACCGAAACCGCTGATGAACACGCAACCGCAGCCACCCGCACGACACACACTCCAGTACTCGTTCCCACCGTCGGCCACGCCATGGCACCGTCGATGGATATGGTCGAGTCGCAGGAGATGGATAGCGGCCGCCGCACCGACTGGGCGGAACGCACCGGCCAGCGCAGCAGCAACATGCAACAAATTCTCGCCAACGGTGCGATGAACGATAAAGACCGCGCCACCGCCATCCTCGCCGAGCGCGAGCGTAGCGCCGGTGCCAGCGCCTCGCTGAACTAGAGATCAATCAACCGCACTAGTGCGACTGGATGGATTTGGTGACGACCCCCCAGATCGTTACGCCCGTTTCCGCGTCGATCGGGATCTCGTCGAACGCGGGATTAGCGGGCATGAGGTAGGGTTTCCCCTTTTTCATGATGAGGTATTTTACCGTTACCTGCCCATCCATCGCCGCGACGACGACTTTGCCGTTGCTGGGCTTCAACTTGCGGTTCACCACCAGCAAGGTGCCGTCGGGGATGCCGGCGTCGATCATCGAATCGCCCGTTGCATGCACGAGGAACGTTTCCGAGGGGTCATCCACCAGATAAGAGTGTAGATCGACCCGTTCATCGACATGTTCATCCGCCGGCATGGGGTAGCCCGCCTGTACGCGGCTGGAATAGAGCGGCAGCTTGAAGCGCTCCATCCCCGCATATTCTTTGAACTCTGCCACTAGGCTCAGCGGCACGCGCAGCACTTTGGTGGGTTCTTTGCGGGTTTTTGGTCGGCCTGCGCCTTTTCGTGCTCCACCACGGGTCATATGTCGTCCTATGATTTTTGTAACATTATTCAATCTGCGCGTTCTCAGCGGCAGCGTCAAGTGGCGATAATGACACGCTTAGGCACGGTTAGCTAGTTCTTGCCCGCTCGTCTTTTGGTGCTTTTTGGCTGCAAATAAGAAGCTGATTTTTGAAATAGGACGGCTATTCCTACAAATCATCTCCTCATTTTCGCGCAAAAACCACTCAAAATCCAAGCAGACCAGAACTAGCTAACAGTGCCTGTGCTATTCCTCGTCTTCGGCGGCGACCTGATAGGGGTCGCGCACGCCGTCTTTCCCCGGCAGCTGGGTGAGGTCGAGCGTTTTGGGGTTATGGGCGAACACGCGCTCCACCGTCACCATGCCGAGGCTGGGGGGGATGTTGCACTTGGCGAGGCCGACGACGGTCTTCGGCCCTTCGCGGAACATGCCGATGACGACACGTGGGCGATCAATAAACACCTGCGAGCCGCGCAGTTCATCCAGCACATCGCGCGCGCTTTTGGGTTTGGCACCCTTGCTGAGATGGTGCACCACAATCACTGCCGTGTTGCGCTCATGCGCAAAACGCTCGATGGCTTCGAAAAACTCGCTGACCACCGCCGCGTCGTCCTCATCGCCGGTGAGGTATTTACGCGCCGGGTCGACCACCAGCAGCGGCACTTCTGGCATCTGGCGCAGGCGATTTAGAAATTCCGCGAAGGTGATTTCCCCGCCATCCGCCGAAACGAAATGGTTGCGCTGGAACATGAGGCGATTCGCGCGCTGTTCGGGGTCGAAAATCTCGTTACGGGCGTTGATGATGGCGGGGCCGTCTTCGCCGGAGAAATAGACACAAATGCCTTTGCTCAGTTCTTTGTTGAGCGGTTGGCCGAGCCAGAGCGGCTGTTCGTCGTCGCGCCAGTCCGTTGCCGCAAGGCAGCAGAGCTTGTGCGCGATGGAGCTTTTTCCCGTGCCGCCGGTGCCCGCAAGTAGCACAATACTACCGCGCGGAATCAACCCGTGAACCAGAAACCCGAAGCCCTCGTTTTTCGAAACCGTCTTCATGCTGGCAGGGCCGATGGCGTCGAACAGTTCAAAGTCGCGCGCGCAGTATTGGTAGAATTTCAAGTTCTCATCCAGCTTCGCCACATCGTTGCCGAAGCGGGTGTAGAGCGTGGGGTGGCGGTCGTAGCGATCCCAGCAGGTGGCGGCTTCTTCGATGGTTTTAGTCTGCACGGTGTGCGCGGTGAGGATGGCATCGAGCGCTGCATCCTCTGCCGTTTCCGCTTCCGCACCGGGGAAGAGTTCTGCGAGTGGGGTGGTGACATACCCGCCGACGTTCGAGGGATAGGTCGCGCCGGAGAGCAGGTAGTATGGCCAGAATTCTTCGCCTTTGATATCGGCAAGGCGATAAAGCGCTTCGCCACCTTGGGCGGCACCGCGGGCATCCACCACCAGCTTCACGGGCGAGAAAGCAACGATTTTTAAGCCCGAATGCGCATTCTCCGCCCGCGCGACGTAGCTTGCCGCCGCGCCGACGCTTTTGATGCGCGCGAGCTTATCATCCGCCACTTGCTTGATGCCGAGCGCCGTCGCCCAGACGATGCCGGAGCCAAGCGGCGTGTATTCGGTTTCACTCACCTGCTGATGCACGATCGGGTTGAGCAGCAGCGGCGTATAAGGGAAGTTACCGTTATTATAATGCTGGACAAAAAACGCGGCGGCCTGATCAACCTCATCCGGCCCGAACCAGAATTTCAGCCCGGATGTTTTTGATGGCCAGGGCGTGGTGCCCTCGATGGAGTAGAGGCACATTTTTCCCGCAAGGCCCACGCGCTGATGCGCCTTCCATAACAGCTGTAATTCCTGACGAACGGTAAACTGCATCGACCCACTCCGCGCTATGACTGACGCCATGTTACCGTGCGCAGCGGAACGATTTCCAGCGGATTCGCTTGCGGAGCAGTTTTTCGGACTATTCCACGTGTGCAGTGGTGCATAATAACGTTACTATCTGGCAGCAAAAGTTAAAAATTTCCTAATATTTATAGGATGATAGGCGGTTTTTAGGGCTGGAGTTTAGAGAATCATGCTGCTATGCGTTGGGGGCGCCACCTTGCGGAGAACACGGAATGATTCGCCATGCTAAAAAGCTTGCCTTGCACAGCCAACGCCAACTTCCCTTTATTGCGGTGACGGAATGTCGCTCCACCGCGCTTGATGCGCAAACGATTGCGCCGCTGCTCGCGCACGAGGCGGGAACCTCACTGGTGGTGGGGTTTGTTTCGCCGCACGTGGATTTTAAACAGGTGAGCAGCACGCTACGTCGGCTGATTCCAGAACAAACTTCGCTACTGCTGATTTCGACGGCGGGCGAATTATGTAGCACCGGTGCCGGCTCGCCCTATTGCGGAGCGGACGGCGCGTGGGACCGAGTGGTGCTGCAAAGCTTCTCTCGCGATTTGATTGCGCAGACAAGCGTGCATAAAGTGCCGTTGCCCAACGATGATATCCGCCGTGGGGGCGCCGCGTTGACGCATGACGCGCGCGTGGAAAAAATTGCGGCTTCGCTGAAACATGTATCGGCACCGTTCGCGCTGGATTACCGCGATACCTTCGCGCTGACCTTTGTAGACGGGCTTTCCTGTGGCGAAAGCTGCTTGATGGAAGCCGTCTATGAGGCGGGGAATTTGCCACTGCTGTTCATCGGCGGCTCGGCGGGTGGTAAGCTTGATTTCAAACAAACCCAGATGTTCGATGGCCGCAATATCGTCGAAGACCACGCGGTGATCTGCTTCGCCAAAATGGCGGAGAATAAGTCATACAGCGTGCTAAAGAGCCAGAATTTCCGTAAGTCGAGCACGCATTTTGTGGTGTTTGATGCGGATCCGGATCATCGGGTGGTGCGCACGGTGATCAACCCGGAGACGCTGGAGACTATGCCATTTCTTGAAGCAGTGGGACGCGCCCTGGGCTGCAAAATGGACGAAGTGAAGCACCGCCTCAACGGACGCGGATTCGGGATTGATGTGGACGGCGATCTCTATGTGCGCATGATCGCCAACTTCGATGACAAAAACGGCGCGGCGAGCTTCCTGTGCGATCTTGATTACGGCGATGTACTCTATCTGCTGGAACCAACGGATTTCGTGACGACTACGCGCGATGACGTACAGCGCTTCCTCAGCAATAAACCCAAGCCGGTGGGAGCGTTGCTGAACGATTGCGTGCTGCGTCGTCTGACCTATGGCTCAGATCTGGCTAAGGTAGAGGCATTTGAAGGTATTCCGCTCGCCGGGTTCTCGACCTTTGGTGAATTGTTGGGACTCAACATCAATCAAACGGTAGTGGCGCTTTATTTCTTCGATAGCCCGCGCAATTTTGCGGATGAATATATCGACCAGTTCCCCGCGCATTATGCCTCGTTTAAAAGCTATTTCCTACAGCGGCGCTTACGCAGCGCACAGTTGGTGAACCAGCTGCGCCGCCAGATTCTGTCACACACGCTGTCGAATGCGGAGGGCACGATTACCTTGCTCGGCAAATGGATGGAAACAGTAGAGGATACGCAAAAGCTCGATAGCTCGCTGGCCGAGGTGGAGAAACATGTCGGCAAACAGGCGTTGATTATCAATCGCGACAAAGAAAATACGGAAGCGGTGGCGAAAGAACTTGGTGCGTTGATTAAGGACATGGCTTCGATCAACGACGTCTTAAGCCTGCTGCAACGGATCACAGACCAGACCCATATGCTGGCGCTGAATGCGACGATTGAATCGGCGCGTGCGGGCGAATTCGGAAAAGGGTTCGCCGTGGTGGCGCAGGAGGTGAAGGCGCTTGCCAATCACACCAACAAGGTGGTGGATGATTCGCGCCAATCGCTCAATGCAATTGTTGGCGCGTCGCGCTCGCTCTCGGAACGGATTCAGCAATCCAGCGCGCAAATGGCGGAGACAGCGCAGTTAAGCGATAACCTGTTGCGCGAGGTGCATGATGCGCTCGGCACCGCGCGCGAGGTGCGCGACCATATTTCCACGCAGGCGGCTGCGGTGGAACATCACCGTACGGCGACGCAATTTGCCATCGAGAACTCAGAAAAAGTGCGGCGGATTGAAGACTAGCTGCTAGCGTTTTTCGAGCGGGTGACGCCCGTCTTTGATGACATGGTTTCCGGCGACGAAGACATCTGTAATTTTCGGCTCAAGCGCGAAGATGAGCGTGTCCAAGATCGCGTCGTCCTGCCGTTCGGCGAGGAGCGGATGGGCGAGGGAGATGCCAAGCAGATCGGCGCGTTTGCCGACCGCGAGTGCGCCGCCATTAATCCCCAGCGCCTGCGCGCCGCCAGCTGCCGCGCGGGTGAAGAGGGTGTGGCCAACGGAGGGTGTTTCAGCCGTATGCAGCACGTTGCGCGAGCGGGTGATGAGGCGCTGCGCGTATTCGAGCTGGCGCAGCTCCTGCCAGGGCGAAACGCAGACCTGACTATCCGTGCCGACGCCGAAGCGGCCATTCTGTGCGAGGTAGTCTTGCGCGGGGAAAATACCGTCGCCTAGATTGGCTTCCGTAGTGGGGCACAAACCCGCCACGGCGCGTGAGCGAGCGAGCAGCGCCACTTCCACCGCCACTAAATGGGTGGAGTGCACAAGGCACCAGCGCGCATCGACGGTGTGATTGTCCATCAACCATTCCATTGGGCGTTTGCTGCACCAAGCGAGGCAATCTTCTACCTCTTTCACTTGCTCGGCGATATGCATGTGGATGGGGCAATCCGCAAGGCCGAGCGAGGGCAACGCATTCACAATTGCTGCTAGTGATTCTGGCTTAACAGCGCGCAGCGAGTGCGGCGCGACGCCAAAACGCACGGCGCTGTTTTTGTAGGTCGCAACGAGCGATTCCATCAGCGCGAGGTAGCGGTCGACCGTGTGCACAAAACGCTGCTGACCCGCATGGGCGGGCACGCCGCCGAAATTCGCGGTCTCATACATCACCGGCAGATGGGTGAGGTGAATGCCCGTCGCCTCCGACGCGGCGATGATGCGGTGCGACAGCTCCGCCGGGTCGCGGTAGGCGGCGCCGTTCGCATCGTGATGCATGTAGTGGAATTCACCGACGCCGGTATAGCCGTTCTTCAACAGATCGATATAGAGTGCGCGCGCCGTGGCCTCGATGCTTTCGGGCGTGAGAGTGCGCGTGAAGGCATACATCACCTCGCGCCAGCTCCAGAAATTGTCTTTTCCCTCACCGGAGGCGATTTCCGTCAGCCCCACCATCGCGCGTTGGAAGACGTGCGAGTGCACGTTGTTCATGCCGGGCAGCACCAGGTCGAAGCTGGGTGCGCCTGCGGGCATGACAGTATTGGGTGTAATCGAGGCAATCCGACCATCCGCCATGAGGGCGATGGTCACGTCGTCCTGCCATCCGGCATCCGTCAGCGCCTTACGGGCATAGAGCGTGGTGGGTCTTTCCCATTGCATGGCAATCTGTCTCCGTTATGATTCAGCCTTATTATCGGAGAAGCGTTTGCTGAACAACCAAAACCCGCTCGACCTGCTGATCACTGAGGTGCATCTCGCCACGATGGAGGACGCCGCGGGCTATGGCATGGTGCGCGACGGCGCGATCGGCATCCGCGACGGGCGGATTGCATGGGTGGGCGCGCTGGCGGAGATGCCGCTGGCGATGGTGGCCACCGCAAAAGAACGCCACGAGGCCGGCGGCCTCTGGGCGACGCCGGGGCTGATCGATTGCCACACGCATCTCGTCTATGCGGGCAACCGCGCGGAGGAATATGAGCAGCGGCTGAAGGGCGCGAGCTACGAAGAAATTTCCAAGGCAGGCGGCGGCATTTTATCGACGGTGCGGGCGACGCGTGCCGCGAGTGAGGAAGCGCTGTTTGCAGCGAGCGCGCGGCGGCTTGAGAGTTTTCTTGCGGAGGGTGTGACAACGATCGAGATCAAATCCGGCTATGGGCTGGATGTGGCTAGCGAGGCAAAGATGCTGCGCGTCGCGCGGCGGCTGGGCGCAGAATATAAGGTGCGGGTGGCGACGACATTTTTGGGTGCACATGCGTTGCCGCCAGAATTCGCGAGCGATGCGGATGGGTATGTCGACCATCTTTGCAACGAAATGCTTCCGGCACTGGCACGCGATGGGCTTGTCGATGCCGTCGACGGTTTCTGCGAGAATATCGGCTTCACGCCCGCGCAAATCACCCGTGTGTTCGAGGCGGCGAAGGTGCATAACCTGCCAGTGAAGCTGCATGCGGAGCAGCTTTCTGACCAAGGCGGGGCGGCGCTCGCGGCGCGTTACGCCGCGCTTTCGGCGGATCATCTGGAATATCTCAGCGAGGAGGGCGCACGCGCCATGGCAGCCTCGGGCACGGTGGCGGTGCTGCTGCCCGGCGCGTTTTATGTGCTGAAGGAAACGCAGAAGCCGCCGATGGAATGGCTGCGCCAGCATGGCGTGCCGATGGCGCTGGCGTCGGACTGCAACCCCGGCACCTCGCCGGTGACGAGCCTGCTGCTGATGCTGCATATGGGCTGCACGTTGTTTGGCATGACGCCGGAGGAGGCGCTGGCAGGTGTGACGCGCCATGCGGCGGCGGCGCTTGGCCTCGCGCACGAGATTGGCACGCTGGCGGTGGGCAAAGCGGCGGATATTGCGCTGTGGGATATTGCGCATCCGGCGGAGCTGGCGTATCACGTCGGCTTCAACCCGTGCGCGGGCGTGGTAAAAAATGGTGAACTAGTTATGGCGAAGGAATAACATGTACGAGATTACATTAAGCGGTGAGAACCTGACGATCGAAACCCTCTATGCGTTTTCGCGCGCGGCGCTTGATCCGGCGGCAAAGATTCGCATCCATTTCACGCCTGAGGTGGAAGCGCGGGTGAGCGCGGCGGAGAAATTCGTGCACACGCTCGCCACCAGCGGCGACACGGTTTACGGCATGAACACCGGCTTCGGCTATTTCGCCAAAACGCGCATCGACGAAAGCCAGATCGAAACGCTGCAGCATAACATCATCCGCAGCCACGCGGTCGGCGTGGGCGAGGAACTGCCGCGCGACACGGTGCTGATGCTGTGGATCATTCTACTTAACTCGGTGTGCCGTGGCCATCGCGGCCTCGCGCTTGCCAAACTCAAAGCAATTGCGAAAATGCTAGAGGCAGGCATTCTCGCTGCCGTACCTGCGCGCGGCTCGGTGGGTGCAAGCGGCGACCTCGCGCCGACCTCGCACGCGGTGCTCGCGACGCTGGGCGAGGGGGAGTGCACGCTGCCGGGTGCAAATGGATTTGAGCGGATGAGCGCGGCTGATGCCTTGAAAAAAGCGGGGCTGAAACCTATCGCGCTGGGGCCGAAGGAAGGGCTGTGCCTTATCAACGGTACGCAGCTGACGGCGGCGCTTGCGGTGACGCTGTGGCATGAGACGAACCAGATTCTCGCGACCGCGAACCTCGCCACCGCCATGAGCATCGAGGCGCTGCGCGGCTCGCATCACATGACCGACGAACCGCTGCTGCGCGAACAGCGGCAGGAGGGGACGTTTGCCTGTGGGCGCGCGATTTTTGAATGGATTGGCGGCAAAACGGAAATCTCGGAAAGCCATCACGATTGCGGGCGGGTGCAGGATAGTTATTCGCTGCGTTGCGCGCCGCAAGTGCATGGCATGGTGTGGGACGAACTGGCGGATGCCAAGCGCATCATCGAGCGCGAGATCAACAACACGTCGGACAATCCGCTGCTGTTTCCGGAGCGCGAACTGGTGATCCATGGCGGCAATTTCCACGCCATCTACCCGGCGCGGGTGTGCGACAAGCTGGCGATGGCGCTGACCACGCTGGCAACGATTTCCGAGCGGCGCGTCAACACCGCGATGCGCACGGAGAAGAGTGGGCTGCCGACCTTCCTCATCGAAAATGGCGGGCTGAATTCCGGCTTCATGATGGTGCAGGTGACCGCGGCCGCGCTCGCCAGCGAGTGCAAATCCCTCAGCTTCCCGGCGAGTGTGGATTCGATCCCCACCAATAACGACCAGGAAGACCATGTGAGCATGGGCCCGGGTGCGGGGCTGAAGGCGCTGCAAATTGCGGCGAAGCTGCGCTATGTGCTCGCCATCGAGCTGCTGATCGCCGCGCAGGCGCTGGATATGCTGGCGCCACTCAAAACCTCGGCGAAGCTCGAAGCGGTGAAAGCGAAAATACGCCGACGCGTGAGCTATATGCAAGCCGACCGCTTCATCGGCCCCGATATCGAGGCCGTGCATGGGCTGGTGGTGACGGGGGAGTTGCTTAGTAACTAGCCTACTTGAATAGGTTTCGTGTTTTTTGCACCCGCTTGAAGCGCAATACCGTCAGTTTCTACACCGCCACTAATTTCAATATTAGCTCCAACTTTTTTACCGGCAACGCGCGCTTTCGCGGCGTTGATTTCTTCTTGAACAGCTTTCTGAAGTTCCTCTTTTCCAACCTTTTTAGTGGCCGGAGAAATTCTAATTTCACCGTGAGAAATTCCATCATAGAAAATACCTTCTGGTAAGTGAAGCCTCTTGGCTAATGCTGCTTTAAATTGATTGAGAAACTGACGTTTATCCGTATCCGGGTTACCCGCCAGAATCTCTTTTTCACTGGTAGAAAAATCGTCTTCATTGAAATTGCCTTTCAATGCTACGCCATAACCTTCCGAACTATTGCTCTTATATGTTCGAGTAATCGTCAGCGTTGAAACGAACTGGTCATATGGACTAGGCATCATATCCTCCGATTACTTAATTGTTACATGGTTCAACCTTACTCTTTTTGGGTTAATTTTCCATTAAGATTTTATGGTTCTTTGAAGAATCCCCCCCACCATCGGTAGCTTAAGCCCCTTCTCCTTCGCGCATTTATTCTGTCATGCCAGCAAAAGCTGGCATCCAGTTCTATTTTGTTTGCGCTTCGCGCGCTGGATGCCAAATCAAGTTTGGCATGACAATTATTCTACCATCGGCAGCTTAAGCCCTTTTTCCTTCGCGCATTCGATTATTCTACCATCGGCAGCTTAAGCCCTTTTTCCTTCGCGCATTCGATCGCGATGTCGTAGCCCGCATCCGCGTGGCGCATGACGCCGGTGGCGGGGTCGTTGGTGAGGACGCGCTCTAATCGTTTCGCGGCGTCATCCGTGCCATCCGCGACGATGACCATGCCGGAATGTTGCGAGAAGCCCATGCCGACGCCGCCGCCATGATGGAGGCTGACCCATGTGGCGCCGCTGGCGGTGTTGAGCAGCGCGTTGAGCAGCGGCCAGTCGGACACGGCGTCGGAGCCGTCGCGCATCGCTTCGGTCTCGCGGTTGGGGCTGGCGACGGAGCCGCTATCCAGATGGTCGCGGCCGATGACGACGGGGGCGCTGAGCTCGCCGTTTTTCACCATCTCGTTGAAGGCGAGGCCGAGGCGCGCGCGGTCGCCGAGGCCGACCCAGCAAATACGCGCGGGCAGGCCTTGGAACTGAATCCGCTCCCGCGCCATGTCGAGCCAGTGATGCAGATGCGGATTATCCGGAATAAGCTCCTTCACTTTCGCATCCGTTTTGTAGATATCCTCGGGGTCGCGCGAGAGTGCCGCCCAGCGAAACGGGCCAATGCCGCGGCAGAAAAGCGGGCGGATGTAGGCGGGCACGAAGCCGGGGAAATCAAACGCGTTGGCCACGCCTTCGTCCTTCGCGACTTGGCGGATGTTGTTGCCGTAATCGACGACGGGGATGCCCATCGCGTGGAAGGCGAGCATCGCGCGGACTTGCTCGGCCATGCTGGCTTTGGCGCGGCGGATGACTTCGTCGGGGTTTTTGCTGCGTAGTGCTTTTGCCTCCGCGACGCTCATACCGATGGGCAGATAGCCGTTCAGTGGGTCATGCGCGCTGGTTTGATCCGTCACCATGTCGGGGCGAATGCCGCGTTTTACGAGTTCGGGGAAGACCTCCGCCGCGTTGCCGAGCAGGCCCACAGAAATGGGCGTCTTCGATGATTTGATTAAAGCGAGGGCTTCGTCGATCGTCGTCGCCATCTTGTCGAGATAACGGGTTTTGAGGCGCATTTCGATGCGGGTGATGTCGCACTCCACGGCGAGCATGCTGGCGCCCGCCATGGTGGCCGCGAGCGGCTGCGCGCCGCCCATGCCGCCGAGGCCGCCAGTGAGAATCCATTTGCCCGCGAGGTCGCCGCCGAAATGCTGCCGCCCCATCTCGACGAAGGTTTCATACGTGCCCTGCACGATGCCTTGGCTGCCGATATAAATCCACGAACCGGCGGTCATCTGGCCATACATGGCGAGGCCTTTCTGGTCGAGCTCGCGGAAATGTTCCCACGTCGCCCAGTGCGGCACGAGGTTGGAGTTGGCGAGCAGTACGCGCGGTGCGTTCTCGTGCGTTTTGAAGACGCCGACGGGCTTGCCGGATTGGATGAGGAGGGTTTCGTCTTTCTCCAGCGCGGTGAGGGTGCTGACGATTTTATCGTAACATTCCCAGTTGCGTGCGGCTTTGCCGATGCCGCCATAGACGACGAGCGCATCCGGGTTCTCGGCGACTTCGGGGTCGAGGTTGTTCATCAGCATGCGCAAGGGGGCTTCGGTGAGCCAGCTTTTCGCGGTGAGCTTCGTGCCATGCGCCGCGCGGATGGGGGCGTGGGTGGCGGTTTTTTCTTTCGGCTGTGCCATAGGTTCCTCGTCTTGCATCTCGGGCACATGCGCGTTAGCATGCGCGCATGGAACCGTATCGTTATTTTCCGGGCAGGATCCCGCTGCTGGTGAGTGTGCCTCACTGCGGAACCTTTGTGCCCGAGAGCATCCTAGCGCGGCTTACGCCGGAGGCCAAGCAACTTCCCGATACGGATTGGCATGTGGATAGGCTCTATGATTTCGTGCGGGAGATGGGGGCGCATCTGCTCGTCGCCACGCATTCGCGCTATGTGGTCGACCTCAACCGCGCGCCGGATGATACGTCGCTTTACCCCGGAAAATTCACCACCGGGCTGGTGCCGATGACGCGGTTTGATGGCTCGCCGCTTTATGTAGGCGCTGCGCCGGATGCGGCGGAAGTGGCCGCGCGGGTGGCGCAGTATTGGCAGCCCTATCATGCGCGGATTGCGCAGTGGATTGCGGAACAAAACCATCATCACACGAAGTGTGTCTTTGATGCGCATTCGATCGCGAGCCGCGTGCCGCTGCTGTTTGAGGGGCAGTTGCCCGATCTCAATTTCGGTACGGCGGATGGCGCTTCGGCGAGTGCAGAACTCACCGCGCGGGTGATGGAAGTGGCGGAGTGCAGTGCGTATTCCACGGTGCTGAATGGGCGATTCAAGGGTGGCTATATCACGCGCCACTATGGCAATCCGGCAGCGGGGATTCAGGCGATTCAGCTGGAGCTTGCGCAGGTGAATTACATGGATGAACAGTACCCCTTCGCCTATGACGAGGCGAAGGCGCGCGCGCTGCAGGACGTGTTGCGTGCGGTGATTGGGGTGGTGGCTCAGGAAATTTCCTGACTATTTATCAGTAACTTAGAAAATCATTGTCACAAAAACTTCACACTTCCCGCGTGGATTTGCTGCATCCGCTCAGGTAGAATGGAAGGATGGAGAATCGTACGGAAAATCACCTTCCGCCGACGGAAACCCCGTCGGATGCGCCGCGCCAAGAGCAATCTGGCGCGCGCGGATTCTTCCGTAAAAATAGTTTGCAGTTGGCGGGCCTGCTGAATCTGATTGGGGATGCGTCACTCCTCGGCGCGGGTTACAAAGCCAAAGATAAATTGATGACGCTGGCGGGGGGGCTTTACACAGGCGGTGCGCTTGCACTCGCGCGTTATGGCAAGCCTAGTTCTGAACGGGTGCTGCGCACCTTATCAGAAGATACGGCGGATTTCCTGAAACAGAAAACGGGTGGGTTACCGCAAGGAACAGAACTCTCCGGCATCGATGGGCAGAAGCCGAATGGCATCGTAGGTAAAGCGGAGAATTATCTCCGCCGCCACCCGGCCGATGCGATGCTGGGACTTTATACTGCCGGTGCAGCGGCAATGCTTGGTTCGGGCATTGCTACAAACAACAAGAAACGCATTGGCTATGGCGTGTGGTCGCTTGCGGTGAAACTTGCTTCGTTCCTGATGCCGGAGCAAGCAAAAGCAGATGTTTTTGAGAAGCAGGAGACGTCGAGCAACCCCATCCGGCAAGCGATAAACTGGATAAAAGAAAAGCCGCTGCGCCTGTTTGGGTATGGGTCGCTGATCACGGAATTGCTGCTCACAGCCTCGGTGTTTGAGGATTATAAGAGCGGTGACGCGGCTAAAAAGAAAGGTGCGATTTTTGGGTTTGTGACAGCAGGTGCATACATCGCTTCGGATATTTTGATGGCGGTTTCGAGTAAGGATGCTGCCAATACCAATGGAAAACTCAGTTTCGACGAGCAGCGCAAGGTGGAGGCCATGGCGGCCGAAGCGATTGCCGCGCAGCCGGGTGCAAAACGTGGTGCGCTGGTGGAAGAGGTGGCGGGATTCCTCGCCAAACGGCCGGAAATCGGTGGTTCGCGCGATGCCATCCGCAAGGCGCTTGTGACGCAGGTGGAGCACAAAGGCACTACGCAGGTGAAATCGGCCGAAGCAGAAGTCGCTGCACACTAACATCCCTTGAAACCTTGTTCTAACGTTCTATGGTGAGGCTCTCATCAAGGAGCGTTTGTGGAATTACTCAGCGAAGCGTTGCACTGGCTTGTTGCGTTCATCGAGCAGATGGGCGTCGTCGGCGTGTTTGTCATGACCTTCCTTGAATCCACCTTTGTGCCGCTGCCATCTGAGGCGACGATGATCCCCGTCGGCTATCTCGTGCATCAGGGGAAAATGGAGTATTTTTCGGTGATGGCGGCGAGCGTGGGGGGCACGGTCGCTGGCTCGTATTTCTGCTACTGGCTGGCGCAACGTTTGGGACGCGGCGTGCTGCTGCGCTATCAGCGCTTCCTTTTTATCACCGAGGAAAAACTGGACAAGCTTGAAGCGTTTTTTGCCAAACATGGGGCGATGGCCATTTTTACCGGCAGGTTGATCCTCGGCGTGCGGCATTTTATTTCCTTCCCCGCCGGACTCGCGCGGATGAAGCTGCGCCCGTTCTTTATATACACCGCGCTTGGCGGCGCGATCTGGATGAATATACTCATCGCTATCGGCTATTTCATCGGCCAGAATAAAGAAGCCGCCGCGCAGCTTGTGCCGATGGCCAAACTGGGTGCGCTGGCGCTTGTCGCGGTGATGGTGCTGGTATACCGGATCAAATTGTGGCGAAAGGAAACGCGATGAAACTGTTCGGTTCCGTCAATTCACCCTATGCGCGCAAATGCCGGGTGGTGTTGCGCGAGAAGGCGCTACGCTGCGACGAAATCATGGTCAACTCGCTCGAGAATCCGCCGGAGTTGCTCGCGGTGAACCCGCTCGGCAAAGTGCCCGCGCTGGTGACGGATGACGGGCTGACACTCTGCGACAGCACGGTGATCACCGAATATCTCGATGGGTTGAGCGCTGCACAACGGCTGATTCCCGAAGGCATCGCGCGGTTTGAGGTGTTGGCGCTCGCCGCACTGGCGGATGGCGTGATGGACCTCGCGGTGGAGTGGGTGATTCAGACGCGGCGCCCGCCCGCCGAGCAATGGGCGGATTGGATCGCGCGGCGGAAAGAGGCGATTAGCCGCACGCTGGCGGTGATTGCGGTGCACCCGCTGCTCACCCATCGCGCGGTGACGTTGGCGCATATCAATGTCGCTTGTGCGCTCGCCTATCTCGATTTCCGCCACCCGACGCTTGATTGGCGGAGTGCGAACCCACAGCTCGTCGCGTTTTCAGAGAAATTTTCTGACCGCCCCTCGATGCGGGAAACGCAGCCGGTGGCCTAAAAACGGTTATTCTTATAGAATACAGTGGCTTGGATACGATTCGTATGCGCGCTGGTGAATATGAACGCCCTAAATCTTCACACAACTGTCACACACGGCGGCGTTGGCGCGCGCTATAAGGACGTCGCGGGCAAAAAAACCTTAAAAAATCCTTAAAAAAACCCGGCGTTGTCATCTGTTTGTAACAATTCTGTGCCATGATGTAAGGGTATGAATAGCACCATCGAGATGGATACCGCTCCGACCACGGAGCACGACGCGCACGCAGCGCCGCATGGGGACATGCATGGCGAGGCGGCGACGCATCTCACCCGCGCGCCAGTGAAACAGCCGGAAGGGCTGGTGCACGAGCAGGCAGCAGCGCCTGAGGCCGCCGTCGCTGAAACCGCCGAAGCCGCGCCCGAAGCGCAGAAACAAGAGTCGGTGAAAGCATTTGGCATCACGATTCCCACCGCTATTTCAGGGCCTGTTAAGCGCATACAAGATTTCGGCACACGCTGGCGCAAAGGCGCGATTGAAAAAGCGCCTCGGGTAGTGGTGAACCGTTCATCGAATATCATCGGTGTGATTCAGCTGATTGCAGAAGGGTTAATGTTTAAGTCGGGGGGCTATGACCTCATTGACCATAAAAAAACACAGAAAATTTTTTGGGAAAAAGAATACACCACATGGGCAGAGCGTCCTTTCCATAACAAAGCGCTCCACTATCTCTTCGATCCACCAAAAAATATTTTGGATGGTGTGTTTAAAAAGGGCGGCCTAGGGACTCACCCCCTGCAGAAAAGCTTTTACGACAAAAAGCGCTTGACCGCGCTGCCGGAGAAGATTGCTAAAATTCCTGAAGCGCTTGGAAAGTTGCCAGAAAAAATCGGTAAGTTGCCGGAGACGTTGAGTACGGGCTTTAAGCGGCTGCAAGACACAAAATCGGCTACGTTCCGTGATCGTGTAGTAAACGAAGCAGGCGCATTCCAGAAGATGACCAATAAATGGTCTGCACGCTCTGGCTTCGCTGGTATTTGTGCGATGTTAATCGCTACGGTTCTACCGGACAAAAAAGATACGCCAGAAGAAACCGAAAAATATACCTTGATGGCAAAGCAGAACCCCATTCGTTATGTGGGGACGCGTCTGTACCAAGCGGTTAATCCTATCCAGTGGTGGAATCACAAGCGCCAATTCTCCGGCCTTGGCATGATGTGTGCGGGTGTTCTGTCATTTATCTCTGGCTTCCGTCAAGTCGCAGGAGATATTCCTGGTAAACAGCTTTATATGAAGAACCGCTGGCAAATGGCGGGCGGTGTCATCACTGCTATTGGTGGTACACAGCTAATGCTCGCTATCGATAACGAATCAGGATGGCGGAACTTTGGCCTTATCCAGATGGTGCGTTTGGGTATTCTTCCGAGCAGTATTATTACGCGTTTTAAGGGTATCGATATTACACCTGAGATGGCAAGAGAACATGGGTTTGAGTTGCCACCAATAATGGGTAAAAAGAAAAATTTTCAAGAACAGGGGGCCGCTTACTATCTCGGAGCGCAATCGTTCTTGCAGGCGAAGAACGTGTTCGCGGCATCGCTTGGTGGTGCAGAGAAGCGCGAGGATGGAAGCATCGTAGACCATTCGGAGATGCGCAAAGAGGCGAAAGAAAAAGCGAAAGAAAAAGTTGCTGCCCGCAAAGCTGCAAAGCATCATTCGCAGCACGAGCATGCGGATGTGCAGGTGGAGGGTGAGCAAGTGGCATCGGCCAAGAAGCAGGAGCATTCGACGCTGGCAGTGAATGAAAAAGGCGAGCTGGTGGATACGGCTAAGCAGCCGGAGCATCATATCACCCACGCGAAGGACGTGGCGCACGCGATGCCGGAACGCAAGGCCGCGCATGACGAGAAGCTCGCTGCGGCGGCGAGTGCGTAGCACTTCATCATAGTCAGTCTATTTTTGCCCCTCACCCGAAAAATGCAAAAGGCATTTTTCGGCCTCTCCCCAAGGAGAGGCGTTCCCGCTGCATTTCCTCACAATAATCCCAATCATGGTTGCTCAACGCGCCTGCCGGTTGCCTCTCCTTGGGGAGAGGCCGAAATCCATTTATGGATTTCGGGTGAGGGGCGAGCAGCGCCTCAACAAAAAAGGGCGCCCGGAGGCGCCCTTTTGGTTTATGTGCGTCAGAGTTGACTACTCCTTCGCTTTGAACTCCACTTCCACACGGCGCTGGGTGGCCATGCAGGCGATTTTGGCTTTGCGCGCTTTACCGTCGCACGCTGCGTCAGACTCCGCCTTGCCAAGACCGCGGATGTCGCCTTCCGTCACCTTGGTATTGGTTTTGCTGTCGAGATAGTTCTTCACCACGGTCGCACGTTTGCCAGCCAGCGCGTCGTTATACGAGTTGCTGCCGATCTGGTCGGTGTAGCCGTGGATGCGGACTTCCGAAATCTCGGACGATTTGTTGATGATGGCAGCCAGCTGGTCGAGCTTGGTGCGGCCTTCACCGGTCAGCTTCGCGCTGTTGAAATCGAAGTATACGCTGCGCTGTTCCTGCGAGATGTTGGCAATCGATACCGGAGCGGGCGCTGGCGCTGGAATTACCGCAACAGGCTTCGGCGCGGGTTTCGGCGCTTCTGGCGCACAGACATCTTTATCGCCGTCCCACTTGGTGCGTACGCAATTGCCGAAGCTGCTCATGATGGGTTTGTCGTCTTTGTTGTACGCAGCATCTTCCGCCGGGGAGGCGAACGCCGCCGGGGCGAGGCTGAGTGCTGCAAGGCTTGCCGTAACGAGGAGGAACTGACGCATGGATGCTCCGTTGTTTTTGTTGCTTGGGACAGGAACCATAGCGTCGAGGATGCGGAGTGCAAGCGGGAAAATAGGCAGGGGATAAGTGGGAAGAAATCCGGAGCGTTGGTTGGTCCTTCGGATTCCAGAGCGTGTCACCCTGGCTTTACGCCGGGGTCCAGCTTCCCGGCGCGCGCCACACTGGCCGGGAGGACAGTTTTGATAGTAGCTGGATCCCGGTGTTTGCTAAAGCAAAACCGGGATGACATGCTCTGGAAACTCGGGTGCATTTTGTGTGTGTGGCTATTGCCGCCCGGTGCCTTTATCCTGCTGCGGCGGGTTGCGCAGCGTCTCGGCGACGGCGGCGGAAATCTCGGCACCGCGGGCGGCGATGAAGTCTTGCACGTTGATCGGTTTGCCGTTGGCATCGACCATCGCCTGTGGGCTGGCGGCAGCGGCGGCGACGAGCGCGTCGTTCATGGTTTGCTGCCAGGCGGCGGACATTTTTGCGATCGGGGTGACGGGCGAATCGCCGTTCGCGATGCCGTTGGCGAGCGAGGCGGCGGCGATGACGCCGTTGAAGAGTTGTGGTGCCAGCGCCGGGTTGGCATTGGCGAGCATGACGAGATTCTGCGCGGCGTTGGCGGCGGCGGAGATGCCATCCGTGCGCGTGGGCGCAGCGGCAGCTGGGTTGACGCCGTTATTGCCCCAGTTCGCTTTGAGGAAGGCGGGCGCGGTGAAGCTGCCGTAATCCTTGATGTTCTGAATGTCGCTGACGGCGGCTTCGGCCTTCATCATCCCTTGCTGGGCGAGGGCGGCATCGGCTTTCTCGGCGGTGGTGAAACCGTCTTCCACCGCCATTTGCGCGGCGAAGCCTTTGCGGCCGCCTTTGATGTCGGCGAGGATTTTGGTGTGCTGCTCGGCGGTGATGTCGCCCTGCGCGGCGAGGATGTCGAGAATCTGCGGGATGGTGGCGAGGCCGAGGCCGTTCGGGCGTTCACCGAAGGCGGGTGGGGTGGGGGGCGTGGGAGGTGTGGCGTTTTTCTGTGTTTTTAGTCTGTTATCAATTTCAGGAATAAGAGAGAGTAAACCCGCAAGGATTGCAGATGGAAGCACCCTATCTGTCAAGTGATGTAGTCTTATTTCTGTTGTTGCGGGGTTACGGCGCAGCCGTACAAATTCCAAAACCATCCCAACGGCGGCAACAACACCACCCCAGAGTGCGAAGATGCCCAGAAGGCTTTTTGACTTCGGCTGCGGCGGCACGGTAGGCTGGTTCTGTTTGTTCTCGTCCATGCCTTTATTCTACACGTGCGCGTGGAGAGTTGTGTGACAGTTTTGTGAAGATTTGTAAGCTATTGTTTTATAAATGAAGATGGCCGATGTGGTGCTTGGAAGATAAAGGCTCCCTCCCCCTTAGGGGGAGGGTTGGGGTGGGGCCATTCCATGGCACAGCCTCGTTTTATAAAGGCCCCCTCCTAACCTCCCCCCTACTGGGGGAGGGATTCTAACCCTTTTTCTTCGCCACGGTGCGTTCGATGGCTTCGATCATCTGCCCGGCGATGTCGAGGCCGGTGGTGGATTCGATGCCCTCCAAGCCGGGGCTGGAGTTGATTTCGAGCACTTTGGGGCCGGAGGCGGAGCGGATAATATCCACCCCTGCGACTTTGAGGCCGACGATTTTCGCCGATTGAATCGCAATTTTACGCTCTTCCGCCGTGATTTTGATTTCTGTCGCCGAGCCGCCGCGATGGATGTTCGCGCGGAAATCACCCGCCGGGGCGACGCGCTGCATGGTGGCGACGACTTTATCGTCGATCACGAAACAGCGAATGTCTTTGCCCTCCGCCTCTTTCACGAATTCCTGCACGAGGATGTTCGCCTTGAGCGACTTGAAGGCGTTGATGATGGATTCCGCCGCGTTGGTAGTATCCGCGAGCACCACGCCGACGCCTTGCGTGCCCTCGAGCAGCTTGATGACGACCGGCGCGCCGCCGACCATTTTAATCAGCTCCGACGTTTCGAGCGGCGAGTTGGCGAAGGAGGTGTTGGGCATGGGGATGGATTTTTGCGCGAGCATTTGCAAGGTGCGCAGCTTGTCGCGCGAGCGGGTGATGCCCACCGCGCCGTTTAAACAATAGGCACCGGAAATCTCGAACTGGCGCAGCACCGCACAGCCATAAAACGTGGCGGCGGGGCGGATGCGCGGGATGACCGCGTCGAACTGGCTGAGGATTTCACCGCCGCGATAATGGATCTCCGGCTCATCCGTGCTGATATTCATGTAGCAATGCTGGATGTTGATGAAACGCATGGTGTGGCCACGCTCGCGCCCGGCATCCATGATGCGTTTGTTGGAGTAAAGCTCGCGGTCGGACGCTAACACCGCGATCTTGAGGCCGCCGTCACTTTCGGTCGCCACTTCGCGGTAGAAATGGCGTGCCTCGATGTCCGACAGCATGCCTTGCGTGAAGGATTTTTCCGGGTCGATGAGCATGCGCCCCTGCATTGCCTCGCGCCCGAGCAGCATGCGGTAGCCCAGTGCATCGCGGTTGGTGAGGGTGAGCTGAATATTCTGCGTGACGTTGCCGATGCGGATGGGCGTCTCGATGACGGGGCGGCGCTCCGTATGGCCGGAGGAGGATTTGACGTCGCGCTCATCCACCAGACGCGCTTTACAATGCACGGTGATTTTGCGGTCTTTCTGGATGGGGTTGATGTCGAAGCGCACCCATTTCTCGCCGCGCGCGGTGTAGATGTGGATATTGTCCGCATGCAGTGCGCTGGTGCGTGCGCCGGAATCGATCCGCGCTTTTACGGCGGACAAATGCAGTTCCGGCAGCTCGCACCATTCTTCTTTGCCGATGATCATTTTCTGGGTGATTTTCATGCGAGCACTCTCAGTTGTTATGCTCACGTTGCTAACAGAGGTATTCTAAGCAGCAAGCGAAATCCGCTTGCGGATTTTGGGTGAGGGGCTGTGATAAAAACACACGAGGTAAGGCGTTTTATGTCATGTTTCCTTGTTTGATGCGTGTGAATTTGCTAGAATTCACGCTAGCATTAAGGAGATTTGGTATGGCGAGGCGATCTGGCGGACTTGGCTTGGGTGGGATTCTCGTCATTACGGGAGTGTTGTATTACACCGGCTACGGCGCGCGGATGCTTGGCACCATGCAGGGGTTTAGCCAAAGCTGTTATGGCACGGTTGCATCGATCGGCCGCGCGGTAGCGACGCCGCTTTGCAAAGGCGTGGGCGTGGTTGTTGACGGGATAACCAAGGTTGCAGATTACGTGGGCGGCGCCTTCCATACGATGGATGACACGGTGCGCGGTGTGACGGGCGCTACGGCACGCGTAAATATTGACGGATTAGGGAATGCCTTTTCGGGCTATGCCAGCCCATCAGACCGCTTGAATCAGATGATGCAGGGCAGCCCGCAGCAATGGTTTTCGAATATCGATGTCTCGCAACGCTTCCAGCGTGCAGTGGATAGTTTTAGCATCAGCCAGAATTATTTGAAGCAAGGCAACGCGGCGCAAGCGCTGCCATGGCTTACGGAGAGCGCGCGCCAGCCGGGTGGCTACGGCGTGTTGTCGCAGATGTCGTTGGGGGATTTATATAGCCGAGGCGGCAATGGCGTGGCGCCCGATACATGGCGTGCGCAGGCCTATTATCGCCAAGCGGCAGCATCGCTTTCTGAGCTTAACCGTAGCAATTCCGTGGATGCACAAAAGTTGCTGCGCACCTTGCCAGGATCGCCAGAGGAAGTACAGCGCCAGCTGGTGAGTGCTGCGGGGCGTTAACTTTAGGGCGTGAGCGCGTTTTCGGCGGTGCCAAGGGTTTTATTTAACCCGTTGGTGATACCACCAAGCGAAGCAAGGATGGCAAGCGCTATGAGTGCGAGCAAAAGACCATATTCAATCGCGGTGGCGCCGGATTGATTGTGTAGCAGCGATGATAGAAGTCTTTTCATAAATCGCATTCTGCGCAGTGAAATGGCTCGGGATATTCTCCCGAGCCATTATTAAAGATTGTTAAGCAAGAGGCTTAACCTAATCGACGTGTGGCTCTAGTTATTCAGCGCGGTAGCCACATTCTCAAATTTACTGTTTAGGGCGTTGCCAATATTGCCCATAGCAACAATTGCAGCGATAGCAATCAGCGCGGCGATGAGGCCGTACTCGATCGCGGTCGCGCCGGATTCATTGTTTAGGAAGGATTGTACGAATTTCGTCATAGAGTTCTCCACAATGTATAGGTGCCTCGCACCCTGTTTTGCTAGTTACCCCAGCTAGGCAGACCGTACCACAAACACTAGTGTTTTGCAATGAAGTTTGAAATTTTTTCGGTGGTATTTTAACTATTGTTGCAGAAGCGCCGCAGCCAACACTGTTAACGCCGCCAATGGGTGACGAGGAGTTGTAACCCCTCGCGCAGATGGGTGTGGGCGTTGGCGAGCTGGTTGGTAACGGCGGGGCTGTGCAGTGCCCGCTCGCGCATCAATGGGCTGAGGAATGCCGGATGCTCGTTAAACACCGTAAGGCGCATCACGCATTCATAACGGCGGTGGTTTTTGAGCAGGGTGATGGCGTCGTGATATTCCTGCTCCCGCATGGCGCGCCAGGTGGGGTCGTCATTCGGTGGGGGGCTTGCTGGTGCGGCATGGTCGGTATAATGGGTGGTTAGGCTCGGCGCACCGTAACGCAGCGTATAGAGCCAGCGCATGTGAAGCCCGCACCAATGCTGCTCAGTGGTGATGAGGTTCTTTTCTAAGCATAAATCAATTGGTTCTGCCGTGAATCGCAACGCGTGCTTTAAGCGCAGTTCGGGGGTGCCGGGGTCGTTATCGAGCGCCGGCTTGCGTGGGCGCCCGCGTTGGGTAGAGAATGCCATAATGCCCCCTATTGGTTGTAAATAGGCGGGGTGTTTGTGACCACACGACCCTGCGTGCGCCAGCCTTTGCCGGCGGGCAGGCGCCACTCGAACCCGCGAGCCAGCGCTAGGCGGGCGCGGGTGCGGACATAATCCGGGTCGAGTCCGGCGTTGTCGCACACCACCTCGAAATCCGGCGAGTGGCCGAGTAGCCATTCCATGGCGGCGTTGCGGGTGCGCTTGGTTTCGGATTTGCGGGAATGGCTGGCGGCATCCATCAGCGCCTGAGTGATGACGGCGCGCCAGAGGCCGGGTTCGTGATCGGCGAAGGAGCCGATGCTGCGGGCGTGGTAAAATGAGGGGTTGAGGGGTGTGGCAGAAAAGTTACTTAAGGTTGTATTCATTGGTGGCTCCTTGTGTGGGTGACAAAAAGAAACAACAGAAAACAATATATTTAAAACAATATGCTAAATGATTATTATCACTCAGCGCCTTAGAAGTAATACAATCTTAAGTTGTATTAATACATCGGCCAAATACCAGCAACCCCTATTTTTTAGGGGGTGGGGGCTTCCTGGTGAGGGTGGGGTGGGTTAAGGTGTGAAATGGTACGCTGAAGATAGGCGCGCCTTAACCTTATCTACCTGACATCATGCCCAAACGAACCAGTTACGCGCCTGAAGCCTCGCGACGGGCGATTGCGCATGCCCGCGCGCTGATCGAACAGATGCTGGCCGAGCTGGAACGCGGCCTCGCCAACCCCGAGCATTGCGCGGGCGAGGCATGGGAGAAGCTGTTTGGCGCGAAGCAAAGCATGGTAGTGAGCGTGCAGAAGCTGGTCGCCGCACTCGCCGCGCTGCCCGAATGTGCCGAGGAGGAAGACGCGGAAAAGGCCGCTGCTTTGGCGGCTATTACGCCGGAGGAGATGAAGTTGCTGAAGGCGTGGCTGGCGGAGGGTGTGACGGATTAAACGTCGAACCCGTATTTTTCCTTGAGGTAGTTTTTGACTTCCTGCGTCGGTTCTTCGCCATAGCAGGAGGCGACGACTTTGCCGAAATCCTCGAGGTCGATGGTGCCGTCGCCTTCGATGGCCTTGAGGAACGCCGCCTCGCGCGGGGCTTCGACCAGCACGAAGTAATACGCCCACCGCCCGGTGGTGTCTTTCGCTTTCAGCTTGTGGATCAGATGCCCTTTTTTGGCGATGATCTGATCGACGAAATTACGGCGTTTTTCTTCCATGAAACAAGCTCGTGGGTGAATGTTCGCGTTCATACTAACCACCGCGCTCATAAAAAACAAGAGATTCAAACAGATGATAGATACATTACGGCTACTCGCCGCCGCGCGCACCCATTTCGACGCCGCCAGCCGCCAGCATTTCGCGCTGTTCCTGCGGCGGGTGATGGCGACGGTGTCTCCGGGTGTAAGCTATTGCCATAACTGGCATATTGAGGCGATTGCGGAGTATTTGGCTGCCTGTGCGCGCGGCGAGGTGACGCGGCTCGTCATTAACCTGCCGCCGCGCATGCTGAAATCGACGATGATCTCGGTGGCGTGGCCCGCATGGCTGCTGGGGCACGACCCTGCCGCGCGGATTATGGCGGCGAGCTACGCGCAGTCGCTCTCCACCAAGCACTCGACGGATTGCCGGGTGGTGATGGAGTCGCCATGGTATCAGCGTGTGTTTAGCGCCACGCGGCTCAGCCGTGACCAGAACGAGAAGGACAAGTTCGTGACCACGGCGCGCGGGCATCGGCTCGCAGTTTCGGTCGGCGGCGCGGCGATCGGCGAGGGTGGGAATATCCTGATTGTGGATGACCCGATTAACCCGCTGCAAGCCAACCACCGCACCCAGCGCGAGGCGGTGAACCAGTGGTTCGATCATACGTTCGTGACGCGCCTCGACGACAAGCAGCGCGGCGCGATTGTGGTGGTGATGCAGCGGCTGCATGCGGAGGATCTCTCGGGGTATTTGCTCGAGAAAGGCGGGTGGGAGCATCTCTGCCTGCCTGCGATTGCGCCCGCTTTGACTACGCTGCGCGTGGGTGCAAAAGTTTTTGTGAGGGAACAAGGCGAAGCGCTGCACCCGGCGCGAGAGCCCCTGGCGCTGCTCGAACGCACACAGCGCGAACTCGGCAGTGCGAATTTCAACGCGCAGTATCAGCAAGCGCCGGTGCGGGTGGTGGGGAATCTCATTCGCCCGGAATGGTTTGTGCGCTTTAAGCTGGAGGCACTGCGTGGGCGCGAGAACGTGGTGCAGTCGTGGGACACGGCGATCAAGGCCGGGGCGGCGCATGACGCGAGCGCCTGCGCGACATTTGTGGAGATCGACGGGGTGCATCATTTGCTCGACATGCAACTGGTGCGGCTCGAATATCCGGCGCTGAAACGGCTGATTATCAGCCACGCCGCGCGGTTCGAGGCGGCGACGGTGCTGATGGAGGACAAAGCGAGCGGGCAATCGCTGCTGCAGGATTTGCGGCAGGAAACCGACCTCGCGCTGCTGGCGGTGATGCCCAGTGAGGACAAGCTGACGCGCCTCGCCCGGGTGACGCCACTGATGGAGGCGGGCAAGCTGGCGCTGCCGACCGCCGCGCCGTGGCTCGCGGCGTTCGAGGCGGAGTTTTTCAGCTTCCCCGACAGCGCGCATGACGATCAGATCGATGCCGTGAGCCAGTATTTGAACTGGGTGCGCGGGCGCGCCAGCCGCACTGGGCCGAGCGTGCGGAGTGTGTGAGGGGTTGGCTTCCAGAGCGTCATTGCGAGCGCTAGCGAAGTAATCCAGCGTCGAGCGTCTGCGAGACAATATTTCTTCCTTCGGAGCCAAAGGTCTGGATTGGCTCAGTCTTGTTTCTCGGATCGCCTCTCTCGCTTCGCTCGGGTGCTTCGGCCTTAGAAGGGCCTCGCAATGACGGAGTACGTGGACCGCTGGCCGCCAGTCTCATCCTCGGTTGTCACCCCGGCGGATGCCGGGGCCCATCTGTTGAGGTGAGTGAGAAGAAAGATGGACCCCGTCATTCGACGGGGTGACAGGCTCTGGAAGTCGCGCTCCCAATCTTTTTTCAAAAAAAATCGTAAAAATCGTAAAATATTAATGAAAAATTAACCGGGGGGGGGGGTATGATGGCTTATGTGAGGGCATCACATTTTTTAT
>CAZGXX010000005.1:62514-160372 GCA_964530085.1 uncultured Azospirillum sp.
CCCCCCCCCCCCCCCCCCCCCCCCCACCCCCCCCCCCCCCCCCCCCCCCCCCCCGCCCCCATGATGGCTTATGTGAAGGCATCACATTTGTTATCGAAACACAGAGGAGAGAGTTATGAGTGAGCAAGATATTATCTTCCCCAGTTCAGCAAGTATAGACGATAAAACAGTTGTTGTTACAAAATCGGCGCTCGGTTGGACCTCCATCTCGACAAAGAATAATAATGGTTATGAACACGCTGTTAATATTGGACGCAGTTCCATAGAAGTTTCGGAAGGAGTGGGCGATAAGAAGAAAACAAAAACGATTGCGGGCAGCGAGAAGCTTTCGCAAGCTTTAAGCTATGCAGGCTATCGCGCAATGCCGGATTTTAACGAAAAAGACCCTTTAAGTACGACAGAGGCGAGGCAGTTTGATGCATTGCGCGCGTATATCACCGACCATTGTAGGGATGGTATATTTGATGCCACTGAAATCGCCACGGCTATTAATCTTGCAAATAATATTGCTCCCGCAAAAAAAGGGCGCTGATTTGTAACGGGCGCATGGTGTAGGCAAACCGCACCGAAAATTTTTTCAAAAAAATGCAATACCCCCCTTCCCGGTGAAATGGGAGGGGGGTATAAGCGTAAATATAGAATGGAATTCGTGTGAGTGAGGCAGTTTGAATTTGCCCGCTACTTACGGTTCTTTTTGTCATACTGAATGACATCGTCCATGGTTTGTTAAAAAGAAGCGGGGCCCCGTGGTGAACACGGGGCGACAACCGCGTTTATATACTCACTCCACCGGGTGTCATGCCGTGTTTACCACGGCATCCCGCTTCAGTTTTTTCTTTTAGGCGAGAGACCCCGGCATTCGCCGGGGTGACCGCTTTTTGCGTTCTCTCTTCTTTCCCCCACCTTCATCTCAAGGATATTCGTATGGCACGTTTGACTTCGTGGCTTGGCCGTGCACGCGCGGCGGCTCCACTGCAGGAAAAATCCTACTCGGCGACGACCGCGTTCATGATCCCCGCTGCGCAAGCGGTGTGGATGCGCCGCGACATCAGCAAGTTTGCGGATGAGGGCTATCGCCGCAACGTGATTGCGCACCGCGCGGTCTCGATGATTGCGACGGCGGCGGCCTCGGTGCCGTGGAAGCTCGAAGAGCGCCGCGCGCGTAGCAGCCGGATGATGGAATCGCACCCGCTGCTCACGCTGCTCAATACGCCGAACCCGCTGCAAGGCGGCACGGAACTCTGCGAGGCGCTCTATGCCCATCGGCTGATTGCGGGGAATAGTTATTTGCATGCGATTGGCCCGAAAGGCGCGGCGCCGCTGGAGCTGCATGTGCTGCGACCGGACCGTGTGTCGATTATTCCCGGCCAAGGGGGCGTGCCAAAAGCCTATCGCTACAGCATTGATGACCGCGCGATGGATATCCCCGTCGATGCGATTACCGGCCAGTCGCGTATCCTGCATCTCAAGACCTTCCACCCGCTCGATGACTGGTACGGCATGTCGCCGGTAGAGGCTGCGGCCTACAGCATCGACCAGCATAACCAGTGCGGGGCGTGGAATCAGGCGCTGCTGCAAAACGGTGCGCGGCCTTCGGGTGCGCTGCTGGTGAAGGCGGGCGAGGGCAATAACGGCACGTTGACGGAGGCGCAGTATAAGCGCCTCAAAACGCAGCTCGATGAACAATTCGCCGGAGCGATCAACGCCGGGCGGCCGCTGCTTCTTGAGGGCGGACTCGAATGGAAAGAGATGAGCCTGTCGCCGCGGGATATGGATTATATCGGCATCAAACATTCGAGCGCGCGCGACATTGCGCTGGCGTTTGGCGTGGCACCGCAACTGCTCGGCATTCCGGGCGATAATACCTACTCGAATTTGAAGGAAGCCCGCCTCGCGCTGTGGGAGCAGACGATTCTGCCGCTGCTGACGAGTGTGACCGATGCACTCAATAACTGGCTGGTGCCGATGTTCGACAGCAATCTTTCGCTCAGCCTCGACCAGGATGCGATCCCCGTGCTCGCCGAAAAACGCGACGCCTATTGGGAACGCATCAGCAAGGCGGACTTCCTGACCGCCGATGAAAAACGCAAACTTTTAGGGATCAGCGATGGAATGTAATCCGGCAATCAACAACAAAGCGGCGCATGGCGCGCGGGCGCAGAAATCCTATACACTCGAACTCAAATCGCTCGGCGCGGACGGCAGTTTTGCTGGCTATGCGAGTGTGTTCGGCGTGGTCGATAACCAGCAGGATGTCGTCGCACCTGGCGCGTTCAAGGCCAGCCTGAAACAGCGCTCGCAACCGGTGCAACTGCTCTGGCAGCATCAGTGGGAGGAACCCATCGGCACGATCGAGGCGCTGTTTGAGGACAAGCACGGGCTCTATATTCGCGGGCGGCTGCTGATGGAAGTGGCGCGCGCGCGGGAGGCGCATGCGCTGCTTAAGGCCGGGGTGATTCGTGGCCTCAGCATCGGCTATAGCGTGAAGCGTTCGACCCGCAGCCGCGAAACCGGCATCCGCACGCTGCATGAGGTGGAGCTGTGGGAAGTGAGCCTTGTTACCTTCCCCGCCAACGAAGCCGCGCAGGTGACGGTGGTGAAATCGGCGGAGACCGAAATGGCAGCCTTGGTACGTGCGATGGAGCAGGCCACCTGCGCGTTGCTCTATTAGCCATGCGTGGGTCGGATGCGTGCTGCGCGCAGATACAACGCAGCTTCTGGGATGTTTCGCTCGACCTGCTCATTGCGCAGGCACGGCAGGTGGATCACGCTGTGCTGCGCCTTGCGGGTGTGAAAGCGGATGATGCGGAGTCACCCTATTTCATCTGGCGCGGTGGTAGTTGCAGGATATGCGCGCCACGCCGCGGGAACATCTATCGCCGAGGCGTGGACACCATGCCGCCCGCGCACCCCAACTGCCGGTGTTATGCTGAGCCGTATTGGGGGGAGGTGCCGACCAATGCGGATGGAAAGTCGCTTGCCGGGATACCAGCACGCATTCTGGAACGACCAAAGGGAGTGCCGGAAGATTGGATAGCAAGCCTCACAAAAGATGGGAAAGGTATAATTTATACGGATCCATCAAGCAAAGGTGCCACGTATATAAAAGTGCAAAAAGGTAACCCCAATAGCTCGCAGCCCGGTCAAAGATATGATAATGTGCGTGTACAGAAGAACGGCGAATCCTACGATATTGGTGGGAATAAAGTTCCTAAGCAATCTCAAGAATCACATATTCCATTAGAAAATTTCAAATTTCTCGAGTGGTTATTCAAATGACAAAATACAGAATCTACAAAAAAAATGTCACTGAGGCGTTAGAAGCATTATCCAGTTATGACTTTCAAAGAATTGCCTGGTTCGAGAATGACCAGGGGCTGATGTATTCATTCAATGAGAACGTTAGCGATTTATTTGATGATTTTTACTTGGAAAAAGCGCTCTACGATAACCATGTGGTTGTCTTTGGAGAAGAAACAGATAAAGCGCTTCGTGAGTTGAATGACGCGGTAGAAGAAATTGTTGGTAATGACTATTCTGAAGAAGTGCTTATCAATTTACCAAAAATGCAAATTATTCGTGAAAAAGCTGCCAAAGCGTTAGCTTTGGTCAAGGTAAGCGATGGCAAAGAAAGCACCGTCGAGATCATGGAGTAGGGGATAGATCCAGAAGAGGCGCACATACCAATAGAAGATTTCAATTTTTATCCGTTGATATTGCGCGCCGCGCAGAGGAACAACTCTCGCCGCGGCCTATGGCAGCTTAGATCAGCGCATCACCAGGTTTTTGCACATCCACACGGCCGGTATGGTGCCCGCTCGCGACGCGGGTGCTGGCGCTGTGGAAGCTGTGCTCGGTGGTGTCGCCAAGTGTGGCATCGAGCGCAGTCTCTTTGAGGTAAAACACGTTGCTCGCCATCGCGGTGTGGCGACGTGCCTCGCGCAGATGTTCTTCACTGATGAGAATCACGTTCTCGAACAGATGCACGAGTTCGCGCGTTGACAGCGTGCTCACGCGCTCGTCGAGGCAGAGCTGGAGCGCTGCGCCGCTGACGGAGGCCGCCCATTGCGGGTCGGCGGAGGCAAGTGGGGTGCCGTGAATGTTAAAATAGGCGCGGTTGAGCAAGTCGTTCACGTTGTTTTTGAGCTCGGGGTTCGCCGCAATCGCTGCGCGCGTGACCCGACCAAACGCTACTGCAAAATCTTGCATTCATCACCTGCCTTCGTTGTGCATGGCGCGGAAGGAACCTCCCGAACCAAGCGGCGGATTATGCGGAGGTCGGAGGCGTGAAGCAACCGGATTCCGCAGGCTCGTCGCGCATATCCCCCGACTTATCCACAGATTTCTGTGGTCGAGGGAAATGATTAACTTACCGCCACTATATCAGAGCGATTTGTTAAAACAAGTTAAAATTTTAAGTGATTCTATTAACCTTTGTGCAGAGCAAAATTCTGCGCAACCGATTCTTTTTTCTCCACTACTTCTATTAACTACCACCAAAGGAAAGACCATGACAATACAAGAAGCAACCGAAAGACTGCAAACACTCGGCAATGCCTGGGAGCAGTTTAAGCACGTGAACGATGCGCGCCTCAACGAACTGGAGCGCAAAGGCCACGCCGATCCGCTTTATAGCGAGCATCTGCATAAAATCAACGACGCAATCGACCAGCAAAAGCGCCGCCTCGACCGTATCGAGACCGTGGCCTCACGCCCCGGCAGCGAAATGGCCAATCTCGGCTATCGCGGGGAAGATTGCTCGGAATATAAAGCCGCGTTCTGCACCTACCTGCGTAAAGGCATGGATGCCGCGCTTGAGGGGCTGCAAACCAAGGCGCTCTCGGTTGGCACCGATGCCAACGGCGGCTACCTCGTGCCCAACCAGATGTCGAACACCATCGTGCAGATTGTGAATGAATCCTCGCCGCTGCGCGCACTCGCCAGCGTGGAGACGATTTCGTCTGACTCACTCGACCTCATCGAGGACACAGTGGATATGGACGCCGCGTGGGGCGATGAAACCACCGTGCGCAGCGCGGAAACCACGTCGGCGACCATCGGCCGCAACAGCATCGACACGTTCGAGATGTATGCCCAGCCGCAGGCAACGCAAAAACTGATCGACGATTCGAGCATCGATATCGAGCAGTGGATCGCGCAGAAGGTCGGCGATAAAATGGCGCGCCTTGAAGCCAGCGCCTTCATCAGCGGTGACGGCACCACGAAACCGAAAGGGATCCTGACCTACGCCGCAGGCACCAGCTTCGGCCAGATCCAGCAGATCTCGTCGGGCACCTCGGCGGCGGTGACGGCCGATAGCCTCGTGCAGCTCTATTTCGCGCTGAAGGATGAATATGCACGCCGTGCGACCTTCCTCATGCACCGCACCACGGTGCAGGCCGTGCGCTTGTTGAAAGAATCGACCACCAACCAATATCTGTGGCAGCCCGGCCTCTCGGCAGGCACTCCGGATACGCTGCTCGGTGTGCCGGTCGCACTCGCGGCAGATATGCCGACCGCGGCGGCAAGCTCGCTCTCGGTTGCAGTTGCGGATTTCAAACGCGCCTACATGATTGTTGACCGCGTCGGTATCCGCACGCTGCGTGATCCGTTCACGGCGAAACCGTTCGTGAAGTTCTACACCACCAAACGCGTCGGTGGCAAAGTGGTGAATACGGATGCGATTAAGCTTCTTAAATTGATTTAAGAAGCTTGGTTTTGGATTGTGCCCGGAATTTTCTCCTGAAAATTCCATGGCACGCCGCTTCGCGGGCTGATGGCTTACGAGGCCTACTGGCCTCGTCGTTTCATCGCTCTGCGCGTTATTCATTGCCCCCGCAGCTGTTTGTGTTCCACCCCACCAGCATGCGACACTGGCGGCAGTGAAGGGTGGGGGATGCTTTCGGGCATCCTCCACCCATCTTTTTTGCCCGAAACAGCCCTGTTTTATGCTAAAATCAGCAATTATTTGCCACATGTCCCTCAAAAATAGTGTAAAATGGCCCTAATTGCCGGACTTGCGGTTGACCTTTGTCGGCTGCGGCCTGTAGGTTTGTTGTAACATGGAGTGCCCGTGAGCGAATTCAGCCGTTCAGAAAAAATCCTTGCGGAAAAGACCGTCTGCGTACTGCTCGTGCGCGGCGAGTCGCCGGATGGCACGCCGATTTATGCCTATGTTGGCGTGCGCGCCGATAAGCTCAAGGAATTCATGGAAGCGCAACAGCAGGGTACGTTCTACCCTGAGGAATACGGCGTGGTCATCGAAAGCGGCGAGGGGGAACCCACCGCCGAGGTGCGTACACGTATGGAACGTGAGTATGGCTTCAACCATGAAGGCATGCTCGACATCCCCGATGCGGACAATGCCGTGCGTGTTGCCGCGAAGCTCAGCAAGCAAGCCAACGACAAAGACGATTAGAATTTCGCTATGCTGTAGCGAGATTTCAAGCGGATACCCCCTATGCATGTCCATCTCTACCGCCCTGTTCTGTGGCGGAGTGGCGGTGTGCTGCGCGTGATTCATTCCGCCACCCATCTCACTATCCCTGAAATTGCCGCGCTGATTCGCCTGAAATACGCGACGGTGCTGCCGTTATTCCACCCTTTTCCCGGAGAACTTATGAGTAACGATCGTTCCTCAGCCTTGCGGCTTGTGACGGCACCCACGTCTGAGCCAGTGACGCTGACACAGGCCAAGGCCTTTTTGCGCATTGAGCATAGCGCCGATGATGTCGCGATTACCAGCGCGATTGCCTCGGCGCGCTATGCGGCGGAAACCTATCTGCGCGCGGCGCTGCTGCCGCAGACCTGGGAATACACCGTGGCTAACCCACCAGAATCAGAGGTGTCGCTGCCCTTTGGCCCGGCGACGACCATCAGCAGTATCACCCTCACCAACGAAGCGGGCGCGACGACGACCATGGCAGCGGCGAATTATCGACTCAGTGTCGATGGATTCCGCGTGCTTTTTGTCAACGCGCCGCTGATTGAGAAATTGAAAATCACCCATGTCGCTTCGTCGTTTGCATCGGTATCTGTCGTGCCCGCGCCGATTAGCCAGGGGATTCTTCACCATGTGGCTGTGATTACCGAAAACCGTGATGGCAGTGCGCCGATTCCGGTGCAGTCCCTCAATCTCTATCAACCGTTTCGTCGGGTAATGCTATGAGCAGCGTTTCATCAAAGCTTCGCGAACGGGTGAAGATTGAGCAGCCTATCGCCACGCCGGATGAATATGGTGGGCAGGCAATTTTATGGACGGAGTTGGCCACCGTATTTGCGGAGGTAACGCCCGTTCTTGGTGCTGTAAGTGAGTCGTTATTCGCTGAGCAACGGCAGGCGAAAGCGGGTTACCGCGTGGTCATGCGTTACCGCAGCGATGTCTATGCCAACATGCGGCTTATTTGGAAAAATCATGTGCTGTTTGTACATTCTAAGCATGAGGTGGATGGCGCCTTACAGCTTTTTGCCTATGAGGAGATGCTATGACAATCTTAGCGATGAATGCTGTGCGGCCGGCTCTTTATAGCCGGCTCAAAAACGACAGCATATTGGGTGGTTTGGTACATGAATCCGTATATGATGTAGCACCGCAGCGTGCGATCTTGCCCTATGTGGTGATTGGCAATGGCGTGCAGCATGGGCATCCGGCAGATGGATTGCTTGTCACGGAATGTCAGGTGGAAATTCACGTATGGACGGCAGCTAATAGCTACAAGCATGCCCTGCAAATTCTGGATCGCATTTATGCGCTGCTTCATCTCGGTGCGCTTTCTCTTGAGGCAGTGGAGCAAGTCATACTACGCGTTGAGCAGTCCTCAGTATCGATGGAAGAAGAAGGCACAGCCATACGTGGAACGATGAGGGTGATTGCGACTGTGGTGGAGGCATAAATGGGAGTTCTCATAGGTAGTGATGGTCTTGGCCTTTGGGTCGGGAATGGTGATGTGCCAGAGAAATTTGATCAATTGCGTGGCGTGGTGATTTCACGCTTTGAAATTACGCAACGCGTGAGCGACAGTAATGCGATTGCAGCGGATGCGTGGAGCGCTGGCGTAGCAATCTCAAGCCGCCGCATGGTGATTGAATGTGAGGCTCTTGCGACAGATGAAGCGCCTGCCAATCGGATCCGCGGGTTTGCGATGAATGGCGAATCTACGAATATAAAACTATATTTGAAACCCGGGGAGCAAATTGAGTGCTCCGTGTTTATTACGCGGTACCATGAAATTATTCAGGCGGGTGAGATAAAACGCCTGCAGATACGCTTAGAATCAACCGGCGTGGCTAGTTTTGCTTAAATATGTGGTCTACCCACCCCATAACATCTTTTGTTAATGGCTTGAGTTGGGGATCTTCACACGAGGTGCGGCTATAAACCAATGCATAGCTCGCACTTGACGACTCTGCAATTTCGCGGACGCGTGCATCTGCTGTTGCAGCATCCGGCGCGAGACCAACCATTTGGGCATATATCAGCAGCGCACGGTAGACCGTGCTATAATCATCCTGACTTAGCAGTTGGCACTTGGTGAGTATGAAGGTGATTGTAAGCGTTTGTTCAATCTGTTGGTTGTAGGTGGTATCCGTGTGCTGATGCGTGAGCGAATCATCTGAGGGGCTAAAAAGCTCAAGGATAATCTTCGAATTGTTTGTATTGGGTGGTGCAGGAAGGGCAGGTTTTCTCGTTTCCTCTTCCGTTGGTGGCAGCACAATGCGCTGCGGTGCGTTGTTGGTGGAGGGGCTCACTAAGAAAAGCAGCAACAACAGCGCTAAGAACAGTCCTGCCACCCATAAGATATAGCCAGCCTTAGTGCTGGGGCACTTGATTTTCTGTAGGAGCGGGGGCAGGTGCATCTTTTTCACAATCAATTCTATTGGTTTTGTCTTGCTCAGTAGTCATGCTTCTAAGGCGGTCGAACGAAAAGCAACGATAGCCGATTTCAAGCTTCTTAAAACAGTTCTTTGAGGGCTCTGACGCAAGAAATTCACTGTTGGCGCTTATATCACAAGACAGTTTGCCGTCACATAGGCCGCTGATTGTAGGCAGTACGTTATTAGTCGTTACAAGCGTGATAACGGGGCGCGCGACGACTTTTCCTGATTCGTCCTTATCGGCCGGCACTTTTTGACGGCGATCGAGCTCTTGTTGAATGTAGGGGTTACACTCCATTCCCCAAGTTGCACTATAGATTTGGATATAGCGGTCGCCCTGTAGAGCATTTTCGACCACAGGTGGCGGTGGTTCAGGTGCCAAGAGAAGATACATCACCGTGATGACGGCGCAAATGCCGCTTAACGCAATCGCATGAAATTTATAATTTGGACGCATGCGCCACTACTTAGGCGGAAGGGGTGCGCTCGTCAACGGGGGATTTTGGAGGGCTGGTGGTGTTTATACTCGGCGCATAGTTCTCGCCCGCCGATGCTGCAGTATAGGCAAGTTTGGACGGGTTGAGTTCTGCGCTGGTGCCGATTGGCAGGTCTATCTCCGAACGTAGGGTATTATATACGGAATGTGGGGTGCTTTGTGCAGCAGTGTTATCACCTGGGGTCACAAGCTTCTGACCGGTGATATATTCCGCTGCTTTGGCAAGATTGCCGCCGCGCTGCGAGAGATCGGTATAGGCGTGGATCATGGCTTGCTGAAACTTAAAGAGGTCTTGCTGCTTACCTGCGCCATCCGCCGCTGTGGTTGAGCGTTCCTTGAGATCCTCTATGCTGGTGAAGGCACCCTTGCCGGTGAGAAATTTCTGAACGAGGGCGAAGACATAATATGCGGCGCTTTGGATGGCGGCACCAATGCTGCCACCGAAGAAGCTGCTGTTCGCGCGGTCACGTATGTTTTTGCGAATGATTTCTTTGGTTTCTTCTTTTTCCTCTGCCGAGAGTGCGACATAGGGCTGAAGCTCGTTAAACTGGGCATCCCAGTCGATCTTGTCGTAAGAAGAGGCAGATGTTTCGCTGTTCGTCGTGCTGCCCATTAGGATACCTGATACGGGGATTTCTTTTTCAATGGAGGAGGAGGCGCTGAGTCCGATCCGGGATTACTCTTAGAATTTGCAACAGCATCAGCGGCCTGTTTTTTTACTTCAGGCGGAATGGTTTTTTCTTCCGGGATATACAAAGCAATATCCGTAGATTTGAGCGTGTAATCTTTCTTATTCCCCTTGGTCTGCACGTCCATCAGCATGGCAGCGATGCCTTGTGTGGGCTTTTTATTCAGCAGGGTGGCGATGTCGTAGCTGCCATCAGCTGAGGCAACTAGGGGGCCAACAACCATGTCTGCAATCTTTTGTGCGGTTGCTGCACGTTCTGTATCCTCTATGGGTAAGCTACCAATCTTTCCATCCGCACCACCACCGGCGAGGGCGATAATGATATTCTCGCGTAGCTTGATGGCGACGCGCAGTGCGTCGACCGGGTGGCCGTTATCAAGCGGCGGAATACCGTCTTTGAGGAAAGCCGTGGTCGCGTCGCTCGTGAGCGCTTTGAGTTGCCCGGCGAGGGTTTGGCTGCCCGCATCATCCAGCCCTGCTTTTTTAGCGAAGGGCAGGAAGACTTTATTGAGGTCGAGATTGGCCGCGACGGTTTCGCGCGCGGTGACGAGGTTGGGGGCAAAACTTTCAGACACTTTGTTTACGAGCTTATTTTTTTCTGCCTCTACTTTATCGCCTAGCCCAAACGCGGAAAGAATGGACATAATCCCAGAGAGCTTGCTATCAATCCAGCCACCAAGCCAGCCAGGCAGAAGCTTTTTCAGCATATCCATGATGTCGTCGCTTGTGATCTCGGCCATAAAAATACTCCTATTTGGCCTAATATACCAAATTCCCGGGGGGAGAAGTGTGAAGCTTTTGTGACAATTTCACCCCCAAAAAGGCAAAATCTTCACAAAACTGTCACACTTCTTTAACCCAAACTGGCGTATAGTGCATGGTGAAGGAGTCCTATGGCGACCAATAGTAACAGCAATTCCACCAGCAGCACGAGCAGCGATGAGATGCTCGCGAAGATGATGGAACAGGGTATGAATCAGCTGTCGAAGGCGGATAAGAATGCTCAGAATAATGGCGGGGATGATAAAACCGTCAAACTGTTCGGCTTACTTGAAGTGCCCGAAATGTTCGCCACCGTCGCCGAAGGTCTGTGGAACGAAGGCGCGGATACGATCGCCAAATGGGCGCAGCGAAACACGCACACGAAATTCAAGGCCGGTGCAGAAGCGATTGGTCTGCATGGCAACGCAGCGACACGCACGGCTGCAGGCGCCACCATTGCACTCAGTGCGGCGATTAAATCGGCGGTCTATATTAACCCGGTGGTGGAGGCGTTCCGCAAACAGCATCGGGAGCGCAAAGCGCTGGTAGAGAAAGCCGCTCCGGTGCTCGATGCGCTGAAAGGCAAGCACTCCGTCGGCGCGCTGATGGGCGTGAAAGAACAAGATAACGAGATGATCTTCTATGCGCGCAAGCGGCTGATGATGACGACGCGTAACGACATCGGTAATAATGTCACCAAGCTGATCCTCAACGTGGCGCCGAATATGATGCTCGACATTCCAGGCTATAAGAGCCTGTGGAAAGGCGAGGCAACCGAGCTCGAATCGATGAATAAAGAAGACCTCAAAGGCTGGGGCGGCAGAATTACCCGTATGGGGATGGCGCCGGTAGCCAACGCGCTGATGAACAGCCGCACACGTAAACTGAATCGCACGCTGGCGACACCTTATAGCGCCCTCGAAATGGCGCTGGAGCTGGCCGAGCAGGTGGAGAATAACCCGAACGCGAGCAATTTCCAGCTGCCAGGCAGGGGTGGAAAATCGCTCAGCCTCGAACAATATATCGAGCAGATCTGCCTGACGCACCAGAAGAACATGGCGGAAATCAGTAATGACCATGTGGAAATTCGCGACGCGCTGAAGGAAGACCTCAAGGACGCCATCAAGCCGCTGGCCAAGGCCATCCGCGGCGGGGAGATGGATGCAATGGGGCTGATTCACCTCATCGGCGAAGGCAAAATTATCAAAGGTAAAGGCCGTGCGGTGGCGAACCCGGCGGCGATCGAGGCGCTGATTGAAAAACAAGCCGCTGCGCCGGTGAAGCAAGCCCATGTCGACCCGAAAGACTATTATAAGGGAACGCCCTATACCAAGGACGAGCTGAAAACTGCGCTCGGTGCGCTCGAGGGCGAGGAGAAAGATTTCTTCGTCGCCCTGCTGCCGGATGAAGTGCTCGCCGACCTTGGCCTTAGTAAAGACGAGATCAAGACCCATCGCGATGCAGCGACCGGGCATTATCACCGCTCGCTGGCCGATGCGCTGGTGGGGATCGCCGAGGTGGTAGAAGACGACAAAACTCTCGCGCAGAGCGAGAAAAAGACGATCACCAAGGCGGAAGCCGCTATTGCGGATAAGGGTGAAGAGGCGGTGAAAGCCCTCCATGGCCAGCATATCGAGCAAACTGTACTTAACTGGGCAGTGCCGAAAATTCTCGGCGATAAGGCGCATTTTGGCACGGTGCTGGCGAAAGGCCACGAGAAATTCGCGGCGATGCAGGATGGGGATTCGGATACGCTAAGTATCCGGAAGAAACACACGAAAGAATATGCTGACCGGGTGGGCGGCGGTCATGAAAATCACCGTGAACGGCACAATGCCCGTCACGAAAAGGGCAGTGAAAGCTATATCGAATAAGCATTTTTTAATGCTATTTGCCCCTAATTGTCACAAAAGCTTCACACTTCTCACCCCATAAATTTGCTATTCTAGGGGTATGGATTCACTCAATACACAAGGTTTTGCTCCCACTACCAACCCGAGAACCCTCGGGAAGAAGGCGGTGGCGCAGCTGAAACGTAACGCGAACACCGCAGCCACGAAACAAGGCAAAGCGGTCACGATGGGCAGCGAAGCGGTGGCGACCGCCAAGCAAGTAGTGACGCCGGATGATAAACGTATCAACCGTCTACGCAAAATCCAGAGCCGTGCGGACATGCCGTTCCAGATGGAATTTATCGGCGGCATTGTTGGTAGTGTGTTTGCTTGGATCGCTACAAAAACCGGAAGCCTGCGCGCACGCACGGTGATTAAGTCGATCACCCATGCACCGGTGAAGGCCTTGCGCAATACGACACTCAGCGAGTTTTATAAACTCCCCGCGAACTACATGAAAGAAGTGCAGGCGCATGCACGCGAATCGGCGGTACTCAAAGTCGTAGAGCAGGAAGTGCCGAAGACAACGGAGCGCACATGGAACCCTGTGAAGATGTGGCAGAATAACTCTGCACGTAGCGGAGCAATTACCAAGGCAGCAGAAAAATATAAAGTGGAAGGCGCGCTGGAGGGGCTTACGCTCTCGGGCAGTGCGGCAAAGGCACAATCGATAGCAGGTACCGCGGCAACCCGCGCGGCGACGCTCGAAAAATCCGGTGCGGAGTTTGGTAAAGAATTCTATAAAAACAGCGGCAATATTTTTACACCGGTGAAAGACAGCATCAAAACCTGGCTAGAGAAGGTGGATGGCACCAGCGTTGGTCGCGGTATCGAAAGCCTGACGAGCAAACTGCCAGAAAAGGAATGGCTTAAGGGCATCCGCAACAAGAATGTGAGCGGCCTTGCCTCGTCGCTGAAAAATGCCGGTGGAAAAATGTCGCTGTTTGCAGCCATTATTGGCGTGGGCGTGACCGCGGGTATCGGCGCAACGGTGCTGACCGCACGCAAAGAAAGCAAAGAAGCCCGCGATGCCATTGACGGCATGGCGGCAGATATTGGTGATAAAAACCATCCGCTCATCGCGAGTATTACGAAGGCACATACGTCACAAAAAGGGAAACGCACACTGGGTCACACGATGTCGGTAGCGGGCGATGTGGTGAACGGTGCGCTGATTGCGGAAGTGGGTGGTGGTACGGGCGGTATGCCGGTATTCGCCGCGTCGATGGCGTTACCAATGGTCGGCTCGATGCTGGTGAAGGATAACCCGACGCTTAACGCCTATGCCAACCTGAAGAAGGCCGATGCGGGGCAAATACATTTCACGCCGGAAGAAAAAGTAGCGCTGGTGAAGCAGCTGGTCGCGGTTGTGCCGTCTGTCGCCGCACATGGGGGTGAGTATAATAAACTTGCGGCACCAGTGGCTGAGGCGATTGTTGCCAAGAATCTGAGCACGCGTGAGACGATGAAGTTGATCGCGAACGAAGCCCAGTTTATGGCACTGGCAACAGAAGTTGCAGATAAACAGAAAGCTGATGCTGCCGTAGTGGCAGATGCGGCTCCGGTGGCTGATAAACCCGCAATCAAATCGATGCAGCATGAGGCGCACCATGCAGCGGGTAAGCCTCAAATGGCTATCCACGCCAAGGATGCCCATCATCAGGGCACCGTGGCCACGCAGCAGAAAGCCGTTTCTGCTTAAGGCATTGATTTTATTGATACATGGCTTGGCTGCAGCTTCGCCGCCTTCGGGTGTGCCATCGTTTTCTTAAGCCTTTTTCGCTAATGAAACGATGCGATTGTCATAAAACCTTCACACTATTTTCCTTACAAGCTGGTAGAATGATAGTGAGGAAATGTAATGGCAGCAACTGCAACAGCAACACCAAAATATCAGACCGTGACGAGTTCGCACGTCGCGACAACTTCTGTTGACCGCAGCTTGCGCGGTATGATGGAGAAAGCGCGCGGCTCGTGGGTAACAAAGGCGTTGTTCGTGGCAACCTTGGCGGTAGGCTTTATTCCGGTGGTTGGTGCAGGCATTTCATATGTGATTGATCGTCGTCGAAACAATGTCGTCGAGAAAAAACAAAAAGAAGTGTTGGCGCAATATTATGCGCCACAAATCGCAGCACAGCTGGGTATTTCTCCGGAGTCGGTGAATGTAAAAGACCTTGAGCTCGCGGCGCAAGTCAATCCGATGATTAAAGGCGCAATTGATAAGGTAGTCGCTGAAAAGAAAAGCGGCAATCGTATGGCTGCATTCTCCTCTGTTGGTGCTTCAGCTGTTGGTTGGTTGCCATTCGCAGGTGGTATTACGAACGGCCTCGCGAAAGGTGCGCTGCATCTCGGTGGTGCAGTCGCGGGCGGTATGGCGAGCAGCATTTTTGATAAAGACGTGCTGATGGTGCATGACATGGTGGAGCATATCGACGCCAAGCTGGCGGCGGGTGAGCCTGTTGATTTCCGTGATATTGTATTGCTGCGTATTGCGCAGGACGAAAAATGGCAGGCCGATTTTAAAAAGCAGAACAAGCAGCCCTTCCATAGGCTTGATCCTGCGGCACAAGATCAGGTTCTCGCCAGCATGCCGGATATACTGATGGGTGCAGATATGCAGGCAAAAGGCCTGAATCGTGGTGTGATTACACCGCAAAGCCTGGTGATGGCGGGGCCGGAATCGACCTCGAATTTCGCCGCGAATCTGGCGAGCAAATCGCAAGGTTCGTTCGTGAGCAATGAAGCCTCGCGCCGCGCCGCCGCTGCGCAAATGCAGAATTCGTTGAACTAGCGACTCACTCCTCTTTTGAATGACACACCAAGGCCGCAGTGATGCGGCCTTCTTTTTTATTACCCCAACCGCAGGAAGAACTTATGGGATTTGTCGAAACACAATTCCCGACCGACATCAGCTATGGATCGTCGGGCGGGCCGGAATATGCGACGGATATCGTGGCCAGCCAAAGCGGCCACGAGCAGCGCAACGTGAACTGGCAACAGGCGCGCGCGCGATTTAATGTGGCGCATGGGGTGAAAACCAAAGCGCAGCTCGACGCGCTGATCGCCTTCTTCCGCGCGCGCAAGGGCAGGGCATATGGCTTCCGCTTCAAGGACTGGACGGATTATCAGACGAGTGGCCAACTGATTGGCGTCGGCAACGGCACGCAAACCAGTTTTCAACTGGTGAAAACCTATGTGAGCGGCGCGGTGACGGAAACGCGCACCATCACCAAACCGGTGAGCGGCACGGTGCAGGTCTATAAGAACAACGTGCTGCAAAGCTCCGGCATCAGCATCAATTATGCGACCGGTGTAGTGACGTTTGTCGCGCCACCTGCGACCGGCGTCAACGTCACCGCTAATTTTGAGTTCGACGTGCCGGTGCGCTTCGATACCGACCGCCTGAGTGCGCGGCTCGAGGCGTATGGTGTGCATTCCTGGCTGGATATTCCACTCGTGGAAGTGAGGGTATAGATATGCAAACGCTCCCTTCTGCACTTACCGCACATCTCGCGCAGGAAACAACCACGCTCGCAACATGCTGGAGCATCACCCGCCGCGACGGCGTGACGCTGTACTTCACGGAACATGATCAGGATATTTTGGTCGATGGCGAACTTTACGTCGCCACCAGTGGCATGAGCGCGAGCGCGATTACGTCGCAATCGGGGCTGTCGGTCGATAACCTGGAGCTGGAGGGGATTCTCAGCGCCGATGCGATTCGCGAAGAAGATATCCTCGCCGGACGTTATGACCATGCCGAAATTTCGGTATTCATGGTGAATTATACGAACCCGCCGGATGGAAAACTCCATCTCAAAACCGGATGGCTTGGTGAGGTAACGCTGCGCAATCAGCAATTCACCGCCGAGGTGCGCGGCCTGACCTCGCGCCTGCAACAGGTGATTGGTGAGGTGTATACGAAAACCTGCCGCGCACGTTTCTGCGACGCCCGCTGCGGCCTGAACATCACGAGCTTCACGGTGACGGGAAACGTTACCGCGAGCGACTCGGCCTATGCGTTCACCGATAGTGCGCGCACCGAATCCGGCGATTATTTTGCCTATGGTGTGGTGACCTTCACCAGTGGCGATAATGCCGGGTTGAGTATGGAAATCCGTGATTACGGTGCTGGGCGCTTTAGTCTCTTTCTGCCGTTGCCCCAGCCGATTTTGGTGGGTGATGCCTATAGCGCCACCGCCGGCTGCGACAAAACATTCGAGACCTGTCTCGGGCGGTTTAACAACGTGATCAATTTTCGTGGTGAGCCGCATGTGCCGGGTACGGATAAGCTGCTTGAGACATCTGCAACGCGTAGTTCTTAACATCATTTTTATAGGTATTTATGACAGAGCGTCACGACATTGTTACGTGCGCACGCCAGTTTCTTGACGTGCGTTTCGTTCACCAGGGCAGAAGCCGCGAGGGGCTCGATTGCCTCGGCCTGCTGATTGCCACTGCACGGGAAGCGGGGCTGGATTTTGAGGCGATGCCCGTCACCGAAATCGACGTGCCCACCTATGGCCGCCGTCCGGACACGCAATTTCTGAAAGCACAGCTCGATCGGTTTTTGACGCCGATTCTGCCATCTGCATTGGCACCGGCAGATATTGTGTTGCTCAAGGTGGAAGGATCGCCGCAGCATCTCGCGATTATCAGTGACTACCCGATGGCTGGCGAGTTGGGCATGATTCATGCCTACGCCCCAGCGCATAAAGTGGTGGAGCATCGTTACGATGCCATTTGGCGGCGCAATACCTACGCTTGCTACCGTCTGCCTCAACTTTAGATTCAAAAATCTCTCTGAATCTTCTGACTCATATCCCTTCTTTTGTTAGGAGCCTTCCATGGCATCGATTATCCTTTCCACCGCTGGACAGGCGGCGGGCTCCCTCGTCGGCGTTCCCTTTGCATCGCAGATTGGTGCGCAGCTCGGTGGCGCGATTGGCCGTCAGATCGATGGACCAACGAAGCGCACCTACGAAGGCGCACGGCTTGAAAATCTGGCGGTGCAGACCTCGACCTATGGACGCATGATACCGATTACGTTTGGCACGGTGCGCATCTCCGGCAACGTTATCTGGTCGCGCCCGATTCGCGAGCTGGTGACGACGACGCAGACCAACTCGGGCGGGAAGGGCGGCGGCGGATCGCAATCGCAAAGCAGTACAAGCACGAATTACAGCTACTACGTGACGCTGGCGATTGCGGTGTGCGAGGGCGAGATCACGCGTGTGGATCGCGTGTGGGCGGATGCCAAGCTGCTGGATTTGAGTCAGGGCACGTTCCGTATTTACAAGGGCAGCGAAACGCAGATGCCCGACACGCTGATCGAGAGTTATCAAGGCGTCGGCGCCACGCCGGCCTATCGCGGCCTGGCTTATGTGGTGATTGAAGATTTCCCGCTCGCGGATTTCGGCAACCGCATCCCCAACTTCACGTTCGAGGTGACGCGGCGCGTCTCGCAGCAGGACGATGGCAGCGCGCCCGTCGAGTCGCTTGTGACTTCGGTGATGATGGTGCCCGGCTCTGGTGAGTTCGTCTACGACCCGGTGACGGAATATAAATATGGCGGCAGCGGTACCACGCAAAGCGGCTACCAGACTGTTATCAACCAGCATACGCCGGAAGGAAAAGCGAACGTCGAGGTGGCGCTCGACCAGTTGCAGGAAACTTTCCCTAACCTCGAATGGGTGGGGGTGGTGGTGAACTGGTTCGGCACCACGATGAACATCAATGATTGTGAAATTTGGCCGTGCGTGGAGTATCAGACCGCAGGCGCCACGACGCCCAATAGCTGGAGCGTGGCGGGAATGAACCGCAGCACCGCACGGCAGATTGGCAATGATGTAGGGCAGATCCGCTATGGCGGGACGCCGGACGATGGCAGCATTGTGCGCTTGATTACCGCGATTCAGGGGCGTGGACTAAAAGTGTTTTTCTATCCGCAGATGCTGATGGATATTGCAGGCAAGCCGTGGCGCGGCTACCTCACCGGTGCAGCGGCGGATGTGAATAGTTTCTTCACCAAAACGCGCGGCTATAACGATTTTATTCTACATTACGCAAACCTGGTCGCGGGGCATGTCGATGCGTTTTCCATCGGCACGGAGATGCGCGACCTCACGAAAATCCTCGGCAGCACGGGTGTTTATCCGGCAGTGAATAAGCTGGTGACGCTCGCCTCATCTGTCAAATCCATCCTCGGCAGCAGCGTGAAAGTGACCTACGCCGCGGATTGGAGCGAATATCACCACACGGATGGCGGCTGGTATCATCTGGACCCGCTTTGGGCCTCCTCGTCGATTGATGTGGTGGGAATTGATGCCTATTTCCCGCTGACGGACGCGGTGCAGACGGGCTACGACATCGATGCGATCCGCGACGGCTGGACCTCTGGCGAGGGCTATGATTTTTATTACACCGACTCTGCACGCACCACGCAGGCAAGCCTCTCCGCGCCGTATGCGTGGAAAAATCTCAGTTGGTGGTGGAACAACACACATACCGACCCGAGCAGTGTGCCGACTAGTTGGGTGCCCACGAGCAAACCGATCTGGTTCACCGAATATGGCTTCGCGAGTGTGGATGGCTGCACGAACGAGCCGAACGTGTTTATCGATAATACTACATCGGCGAGTGCGCTACCGCGCTTCTCGCGTGGGCGGGTGGACTTCATGGCACAGCGCGCAGCGATTGCGGCGACTGAACTTGAATGGCAGGGCAGCAGCATGGTCACGCAGAAATTTCTGTGGACATGGGACGCGCGCCCTTACCCCTATTGGCCGGATTTGCGCCATGTGTGGGCGGATGGCGGCAACTGGGTGACTGGCCATTGGGTGCAGGGCAAACTGGGGGCGAGCCATGTGAGTGGCGCCATTCAGGAAATTATCCGCCGGGCGGGGCTCACCGCAAGTCAGGTTGATGCCACCAAGGTGCAGGCGATTCTCGACGGCTTCGTGCTGCATGAGCGTATCTCGGCGCGCGGTGCGATGGAACAGCTCGGTCAGGCGTTCTTTTTTACGGTGAAAGAAGGTGCTGAAAAACTGATCGTGATGCCGCATGATGTGAGCATCGACGCCACGGTGGATGTGGGGCAATGTATCCCGAGAAAAATGGGCGATCAGGAAGTGGCCTATACCATCGAACGCAAGGAAGATCTGGTGTTGCCTGATCGGGTGGAGGTACAGTTCCTCAACCGCCTGCAACGCTATGAAAGCCATGTGGAGAGCGCAACCCGAAGCATCCAGAGCGCCACAGATACGGCGATGGTTGGCCTCAGTCTGGTGCTCTCGGAAACCCATGCGCGGGCAATCGCGGCGGCGATTCTCACCAACCGCTGGGCGGAACGCAGCGTGGTGAATTTCCAACTGCCGATGGCCTATGCCAATCTCGAGCCGGGCGACGTGGTGTCGCTCGCCGACGGTGCGCTGACGTATCGCGTGCGTTTGAACAAGGTGCAAATTGGCCGTCCCGGCGTGGTGCGCGTGAGCGGTGTCATCGACGCGGCGGAAGTATGGGATGGCTATATTTCGCCCGTCGCCGGTGCGGATGGTGCGGAGTTGACGCCCAATCCCGTGACGCGTTTTGAAGTGATGGATATGCCCGCCTTGCCCGGCGACGACCCGGATGCGTTGATATTACGCGTAGCGGCGTGCGGCCTTTCACAAGGCTGGACAGGGGCGAGTGTGCTCCGCCTTTCGGTTGGTGGCAGTGATCAAAAACTGCTCGATATCTCGACCGCTGCGACCATCGGCACGGTGCTGACAGCGCTGCCTGTGGGAACGATGGCGCTGTTCGATCGTGTGAATACGCTCGATGTAGCAATCATCGGTGATGCGACGCTCTCTAGCGCGACGGAACTCCATGTACTGAATGGTGCGAATGTCGCCATGGTGGGGAACGAAATTATCCAGTTTACAAATGCGACCTTACTCAGTGCGGGTGTCTATCGTCTGAGCGGTTTGCTGCGTGGACGTCAGGGCACGGAAGCGGCAATGACAGGTCATGTGGCGGGTGAACGCTTCGTGCTGCTTGATGCTGCGGTGACCACGCTCACCGTGCCGCTTGGCACACGCGGTGCGATCTGGAATTTGCGTGCGGTGACCTTCGGCGATCCGATGACGCAAGGTGCAGAAGCAGCAGTGACAATTGATGGCGAGAGTCTGAAACCGTATGCACCCGTGCATGTACGCGCTGTGCGTGGCAGTGGTGGCGATATTACACTCTCCTGGGTGCGCCGCACGCGCATGGATGGCGGCCTGCAGGATTATGTGGATGTGCCGCTACGTGAAACCAGCGAGCAATATGATGTGGAGATCTGGAACGGCAGCACCAAGCTACGCAGTTGGCGTGTCAGTAGCAATCAGCAGGTCTATACAGCGACAGAACAAACAGCAGATTTTGGCAGTGCGCCTGCGACGCTCAGCGTGGTCGTCGCGCAAGTCTCCGGCCTTGTAGGGCAGGGTATTCGTGCGGAACAGAACGTGCTAGTGCTGCAATAATTTTGCTTTTGCCGCGGCGTATTCAGCGTCGCTGAGATGTCCATCGGCTTTCAACTTGGCGAGGCTTTCAAGCTCGGTCACGAAGGCGGCCTTTGATGTGCCACCGCCACTGCCCATCGCGTTGCTGCTGGCGCGAGCGAGGTCGTGCACCATGGTGCGTTTATAGTGATCCATCGCGTCCTGCACCGTGCGCACGAACGGGGCGACGGAGTTCTTGAGCACCATGCCGATAGACATGGAAGAACCGGCATCCGCGACGCGAATGGTGCCGAAGCAGAGGCCGGTGTCGGACTCGATGGTTTGCAAGCGATCGAGGTTGATCTGCACCTGACGCAGGCCGAAGAACATACCGCGATCAAGGAACAGAATCCGCCGATCCGTACACACGGCAAGCCAGGTGCGGTTCTGCATGAAGCCGGAGGTGAGAGCGAGAATGCGTTCTCCCTCGCTCAGGATGTTCGGCAGGTAGTTGATCTCTTTTTTGGTGTAAAAAATATAGCGGTGCGGCAGCGCATTAATTTGTGACCAGATCTGTTCCAGCGTCGGCATAAACACTCCTTTTTACTATCCTTTATCACCCCCCTTATGAGGAATCTATGACGAATACCAGCAATCTTGGCATGACGTTGCTTGAAGCATCGCAAGCGCAAAAAGAAGTCACCATTAACGAGGCATTGGTCTGCCTTGATGCGCTGATTTTCAGTGCGGTGATCGATAAGGATCTCGCCACACCGCCGGGCTCACCTGCGGCAGGTGCGGTGTATATTGTGGCGGCGAGCCCCACGGGTTCCTGGGCAGGGCAGGCGACTAAAATCGCCTATTTCGAACAGGTCTGGCGATTCATTACCCCCGCTACGGGTACACGGTTGTGGGTGCGCGATGAGTCGCAGTATTATGAGTGGAGCGGCACAGCATGGGTCGCCCAAAGCGCGAGCGATGTGAATGGTGTGAACTTCCACGCAACCGGTGACACGGTGGTGGATGGCGTGGCCTCGGTGGGGACGAACACGCCGGAGGCTTCGGCGAAGTTCGAGGTGCTCTCGACCACGCAGGGTGTGCTGTTTCCGCGCATGACGACCACACAAAAGAACGCCATCAGCAGTCCGGCGGAAGGGCTGGTGGTGTATGATATCACGCTGCATAAGCTGTGCTTGCGCACGGCCGGCGCGTGGGAAACGGTGACGAGTGTGTAGCGCCATGCCAGAGAACGAGAATGCCATTAAAATCGCCGTGATTCAGGAGCAGGTGCTGGGGCTGCGCGAGCAGCAGAAACTGTATAACGACACCACGCAGCGCCGCTTTAACGGCCTGGAACAAAAAATCGACGAACTGACGGCGATCATGAATCGCGGCCGCGGAGCCTATGCGGCGTCTATGGCGCTCGCGGCGGCGATTGGCGCGGTGCTGCTTGAGATGGCGAATATCATCGCGTCGTATTTCCATAAATAGAGGGTGCTATGATTGCCTTATTCAGTGCGTTGCTCGGCTTCATTTCGAGTGCGGTGCCGGACGTATTTAAATTGTTTCGCGATGCAAAAGACCGCGCGCATGAGATCACGTTGCTCAAGTTGCAAATGGACTATGACCGCGAACGTGCGGCGACGGCGACGGCAGAGAATCAGGCCGCGCGCGGCGAGCGTTTGCAGGCGATTGAGACGAATGCCTTTATGGCGGAGCAGGCTGCGCTCAACGCGCGGCTGAAGGATAACCTGACCGGGATTCACTGGGTGGATGCGCTGGCAGGAACGGTGCGCCCGGTGATTACCTATGCGTTTTTTGGCCTCTATTTTCTGGTCAAATGCGCGCAGTTTCACTTGCTGATGGATGCGGCGCTGCCGTGGCAAAGCGCGCTGAGTGCGCCGCAAGCCCTCGTCGCGCTGTGGACGGAAGAAGACATCGCGATTTTCTCGGCGGTGATTGCGTTCTGGTTTGGCCAACGCGCGATGACCAAGGCCAAACGATGATGCGCGCGTCGGACAATGGCATCGCGCTCATCTGTGAGTATGAGGGCTTCAGCGCGACGGTATATCGCGACGCAGCGGGGCTGCCCACCATCGGCTACGGGCATTTGATTGTGGCGGGGGAGTGTTTCTCGCAGCCGCTGAGCGAGACTGCCGCTCGCCCACTGCTGCGCTGTGATGTGGCGGTGGCCGAACGCGCCGTGGCAAAATTCATCACCGCGCCGCTAACCCAGAACCAGTACGACGCGTTGGTGAGCTTTACGTTCAACCTCGGCGGTGGGGTGCTGCAACGCTCGACGCTGCGGCGCGTGTTGAATCGGGGCGAATATGACGCCGTACCGCGAGAGATGATGCGCTATGTCTGGGCGGGCGGGCGCAAGCTCCCCGGCCTCATCCGACGCCGCGCCGCCGAGGCGGGGTTGTTTGATAATTATGTAATTCAATAGGATAGGTGGATTGTCCCCCTCCGGGCGCGATGAAATCTTCACAAAACTGTCACACTTCTCTCCTTCTTTCTGTGTTACGTTAAGACTATAAACAGCCAGATTCAGGAGTAGGCCGTGAAAAGTTTTGATGAAGCAGAAAAGCTTGCGAGTCGTGAGAGCTATCTCAATGGTAAATTTGCCGAGAAATTTGCCGATCAGGCGAAGGCGATGGATAAAACGGTGAATACTGACATGATGAAAGTGATCGGTAAGCTTTCGGGCGATGAGGCGACCGCCTTCAATCAAATAAAAGCACCGTATGATAGCGCACTCACTAGCATGGAAAAGATTGCGGATTTTGGTCCGAAAGGCTGGGTGAAGAAAGAAGGCTCAAAAGTAACGGATGATGCCTTTAAAACTGCGCAGGAAGCTTATAACAAAGCCAGTGAGAGCGTTGAGAAATTTTTTGCCGGCACAGAAAAAGTAAAAATCTCTGGGAAAGAAATCGAAGCTTCGGACGCGCTGAAGAAGGCTTACGCCGAGACACAGGCCGCGACAAAAAAAGTGTCCTCCGTAATGAACCATCCTTTCGGCATGGTGAAAGTAGAAGGCGCTGGGTTCGCGGCTAAGCATAACCTGAACAAGTTCCACTTCAGCGCTGAGAAGCGCGTGGCGACCAGCACGAAGGATCTCGCCATCCGTGGTGGCGGTATGGCGATTGGTGCCGCAATGACAATTGATGCACTCGCCCGCGGTAAGGATAAAGAGGGCGAACCACGCGGCGGTTACACCCGTCTGCTTGAGGGGCTTGCAGGGCTTGGCCTTGTGGGTGGCAGTGTGCTTGCGGGGCACGCGCGCTAGGCGACGTTTTTATGCAATGAAAAACCCGGCCAGCGATGCTGCGCCGGGTTTTTTTAATACCCAAATTCGCGCGCGAAACGTGACGCGTTGGCGGGGCTGAGGCGCACCTGATAAGTAGCGCGGGCTTCGTCATCTTCTTCTGTGCGCTGACTCACCACCTGACCATGTGCATGCAGCCAGGCAATCGCGCGGCCATCGCTGGTGGGAAGGGTGAAATTGTAACTGCCGAGCAGTTTTTGCGACAGGCTTTCATCGATATGCATGAGCAGGGCGTCGCAGCCCTCGCCCGTGATGGCGGATAGGGGGATCGCCCCCGCCGGCGCGGCGTAATGCTCGCGGTGATCGGTTTCCCACTGATCGATTTTGTTATGCACTTCTACCAAATGGTTGAGGTTTTCGTCTTTCCCGAACAAACTCTTCAGCACCGCATTCACATCCTGCGCTTGCGCGGTGCTGTCCTCATGCGCGATGTCGCGTACATGCAGCAGAATATCGGCGGAGAGCACTTCCTCGAGCGTCGCACGAAACGCGGCGACCAGCTCCGTCGGCAGGTTGCTGATGAAGCCTACTGTGTCACTCAGCAGCACCTTCAGGCCGGAGGGTAGCACGGCTTCCCGAATCGTCGGGTCGAGCGTGGCGAACAGCATATCCTGCGCCACGACCTGCGCGTTCGTGAGGCGATTGAACAGGGTGGATTTTCCGGCGTTGGTATAGCCGACGAGGGCAATGAGCGGATAGGGCACATCCCGCCGCGTGGCGCGGTGGAGGGTGCGGGTACGCACCACTTCGGCGAGTTGTTTTTTGATTTTGATGATGCGGTCGCCGATCATGCGGCGATCGAGCTCGATCTGCGATTCGCCGGGGCCGCCGAGGAAACCGAAGCCGCCGCGCTGGCGTTCGAGGTGCGTCCAGCTACGCACGAGCCGCGATTTCTGGTAGGTGAGGGAGGCGAGTTCGACCTGCAATTTCCCCTCTGCCGTGCGGGCGCGGGCACCGAAGATTTCGAGGATGAGCGCCGTGCGGTCGATGACCTTGCAGCTGAAGGCGGTTTCGAGGTTGCGTTGCTGCACGGGCGTCAGCGCGCAATCCACCACCGCGAGGGTGATCTCGTTCTGTTCGATCAGCTCGGCGAGCTCCGCCACTTTGCCGCTGCCGATATAGGTCGCGGGGGTAATGCGTTGTAGGCGCACGATGCTCGCATGCACGACATCCAGCGCAATGGCATGGGCGAGGCCGACCGCCTCCTCAAGCGAGGCATGCAGCGAACGCTCCGCTTTCTCGCGGCTGGTAACAACGGGGTGGAGAACGAGGGTTTTATTCAAGCGCTACGCGGTAGGCGTTGCATCCGTCGCCGCTACGTCACCTTCATCTTCACCCTTGTAGAGGCTGATGTTGGTGCTCGGGACGATGGTGGCAATCGCGTGCTTATAGACCAGCTGCACTTGCGGGCTACGGCGCAGAACGACGCAGAAATTATCGAATCCGCTTATGTTTCCCTGAAGCTTCACGCCGCTGGTGAGGAATACCGTCACCGGCACCTTCTCCTTGCGCAGGGTGTTCAGGAAAACATCTTGAATATTCTGGTTTTTTTCGGTTGCCATGCTTGCCTCTTATGGGGTTTTTTCTTATTCCGTGCCTGCCGGAATCGCCCCCCTTTTAAGGGGTAGTGGCGGGGGGTGCAACTGAAATCTTCACGGAACTGTCACACTTCTCCCCCCTGAAATGGGGTAGGATAAGACCATGAAGATACGTCTGGCTCCGGTCGGATAGTACAAGTTTCTCTGTGCGAGAAGTGCTTGGGGTGCTGGTGGCAACATCAGCACCTTCTTTTTTTGCCCATTGCATGGGCGGCGATTTTTTTAGGCGGCATCCGCCTCGGCGGCGAAGGTGATGGCGATGCTATCCGCGGCGACGCTGGCAGACGCTTCCCACGCGCGCACGTTACCGGCACCGGCGACGTCGCCCATCCATAATGCGGGCGTTGGTGTGGTGGCGGGGATACGCAGCATCTCAATCGGGAATTTGATAGAGCGGTTGGTCGAGGATTTCTCCGCGCGGATGCGGGCGAGGACGGCAAGCGCCTCCGCACCCATCGCGAGCGCGGCGTCGTCCACTGCATACTCCGCCGCCTTCACCCACATGCCACGCGCGTGGAGGGAGCCAGCGGCGGCGTAGGCATCGGCGAAGATGTGGCTGTAGAGTTCTTCCGTCACATGCGGCATGATGGGCGCGTAGAGTTTTAGGATGCCATCGAGCACATAGTAGAGCGTGCGCACGGCAGACTGCGTCTGGGCTGGCGTAAAACTACCATCCTCGTTGTACACGCGCTTCTTGATGAGCTCGAGATAATTGTCGCAGAAATCTGCCCAGAAGAAGTTGTTGGTCGCATCCAGCGCATCGGCATATTCGTAGCGTTCGAATGCTTCGGTCGCGGCCGAAACCGTCTGCGCGAGGCGCGAGAGAATCCAGCGGTCGATGACTTCGCTGACGGCGCCGGAGGCCATGTCGGCTGCGGCGCTTGCGGGTGCGGATTCGAGCTTGTTCAAATGAATCGCGGCGAATTGCGTGGCGTTCCACAGCTTGCCGACGAGCTTTTTACCGATCTTGAGCAGGTCGGGCGAGAACGCCGTATCCGTGCCGAGGCGCGAGGTCGCCGCCCAGTAGCGCACCGCGTCCGTCCCGCGCTCCTCGATCAGCGCGGTGGGGGTGATGACATTGCCCTTCGACTTGCTCATCTTCGACTTATCCTCAGCGAGGCACCAGCCGGAGATCATCAGATTCTTCCAGGGAATGCTGTCGCTGTGGAGGTACGACTTAACAATCGTATAGAACGCCCAGGTGCGGATGATTTCGTGCGCTTGCGGGCGGAGATCGGCGGGGTAGAGCTTGGCGAAGCGGTTTTTATCCGCCGCCGTTTCGGCGTTGATGCCATGTGCAGAAAGCTGCGGGCTGATGGACGATGTCGCCCAGGTGTCCATGACGTCGAAGTCGGGCTCGATGAGAACAGTATCACCTGCTTTGAAGGTTAGACTATCATTAATGTAGTAGTCTTGTTCAACTTCACAAATCCATACGCTTAGTTCCTTCAGCATGTGTTGCTGCTGCTCAGGAGTTTTGCTTGAATCAAAGCTTCGATTCTTATGTTTTACTCTAAATCCATAAGGCAGGTCTTTTATTGGATTCACGGGTAATTGTTTCTCATGAGCCGCAATTTTATGTTGCACTCCGATTGGCTGTCCGTTCTCATATTTGCTGACATACCACACCGGAAATGGCACACCGAAATAGCGTTGGCGGCTGATGCACCAGTCTTGGTTCAGGCCGTCGATCCATTGCTCGATGCGCAGGCGCATCCAATCCGGATTCCACACGCATTCGCGCGCTTTGGCGGTGAGGGCTTCTTTCTTATCCGCCACTTTGACGAACCACTGATGGGTCGGCAGAATTTCGAGCGGCGCGCCGGAACGCTCGGCACATTTCACGGCGTGGGTGATGGCGGTTTGCTTGACCAGCACACCCGCTTCTTTCAGCAACTCAAGAATGATCTGCCGTGCACCGGGATGTTTTGGGTCGGTGTTTGATAGTTTTTTGCCGTTGAGAGCCATCCACGGGTTGTCATACCGGCGTATGCCGGTATCCGCGCCTAAATTTTTATTTTTTTCAGTGTTGGCGCAGACCCCGTCATTCGACGGGGTGACAGGCTGGAGATGTGGCGCGGCCTCGGGCAACGACGAAAAATCCATCCGCCCGAATTTGTTGATGACCACGCGCGTGGGGAGTTGGTGCTTTTGCCATTTCAGGATGTCGGCATCATCGCCGAAGGTACAGCACATCATGAGGCCGGTGCCTTTTTCGGGGTCGACGGTGACATCGGTGAGGATAGGCACGGAGAAACCGAACAGCGGCACTTCGGCATTCTTACCGTGGAGATGGGTGTAGCGCGCGTCTTCCGGATGGCAGAAGAGGGCGACGCACGCGGGCAGCAGCTCCGGCCGCGTGGTCATGATGGTGAGCGGCGTGCCCTCGGCGGTGAAGATAATATCGTTCGCGAAGCTGGGCAGTTCCTTGTCTTCAATCTCTGCACTGGCGATGGCGGTCTGGTCGACCGGGTCCCAATAAAACGGGCGCTCGGCGCGGTAGCAATGGCCTTTATTCACGAGGTCGAGGAAGGAAAGCTGCGAGAGGCGGCGGCTATCGTCGCTGATAGTGTGGTATTCCTGCGCCCAATCCACGCTAAGCGCGATGCTCTCGAACAGGGTGCGGAATTCTTTGCGGGCTTCTTCACTCACGCCAAGGCACTCGGCGATGAAGGCTTCGCGGGTCATATCCGCCGCGCGGATTTTCTTGGTTTTCTCGACGAGCCGCTCGGTGGGCAGGCCGTTATCGTCGAACCCCATGGGGTAGAAGACGTTCTTGCCCGCCATGCGCTGGAAGCGGGCGATGAAATCCGCCTGCGTGTAGCTGAACACATGCCCCATATGCAGCGTGCCAGAAACGGTCGGCGGTGGGGTGTCGATGACGTAGGAATTCTCGCGGCTCTCGGCTGCGTCCCACGCGTAGGTTTTCGCCTCTACCCAATGGCGCTGCCATTTTTTCTCGGTGGCGGTCTGGTCGTATTGCGCGGGAAGCGCACTCATGCGGTGTGTGTGTGTCATGGCGCGTGTTTAGACGCTGCCCACGCAGGGCGCAACGGGATTTTTAGGTGAGGATGGCCGGCCACAGGCTGGCGGGGGAGGAGCCCTCGCGGGTGGTGAGCTGCGGGTTGGCGCCGTATTCCATCAGCAGGCGCGCCATGGCCATATGTTTCTCCAGCGCGGCGATGGCGAGCGGGCTCACCCAGCTATCTGGGATCAGCGCGTTGGGGTTGGCGCCGCTGGTAAGCAGCATCTTCGCCAGCGTCAGATTATCGTTAATCACCGCGTGGTGCAGCGCGGTGGTGCCCTCATGGTCGAGCGCATCCAGAGGGCAGAGCTTGGCGAGTGCCGCCTCCGCCAGCGCGAAGGTCTGTTCGTCGGCATCCGCGTGCAGCGGCGGCTCCATCGCCAGCAGATGCAGCGGCGTGCGGCCATAGCCGTCGATCACCGCGCCGCTCTCCATCGCCGTGAGCAGCATGGCCGCCACGCTCCAGTGTTGGCGGCGGATGGCGCTATGCAGCGGCGTGCCAAGCGGCATGCCACATAAAAAAGCCGGAGACGCACCGCGCAACAGCAACCATTCAGCGGTGCGGGCGCGACCCCGGCGAGCAGACTCCATCAAGGCTGTGGTATGACGGAGGGGGTGAGACACATCAATCGGGACACCATGGGCAAGCAGATCCTCCAGCAGCGCCATGTCCTCCTGCTCGAGCGCGGAGAACCAAGCATAGACACGGGTGAGGGCGGGCGGGGCAGGCTGTGGCGCTGCGGAAGAGACGTCAGGCTGTTTGGTTCTTTTCATTTGCCCGTCCCTCTTTAAGTCAACCATAGATTGTTATAATAAGGCCATAAAGACAACCTTGAGTATAGTTCCGACGCAAAGAAATGCAACTAAAAAGTTTAATCTATATTAAAAACAACCTTAGGATGTGATCCGGGCTGCCACCAAAAGCGAACCCCCGCCTGTTGCCAGACGGGGGCCATCTCTCGCACAGAGAATGTCGTTAGGTTAGGCGGTGCGGCGGGCGGATTTTTCCGCAGCGAGGGGTTGCGGCGCCTTGAGTTTATCAAGCGCCGCGTTGATATTCGCATCAATGAGGAGGGGGTTATTCTCCGCCAGCGTTACCTGTGCTGGCAGCACGCGGCGGTGGGCATCGAGATTGGCAAGAAGCTCTTGTTGGCGTTGTGCGTTTACCTCGCTTAAGCAGATATCAGACGAGAAGTCATGTGATGCGATCGTCAGATGGTCGCCTGGCAGAAATACTCTCTTCATTTCTCCATTATTAGGGTCTTTTTTCATCGCATCGCGCTTGCTGAGGGTCTCCTTGCGCACCTGCTCGATCATATTGGCATATTCCCTCCAGGTCATCGTACCTGGGGCGAGAACAGTCAGCATATTGCGCGCCTGTTGTGCGTCTTTCGAGGGGGTGTTGTTATCTTTATCCGTCTTCCGCATGTTGTCGACCAATGCTTCAAAAAAAGCAAGGCATTCGGGGTTGGTGGCCATGGTTCTTAAATCATCCGATGTCCATGTATTATAGGCTCCTGAAACACATTTTTCATTTGCGAAGATCTCATGGAAACGTTTGATGGCTCTTACCTTCGGAGCATAGGGGCCGAGATCTGCCTCTGCCTCTGCCTTCGATTTCTCACGCGGAACCACCGCTACCTTCCCCGAAATAGTGCCGCCTTCTTTAACTATAATCACCGGAGAAAATACCTCGCCGGGTTTACTATTCCAAATTGCGATCAAGGGTTGGTATCGTTTTTTGAAGTCTTCCTGCGTGCAAAGTTCGAGGCCCTCTGGATACAGTGCTTTGATCTTTTTTCGTTGATCCAGCGTCTGAACCGCCACGTCTTCGATCATGGCACAGTATGCGTCCACGTCTTTGCAGAAAGCTGGCTTTAGTCGTTCAAGCACACTGCGTGCATCCAGCGCATCTGGTGTAAACGGCCCCGTTTGTTTGCCCCCAACCCGTTCGTCGGCTTTATCCATCAGCCACACGAAATTGTTAAATGTCTCCCCTGTATCCGGACATAAGGCAAGGCTCACGTAGTCCTGACGCGTCCATTTTTTATAATCAAAGTTCGATAGGGTAATTCCAAAAGTATAGCCCTTTTCTTTGGCCCTTCTTAAAATATCTATCGTTTCCTGAGTGTCGGGTATGATGCGCTCGTACGCTTTGTTTGGCATGGCTTTCTCTCCACTTCTCTTGTGCAAGCGGTGCGTCTTTATGCACCTACTGCTAAGAGAATAGCAGAATCAAAGAAAGCGTGTGTGACAGTTTTGTGAAGATTGATAAGCGGTTGTTTAAACGATCAAAGAGGCGCTTTTGTTGCTGGTCTTGCCCGAGGATAAGCCGTGGGAGAACCCTTCGCTGTGATCGGTCGTGGTGACAACATTTTCACCCCCTCCCTTTTGATTAGGCTCTTTGTCTGGAGCCTGACGACTCTCTTGGTTTGGCGCTTTTTTCCTTTTTATATCTTCTTCAAGGCGTTTTCTCTCGTCTTCGGCCTTTCTTTCTAAATCTTTTGCAAAACTGGTTGCCTCTGCGTTACCATCCTTCTTCGTCTCTATTGCTACTTCGCCCCAGTGCTCCTTATCCATCTGCGCAATTTTCATTTCTTGGGCATAATATTCTTTAGACTCCGGTTTGAGTTTGGCCAGCTTTTCTTCTTCTTTCGCGCGCTTCTTCTCGAAATCCTCATCGCCATAGCCATGCGCTTTAAACCAATCATAGGCCTTTTTCATCTCGGCTTCATAGGCGGCGTGGCGAGCATGCTCGCTCATTTCGCTATCATGGGTATTCTGCTCTGTCTCATGAATCGCGGCAGCGGTGGCGATATCTGCTTTGATTCGGCTTTTTAGCGCCTCAATCGTGCTGTGCGATGCTGTGGCAAGCCCTGTGATGCGGGCTTCAAAATCACCACGAAGGGCGGCGGGAATTTTGTTAAGCTCCGCCATCAACTCGTCTTGCGCCTGCTTGCGCAGTGTTTCAATATAGAATGTATTTGCTTCCTTCGCGAGGTCGGGGTTCTGCCCCTTCCACGCAAGGGACTTTGCCACATACGCCAGCTCTTCAGCCTTGCCTTCTGGTAATGTAAACTCTGTGCTCATGGTACCCTATCGCTTTTTGCCGGATGCGCTTCGGGTGGCTTGCTGGGTTCTTGGGGGTGGGCTTTTGGGCTGCCCTTACTCAGAGAATAACCCACAGGGGATTAAAATTTCGTTAACCAGATGAAAGTTTTTTCAACTATAATTAGTTAAGATTTTATGGGGATTTGTGGGCACATGGTGCAACAAAAAGCCTATATATAACGATAAATTATAGATTTAGTGCACAGATTTGCCCTCAGTCGCCATCGCCCTGAATTTAGATCAATTTGAAGGTAATTTCATTTTATTCTGATTAAGCGAAGCCAGGCGCTCATGGCGTCTCTTATGCGACATGTTGGTGCTCTCTGACATTATGTGTTTCGAAGTGAATTCTTCGCATGAGTAGCGCAGAATTTCCGCCGCGCGGGATTCGCTTGCGAAATCTGCCCCCGCCGTTATAAGTGCCCGTGGAACGCGCATGTGGCGGAATTGGCAGACGCACCAGATTTAGGTTCGGGTTTTATATACTATAATCATATGATTTTCAAATGTTATTTTGCAGTTAAAATGTGCATGTGTAACTTAATGTGTAAAAATTAACGGGTTTGCCAGCATTTGCCGATAGGCTGCACTGCGAGCCATAAGCCCGGTTCAAATCCATTTCCAAATATTCTAAGAAAGCGTCGCCGCTAATTGCCGGACAGCAGCCACTGCCGCATGGAAGTCCGGAACCGTCCCGCTGGGGGCATAGGAAAGACCAGCGACAAACTGCTTGTACTCATCGGGGTACTTCTTATCGCTTGCCAAGATAGCGAACAGGCGCGCGAATTTTTCTCCCACTGGTAATGTCGCAAAGGATGCATCTTTGCTGCGCTTGATGTCCGTCTCCATGGCTGCTTTCACGAGTGAGGCGAATGCGGGGTCTCGCAGCACGGCGTCCTTCAAGATAGCCAGATCATGCAGATGGCGCACGACTGATGGATCATCATCCGCGGCTCCGCGAACTCTATCGGGGATGCGCCATGCGATGGCACTCAGCTTATCGGCTGCATTTTCTACATAGGCGAGGCATGCGATCCCGGCGACCTCTGGTGTCTGCCTGGTGTATTCAGCGATAAAGGAACTTACGGGATGCAAAACGGTGGGCAGGCGAGGGCTGTCCATTTTCATTTCCACCAGAATATCCGGGCGCAGCGAGCTATGGGGGAATTGCCGTTCATAGCGTACCGCGAAGGTAAAATACCGGTTCCCGTCGCGGGCATGAATGCTCTCTTCGGGAATAGAAAATCCCGCCTCGCGTAATGTTCCAATGAGCTGGTGCTTCAATGCCGAGAGTGCAGTCTTGTTCGGTGAATGGCTGATTGGCCTGATACGGAAATCAATGTCTTCGGAGAAGCGCTGGATCAGCTTATGGGCTTTGGAGAGCGCCGTTCCGCCGGAGAAAATCAGCTCATAATCTGTATATGCAAGCGAGGCGATGGCGGCAATGACCTGAACGCCGTACCAGTCTTTCTCGACAAACGCCTCCTCGATGGCCAAGGCGCGCGCGATCAGCTCGATGGTCTTTCTATCCGGCGGCGTATTCAAAGCTGACATAGGCTCCCTTATAGCCGATCTTGCGGCTGATGCGTCCCTTTACGGCAATCAAGCGTCCGGTCGGCACCTGCGTCGATTTGCCGGAGTTGTAATCCCGCTCCATCTGCGAAGGCACGGTCTCTACCTTTAAGCGCTTCAGGGCTTCTTTGGCAAGGTTCGGCAAACTGAGTTTTGGTAATAGTTCGCCGGTAAAAGGCGAGCGCTCTGCTTTGGCGTAAAGGCCATAGCCGATTTTCATGATCTGGCCTTTGGTGGCTAGCGTGCGCAGTGCACGCCCAACCTGATCGTACCCGCCAAGGTCACTAAAGTCGTCGCGCAATATCACCGTGCATTTCATACGCGAGATGCGGGTGAGTATCTTTCTTTCTAATACTCTCTTTTGTAACATAAAATACCAAATCTATTAAAAACAAACATACGACAGTTTACATAAACAAAAATACGACAATTTTGTGCTTTTTACAAGCCCCAATTTAGGGGGTTCATGGGAGCCGTGCGTGCCTCGCTCTGGCAGTGCGATGATATTCTCAATGTTATTCAGTGCCTTAAGATTATCCTGAATAAATAAAATGAGTTTTTAAAAAATTAATTATTGACGAATAAATATTCCTTCTGATAACCACATTTTAACCTTTGTGTAATTAATATTAATATTTTGTACGTTTTATTCAATTGAATAATAAGAATTAAATTACTGTTCTCCTTTAATGCAAATCCTTTTTTAAGGTAAGCAAGATGGACGAGTTGGTACATAATTCGACGCACAAACACCGGCTTCATGAGAAGCTGCGGCGCGATTTGGGTATTTCTGCGCTGCATGCGCTGGACGACCCCCAGACCATTGAAATCATGCTCAACGCGGATGGCATTCTTTGGCAGGAATGCCTTGGTGAGAAAATGCGCCCCATCGGTACGATGCCACCCAGCCGGGCAGAAGCCGTCATGCGGACGATTGCCACCTGTCTCGACACCACGATCACGAGTAAAAACCCGTTGATTGAGGGGGAGCTACCACTGGATGGTTCACGCTTTGCGGGACAGATTCCACCTATCGTGCATGCGCCGGTTTTTGCGATACGCAAAAAGGCGAGCGCGATTTTCTCCCTCGACCGCTATGAGGCCGAGGGCATTATGACCGGCCATCAAAAACGGATCATCGCCGATGCGGTGCGTGCGCATCGCAATATCCTTGTCGTCGGCGGGACGGGATCAGGAAAGACCACCCTGACCAACGCGATTATTCATCAGATGGTAGAAGAAAACCCGGAAGAGCGGATTTTCATTATCGAGGATACCGGCGAAATCCAGTGCGCTGCCCAGAATGTCGTGCAGTACCACACGACACTCGACGTGACGATGATGCATCTGCTGCGCACCACATTGCGGATGCGCCCGGATCGTATTCTGGTCGGTGAGGTGCGTGGGCCGGAAGCGCTCGATCTGCTGATGGCGTGGAATACAGGCCATGAAGGGGGTGTGGCGACATTACACGCCAACAATGCCCGTGCCGGACTCGACCGGCTGGCCATGCTCATCAGCATGCATCCGGAATCGCCCACCCCGATTGAGCCGCTGATTGGCGAAGCGGTGCAGCTCATCATTCATATCACAAAAACACCCGAAGGGGGCAGGAAGGTGCAGGAGATTCTGGAAGTCTCCGGCTATGGCGCAGGCGAATATCACACATGTACAGTTTGAAAGGAGAAATGTTATGAAGTTCACTTATGATCGTTCGTTAGTTTTACTCAGCCTCTTGGTGGTACTGATTCTGGTAGTTGGCCAGAATGCCTATGCAGGAACAGCAACGGGTGGTTCGTTGCCGTATGAATCATGGCTCGCGAGTTTACGCAATAGTGCTACCGGGCCGGTGGCATTTACGCTCTCCATTATTGGTATTGTCGTCGCCGGAGGGGTGCTCATTTTCGGTGGAGACCTCAATGGATTCTTTCGCACCCTGATTTTTATCGTGCTGGTAATGGCATTGCTCGTGGGCGCACAGAACATGATGACCAGCTTCTTCGGGGCGGCAGCGGAAGTCTCGGCGATCCACAATGCTGTATTGCCGGTGGCGGTGTAATATGGCGCTGCGCACCATCCCCATCCGCCGCGCGGGTAACCGCCATAACTTGTTTATGGGAGGTGACCGTGAATTGGTGATGTTCTCTGGGCTGCTTGCCGGGGCACTGGTTTTTGCGGCGCAGGAATGGCAGGCCACCTTGTTTGGTGCGTTGCTTTGGATGATGGCGCTCTACCTCTTGCGCCTCATGGCCAAATCCGATCCCCAAATGCGTTCCGTCTACATGCGTCACCGTCGCTACCGTACCTATTACTCCGCGCGCTCTACGCCGTTTCGGGAAAACACCCCGCATCAAGGGAGACAATATCAATGATCCTTTCTTTCCTCATCGCGTTCACAGGTGCGGTGCTGCTATTCCTATTAGCGGCGCGGCTCTGGGTTGTGGGGCAGGAGACGAAGCTTAGCAGACATCGCTCAAAAGAAGCAGGTCTAGCCGATCTGCTCAATTATGCAGCGGAGGTGGAAGACGGGGTTATTGTCTGTAAGAACGGGGCGCTGATGGCCGCATGGCTTTATCGTGGGGAGGATCATGCCAGCAGTACCGATGAGCAGCGCGAAACGGTCTCTTACCGTCTCAATCAGGCGCTCTCAAGCTTAGGCAATGGCTGGATGCTGCATGTCGATGCGGTGCGACGTGACGCACCGAACTACAGTGATCCCGGACTCTCGCATTTCCCCGATGGTATTACGCTCGCTATTGACGAAGAGCGCCGTCGTTATTTCAACAGTCTCGGCACGCTGTATGAGAGATTCTTTGTACTCACGGTTACCTATTTCCCACCGCTGCTTGCCCAAGCCAAGTTTATTGATCTGATGTTTGATGATGACGTGGAAACAATGGGTAAGCAGGCGCGTACCACGCATGTGCTGTCACATTTCAAGCAAGAAATTACGGTGCTGGAATCCCGGTTAGCCACGGTGTTTTCACTGGAACGGTTGCAGGGAAGAAAGATGGTCACGGAAGATGGCCATACGAAAACTGAAGATGATTTCCTGCGCTATCTGCAATTCTGTGTCACCGGCTTCAACCATCCGGTGCTGCTACCGTCTACACCACTCTATCTGGATGCATTAATTGGTGGGCAAGAGCTATGGGGTGGCGTGATTCCCAGAATTGGACGTAAATTTATTCAGGTAGTCTCCATTCAGGGATTTCCCCTTGAATCCTATCCGGGGATTCTGGCGCAGCTAGCGGAATTGCCGGTCGAATATCGCTGGAATAGCCGGTTCATTTTCATGGATCAGCACGAAGCCGTGGCGCATCTGGAGAAGTTTCGCAAGAAATGGCGGCAGAAGATTCGCGGGTTTTTCGATCAGGTTTTCAACACCAATACAGGCCATGTGGATCAAGACGCGGCGGCAATGGTTGCCGATAGCGAGGCGGCTATTGCTGAAATCAATAGCGGTATGGTTGGGGCGGGCTACTACACCAGTGTGGTGATCCTGATGGATGAAGATCGCGCGGTGCTGGAGGCATCCGCAAAACAGATTGAGAAGGCACTCAACAGTCTTGGATTTGTTGCCCGTGTGGAAACCATCAACACCATGGATGCGTATTTAGGCAGCCTGCCGGGGCACGGGGTCGAGAATGTCCGCCGCCCCATTATGCATGCACTGAACCTTGCTGATCTTTTGCCGACCAGTTCCATTTGGACGGGCGAGCATGAGGCTCCATGTCCGTTTTACCCGCCATCTTCGCCACCGCTGCTCCACTGCACGACGACGGGGCATACGCCGTTCCGTCTTAATCTGCATGTGCGCGATCTGGGGCATACCATTCTCTTTGGGCCGACCGGCAATGGCAAATCCACCCATCTGGCACTGCTTGCCGCACAACTCAGGCGCTATCCGGGGATGAGCATCTTTGCCTTTGATAAGGGTATGTCGCTTTATCCTCTTACCAAAGCAAGCGGTGGCAGGCATTTTACGGTGGCGGGCGACAGTGAGCAGCTATCTTTCTGCCCGTTGCAGTTTCTTGAAACACGTAATGACCGCGCGTGGGCGATGGAATGGATTGATACCATACTGGCGCTGAATGGGCTTATCACGACCCCGGCGCAGCGCAACGAAATCGCCAGCGCCATACTCAATATGCATAAGACTGGCTCACACAGCCTCACAGAATTCGCATCGAGCATTCAGGATAGGGATGTCCGTGAGGCATTGAAGCAATATACGGTAGAAGGCTCGATGGGGCATCTGCTGGATGCAGAGTCGGACGGTCTCGCGCTGACCCATTTTATGACCTTTGAAATTGAAGAACTCATGTCACTGGGTGAGAAATACGCCTTGCCGGTGTTGCTCTATCTTTTCCGCCGTATTGAAAAATCGCTGCATGGCCAGCCCGCCGCCATTATCATTGACGAGGCGTGGCTGATGCTGGGGCATACGGCATTCCGTGAGAAAATCCGCGAATGGTTGAAGGCGTTGCGTAAGGCCAATTGCATGGTGATTATGGCCACGCAGAGCCTCACGGATGCTGCGCGTTCTGGTATTCTTGATGTCATTGTTGAATCCACAGCCACCAAGATATTCCTGCCTAATATTTTTGCACGGGATGAAGATACGGCGGCGTTGTATCGACGTCTTGGGCTGAACAGTCGCCAGATTGACATGATCGCTACCGCGATACCCAAGCGTCAATATTACTACGTTTCCGAAAAAGGGCGGCGCTTATACGACTTGGCGCTTGGCCCACTTGCCCTCGCTTTCCTCGGCGCTTCCGACAAGGAATCCATCGCCACCATGCAGGCATTGGAAAGAACGCATGGTGAGCGCTGGGTAGAAGAATGGCTAAAAACCAAGAATCTCAATCTTTATGCCTATGTGGAGAAAGTCGCTGCATGAAACAGGAACCCAAGCTTGCTCCGGCGCAAGGAGCCTCTAAAAATCCGTATCTCAACGCGCGCCTGATGTGGAACGACCGTGCTCAAGGGCTGATGAGTACGGCGCGCTTATGGCAAACAATGGCGCTCCTTTGTTTACTGATCGCCTTCGCTGCGGTTGGTGGGGCGATGCATATTGCCAGCCAGTCCAAATTCATCCCGTATGTGGTGGAAGTGGATAAGCTCGGTCAACCGTTGGCCATTGCTCCGGCACAGGTGGCGGCACCAGCGGATGTACGGGTAGTTCACGCCAGCCTCGCTGCCTTTATCGCGAATGCGCGGCTGGTCACGCCAGACATTGCCTTACAACGTAAGGCGGTCTTTGCGGTCTATGCCATGTTAAAAGAAAACAATCCGGCGACTGCCAAAATGACGGAATGGCTGAACGGAAATGAGGCTAATAATCCCTTCCATCGCGCCAGCAAGGAAACTGTTGAAACGGAGATCGTTTCTGTCCTGCCCCAATCGTCTGATACATGGCAGGTAGAGTGGCGTGAGAAGGTTTTTGATCGTAAAGGCGTGCCCACGCAAAAGCCCTATCCCATGCGTGCCTTAGTCACCATCGACATCGTTCCTCCCACGTCCGAGACCTCAGAGGCAGAAATACGCCAGAACCCACTGGGTATCTATGTGCGGGATTTTAGTTGGTCAAAACAGAATTAAGAGGAGAGGCATCATGAAAAAAACATGCATCGTCATGCTGGCGGCATTGGCCTGTGAGGGTTCCTTGGCGGCACCCGCCACGCATCCCGAAGACAGTTATTTCTCAGATGAGGATATTGTGCTCAGCGAGCAGGAAAGAGCGGGTATCGCGATTGCCAAAGGGCTCAAAACTCCCGGTGGAAAGGCAGATAAGCCTGCTCCTGGCCCGGATGGGTCGGTTAGTTTCCTATTCGGTGCTGCCCAGCCGAGCATTGTCTGTGCGGTGCTGCAAGTCTGTGATGTCGAGTTGCAGGCCGGGGAGCAGGTGTATTCCATCCATTTAGGCGATGCGGCGCGCTGGACAATCGAGCCTGCAATCACCGGTTTTAGCAATAACGAAGTGCAGCATCTCATCATCAAGCCGATGGATGTTGGCTTAAGCACCTCACTGATTGTGACGACGAATCGTCGCACCTATCATTTGCGGTTACGTTCCGCGCGCGAAGATTACATGCCACGGGTGACGTTTGTGTATCCGGAAGAAGCGGTGAGAAAATGGGAGACAGCGCGGGCAGAGAATGCCGAGGATAAGGCGAAAAAGACTATACCGGAAACCGGCGAATATCTTGGGAATCTCGACTTCAATTATCGAGTGGAAGGGGAAGGAAGCTGGAAACCAACGCGGGTGTATAACGATGGCAAGAAGACCATCCTTGAAATGCCTGCCACCATGGCACAGAGCGAAGCTCCCACTTTACTCATCGTGCGCAAGGAAGGGGGCGTGTTTACGGAAGATGAACAGGTCATGGTGAATTACCGCGTCCAGCATGACCGTTACATTGTCGATAGCCTGTTTGATAAAGCGATTTTGATTTCTGGGGTTGGTAGCAGCCAAGACCGCATCACCATCACGAGGGGAGAGTAACATGCGCGCGCTCATGCTTTTCATGATTCTGGTCGTCTGCTCCTGTGCCCCCCAATCGGAAAATTATACGGCCTTGCCATCCGCCAATAATATGCAGATGGCCGAGGATACGGTTGAAAAGCTGGTGCAGCTTTATCCCCCTGCCTCCACACGCATGCTGCTGCCCGGCACTCCGGCGGACAGCTATGGTCAGGCGCTTGAAGAAAAGCTCCGCGCACGTGGTTATGCCGTTCAGGCGGGCGATATCGTCGCGGATTGGCTTGCTGCACTTTCTTCTCCCGTCATTGAAACTCCGGTCGAGGAGGTGCCGCATTCTCGTAAGCCCGTTTCTAAGAAGGCATCCAAAGCAACGCATAAAGCCGCCCCTGTGATTGCGGTGGAGGTGACAGCACAACCCACGGCACGGGCGACAGAGGTGGCTTTGCATTACCTTGTCGATCCGATTGGGGAAGAACGCTATCGCCTAGCGATTATGGCGGATTCACGGGTTCTAAGCCGAGTCTATGCACGTGCTGACAGCCGTTTCGGGGCTGCTGGGGCGTGGTCGTTAAAGGAGTAGTTATGGAACATCCTCACACGCATGATGCTTTGTCACCGCATGCCTCTCCATCGCAGATGAGTAAAAAGCTGGGTGTTCGTCGCGTCAATAACCTGCCACTGTATTTAGTGGGCGGGGTTGGAGTCTTATTTTTGTTAGTTATGGCTTCCGTTGCGATGGAGCGCGCTGAACAGGCGCGGGCAGAGGCGGTGCCGACAAACGAACCTCCCGGCGACGTATCCTCGCTGGCGACAGCCGTTGCCGGAAACCGTACGGGAGGATTTGTACCAGCGGTAGGGGCGGAAGAAGTGGCGAATCCTGTGTCTTTTGCAGTGCCTATTGCCCTGCCGGAGGATATGGAGAAGCCCCCGCTGCCGCCGCGTCTGAAAGAAACGGCGCAGATGGATCCGGATGCAGATCGTATCCATCAAGAAAAGATGCAACTCTTTGAAAATGCCGTGCGCAGCAAAACGGCTGTATCCTTTACGGATACGCGTCCGACACGTGTTAATCCTGAGGAGACATTGCAGCGACTTGGCGATGCACAGCAGCGCATTGCTGCGATACAGAAGAATGATCCTAACACCCATTTTCAGGCGCGCCTAGCCCAGCTTCAACACAAGGATATGGTGCCGGCAGAAGAAAGTGCCCCCAAATCTGTAAGTGGCGACAAGGCAGATCGCTGGCAGATGGATACGCAGGTAGATGCGCCGAGAACTCCCTATACCTTGCGGGCGGGGTTTGTGATTCCGGCGACGCTGATTTCTGGTATCAATTCCGAACTGCCGGGGCAGATCATCGGCCAGATCAGCCAGGACGTCTACGATACGGCGACGGGGAAATATCTGCTGCTTCCCCAAGGTTCACGTCTCGTCGGCACCTATACTGCCGATGTGGCGTATGGGCAGTCGCGGGTGATGGTGGCGTGGCAGCGGATTGTTTTCCCGGATGGCAAGACGCTCGATATCGGTGCCATGCCCGGTGCGGATGGCGGGGGCTATGCAGGGTTCAACGACCAGACCAATAACCATTATCTGCGTATCTTTGGTTCGGCGCTGCTGATGTCTGGCATTACGGCAGGCACCTCCCTCAGCCAGAATAACAGTGCGAGCGGTATCTACGCACAGCCCTCGGCCAGTGCTGCAATGAGCGAAGCATTAGGGCAGCAGCTTGGCACTGTCAGCGCCCAAATGATTAGTAAGAATCTCAGTATTTCACCCACCCTCGAAATCCGCCCGGGCTTTCGTTTCAATGTCATGTGCGTCAAAGACCTCGTGCTCGACAAGCCTTATGCGGCGTTTGATTATTCACAAGGAGAACAGTCATGACTTGCCGTTCTATCGTGATTGCTGTGATTGGCTGGGCTTCCTTGGGAGGGGTGGCAATGGCAGAAGGTATTATTACCTTCGATCCGACCAATGTGGTGCAGACAACCATCACCGCGCAAGAAGCGGTGACCCAGACCGCACGGCAATTGCAGCAATACCAAACCCAATTGCAGCAATTGCAAAACCAGCTCCAGAATACCGCCAATCCGAGTAGTTTCGTCTGGGATAATGCCAATGCCACCATCAATCATATTCTGGCAACGCTCAATACACTCGACAACTATACCAGCCAAGCAGGGAGTCTTGATGGCTATCTCCATCAATTCTCGGATGCGGAGCAGTATCGGAGCAATAGCTGTATAGGAACGGGCGGATGCACAGGGGCACAAATTGGGCAGCTCAATAGCAGTCATTATGCAGGGTCGGGGGCGCAGAAAACAGCGAATGATAACCTGCTGCGCAATATCGCAGCACAGCAACAGCAACTGCGTAGCGATGCGCAGAATCTTGTCACCTTGCAGCAAAACGCACAATCCTCGACCGGGCAGATGCAGGCATTGCAAGCCGCCAACCAGCTTGCCAGTAATCAGGCGGCGCAGTTGCTACAAATTCGTACGCTGCTGATGGCGCAACAGACGGCAGAGGCGTTACGCTCAGAAGCGATGATTGATCGTGAAGCGAAAGAGCGGGTCGCACATGATGCCTTTATTGGCACCACGCCATCTACAAGCCAGCCCTATAACGCACTTGGCTATACAGGAGACGTGCCATGAAAATACCTCCGCTATGGATGGTCGTATTTTTGGCAACAGGTACGATCCTTGTGATTTACCTCGTAGTGGAGAGATGGGGCAACCGCACTGCGCAGCAATCCGCGCACAGGGCATTTGTCGGCAGCGCGCCAGCACCCAGCAAGCCCTATACGATTCTTGACTATACCAAGCCAGCGCCATGAGAATCACACGACATCGTTATATGCCGACAATGCCGAGTATCTTCGTCACCGGCATCGCCCTTTATGCCACGGGTGCATGGGCGGAGGTTTCATCTACGAATATCCTAAGCAATGTTACAGATCAGTTCCATACGCAGGCGGCAAGTTGGGGCGGTATTATTACCGGTTACGCCACATGGCTATTCTGGACGCTCGGCACCATCAGCCTTGTCTTCACAGGTGTGACGCTGATCCTCAAGAAAGCCGATATTGGCGAATTCTTTGCGGAGTTCATTCGCTTCATCCTCTTTTTCGGGTTCTTCCTCTGGCTCTTGCAGAATGCAGCGTCTATCGGCTCCTCCATTATCCACTCGCTGATGATGGTGGGTGCGAATGCCAGCCAGACCGGTGCGGCTAATCCCTCTGCGGTGATGGATATCGGCTTCACGATTTTCCATAAAGTCATGGAGCAAACCACTCTCTGGTCGCCGGTCGATAGTATGATCGGCGCATTCCTTGCCGGAATCATCCTGATCTGCATTGCCCTCATCGCTGCGAACATGACCATCATGCTCTGCTCGGCGTGGATTCTGCTGTATGGGGGGATTTTCTTTCTGGGTTTTGGTGGCTCGCGCTGGACGTCCGACATCGCCATCAACTACTACAAATCCCTGCTGAGCGTTGGTGCCAGCCTTATGGCAATGATCTTGATGGTTGGCATCGCACAAAGCATCATCACCAACTACTACAACCAGATGAGTGCCGGTATTGAGGTCAATGAAATCGCCACCATTATGGTCGTTGCGGTGATTCTCCTCTTGCTTGTGCACCGTGTGCCGGGGCTGATCTCCGGCATCCTTACCGGTGCCAGCATTAGTCATTCAGGCATTGGCTCATGGAGTGCAGGCCATGCGATGGGGGCAATGGGCGTCGCGGCAACTGCCGCAATGACCACGGGGGCGGTGGCCTCCACGGCGGCACGGCATATCGGGGGAGGTGGCGTTGCCATGTTGGCTGCCTTCCAAAGTGCCCAGCATGTCATGTCTGCTGGAGATACCCCGCCTGTAAATCGCGGTGGTCTTCACGAAGCTATGGGGAGCGCCAGTGGGTTTATGAGCGCCGCAGGTGGCGGGCAGCCCACGAATTCCACCCAAACGGCATCCGCCGATCTGCCTGATATGCCTAATTCCATTAGCGCAGCCGGGGATACGCCGAGCGATGAAATTGCGGCATTTGTTCATAAAAACAGCTTATCCTAGGAGTGCATCATGTCCCGGTCTTGCTTGATATTATCCCTGCTCTTTGGGCTGCTAACCTTTACGGCAAGCGATGCGCACGCCGCAGACCCCTGCGAATCACTCCTCTGCATGGCTGGTAAGCTACAGGGGCAGAGTGGAGGCGAGGCTTGTGGCGCGCCCATTGGCGATTATTTTGCGATCATCCGGTTTGGCAGGCATGGCAGGTTCAACCCAGCCAGAACTGCCTCAGCAAGGCTGAGTTTTCTTACAAGCTGCACGGCAGACGGCGTGGGCGATTGGCCAATGCGTATTAACGCGGCCTATGGCACGCTGCGTAGCATGGGGTGGTAACGCATGACACTGACAGATTTGCCACCGGCTATGGAAGAGCGTGTCGTATGCTCGGTCGCTGCTGCCATAAAATACAATGTCCCCGCCAATATCGTACTGGCTGTTGCGGAACTGGAGGGAGGTAAGCCCGGTCTTTATCGCCGTAACAGCAACGGCTCGCGTGATGTGGGCGTGATGCAGCTCAATACACGCTATCTGGCCGATCTATCCGCCTACGGCATCACCCCTAAGGATGTCGCAGAAGCAGGCTGCTATTCCTACGAACTGGCAACATGGCGACTGCGCAACCATCTCCTGCACGACAAGGGCGATCTCTGGACAAAAGCTGCGAATTACCACTCACGCACTCCGGAGTATAACAGGCCATACCGCACCAAATTGAAACTCTCCGCCACGCAATGGGCAGCATGGCTAGCGCAGCGGTTTAAGGTGGTGCATTATTCAACCGGCCAATCAGGAAAGGGAGGCTCAAATCAGCTTTAAAAAAGCTTTCGTATTCTATATTACCCGCGCTGTTGTCTCCATTGACGTGTTCACAATTAATTAAAAGCATTGGGCGAAATCTTCATCATCGAATAGGGTATTCTAATAATGGAACCCCTGTTGTGGTGAACTGCCCATGCGCGATCTTAACATACTTCACTTAAGTGACATTCACTTTCAGCCTAAAAACTACAATCAAGAGCTAATTATTGAGAAGCTTATGGAAGACCTTAGAGGTCTTTCCAAGGGGCCAACGCAACCAGACCTTATCGTTATTTCCGGAGACCTAGTAAAAGCGGGTAGTGCCGCTTCGCATTATACTTTTTTTGATGATATTATTTTGGCACTGACAGAGGTAACGAAATGTTCTGAGAAAAGAATTATTATATGCGCGGGCAATCACGATGCCCAGCGGAACTACATTCAAGAAAATCTTGCGGAGCAGCAGGCTCTTTTGGCGAGCCTAAAAAGTAGGGATGCTTTGAATGGAAGCTTCTTTGATGGTCAATTGGCAAAAATGGCTTCTGATAAATTCTCAACATTTAATGAACTTAATGACTGCTTGGGGGGTGCAATTGCATGTTATTCAACTCCTATGGCTTCAGTTTATAACATTGATGATTTGGAGGTTTCTCTAGTCACTATTAATACTGCGCTATTTACTTTGGCAGGTATTAATAAACACGATGATAAGGGGCATCTTTTGTTCCCGGAAGCCGCCATACGAGAAGCATTAAAACACGTTAAAGCTCAGTATAAAAAAATCCTAGTCCACCATCACCCATTTGATTGGCTTCAGCCTCATTGTGCCGCTGATCTTGAAGCTGCCATTGGAAACGCATTTGACCTAAAATTATATGGACATATGCATGTGCCTAAGCCAGCCCAAATTGGCTCTTCTATTGGCACTTTGCTGAGCAACCAATCCGGTGCTTTATACCAATCTCGGGATTACTACGATGGATATTCTTTGATTTGTCATTCGTCCAATGTTGGATATTCAGCTATCCATCTGCGTAGTTATTTTGAAAGTAGACAGGGTTTTGGAGCAGGAGAGGATATAGTTCCGGGCGGTATATGGTATTCTTGTAAGAAAGCGGAGAGCTATTGGTCTCGGAAACTTAAAGTAATGAATGAGGTCTCTGTTCGTAAATGGCTTTCAACGACACTGCTTCACGAAACAACCAAGGAATATAACGAGGGGCTTAGCACAAAGCCAGTTTGTGATGTCTTCGTACCCCCACCTATGTATTGGATGCAGCCGCTGGAGGAAATTGAAGGGGCTACTGCTAAAATTGACTTTAAGCTGGAAGATTTTGTTGGCTTCGATTTCTTTACTAAGGAAAGATTCAACGCAATTGTCTATGCTGGCGAAGAATATGGGAAAACCACCTTGCTCAAGCAAGCGTGCTTAAAACAACTCCAAGCTTCTGAATTTGTCGAGGTGTTGAATATTCCTGTTTATCTAGAGTTCTCTGCGATTCGATTTGCTGGGGAGAAGATGTTAGCTTGGGTTCTTGCGGGTTTTTCAACTCATCCCGAAGAGGATTTTTCGATCAAAGAAGCTTTGGAAAAAGGTCTTCTGACAATTCTTGTCGATGATGTGGACTTTGCGGACAAAAAGAAACTTAATTCCCTTTTGGGGTTAGTGAATTCTTATCCCAAGAACCGCTATATCTTTACTACGCTACAGCCTACTGGGCCGAATTTTGGTTCTATTGCGGCCTTTGATTCGGCTGTATCATTTAAGCATATTGCTTTGCGTCCCTTCACTCGTGCGGCTATGCGCAACATGATTCAAAAATGGGATGCGGATAAGCGCATAATGAATCACGAGCAAATTCTAAATAGATTGATGAAGGAAATTGCGGGGATCAATCTGCCTATTACCGCTGTTAATGGAACAATTCTTCTTTCAATTTATGAAGAGGTTTCTGGATTCACTCCTATTAATCGCGCTTCATTAATCGAGAAATTTATAGAAACACTTCTAGACAAACAATCATTTGTGGATGCGGAACGAAGTACTTTTGACTTCAAACACAAAACGCACTTTTTAGCTCATTTGGCGGCCTATATGGCACAAATGAATACATACATACTACCGCGGCAAGAGGTGTTGGACGTATTCAATGCGTATCTAAAAAAGATGGGACTAAAGTTTGATGCAGAAGAGCTTCTTAATAGTTTTATAACTGTAAAAATCTTGTGCAAAAAAGCTGATGCACAAATTAGCTTTAAATACCGTGCATTTCTTGAATGGTTTGTAGCCAAACAGATGGAGCAAGACTCTAAGTTCAAGAGCTGGATTTTGGAAGACAGTCGTTATTTAAGCTACATAAATGAGCTAAACTATTACGCGGGGTTAGTGCGTAATGATGTATCTTTATTGAACCTTATCGGAGAGAGATTTCTAACGCTTACTACGGAACTAAGTGAGGCTACAAAATGGGATGCAGATTTAAATAAAATTAGCACCCTCGCTTTGCCTGATCCAACAGATGATGCAGAACTTTTTGATGAGTTTGAAAGACAATTAGAAGCACCTGCGCTCCCCCAAGAAGATCGTGATGAAATTCTCGAAGGCGAACTTCCTCAAGACGCAGAAGGAAGGCAGGAGGTGTTTAGACCAGAAGTTCTGGGGGTTGGAGACAGATGGAATGTAGCTCTGATGCTGTATTCTGGGATTCTAAAGAATACTGAACTGGTTGCGGACGATATCAAGCGGAGCCATTTAGCAAAAGTTCTGAACGGGTGGGGATTATTTACCGCTCTATCTTTATATTTTGTACCGCTAATTGCAAAACATCGAAGCATTAAAATCAATGGCGTTGGCTATCAAGTGATGGTGCCCATGCACTATACGCAAAGTCGTGTTGCGCATCTGATTATGGTGCAAATGCCACTATCAATTAGCCGACTTATGTTCTCATTGCTCGGCACGGATAAGTTAGAGTTGCAACTTATAACACCTAGACTTGAAGAGAGCGCAGAACCTACAATTGTGCGGCTATATAGACATACTTTGATAGTGGATTTACAACTGCCGGGATGGTTAAGCTCTGCGAAGCAGTTGGCAAATAATTTGGGGTCTCGCTATCTAACCTTGGCCTTCCTTACTAAATTAAAGGAAAACTTCTATTTAGGCGCCCTAAAGAAAGATGAGCAATCGGCTTTAGGCACTTTAATTACGCAGAGTTACGCCTCTTTATCTGGTAAAACGGGGAGAGATAAGGCCAACTCAAGTTCAATTGAGTTGAGTAAGATGCAAAAGAAACTTCTTCAGCAAAGCATTAAACTGAGCGCTGTAGAACGGCAATATGCCAACGCGGAGAAGAACTATACCACAGAGCAAGCTATAGAAGAAGCGGTGGCAGTAGAATAGTCATGTGGGTGCTAGTAAATTTTACGTTCGAGATGATTAGATATACCCGGTGCCGTGCATCAACTAAACACACTTTTAGTTGTCCCACAGCCACAATGGCTGCACAGTGCTAATAACCGTTGTCCTATCCACCACCCCAAAATACCGCGCATCGAAGGATTGGGCGCTGTAGTCGGACATCAGCAACACAGAATCTGCGTCTAGGGCGGGGATATCAACGGTAAGCTGAGGCAATGGCCGTCCCTCTAAATCCACATCCATCGGCTTACTGTTGGGGAGCAAAGTGCCATTCACGGTGACTCCGTGAGAACTGATGGTGACATGGTCGCCCTGCGCGGCGAGGATTTTCTTAATCATATAGCCATAGCCGCCGGGACAGAATCCTGCCCCGATATAGCCCCGTGCACGCGCCGTGCGGAATGCTGCTGTGTCGATGGGGCAGAAGATAACGAGCGTGCCTTTTGTGATCGGGGCAGGGGTCTTGATGTAGAGACCGGGTGGATAGCTGTGGGTGGTATTGATCCGGATTCCTGCCAATTGGGCGGATAGTATCAGTGATACAAAAACTCCTGCCCCGATCAGAACCGCTTTGTGTTTTTTACGGATGGGTGCCATCGCTTAGGCTGTAATGATATCGGTGGTTTTGGGTGCAGGCACTTCCGCCCGCTTCTGGAAGATCGGTTCTTGAAAATAAAGTGGCTGCTGGCCGTAGATCGCAGGGAAGCCCGCGCAATAGATGACCATATCGCCGGGTTCCTGAATGAGGCCATTCGCATCTTTCTTCGGCCCCGGCATCCGCATGCTCTCGTCGGGGGTGAGGAGAGGACGCTGCACTTCATGGAAGCTGCGCGATACTTGCCCATGCATAGCGCTGATACGTTTTCCACTGGTGGTGATCTGCTCCTTCACCACAGTAGTTTGACCGGTGAGTTTGGAAAGATGCTCGGCGGTTTCCAGTCGGTTGGGTGGGAAGGCAACCTGCACATGGCAGTTGGAGGTGATGCTTTCTTCCTTGCCGTAATGGTTCTGGAGTTGGCTCAAGTCCTGTACGATCAGGTAGCATTTGATGCCGTACCCGGCGACAAAGGCCAGCGACTCCTGCATGATCTCCAGCTTTCCGAGGCTGGCAAACTCATCGAGCATCATCAGCAGCCGGTGGTTATAACGCGGCTTGGGTCGTCCGCCCTCAAACTCCATCTCATCAGCGAGCAGCCGCAGGATCATGTTGATGACAATCCGCACCAGCGGTTGCAGGCGGGTCTTATCGTTAGGCTTGGTGACGATGTAAAGGCTCACCGGATCGGTATGGTGCATCAGATCCCGGATACGGAAATCTGAGGCGCTCACGTTGCGCGCAACAACTGGGTCGCGGTAGAGCGAGAGGTAGGATTTGGTGCTGGAGAGTACGCTTCCGGCTTCCTCCTCCTGGCGATCCAGCATATCCCGCCCTACGGCAGCCACGACTGGATGCGGCTTACCGTTACGATGCGGGTAGGTGGTCATTTCCTGCCAGACGTCATCAATTGGTTGTTCGGGATTGGAGAGTATGGCATCGAGCGCGGGCAATGTCGCGGAGATGCCTTGAGCAATACTCTTATAGAGCAGATGCAGAATGGCACCGACCAGCAAGCCTTGGGCAGTCTTCTGCCAGTGGGTCGTCAAGCCTTTACCGTCTGGGTCAACCATCAGTGTGGCGAGGTTCTGCACGTCACCCACTTCATACTCGGTGCCGAGGCGGATTTCAGCGAGGGGGTTAAATTTGATGCTGGCCGTGGGGCTGGCCGGATCGAAGCGCAGCACCTTGTTCCCCGCATGCTGCTTGCGCCATCCGGCACTCAGTTCCCACAACTCGCCTTTGAGGTCGAGAATCACCGCACTATGCTGCCAGCTCAGCAAGGTGGGAATCACCAGCCCGACACCTTTGCCGCTACGGGTTGGGGCATAACATAACACATGTTCGGGGCCGTTATGGCGTAGGTAAAGCACGCGGTTGTTCGTATCGCGCCATGCCCCGACATAGACGCCATCCTGTGCGAGAAGTCCTGCGGACTCAATATGGCTTTTATTCGCCCAGCGGGCGGAACCATGCATTACGGTATTTGCCTGCGAGGAATTGGAGAGGACTACGGAACGCAGAAAGGTGGCCAGCATCAGCGAGGCAGAAACCATCAGCCCAAGCGAGGCGGCTTTATGCGACATGCCGGGATGGGCACTCGCATAATAGGCGGCGGTTAGCAAGCCGCCTCCCAGCGAGGCAGTGACCAGTGCAGCCTGTAATTTGCGGCTAGGCCGACCCTGCACAAACCCTGCGTGGGAGCTGGCAGTGTTGATGCGGGTTTCCTGCACTTACTGCCTCCTGCTGCGTGAACGGACAATGCCATTAGCCTTCACTTCCACCTCGCCACCGATTTTTGTCTGGCGCAGGCGGTGCACAGTTCTTGCGTCTACCGGCATGACCAGCATTTCGGATGGGGTTTGCAACAACATCAGGGTGACTCCCTCTATATGGCGCATTCCGGCATAGGCATGGCTGCCTGTATCGGTAGGATGATAGCGCCGATACGGCAAAAGTGCGACGCCTTTTTCACGGGTGGCAGTGCGCTCGGCGATATAGCGCGCCACGGCATCATTATCCGCATCGCCCGTGTTGCTGGCGAGCAGCGCCAGACGTCTGCTTTCCATGGCGGGGTCGGCGAAGGTAAGACCCAGCTTTTCGTTGACGGCGAGCGTCACGACCTGCGCGCGGAACGGCGCGGTGCCGTGGATGGCCAAGGGCGAACCGAAGCGCTGCATCGCGATCTGTAATGCCATCTTCACCGCGTCCTCGGGCACGCCGTCCGACAGACGCAGCCTGTTGCCCTCATCGCGCAGCACCGTGCCCGCGATCTGGTAATGGATGGTGCCGCGCTTGGTGATGGTGTCGATATTCAAGGCAATGCGCTGCGTAGCCGCCTGAGGGCTCTGCCCGGTCATTGCATTGCCGTGGGCGGCCTGTTGTTGCACATAGCGCCGCCGCAGCACTTCCAGCGCTTCTATATTGCCATCGCCTGCCTTTCGCTTCAGCCAGTCATACCACGCGATGCGCTTGCCTTTGGTAAATATCTGCTGGCGATCATGGCGATAGTCTTGGCGGATGGCCTCTATTTCCTGTTGCAGGCTTTTTGAGGTGGCGTGATACAGAATGGTCTTGGCGGTGCGGCCTTTGGTCAGTTTGATGAGGCTACGCTTCAATGCAGCGGATTTCTTGGCCGTAGCGATTCGGCGTTCTTTGCGTTGCTTTGCCCGCTCGGCAAGTACGGCATAACGCTGTTTATGCTGGGATTGCTCCTGTTGATAGAGCGCCCACAGGGCGCTGGTATCAACGGCGGAGCGCACCGGCTTCAGTTCGTACCGTGCGATAGGTGGTTTATCGGTAGTATGTGCAGCAGGATGGAACGCGCCCATGCGCTTCTCCAGCGCGGGCTTCGATAAATGTCGGGATACAGAGCTGGCCTTGGCACCGATGCCATTCTTATCAACAATGACCAACCCGTTGCCGCGCGCAGCCATTGTCAGCCCATTCTTGGCAAGGAGCGCATGCATCTGTGACCATGAGTCGGCGGCAAGCAGCTCCGGCAGCACCCCACGCTTGATCCAGCCGATCAGGCTTTCGATGCCGGAGGCTTTCTCCATGTCCTGCGCCCGGGCTTCGCCCTGCGTCATGCGGGGGATGTGGTTGTCGGCGGCGATGCCATACTCGGCTTCCAGCTTCTCGCATAAAGCACCGAGTGCCCGCTTGTCGAAATACGGCTCATGCGCGGTAAAGCGGATGGGGTGGATTTTGTTGATGGCGAGATGCAGATGCATATGGTCGGTGTCATAATGCACGGCGCTGATGCGTTGATGCTCGGCATATCCCAGCGTCTCGCAGATGCGGTCTTCGACCGCCCGAATGGTCTGCTCTGTCGGATAGTCCCCCTCACGGAACGAGATCAGCAAATGATAGGTTTTATCCATCCGCGTGCGGGTGTTCCTGACCTGCACCGCTTCCACTTCCAGTGCCGCCCAGGAAGGCAGCTCGCTGTTACAATTGCTGATGCGGATCGCACCCACCCGTTCATGCTTCTCCTGCGTGCCGGTGATGTAGTTCACCAGCCGCGCGAAGCTGCTCATCTGCTGGTGGCGAAGTTCAATGCGTTTGGCGATCATAACTTCCTCGCCGCCTCGAATAGCAACGCTTGCGTGATCTCGATGTCGGTCAGCAAGCTGTCGATTCTCGGCACCATCTGCGGGTGACCCTTTACCCGTTCGTCATTGCTCAGCCACATCTTGAGCAAGCCACCCAGCCGCCCTAAATCGGCATTGATTTTGGCAAGCTCCAGCACCGCATGTGTATCGAGCATGGTTTTGGGTTCATGCTGTAATCCGACGCTGCGTAGATAGGCCGCAACAGGGAGGCCATAGATGGCAGCGTTGGCTTTTATCGCAGCGGCCTCGGCAGGTAAAACGGGCACATGAAGCTGCTTGCCCCGTTGTCGTGATGGCTTCGTTTGCATCGCACCTCCAAGGCGGTAGCCGGGCTACCTCGTAGAGCAGGATTCATTGAGCACGCAGGGCGAATACGAATGGTAATGTTAGCTAACATTACACATCCTGCCCTCTGACTTATGCACTTTAAAGTATCTATTGCGCGAAGGCAAGCGAGCAGGATTTACATCCCATAGTTGTGCGCTAAAATCCAGAGATAAGGCGTCGCCATGGCATCTGTGCGGGGCAGATTTACAGCCGGATTGCGTCTCGTTTTATGAGCTGGTAGGGTGCACTTTCCCACCACGAAAGGTTACCCGATGGCCACGAAGAAACCCGCCAAAAGCAAGCATAGTTATCAAATCATGGTGAACCGCCAGATCAGCTACCAGTTCGAGGTCGAGGCGGAATCGGCAGAGAAAGCCTGCCAGAAATTGCAGCGCCAGTTGCGGGTGGAAGATACGGCGCAGTCCGAGGCCGGGGGCAAGCTGCTCTTCTGCCGCTGGAGCGAACCCACGGAGCCGCGTGAGGAATGGGCGGTCATGCGTACCACCCCTCCCGAACCGTGCGACTTCCTGCTGCTACAGGCATGGGATGGGCGTCAGTTCTTCACCATGGGTGAAGGCAAGGTCGGTAATGATATCGTGCAGGTTATGCGGAGCCTCGTCGATCCGCGCGCAAAGAAAGAGAAGCCACGGAAAAAAGCGTAGGAAAATAGGGGCGCTTCCTTATCACTGAGGTCGCTGGGGAATTGGACGTCTACCCAGCTCATATTTACACCCTTTATGTTGTAACTTGTCTATTTACTTGCAGCTTATGTTCTGTTATTATGGCGAAGATAAACAGGTTATGGGCTGTAATATGGCTAACAAAATGAAACAACTTCAACTCCAGACGCTTGACCGGCACTTGGCGGAAGTGCGCGTTTGCGAACGTCCTTCAGACGGTTGGATCGCTGCCGTTCGCAAATCTTTGGGCATGAGCGTGCGCCAGATGGCCGAGCGCATGGGCATGACCCAACAATCCGCCGCCCGTTTAGAGACAAATGAGGCCGAAGATTCGATCACCCTGAAGTCGTTGCGTAAGGCAGCAGAATCGCTCAATTGCCGTTTGGTGTACGCACTGGTGCCAAATGACGGCAGCTTGCGGGCTATACTCGACAAGCAGGCGCTCGTTAAAGCAAAGGACATTGTTTCCGCCGTCGATCATACCATGCAGTTGGAAGCGCAAGGCGTTGGCAATCTCCAGCAGAAGATTAAGGAGACCGCCGAAGAACTCGCCAAGAATCCCAACATCAAGCTGTGGGAATAAGCCATGCAACACCATTACATTGCAGGCCAGACCCCGCTGGATGAAGAAGAAAAGCGTGACCTTATTCCCAGCCTCGTGACCCGCGAGGATCTCGATGCGTTCGAGCAAGAGAATATTCTCGAAGCCCGAAAGTGGGTGATGCAGAAAACGTCACTCGCCAGACTGGATGTGTTTACCGAAAAGTTCCTGCTGAACCTCCACAAACGCATGTATGGCCATGTATGGAAGTGGGCTGGCACGTTCCGTAAATCCAATAAGAACATCGGCGTGGATCGCATTTATATCACCACCGAACTCCACCAACTGCTTGGGGATGCTCGGTATTGGCTGGAACACAAAACCTATCCCATCAGCGATTTAGCGGTGATTTTCCACCACAGGCTGGTTAGAATTCACCTATTCCCCAACGGTAACGGTAGGCACGCCCGTATGTGCGCCGATGTCATCGTGGCCAAGTTCGGTGGCAAGAAATTGAGTTGGGGCGGTAATTCCGATCTCACCAAGCCGGACGAAATCCGTACCCGCTATATAGCGGCACTCCGCGAGGCGGATGCTGGGAACTATGAACCACTTCTGGCGTTTGCAAGGTCCTGAGCCTATCCTTATTGCTCAGCAAGAAAGAGAAGCCACGTAAGAAAGCGTAGCAGGCTAAAATAACGCAAGCTGTGCGCCTTCTTCTCTATCAGTCTCCTTTAGAGAGAGTTTCTCCTGCATCACTGCACGCGCTACTGCGATTGCATATTCCTCAACGCTTGGCGCGGAAGACAGTTCATGCATGGGCACGAAATGGCTCCAGTAGCCTGTTTCGCTAAGGGGAATCCGACGTGGTGGTACATGCGGGCTTCTAAACGCCAGATGTGCAACATCCGCCGCCACAAAATACCGTGCATGGTACTGCACCACGACTTCTTGCCCTGCTATCGTCACGGTGAACGTCACGTCTTGCAGCACGGCATCGGTGAGAGGTATAAAGGGAGTGTTGGTCATACAGTCCTTCCTTCCGTTGCCCGGATGGCTTCATCCACTTCCACCATAACGCTACACAGCGCGTAATAGGCGGTCTCGATATGCCAGCCTTCGAGGGTGGTGACGAGTTTACCGTCCTCACCGCGCATGATGTCGGTTGCTTCTTCAATCGCGGCTTCCACCGCAATCACGGCATTCAGCAGCTTCTGGTAGGTAGCCCTCTTGGGCGTAACGCGGATGTTCGGATTGTTCATGGCTAGGCTCCTTCCGATGGGGATTGATACTGATGCAGGTGATCCACCGCTTTCTGTGCGTGGCTTGCGGCAGTGAAGATGGCGCGTTTGTCGCCTTTGAGTACGGTGAGCCATGACGCGATATAGGCGGCGTGATCCTCGCGGGTCTCGGGAGTGATCCCGAGATCGGCACAGAGGAAGGCGGCACCGATTTCTGCCACCAGCTCTTCCATGGCATATCCGGCATCGGCAAAGCGCTTGCGGCCAAGGTCGCGGTCGAGGCGGGAGGGATGCCGTGTCCAGTGCGTCATTTCATGGGCAAGGGTAGCGTAGTAACTTTCGCGATCACGGAATGTCGGAAACTCTGGCATTTGGACGATATCCTGCGATGGCCTGTAATAGGCTTGGTTGCCACCATGCTGGATTGTGGCTCTGGTCGCTGCAAAGAATCGCTCGGCGCACTCCAGCCGTTCCACGTCCTGATTGATCGGGGCAATGGTCGCGTAGAAATGCGTGGGTAGTCCGTCCACCTGCTCGGCATTGAATACCGTGTAGCCCTTCATGAAGGGGATGGCGGTCTCCACATCCGCACCCGTATCATCGGTGCCGGTCTTTCGGATGGTATCGGCATAGACCACCAGCGAGCCTTTCTCGCCTTTGCGCACCTGTCCGCCCAGCTCAGCGGCCTGTTTATAGGTCACCCATAGCGGGTTGTTAAACCCATATTCCATCGCGGAAGCCCAGAGCATCAATACATTGACGCCACGGTAGGCAATGCCCCCGGCGCGCAATGGCCGGGAGATGTGCCCTGCCGCATGCCCGGACTGCCACGGTTGCAGCCATGTCAGGTTACTACGTTCCAGATCGGCGATAATACTGTTGGTTACTTTGCTATATACATCGAGTTTCGTGTTCATGGGATGACTCCTCTAGGAAAGGAGGGCGGGTGCGTAACCCGCCCATGGTGATTAATTGTTCTCTGAAGCGGTACGGAGGCTGATCCGGCCATCGAGCGGGATAGAATCGAGGGTAATGCTGAACCCCTTGCCGTCCTTATGCGCCCATGCGGCACCGATGCGTGTCCAGTAGCCCTTCTGTGCGCCTTCACGCACCTGATAGGCAATATGGGTGGGGGCTTTGCTGCCGCTCATCTCTGTTACTGATTGGCTCATGTTCGTCTCCTTGGTTTGAAGGCTGCACCATTGCGTCCTTATGAGATCGACCCGAAGCCGCAGAGACGTGGAGCGAAGCGCCGGTCAAACCGAGAATTGGGGGAGACCTTCAGGGGGAACCGATTCTCTGCTTGATCGCCACGGCGGCGGCTTCAGATTCTCATGCAAAGGACGGGGTGAATGCCTTCCGAACAGAGAGGGCATGGAAGAAATCAGGAGAGGAGTGACGGGCTAATCCGCCTGCCGTTGCCAATAGAAGAGGGTAGCTGAAGGCGTATTAGGGCTGGCTGAGGCGGTATCGGCAGAGGGCATTTATATTTACGGGATGCATGGATTTCTCCCGCAGTTTCAAAGATGGCCAATGGGGCGGCATTCCCGGCAAAAAGAAAAATAATTATTTTATAGAGGCGGATACAAAGATTGTTGAATGTAAAAGATAAAATGAGATTGTCTAAAATGTTAACAAAATAGGCCATAAAAAAACCGCATTCGATTAACTAAATCTTAAGAACAGATGGGGTATTCTCCACTTAGGGTCACCTAAGAACCCATGACGAAAGCAAGCCACCCGAACGCATCGGCACAACGCGGTAGGGTACAATGAGCACAGAGAATACAGATGATTTCGGTAGCCTGTCGGGGCTGCTAGAATTGCAGGAAGCGCAGCGGCTGTTCAAATCGCACGTGTTGAGCCCGCAGGAATCGCGTTCGGGGCGCATTGCAGTGCCGCAGAATGGCGCACCCTCGCTGGCGCTAGTTGAGAATAAGGGCGAGCGTAAAATTACGGCGGCGGATGTGGAGGCAATTATCGCCGAAGTGGCAGCAAAATGTATGGCCGCAGGGGTGCCGCAAAGTAAGATAGATGCGCTACGCGCGCAGATGCTGGCGGATGTCGGAGCACCCATCAGCCATCTCAGCGAAATGCGTGAAAGTGCTTACAAAGAAGCCGAAGCGTTGGTGAGTGAGTCGGGGCATGGGGTGGAGCATGGGCCGGAGCAAATCTCCAAATTGAACGAGGAAATTAAGAATTTCCTCGATCCCTATATGACTGAAGAGCAGAAAAAGAAGGAAGCTGCACTTGAAAGAGCCATTGCTGAGGCGCGCTCTGAAGAAGAGAAGATTGCTGCTGAGAAAGCGCTCAACAAATTCCACAAAGACATCAATGAGCATAACGTTCCAACTGATACCCCGGCAGGCCTTCAGACGCATAATGAAGTGAAGCAGCGCACGGATAAGATAGATGATATCATTAAAGCGCGGGAAGAAAATCTGAAGCAGCGTACTCGCCTAGGCGACGACAACGCTCCGGCTTCTCACACGAAAGCCGATGCAGAAGCGTCTCAGATTCATCAAAAATCGGAGAACACACTGGTCGTTGCGGATGCTAGTACCGAACACCTGATGGATCTACAGCCCATCCCTCCAGCCCCCGGTTCCGGTGGGCGTCATCGTGTTTAACTTATTGTTTTATAAAGCTCCAGTTAATCTTCACAAAACTGTCACACTTCTCCGTGTTTATTAATGCTATCACTGTTTCAGTTAGCATTCATCAGGTGGCCACGCCACCATCGCACAGGAGATTCCAATGCCCGAGAAATATGGAAAATACGCCAAGTATGTAAATATTATACAGGACACCTATAAGGATGATCCGGATTTCCAAGAAGCGCGACGCCGCATGCACTGGCACCTTACACCCTACACAAAATGGACAGTAAAAGACCTTAAAGAATTGGCACGGTCCGAATCCCCTATGGCAGGTGGAATGTACAAGGAATGTGAACTCTACAATGACGTAATCGACATATATCTAGAAGTACAGAATAACGGCCGGAATGCCAAGGATGCCAAGGATGCGCTTGCGGCAATTGCTCCCAATAGCTGCAAGGGGAATTATAAGGCATTCATGGCCATGATTAAGCAGGCCAATGACGAACTCGACCGCGAGGATATGGGGGTCTATTACGACGATTATAAAGCAGTCAAACCCTTCATCAAAAACGATTGGGACAAGCCCGATCTAACACTGCTTGCAAAGAACAACCCAAAGATATTCAAACGACTGCTCTCTATTGCAGATGGCGTTTTTTACCCGAAGGGTGATGCTGAGAAGGCTGGTATTGCTCTTGATGCCGTGCTGCCAAAAGACTTCACCCGAAAAGATTTCGCACAGCTCATTGAGATTGTCGCCAAGGAGAATCGTATTGAGCGCTTGCCGCGCGGCACGGGCTTTAATTTCAAGATGGAAGGCCTCTCCCCGGATATCGGAATAAACAAGCTGGACGATAAAAACTTCGACCAGCAGGCGGCGCTTAACCTGCTCGCCCAGCACACAGTGACGATGGATGCCGAGCACAGCCTGAAATCGCCCGACCCTAAGGCGGCGGCGCTTGAGGCAGTAAAAGCGCTTAAAGGCAATATCCGCAGCGCCTAACGAACGACATTCTCTGTGCGAGAGGTGGCCCCCGCTTGGCAACAGGCGGGGGTTTCGCTTTTTGGGTGGAATCTGCTGCGCTGTTTACGATTATTTAACGATTCTTCGGGTATAGTGAGGAATGGTCAAGCCTGCTTCTATAGGAGGGATTGCCTTGGGAACGAATGCCAGTAATTTTCCCTATCCACCCATCATGCCGCGCGCGGGGCAGCGTTCAGGCTTGTTGACGCGCCTGATGATGGCGAATACGAACACCCTCTCGGATTGTGAGCTGCTGGAGCTGGCATTATCTTCTGTAGCGGCAGGCAATAGCGCCGGGGCACTCGCCATACGGCTGCTAGAGCGATTCCGCACGATCAATGCAGTCATGCATGAAGAGGCGCGCGTTCTTAAGCAGGTCGAGGGCGTTGATGATGCGGTGGTGCACGCGCTTGTGATGATGCGTCTGGTTGCGGAGCGTATGCTGAAATGCGAGGTGGTGGAGCGATCCGTTATCAACTCATGGGAGGCGCTGGTGCAATACTGTCAGCTAGTCGCCGGTCATGGCAAAGTAGAAGAATTCCGTGTTCTATTCCTCGATCATACCCACAAGCTGATTGCCGATGAAGTTATGCAGCGTGGTACGGTGAACCATACTCCCGTCTATCCCCGAGAGATTGTAAAGCGTGCGCTGGAACTCTCAGCGGGTGCGCTGGTGCTCGTTCATAACCATCCGCCTGATGATGCGACCCCATCGCAGGCGGATATTGAGGTGACAGCAAATATTGTAAAAGCTGCTGCAACGGTGAATATCGTGGTGCACGACCATCTTATTGTGACCCCATCCGGGCATTATTCTCTCAAGTCACTTGGGCTTATGTGAGGGTGTGGAAAGTTAGATGGGACCAGGCTACTCCACCAGATATAGTGAGAGGGAAGAAATTTTCTGACCAAGGGGAGTCAAAATCTCTATTAATTTTTGGCACAAGATCCATTCTGCCTGATGAAGCTCTGTTATGAGCTTAGTATGGGGTATGTGGGCAAGAAGAACAACTGGCCCCCGACTTGGAAGTAGATAAAGACCATCCAAATATTTATGAGCAATCTCAGATTCTTGCCTCCCACTCTATGGGCTCCATGTGGGCGTGCTGGGAGAGTCTGACCGAATGGGTGCACCTTAGCCCCTAATATATACAAAAATTGTATTTTTAATATTTTATGGTGCTGGCCGCATATTTTTGGCCAACCTTCATAATTCTGTAACAATTAACGTGTATGCCTATAGTTGGGTCTCGGTTTCTATGGTTGGAGTTTTTTATTATGAATATCCATTTTAAACGACTCTTTGCCGCCTCAAGCACTATTGGGAGAATCTAATGACTATCCCCAAAAGAACTCTCGATTTATTGCAAAACAATACTCCTCCCCAATACGCTTATGCTTCAATAAGCTTTGATCACGTAAATGACAGCGACCTGGACACATTGCTCCCGCTTTTGGTGGAATTCAGGCATGACAGCCACTTAGCTATCAGTAGTACAGATTTAAGTTCAGAAGGTATGACCAAGCTTATCCAGGCTCTTGAGTCCATGCCAAGAGTTAAAGGAATATCCTTTTCGCCTCCGAAAGCGGATGGAAAAATATTCGAAGCACTCGCGAAATTGATTCAACACAGTAAAACACTGCGCAGTCTACGAGTCTCTTCTGTCGAGGGCGCAATCAACATTAATGGAATCGCCGACGCGTTGAAAGAGAATGATTCTCTGGTAGAATTAGATTTATCACGAATCAAAATAGGTGCTAGTGGTTGGAAAGAATTGGCAGATAGTCTGCGCGAGCATCCGTCTCTTAAGCGCCTTCGTTTAGATGAGGCGAATGTAGGGGATGTGGGTGCAATTGCCATTGCGGAATTGCTAAAGCAAAATTCGACGATTCGGGATCTCAATCTTGGTGGAAACAATATTGGAGATTCCGGCTCTATAGCCCTTGCGGATGCCCTCAAGCATAACACAGCTTTGCATGATTTAAGCCTGCATAATAACAAAATTGGTAACGTAGGTGCCATAGCTTTTGCGGATGTTTTGAAGGAAAATCATACATTAAAGGACTTAATCTTTTACCAGAACCAAGTGTCCGCAGAGGGGGCAGAGGCTCTGGCTCAGGCACTGGAGATAAATACGACGCTACTCAAGCTCTCTCTTGGCGATCAAGCTCTCGGTGATAGAGCTGCCCGCGCTTTTTCCGATGCATTAAAGTGCAATAATACACTAACTTCACTATATTTAGACAATACAAGCATCGGTGATGATGGTGCTATGGTTCTAGCGGAAGCCCTTCAGCATAATGACGCCCTTGCTAAGCTCTGGCTCAACGAAAATAAATTGACCAACAGAACCGCAAAAGCATTTTCTGATGTCCTTAAGGTGAATCATAGCCTTATGGAATTTCAAGCGAAGAAGACCAGAATTGATGCTGATGGCTTGGGTCTTGTGTTAGATGTCTTGGCGGTGAACCGGGGGCTCAGCACCTTATGTATGCACGAGCCATCGGAAGAAAAAAATGACACACCCAATGATCGTTGCGAGGATGCTCTGATTCAAAGTGGCAATCCCAATGTTCGCTATATTGGAGGAGTTAGCACAAGATTACAGAACTATTGTTCTACGAATCAAGAAACCGCTAACGCATTGTTAGAGAAAATCCAGTCTCCCGATTATCGGCTCACCCAAGAAGATATGGAAGCGATCCGTTCCCGTATGCCCATCCTGCTCGATACTTGTAGCGCCTTGGTTACGGAAGGCGGCTACCAAGAGGCTGCCCGTATTATGTCTACGATCAAGCAAGGAGCAAAAGATCAGGGCGTTGCCGTGGCTATTCCTCCTTATTGGAAGAATTTCAGCAACCAAGTCTTTTTAGAAGAGCCGGCACTGGCCCACTCATACAAAGAGGGGCTGGCCTACGAACAGAAACAGGAGAACGGTATGGATCAAAATTCGGAAGAGAACTTACTCGGTCGCCCAGAATCAGATGGGCTTGGTGACAGCTCGTTGCAATCGGGTAGTAAATTTATTCAGGGGTTATTAAGTCAATACGCCGGACGAAAGGCGGAACTCGCCAGAAGAGATAAGGCGCTGATTCCAATGATTAAAGCGATAGAGCAGATAGGTAGAGAAATTACAGAGAAAGAGAAGGAAAAAAGTAGCAAGCAAACCCATCTCAACGAAGTTACTCGCAAGGCAGAAATAAATAACCCGCCAATAGAGGGTGAAATCCGCTCGCAACATGATGATCTTGCGAGGCTCCGCAATGGAGACTGGCAGGCTCTTTATGAATTTCAAGATTGGTGGGGTGGTCATTATACGGGCTACTATAGGGACAAGTATACAAAGCAGCATGAGCAGCGTATTGCTGAATTAAAAAAAGACTTGGTAGATGTATCTCCGGCCAAATCTGCGCTTGAAAATGTTCGTAAGACTATAGAGCAGTATAAAGAAAATCATAAAAATCAAGTTGATGCAAAGATCGAGGCTGAACAAAGCAAGACATATGAGGTGTTCACCCAGTTTCTTCTTGATGAGCAAGCCATACGCACCTCGACAATGATTGCTTCTTGCGCACAAAATGCAGGCACCTCTCTGGAGGAAATGCTTGAACATCCGCTAATACAAAAGCTCGTTCAAGAATTTGCAAGCGGTCGCTTAACCAGAGAGACTTTGGATACGGCATTAGAATGGACTTCGATTTATAAAAACACTCAGGATATGGCTCCTGAGGAACTTGCCTTCAAACAGTTTGTGAACAGACGAGTAATTCCCAACATCGGCTCTTTTGAAGCGCTGGCTAGTATGGTTGATGACTTCCAGAGAACGGGGATTGAAGGGTATCCAAGACTGGAATTGCTAAAACAAAAAGAAGTTACATTCTCTGGTAAGAAGGAAATTGGCAATAAAGAAGAATCCGAACGTGAAGCAGAAAAATTAGCAAAAACGCTGTCGGCTGCTGCTGCAAAGATCAATGGGGCACTAACTACATCGGAGCCAATTCTTGCAAGGCTGGATAATGCCATTGCAGCAAACGAAGAGCATTTGGATGAATTTGAAAAATTATTCTCAAGCATTGAAGACAAGATTGAAGCGCTAGTTAAAGAAGCTGACGACAAGCTTAAAGAGAAGACTGAGCGGATGCAGAAAATGGATCGCGCGGTCATTAGAAATGAGCGGCTTCAAGATCAGATCGACCAATCAAAATTTGATATTACCACGCGAAAGAAATATCTTACTAAAGAGAAGCCTCGTGCGGTCAGGATGTTAAATGAGGGACTCAATGGGGCGGGCGATGGGGCTATTCGCGGACTGGCGTGGGGCGATCCACATAGCACAGGTGCCGGAGCGGGATTGGGGTTCTTGAGGGGGCTGACCAAAGGCTTCAGAAAGAAAATTGACCCACAAAAGATAGAGGTGGATATTCGTAATGAGCTAGTTGAGTACTTAAATGCACAACAAGTTGATACGAATGCGCATGCCGCCGATATTAAAGACATCTCCGATAAAATTACTGGATTGCTAAATGACAAGGCATTCCAAGAGAAAGTCAGCGATGACTTAAAAATTCAGCGTATTCAGAATGCCTACGTCACGCGTATGTTGCTATATTCGGGAAGGCATAATGCCTATTTGCTAAATGAAGCCTGTGAGATGAATGGCGATGCATCGCTCGATACGTTCTTAAATGCGTTTAAGGGCGAACTGGGCATGTCTCTGAAACGCTTTTGTTATGGCATTGCCAACTCCAATGATATGGCGCTTATTCTTCATGAGGCAAATGCACTGTCCGGGGCACTTTCATCTCATAATCAAACTTTGAAGGATTTCGTTGAGCAGGTGGTGAAGCCGGATATTAACAGCTTCCTTGCAGCCGCTTCCAAGGTTGATGCCATTGGGCAATCTAACTTGCTGCCATATGGTGCGCCATTTCAACTTACACAGGGCATCGTGCGTGATGAAACTGACCCTAAATATAAGGCGCTCATGGCGAATGAGTTTGGGGTGTCTACGGTAGGGCTGCAAGATGTGCGCCGTGCCTTTGATTTTTATTTGCACCGCCATGGTAATAAGGTGTTCTACGACTCACATCTTAAGGATGGTCAGGGTACAGATTTGGAGTATCCAAAACGCATCCATGTTGAGCCACGTGAATCTATCATTAGCTTTGTGAATAAGACCAAGCAGGCTATGAGCCGTGGAGCGCAGGAGCAGCCGCAGGTTAGCGATATATTCTTGCGTATCTGTGGCTATGAATATTTTCTGCCTCAGGCGATACACACGGCAGGCATTAATAATATCTTTTCAGAGAATCCTGAAGCACCAGCAGCTTATCCGATGGTAAACGATACGGTGAACCATTTTATTGAAAAGATGAGCTTGGGGCCAATTCAGAAATACCGCGAGCTGGTAGGTGAGCCGCTTGATAATATTATTGCGCAAACCTTTGTAGATTATTTTGCACATCTTGGCCTGCGGCATGATGAAGACCACAAAATAAAAGAGGCGCGCACGCAATTAAGGAATTCTGCTAATTCCGATAAATATGGGCCCATATTTAGTGCCTATGTTCGCCGCATTACGCAGGATTCCACCGGCAATTTCGAATTATTCATGGATATTTATAAAAATAACCTGCAACATGAGTTGCCGACCATGCCTGCTGAGGAGCGCGCCCTTCTTCAGGAATATTTGGCAACGCTGCCCGATCCAGCCAAAACAATATTGACGCCGGAAATTATTAAGCCGGGATCACCTCAAGCTGGATTTATAGCAAAATACGAAGATCACACGTTTAAGAATACATTGAGCGGACAGTTGGGACGACGCTAGTATGAAGCAGAACGAATTTAAGCCATTTAAATATTCGAAGAGTGATTGGGAGAAAAATCCCAAATGGCTCTTTGATGCCTATCGAAAAGTGGCGTTTCAGCAGCAAGATTCGTCTGATCCTAACGCCTATAAACGCTTTATTGAATATCTGGCAAAAACAGAAGAATTAACGGATTCTGCCAAAATCGGTATTTTTACCGATGATAAACATAACTTGGTCGTTGGTTCAGGATATTATGCTGAAAAAGTAGTCGCCCCCTTCATGCCACTCATTGAGGCGGTTACAGATGAAATGCTCGAATTAGGAAAAATCGTCGGGCACGACTACATGGATGTTATGGTGAAAGAGGCATCCATTATACTCCAGAAGGGAATGCAACAGCATATTAGTGATGCTGGACGTCCCACAAAGGCTAGTGCCGAAGAATGGGCGTTACGTGAAATTCGCATTCAGTTGCGCAATAAGGTTGCCGCTGCAATGTTTAAGGGCATTCGTGAATACGCATTGGCGGAATATACGCATCGAGAGCATCTTATTTCTGACCTGCAATATGAGCAGGCATTGGAGAAAATTGAAAGCAGCCTAAACAAATCAGGTATTAATGGCTTGGGGCCTTTTCTAAAAACCAACTCCACGGTTGAAGAAATGCTCCAAACGGACGACCGCACATTTGTACCCTATAATTATAAAATGGCGGATAAACAGTCCGGAGAAGTGAACCCGACATGGTTTCCTAATGACCGCGAACAGAAGCAATTCAAACGAAGTGACTATTATAATTGGCAAATGACGGAACTGGAAGAAAAGCAAGGAAATCCACCATTCCCTGACTGGAACTATGAAGAGGCAAGGCTATCCGCTTTATACAACATTATGGGGCCAAACTATTGCGAGGCAGTAAAACAAAGGAACAGTGTTGCATCTAAACTTAGTTTGGGTAATGGCGGCAAATCTTCTTCTCAGGCTCAGCATAACCATGCCATTCATCTTGGCTATGATTTAAGCAACGAGGAACTACGTCACCTCATGGAAACTGGCGGCACCAAGGACTTGTCCGGCAATGAAGCGGAAGTAATTCACAATGTGAACAATCTTTTAGGCTCTTTGGATGCAAGGTTGAAGAAAGATACCCAAGCTCCCCTGCCCGAACAGCAGGGTGATAGCCTCGATCAAAACAAAAAAAAAACTTCGGAAGCTGGGTTAGAAAAATCATCGGACAAGGGTCATCAAAAGGACGACAGCGCGGATATACGGAAGAGCCAAAGAGACCGCCAAGGCTCCCCGCGCCCAAACCAGAATCCGACGAATAATCCTGATTCAGTGCCAAGTGACACTACTGGTGCTGATTCCGGCGGTGAGAAGAAAAGCGAATCCAAGCAAAATAACACTGCTCTGGGTATTAAGGTCGGTAGCGCCGCGCTAGGCAGTATTTTGGTGGCTGACCAACTCCGTCGGGCGAATAAGAAAACAAGCGATGCCGATGGTGTCGGCCATGACTCAGACGAAGTCACTAAAAAAGAGAAAAGCACCAAAATGGTTAATTATATTATCGCATCTTTAGCAACCGTTGGTGTTGCGGCGGTCATATTTACGAAGCCTGAGAAATTAGTGAAATTTACTGATAGTATTTCTAAATTCTTCGGCGGCGGCAAAGGGAAGATATAAGGAAAGTGGCTGATATTACAGATCGTCAGTATGTCATCCTGATTGAACTTATGTTATCTTGTTCTGGCAAGAAGAGTTACTGTCATTGGGGATTAGGATGGAGACCTCAGGCACATGTATAGCAAGCTCAGCGCGTGAGCTGGGTGCGCCTCTAGGAGAGGGGGAGATTGCGGAAGTGCTCCGGCGCTGGCAAGCGGGCGAAAACCTAAAGCGGATCGCCAATGATTACAAGGGTGTGAGTTATAGTATCCTGAAGCGCAGAACGCGGTTGGCGCGGAAAAAAATATTGGCAGAAGAGGGGCGGCAAGGCGTGTTAAATGCCGAGCAGATTGCCAATGCTGTTACGCGTTGGGAGGCAGGGGAGACACTGAGGCAGATCGCTGATAGCTACGGGGTTACCTATTCTGTGCTATCTTATGCAACAAAGGCTGCGCGTGCGGGAAAAACCACAGCAAAGTTTCTAACGCCAGCACAAACCGAAAGTGCAGTCATCCGATGGAGGGCTGGGGAACGATTGGCTATGATTGCTCTTGAGTATGGCGTGACTCGCGACACGTTATATAAAAGCACGAAAAGTGGACGTAGCAGAAAGTAAGGTGAACCAGCATCTATACCCGTGTGGTACCACCAAAAAACTGCATATTTGTTGAGAGCGCCGTTAACGCTACTTAGTTTTTTTTCCCTTATCGCCAAATAGCAGCCAGTCTGTGGTGACCTGAAGCACTTTGGCTAAGGCGATCAGTTCAATATCACTGACACGGCGGGTGCCGCGTTCGATATCGGAAATAGAAGGCTGCATGATTTCCAATCCGCAATCGACCGAGAGGGCAGCGGCGAGTTCAACCTGATCCATCTCAATTTTTATACGCGCCTGCTTGACGCGTTTTCCACATATGTTGGCGTCCATTGCTCTGCCCTTACCCATTGGAAAGAGCGGAGAGGCTAATGAGAAAGCCGTTGCAATGTATGTTATATAGACATAAAATATGTTATATTAACATAATATCTTATTTTGATACGGGTGTGCTTGAGTATGCGCAAAACAACTGGCAGCCTATTTAGAAATTACGGGCGCGATCCGATGGGCACTTCCGTACCTTCTTCGTGGCACGATCATTGGTTGATGGAAGCATTAGGTGGATTCGCCTTGGGTGCGGTGGGCTTCCATAATTTTATAGGATGGGTGCTGGTAAGTCTCGGCTGGCTATCCACGCACGAAGCGTGGTCGGTGGCGAGTATGGTTGGTATATGGTTGGGGGCAACGCTGGGGATTGGGAATATCCGCTACCAGCGTTGGCATCGTACAAAGGAGTAGGGGCCGCTAAGTTCAACAGCGTGTCAACACATGGAGAGCCAAAAAGTAAGGGCTGAGGCGTTTTTTCAATGAATGGTGCGGCTGGAGGGACTCGAACCCCCACGAGTTGCCCCGACGGTACCTAAAACCGTTGCGTCTACCAATTCCGCCACAGCCGCGCAGGGCACTTATAGCGGTGAGGGCGGATTTCGCAAGTGCCATTAGCGGTGTGGGTGCTCGTCTTGTGTGGTGGACGAGGCGGGGGTGGGTGTGCGCTGCGGTTTGGGTTTGCGGACATTGATAGCGGCGGCATCGAGGGTATTTTTGATGTGCGACGCGTAGTATTTCTCGATCATCTCCACGCTGGTACGGCAATTCTTCGCAATCTGGTAGATGTCCGCGCCTTCCATGAGGCGCATACAGATATAGGTATGCCGGAGGCTATAGGCGGTACGGCGGTTGCCATCCCGGTCAAACTTCAAATTCAGCTCGGCAAGGATGGTATTAAACAACTCCCGCTGAGTTTTACCAAAGAGGCGGTCATTGGGCTGAAGGCCGTTTCGTTTTTGCAGGCGTTTGAAAGGAAGAACGGCACCGGGCATGCTTTTACAATATCCTACGCCCCGTTTGCCCCGCACTTCAATTTCGAGGATGCGTTCGCCTGTCGCGTCATCGGTAACGATAGCGACATCTCGAAGTTCAAGCCGTGCGGCTTCGTCAGGGCGCAGCCCTGTGTTGGCCATAAAAAGCACGTAGTCATGCATTTGTTCGCAGGCAGCCTGCCAGCGGTTGTTGCGCGGGTTCTTTGCCCGCTCGCGGGTGGCCTCGTATAGCTGCTTATACTCGGCAGGGGAGAACCACGCACGGTGGGTGATCTTGCCCGATGCCTTATAGGGCATCGAGATGTCGGGAAGGTAGGGCAGCCAGCCATGGCGATTGGCTGTCTTGAGCACTTGGCGGAGCACCACCACCTCTTGCGATAGCGTGCTGCGTGCCGGACGCAGCACTTCTTCCGTTTTAGGATGCTTTCGCGACGTCATCCGGTGAATCCGGTATTCCTGCACCAGTCCGGGAGTAATTTCCGAGAGCGCCTTATTGCCAAAAAAGGGAAGTAGATGGACACGGAGCCGGTCGCGCACTCCATCGACATATTTGGCGCTGCGCTCACCGGCAGTAATGATCTCATACTCAAGGATGAATTTTTCCGCGGCCTGTTTGAAAGTTTTACCGCTTTTTAGTTCCCCGGAGCGATTTTTGCCTTTGAGGCCGAGATACCAGTCCTCCGCAAAATCCTTGGCATGGGCAAGGCTGTCTTCCTTGGTCGAGACGCGCCAGTTTTTCCCCGCAAGATACGTCGAACACTGCCAGTGAGAACTATTTTCACGCCGGTAAACATGAAGTTTTCCGCCCATTAGCCTGTGATGTTCGGCCATTTCGCCCTCCTTAAGGAAGTGGAACCCGTCAAAATGCGAAATTGTGTAAGCTATGTGTAAGCCTTTTTGAATCGCATATCAACGATATTTACCTTGATTTAACTTGCTTATTTGTATATTCAGAATTTGCGGTACTGGATTTAGGTTCTGGCGCCGCGAGGCGTGGGGGTTCAAGTCCCTCCATGCGCACCACACCCTTCGGGTGTTCATTTTTAGAAAGGCACCCTCATGGACGACGAACTGGTAGTCAAAGACAGCAACGGCACGCAACTGAAAGACGGCGATTCGGTGACGCTGATCAAGGATTTGAAAGTGAAGGGCGCAAACGTGACCTTGAAGCGCGGCACGATGGTGAAAAACATCCGCCTCACCTTCAACGAAGAAGAAATCGAGTGCAATGCCGAGAAGGTCAAAGGCCTGGTGTTGCGTACGGAATTTGTGAAGAAGGCATAAGGAGCGTTATGCGCACGAAAACGACATTGGGTGCCGAAGAAGCGGCGAATATCATTACGGCGGCGAAGGCCGAGGCGATGGTCAAGGGGTGGAATGTCTCCATCGCGGTGGTGGATGATGCGGGGATGCTGATTCACCTCGAGCGGATGGATGGGGCAGGGGCGCAAAGCCCTGAGGTCGCCACGCTGAAGGCGCGCACCAGCGCCCTTTCCGGCGCGCCCACCAAAGCGCTGGAGGACGTGGTGAAAGACCGCCCGGCGGTGGCGCTGTTCCCCGGCCGTTTGCCGGTGCAGGGCGGCGTGCCCGTCATCGTGGATGGCCAATGCGTCGGCGGCGTCGGCGTCTCCGGCGTCAAATCGCACGAGGATGAGGTGGTGGCGATTGCCGGTGCCAAGGCGGTGGTGGCGTAAACACGCCATTTTTTCGCAAATAGCACTTGCTGGTTTGAAAACCCTGTGCCAATAAGCGTGCCAGCCAATTTTTACCGTTATTTACCGTTTATAGAGAGAGATTATGCAGATCACCGATAAAGCGCATTCCGGCCTTGAATATAGCTACCATGTTGTCGTTCCCGCGGCGGATGTGGAGGCGCAAGTGGAAGTCGAGCTGCAATCGCTCGGCAAAAAGGTGAAAGTGCAGGGCTTCCGCCCCGGTAAAGTGCCGATGAAAATGCTGCGCCAGCAATATGGCAAGAACGTGATGGGCGATGTGCTTGAAGCCAGCGTTAACAAGGCGACCGCGCAGGTGATCGAGCAGAAGAAACTGCGCCCCGCGCTGCGCCCGGACATCAACATCGTCAGCTTCGAAGAAGGCGGCGACCTCGCGTTTGATATCACCGTGGAAGTGATGCCGGAACTGCCCGCCATCGCGTATGATAAAATCACCGTCGATGAGTATGTCTACGACATTCCTGAGGCGGAAATGAACGAAAGCCTCGACCGCCTTGCTAAATCGCGCGCGCATACGCACAAAATGGACGGCGCGGCAGAGCTTGGCCATGTGGTGAAGATCGACTTCGTGGGCAAACGCGAAGGCACGCCATTCCCCGGCGGCACCGGCAGCGATTTCATGCTGGAGCTGGGCTCGAACCAATTCATTCCGGGTTTTGAGGAGCAACTCGTCGGCGCGAAAGCGGGCGATGTGCGCACCGTTGCCGTGAGCTTCCCGGAGCAGTATCACAGCGCCGACCTCGCGGGCAAACCGGCGGAGTTCGACGTGACCGTGCATGAAGTGCACCGCAAGCACGCGCCGGATATCGACGATCAATTCGCTGAATCGCTGGGCTTTAAAGATCTCGAAAATCTGAAAGGCGCAGTGCGTCAGCAGATCGACTTCCAATATAAAAACACGGCGCGCACCAAGGCGAAAAAGCAGCTGTTCGATGCGCTCGACGGCATGGTGACGTTCCAGGTGCCCTCGAAAATGCTGACGGCGGAAACCGACAGCATTATGACGCAGGTGATGGAAGCGAAAAAAGCAGGCGACCCGGAGCTGAAAGATAAGTCCGACGACGAGCTGAAGAAAGAATACGCCGTGATCGCCGAGCGCCGCGTGCGCCTTGGCCTCGCCCTGTCGGAAATTGCGCGGACCAACAACCTGCAAGTGACCCGTGAAGAGATTTCAGCCGCGGTGATGAGCCAGGCGCGCAACTATCCGGGGCAGGAAGATAAAATCTTCGAGTTCTACCGTAAAAACCCGCAGGAAGTGAACGAGCTGCGTGGCCCGATCCTCGAGGAAAAAGCGGTTGATTTCATCCTCAGCAAAGTGACCCGCACGCCGAAAAACGTGACGGTCGAAGAGCTGATGCGTGACGACGATGAAGTGGAAGCCGCACCCGCGAAAAAGGCGAAGAAGGCTTAGTATATCTCGTTATATTTCTTTACCATACATTCATCCCGCAGTGCAGAGTGGCATGAAACCCACATCGGCACTATCTTTGCTATGGAACAACTAAAATAACGCGCACGGGCTTTGACGTCATGCATTTGCTCGGGCAGCGTAGGGGAATGAATGCACCTGCCATCCGCAGGGAAGATAACAAGGAGAGCCCAATGATCCACAGTAAACGCGATATGGTTGATAGCTACCACGACATGCTCGGCACGCCCGAGAAGGCATCGCTGGTGCCCATGGTGGTAGAGCAGTCGAGCCGCGGCGAGCGCGCGTACGACATTTACTCGCGCCTGCTGAAAGAGCGCATCATCTTCCTCACCGGTGAGGTGGAAGACCATATGTGTACGCTCATCGTGGCGCAGCTGCTGTTCCTCGAGTCCGAGAACCCCGAGAAAGAAATCTCGCTCTACATCAACTCGCCAGGTGGCGTGGTGACGGCGGGCCTGTCGGTCTACGACACGATGCAATATATCAAGCCGAAGGTGGGCACGCTCTGCATCGGCCAGGCGGCGAGCATGGGGTCGCTGCTGCTGACGGCGGGTGAGCCCGGCATGCGTTTTGCAACGCCGAATGCGCGGATCATGATTCACCAGCCTTCCGGCGGGTTCCGTGGTCAGGCGTCGGATATCGAAATTCACGCGCAGGAAATTCTGAGTCTGCGTCGTCGTCTGAACGATATGTATGTGAAGCATACCGGCCAGAAGCTGCCGATCATCGAGAAATCGATGGATCGCGACAACTTCATGGCGGCGGACGCGGCGCTGAAGTTCGGCCTCATCGACAAAATCGTTGAGAACCGTTCAGAAGCAGAGTCGAAGAAGAAGTAGTCACTAGTGCGAGCTAATCAGCGCTAACCGAGTGAAACGAGGAAAATTATGAGTAAGCCACGCGAGACCAAAACCACCCGCTACTGTTCGTTCTGTGGTAAGAGTGAACATGAAGTACGCAAGCTGATTGCGGGACCAACGGTCTTCATTTGCGACGAGTGCGTGGAGCTGTGCGTGGATATTATCCGCACGGCAGATAAAGCGCCGGCGACGACGGGCGAGGCGAGCGAAACCCTCGTCACGCCGCAGCAAATCCGTAAGGTGCTCGATGATTATGTGATCGGCCAGCAGCGCGCGAAAAAGGTGCTCGCGGTGGCAGTGCATAACCACTACAAACGCATCGCGGTGATGGAGAAAAGCAACGAGATCGAGATTGCAAAATCCAACATCCTGCTCGTCGGGCCGACGGGTACGGGTAAAACACTTCTCGCACAGACACTTGCTCGCATTCTCGACGTGCCGTTTACCATGGCAGATGCTACCACGCTGACCGAAGCCGGTTATGTGGGGGAGGACGTGGAGAATATCATTCTGCGTCTGCTGCAAGCGGCGGATTATAACGTGGAGCGCGCGCAGAAAGGGATTGTCTACATCGATGAGGTGGACAAAATCTCGCGTAAATCGGAGAACCCCTCCATCACCCGTGACGTTTCGGGCGAGGGCGTGCAACAGGCGCTCCTTAAAATCATGGAAGGTACCGTTGCCAGCGTTCCGCCGCAAGGTGGCCGTAAACATCCGCAACAGGAATTCCTGCAAGTGGATACGAGCAACATCCTCTTCATCTGCGGCGGTGCATTCGCAGGCGTAGAAAAAATCATTGCCCGCCGTCAGAAAGGCACCTCGATTGGTTTCGGTGCCGACGTGCGCAATACCGACGAAGTAAAGCCGGGCGAAATGTTCCGCATGCTGGAACCGGAAGATCTGCTGAAATTCGGCTTGATTCCAGAGTTTGTTGGCCGTCTGCCAGTGATTGCAACGCTCGATGATCTCGACGAACCAGCGCTCAAAAACATCCTGACCGAGCCGAAAAACGCGCTCACCAAACAGTATCGCAAACTGTTCGAGATGGAAGGCGTAGAGCTCAAGTTCACGGAGGATGCGCTCTCCGCTATCGCGAACAAAGCCATCGCCCGTAAAACCGGTGCACGTGGTCTACGCGCCATCATGGAAGAAGCCTTGATGGAGCTGATGTACGAAATTCCGGGTGCAGAGGATGTGTCGGAAGTGACCATCACGGCGGATGTGATCAACGGTAAGGCGCAAGCCGTGCTGACGAACGAAACTGCGGGCAGCAAGAAGCCGAAGAAGGCTTAGAAAAGGTGCGCGACACGAGAAGCGGCGTGCTTTCTTTGTCGGGTTGATCTTCTACCTCATCGCGTCAATAAAGAACAGTGCACACTGTTTTGTGTTTTCAGATAGGTTGTAAGCGGCATCCAAATCAGCAGCATTCGCCGCCAGTGCACACTGGTTCACCGGGTTAGATGAAATAATGCTGCCGTGCCCAGGTTTGCCATCGTCCAGTTTTGTATCGAGCTTCCACGCCTCTTCTGGCGAGAGCAGCGCGTCGGTTGATTGGCTGGTAGTCGTCTCTGCGCCGATGAGAAAATAATTTCCGGTGGTCACGGTAAATACACTGCCTTGCGCGGTGCCCGTGCCGCCGACATTCCACGCGCTACCCCCGATGCGCCCCGCAGGAACATTGGTTCCGCGGATGCTGTGGTATATTCCTCCACTACCCGAAACGCCTGAATAGGTGCCAATAATACGGCCAGCTGCCGCCAACTGCCGCCAAAACTGAAAGGCTTCACCTGTAGCATTCGCACCTAGCCCATAGGATATAGTATGATCCACATCACCATCGCCGTTGCAAGTGCCTGTGGCATCCGCCCCGCTGCATGCGGTGCTTTGTCCCCAAAAATCCTGTGCATCCACCATATCTCCTGGAAGTGAGTTATACTGCTTCTTGAAAGTTGTAACTGCGTCTTTGTAGCGTGTATAATCACTGACGATGGATTGCAGCTCGGCGCTGCGGATCATGGCTTGTCCGCCGACGACCGCGCCGGCTAATAGCCCGATAATCACCAGCACAACCGAAAGCTCGATAAGCGTGAAGCCGAAGGAAGAAGGGCGTGAAACTGGCATGAAATATCTCCGGTATTAAAGAGGGAAAACGAGGCGGTTGCCCTTTACAATAGCATTACGCGTCCTATATTCTAGCAGTAAACTATTTCTCTGCCTATTGCTTTCCCGTTCACCGATAGAAAGTGTGTCATGACCTCAGCTGCTCCGCAAATCCTTCCTGTTCTGCCACTGCGCGATATCGTTGTGTTCCCGGGTATGGTGGTGCCGCTCTTTGTTGGCCGCGAGAAATCGGTGAAAGCACTCGAGTCGGTGGTGAAGGGCAGTAATAAAATTCTGCTCGTGTCGCAGAAGAATGGTTCGCTCGATATTCCAAACAAAGAAGATCTCTACCGCGTGGGCACGCTGGCGACGGTACTACAATTGCTACGTCTGCCGGATGGCACTGTGAAAGTATTAGTGGAAGGAGTAGTCCGTGCAAAAATAAACCATTTCAATGACAACGAAGAATTTTACGAAGCAGAAGTTGAAGAGATGGCGGAACCCGCAGGTGACCCGGTCGAAACGGAAGCCATGTTCCGCTCGGTGATTGCTAAATTCGAAGAATATGTAAAGCTCAACAAAAAAATTCAGCCGGAGACAATGGGTGCGGTGGCGAAAATTACCTCGCCATCCGTGCTGGCGGACACAGTCGCGGCGCACATGTCGATCGACATTCCGGCGAAGCAGGAAATTCTTCAAATCATCAAGGTGGCGGAGCGGCTGGAGCATGTCTATTCGCTCATGGAGTCGGAGATCGGCGTACTCAACACGGAACGCCGTATTCGTGGCCGAGTGAAAAAGCAGATGGAAAAAACCCAGCGAGAATACTATCTCAACGAGCAGCTGAAAGCGATTCAGAAAGAGTTGGGCGAGCTGGAAGAGGGCGCGAAAGATGAGCTGGGCGAGCTGGAGCAGAAAATCAAGGACACTAAGCTGAGCAAAGAAGCGCGCGAGAAATGCGAAGCGGAGCTTAAGAAACTGCGCACCATGAGTTCGATGTCGGCGGAAGCATCGGTCATCCGCAATTATCTCGAGTGGGTGACGTCGATTCCATGGAAGAAGCCATCGAAAGTGAAGCGCGATTTGGTGGCATCGGAAAAAATTCTCGATGCGGATCATTCCGGGTTGGAGAAAGTGAAAGAACGCATCCTCGAATATCTGGCGGTGCAGGCGCGCACAAAATCCATCAAGGGGCCTATCCTGTGCCTTGTTGGCCCTCCAGGCGTCGGGAAAACCTCGCTCGCGCGGTCGATCGCGAAAGCGACAGGGCGTAACTATGTGAAGATTGCGCTCGGTGGCGTGCGTGACGAAGCCGAGATTCGTGGTCACCGCCGTACCTATATCGGGTCGATGCCGGGCAAGCTGATTCAGTCGATGAAAAAAGCGAAGTCGAGCAATCCGCTGATCCTGCTCGATGAGATCGATAAAATGGGTAGTGATTCGCGCGGCGATCCAGCTGCAGCGCTGCTTGAGGTGCTGGATCCAGAACAAAATAAAAACTTCAACGACCATTATCTTGAAGTGGATTACGACCTTTCAGACGTGATGTTCATCACCACGGCTAACTCGTTTAATATGCCGCGTCCGTTGCTCGACCGGATGGAAATTATTCGCCTCTCGGGTTACACGGAAGATGAAAAACTCGAGATTGCGCTCGATCATTTGATTCCGAAACAGCTCAAGGAACATGGGCTGAAGAAGACGGAGCTTGCACTTTCAGAAGATGCGATTCGCGATACGATTCGCTACTACACGCGCGAGGCAGGGGTGCGGAATCTCGAGCGCGAAATGGCGCGCATCATCCGCAAAGCCGTCAAAGAAATCGTGATGAAAAAACGCGAGAAGGTGACCGTTAGCCGCAAAAACCTTGGCAAATATCTCGGCGTGCGCAAGTTCTCGTATGGTGAGGCGGAGATGAACGATCAGGTGGGTGTAACCACTGGCCTCGCATGGACGGAAACCGGCGGCGATCTGCTATTGATTGAGTCGGTGCTGATGCCGGGGAAAGGCAAGTTCACTGTCACTGGTAAACTGGGCGATGTGATGAAGGAATCGATCGAAGCGGCGGGCAGTTATGTGCGTAGCCGCGCGCTCGATTTCGGCATTAAACCAACGCTGTTCAAGCAACGCGATATCCATGTGCATGTGCCCGAAGGCGCGACGCCGAAGGACGGCCCAAGCGCAGGGATCGCGATGTGTACGACCATCGTTTCGGTGTTCACGGGTATTCCGGTGAAGAAAAATGTGGCGATGACGGGCGAGGTGACACTACGTGGCCGCGTGTTGGCAATTGGTGGCCTGAAAGAGAAACTGCTCGCGGCACTGCGCGGCGGCATCACCACGGTGCTGATTCCGCAGGAGAACGTGAAGGATCTCGAAGAGATTCCGGACAACGTAAAGAAACTGCTGACCATTATTCCGGTGAGCCATGTGGACGAAGTGCTAAAACACGCACTCGCCGAGGCGCCGACGCCCATCAAAGACTGGGTGGAGGTGGATGATGCAGCGGTGATTACTTCCAAGAAAGATGAGGAAGACGCGCCACGTCCGCATTAGTCGGGGATAACTGAATTTTTGTTAACTTCCCGTTGCATTTGCTAAATGCTTTGTTAAGAAAGCCTCCCATACTAAAAAATAAAAGGAACACACATGTTTACGGATAACGCGCATCTCAAAAAAGCATCACAATCGCTCAAGGTGCTGGGCAACTATTATCGTCTACAAATCGTGACGCTGCTGCTGAACGGTGAGAAAAACGTGTCCGAAATCAACAAAAGTGTAAAAGTAAGCCAGCCTGCGCTCAGCCAGCATCTCTCGCGCCTGCGTCGCGATGGCATTCTTGGCTCGCGCCGCGAGCAGCGCCAGATTTTCTATTTCCTCAGCAATCCTCAGGTGATTCGCGTGCTGGGCGTCGTGGCGGAAATGGCTGCAAATGCCGATGCTGCATCGGCACAGAAGAAAGTAGCGACTGCGGTGAAGTAGTCCGCGTTAGCGCTTAACTCCCTGCGACTTTGATTTATCTGTCACGCTGGCAAGATATTGTTCTTTGCTCTGGCTCAGCACCTTTTGTGCGAGCAGCTGGAAAAGCTTTGCCAGTTTGCGGCGCCCGGCTGGCGTGGAAAGATCGATATTGTCGAACTCGCTGATGTCGAGCTGGTCTAGCCCCATTTTGATCTTATATTCTAGCGGATTGCTGATGATTTCTTCCGCCAGTGCGTAGAAATAATCTGCCAGCTGCTCCGCTGTCATCTGGTCGAGCTCTTCGAGCAGCGGCGTTTTCGTATCAGTGGATGATGGTGGCTTGGGCGGAGTCACGACCGGCCTCTCCTTCTTCGGCGGCTTGCATGGCAGCGGCCATGGTTTCCTCGAACTTTGCGAAACCAAGGAAGGCGACACCTGCTTGCAGGTTATCCATCGAGTCCTGGCTGAGATTCTCGTTCACCCATTTCACCCGGTTGCTTGGGCGGTCGGACGCGACATAGGCGAAGTAGTTGAAGAATTTATTGTCCGGGAAGTCGAACTTCAGCTTACGCTGCGCGAGGTCGATGGTGAAAGAGCCAATCAGCGCACCGTCTTTGAAGACATGGGTGGTATGACCCTGTTCTTCGATATTGATGCCAAACTGCTCATATTTCGGACGTTCCATCCCATTTTTGTATCACGCAATGCGCGAAAAGCAAGGCGAGTGGCGGCGCAAGGCCGGGTTTAAAGCGGATTTTTCGCGATGTTGACTATTTCGCCAGCCGGGTGGCGGTGAGGATGACTTCGCCAAACTTGGGCGAGAAAAGCTTGGAAAGCACCATGCGTTTGATGGAACTTTCGAAGTTACGTAAGCTCTCGCCCATGAGGCGGGTGTTGACGGTAATCGCCTCGAGCCCGCCATCTGCCATAGGGTTTTTGCAGAGGGCGTAGCCGTCGTCGCGCAGCTCAATATATTCTTCAGGATTGAACATTGCGCTCGTTTCGGGGCTATAGGAATGATCGTTGTGATATGTGCTGTACATAAACACTAGTATAGCGATTCCAGCAAGCCTGAGTGTGACAGTTTTGTGAAGATTGCATAACGGGGCTGCGAACTGGGCAATTCTCCTCCGCCCAGAATGTGCATAAATAGAGGCGGAACGTTAAATGTCTCGCCATTTGCCCCTGATTCGCGCCGGATCAGGGGCATTTTTTCTATAAGTTCTTGTTTCCCCGATAGATTGCCGATGAGGCTTCGGCCGCAGCTTGGCTTTGGCTTAGGCGAAACCGCTCCTCTACTTCTTGAGAACGGCTGCTTTCAGCCGTATTGCTGCTGGTGCGGGGGCGCGAGACCAGATAACGCACGGTGGTGGAGAGCAGCTGGCTGATGCCGCCGACAATGCCTGCCGTGTCGGAAGCGCTGCTACCCGCCCCGCCGCCTGAGCTGTCAATTTTAGCGCTGTTGCTGAGGACTTGTGCGAGCTGCGTTTGCAGATCCTGCGCGAATTGATGGGAAAGCTTCTCGAGCAGCTTCTCGCCCTCGCGTAGCAATTGTTTCTGGAACGCCTCGCGTTGAAGATCGGCGCTGCTGCGGCTTCGGGTGCGGATGACGCGGGTAAGTCGTTTCATGGGGAGCTCCTTTTCTGTTCCCCTATGATGCAGCAAAATCCTCTACCAGGAAGGGGGCAAATAAAAAAGCCCGCGAGGGGTGCTCGCGGGCTTTGGTATTCGTGGGCGAAGAGGCTTACGCCGCCATTGCTTTCGTCATACGCTCGGTGGTTTCCGATACGCGGTCGTTCAGCGGTTCGGAAACATCCGTCGCGCATTGGAACAGCATCTCGGACATCTTCACGCTTTCGGAGAAGAAGCTGTCGAGGTTGGTTTTCATCACGCGGCTGGCGAGGTCGAACATGTCGTTCAGCGTGCGGCAGGAGAGCACTTGTTTGCTGAGGTCGGTGTTCTGTGCGAACAGCTTGTTCATGTAGCTCACGCTCTCGGCTCCGAGTTGTTTGGAAACCGTGACGGCGATGTTGGTGACATCCATCAGCACCTGAAGATTTTCACGGCTGAGGGCCATGGCTTCGTTCATGGCATGGGTGGCGTTAGAAGAAGACTTCGCCATTTGCTCGGCCGACTCGCGCGTGAAGTGCGACATTTTTTCCTGCATCGCGGCGGCGTCGAACCCAGGCATTTGCGGCATGGTTGGCATTTCCATTTTCGGCATCTGCGGCATGTTTTTGAACATGGTTGCCGGGTTGAAAGCTTCCGCGTTGAACGATGGCGTGCTGGTCTGGCCGAACATTTTCTGCATCATGTCCGTGCTCATTTTCATCATGCTTTCGGTCGCGTTTTTCATCGTGGCGGCAGCGGTTTTTGCTGCGTCTTCCGCGCTGTTCTGATCCAGCGGGAACTGATACATTTTTGCGCTTTGCTTCGCCCATTCGCTGGCGCCTTTTTGCCAGTCGGAGCTGCTGTTTTTCATCCAGTCGCTACCGGCGTGGGTAGCGTTGGTGGAGGTGCGGGCGGAAGTGGACTGCGTTTTTGCAGCGTATTTTACTGTGCGTTTTGCCGATGGTTTTTTCTTTGCGCTTGCCATGGTCGTTTCTCCGTTTGGTTGTTTGTGCGACGCAGCGAAACATACTACAAATTGTACGGCAGTCAAGTACACACACCAACCTGAGATTAGAAAGATCAAATGGAAAAATGCTGCGTCGCACAAGGGCTTGGCGGGGAATCGCTATATGCGACGCACGAGGATCATCACAAAGCGATAAAGCATCCACGCATTGAGCGTGTGCCAGAGGAAATGGGTGCCGATGGGAAGCGCGGCGCACAGGTTGGTGTCAAGCGTGCGGAAGGTGAGCGAGAGCGTCCACAGTCCAAGCATGGCGAGGAAGGCGCGGCCAGCTTCGTGGTCACGCGACCACACGGTGGTGGTGAGCACCATCAGCGTGAGATAGGTGGGGATATACATGATGGTGCCGTTTAGCAAATCCGGCGACAGGGTGATTTGGGCGAGAATGGTCACTCCCACATAAAGCAACCACCAGATGCCTATGCGCACCCACGAGAAATTCAGCAAGTGCCGCATCGCCGCGATCAGGTAAATATGGATGAACAGGGTGATGGGAATGACATCCATCAGCACGGTGGTGCCGTTTGGAAGCAGATGCCACAAGCCACTGCCCACGCCGATGCAAAACAGGGCGGCGGTGAGTAGCCAAAGGTCGAGCCGCGAGCGGAGGTAGGCGGGGGGCAGGCGGAGAATGGCACGCGCGGCGGCGATAGCGGCTAGAATAAAAAACAGGTTGGTGATGGCGTTGATTGGCTCGGCAAACAGTGCGGCGTCACCTGCTCGTTCGCAGTAGGAATCGAGATAGGTGAGGGTGCTCTCCGCCATCATTATATCATCGTGGAATCACCCGCGAGCTGCTTGAGGCGCGCATCGCGGTTGACGTTGCGGATGATCTGTTTCATCAGAATATAGATGAGCGTGGCGTTGCAGCTATGCCAGAGGAAATGGGTGCCGTAGGGGAATTCGCTGCATACTTCATGGTCAATCACCCGACAAAAGAGCGAAATAACGCCGATGAGTGAAGCCAGCATAAAATATTGCGAGCTGGGGCGTGCATGCAGATGCAGATGTATGGCAATGACGATGAGTGCCATCATGCTCGACAGATAGCCGATTGAATCGTTCATCGCGCGGGGGAACTGCGATACCAGCATATGTGAGAATCCGACAAACGCGACAAAACAAACAGATGCCTGAAAGAGATTGCAGCGGCCAATGCGAAACAGCACGCTCCAGAAATAAAGGATGATAAGAAGTACAATCGGGATGGTATCCGCAAGTTCCGTCGTCGGATTCGGGAAGCTGTGAAAGATCGCCGAGTTGACGCCGATGAAGAACGTCAGAAAGGTCAGCGCGTGGATGTCCCAGATGCGGCGGCCTTCGAGGTCGCGGTGGCCATGATAGTAGCGATAGGTGACGATGGCGACGATGATGAACAGGAACGACGAAAGTACGTTAAGCGGCTCTGCCCAGGGGCCAACCGCAGCAGCGCGCTCGCAGACGCCATGCCAGTGGAGTAGGGAATCAACTTCAGGCGCTACATTCAAACTCATACGATTCATCCTAACAAATTTTTGCAGTAAATTCCCTAAAAAAATGATGCAGATAGGGCGTTTTAGAGCGCTGCGGCGACGGTGCCGTGGTAAAAATACCGCCCTAGCCCCAGGGTGAACAGGAAATTCCCATACAGCGCATGCTCAAGCGATACGAGCAGCAGCGAGCGCTGTTGATGGTAGGTGCGCGCGAACATCACGCCGCCGAGCAGGCAAAGCAGGGGTGCCACCCAGTTATGAAACAGGATATGGGCAAAGCCAAACGCGATCCCGCTGGCAAGGATCATCAGGCGGGGGGTGGTGAACAAATGCTTGTAGCGCGCGAAGAAAAAGCTGCGGAAAATAATCTCCTGCGGGATCACCGAGAGGAGAGGGTAGGCCACCATCACCAGCAGCCAGAAAGCAGGCTGAGTGCGCACAAAGCTGAATAACAACGCCGGCGCGAACAGCCGGGTGAGCAGCGTGAGTAATGCTGCACAGCAGGCGAATCGTTTCAACATGGGCACGATGTTGGCGGCAATGAGAGCGTGGCGCGACCATAAATCACGCGTTACTTCCGGCGCGGTGTGGCGCAAGACCAGATAACTGTAGAGCCCTGCGCTCCAAATCACGGGTAGCAGGTATTTTGTGGGCAACGCATAGTATAGTAGCATCGGCAGCCCGATCATCAGGATCGGAAGCTCTGCCATCAGCCATGGTTTGCTGTGCAATGCGCGCATGGGATGGTCGTAGAGAGGTGCACGCGGGATGCTAGTGAAATATGATAAAAACACTCCCTTGCGGCTATTTCTGAGGGCGCGCGTGACATCTGGTGCCGCGTGCGGTGGCCGCTCAATCGGCGTTGTTCCCACCCATCCACAAATTATTTGCAAGGCGAAAACCTTTGTGGCATAGACAGCCACCTGCACCGTTTCGGTGTCGGCTAGATGGTGTTCCGCGGTAGCTCAGTGGTAGAGCAATCGACTGTTAATCGATCGGTCGTTGGTTCGAATCCAACCCGTGGAGCCATTCTTGACGATTTGATGTATTGACCAGCATATTGAAGGGTCTTCGCATTGAATATTCAAGGTTTTTTCCTCGAATTTTCAAGTTCGAGAATACAAATCCCATCAACTGCCGTTTTTCCTCTATCTCCGAACTCACGAATAAATCATGTGCGTTTGAAGCGATATCAAGCAAGGCTGACACGGTGATTGCGAAGGATTCATCCGCGCTGGTCTGGTTTTGCAGTTTTTCATTCAACTGATGCTGTTTCAGGCGGAGTTTTGACGCAATTTCGTCGTATTCCTCCTTAGTAATACTCCCTTCAAGGCGCATATCGAGTGCATTATCCAGCTTCTTTTTGGTTAAATCATATTCCCTGCGGATGAAGGAAACCGCATTGATCTGCTGCGCTTTCTCACTTTCAAACCCTCGTTTCAAGTCGCCCTTGATTTGCGCCAACAATGTTTCTGGCACGCGGATCGTTTTGAATGCTTCCTGCACCTGCTCCAGTATGACCTCCTCGCGCATGGTGTAGCACTCGCATTTGCCCTGCGATTTTGTCGGGCGCAGATAGCGGTATTTGCCCTTTTTGATTTCGGTGGAAAATGCGCAGCCGCAATCAGCGCAGTATAGCAAGCCTCTGAACAAAAAGCCTTTGCCTCCATAGCGAAAGGGCTTTTTGTTATGCCCAAGCCGTACCGCTTCGCACCGCTCAAACAATTCCAGCGGGATGATGCGCTCATAAAAGTGCGGGTATAGATTGCCATTCACCCTCATGAACCCCGCATAGAACGGGTTTTGCAGCAGGTTATGGACTTGGCTTTTGGCAACCAGCCTGCCACTCTTTTTATTGGTGAGTCCCCATTGATGCGCACGGCGCGCCACCTCCTGAACGCTGACCGTGCCTGTGGCGTAGTCCTCGAACATCTGGCGGATGATGAAGGCGCGTTCTTTATCAATGATCACCGTGCGCTTGTTTTTCACGGAATCGTAATCGTTCCAATATCCAAGCGGTGCAGGTGATGCCCATTCACCATTTTTGAGCTTATGCTGGATGGAGCGTTTTACGTTTTCACTCAAGGAGGTGACGTAACTTTTTGCCATAACCACGGAAAAATCCCAGCGGATGATGTCGCTACTGCTGGCGTTCTTGCCAATAATCATCCCTTCACGGTTGAAGTGGATTTCAATTTTTTGCTTATCCACCAGATCCTGAAGGATGATGCTTTCTTTGAAACTGCGTTGCACCCTGTCCACCGCATCGGCAACAACGGCTATGGTTTCACGCTGGGAATTCACGAACTCCAGCATCGCATGAAAATCTTTGCGCTTGCCTTTGGTGGATGATTCCACGATGCGGAATATCTGCAATACGTCCAAATTTCGCCGCTGGCAGTATTCGCGCAAACGGTCAACTTGCGCGTCAACGGAGTGTCCTTCTTCCTGCTCGGCGGTGGATACACGCGCTAAAATAACTGCTTTCATAAATCCCACCCATTCATTGATGAAGTTGAATAACCGAATTTCGGGGCATGAAAATGACCCGTTTTTACCCTGTTTTTCCCTAAAATGCCCCCATTTTTTCCCTTCAGGTTCCTACGATGTCCCTGTTTTGCCTCAGCCTGATTTGTTGGCTCTGTCCTATAACCCGCAGTTTTACTGCATGAAGCCGCCATTTCCGAAATAACTGAATCACTAAAAAAAGCGCGCGCGCGTGCGAGGGTGCGTTTTTGGCTCATGGGATTAACTCCAGTTGGTCAGATTTTTGCGTGAAGGGTGGGACATATTCAGGGACGCTTACTCCAAGCTCTTGCTCAAACCACTGCGCAATCATGCGGCGATGACACCATTGATCTGGTTGCGTTAAATCTTCCCAACATAGCAGCACTGGTTCATGCGGTGCGGTGAGTGCGCACAGCGTGTCATAAATTTCTTGCGCATTGAGCGGTGAAAGCACTTCGCGGAAATAGCGTTCACGGTATGCCTGCTGGTCAAATTTGTATTTGCGTTCATATAGCCACGTGCCTGGAGCAAGGGCTTTGAACAGCCTATATCCCGCTGGTGTATTGCGCGGCACGCTGCGGCTGACAGAGATTCTGCCTGCGCCGCTATAGGTAAAATAATTGCTGGTTTTCATGTGTTACTCTTTGCAAAGTTGCTATGTTCAAGACTAACTTTTTGAACTTACCCGTCCACAAAATTCGACCACGAAATGCTATTTTTACTATGAATATCATAGGCATATTAGAAGCATTCCGAACTTTTAAGTGGGGTGAATTTTTCCAGTGCGGTGGCAACCTCACTGATTCCGAGTAGCTTATTGCCGCTAGGCAGTTTCATTTCCTCAATCTGTTTACGCAGTCCTTGCCATGTGCGGTCAGATGTTACATTCAGCATGATGCGCAAGCCGCGTATACCTACGGAACGGGCAACCAATAACGCGCCTGTAAGCTGGAATGTTTTTGATGATTTCAATTCAGGATGTGCGCGGGTGATTGCACGAAAAATATCTTCGGGCGCATTTTCGGCAATCGCCAGCACATCCCATGCCGCCATTATCTGCTGCCAGTAATGCTGCAAAATTTTCTTCGATACGGTTTCGCTGAATAATGCCTCCAGTGTCATTTCACCTTGCCAGCCGATAATTTTCAGAATGGCTTTCAGGGAGGTGCGCTTAACAAAGCGGATTTCCAGCCTCAGGACTTCGCAGGGCTTTGATTTCTTGATCTGCTTAATGAATGTGTGCTGCGTATCATAATCATGCTCAATGCCACGTTTTGGGCTTATTCTGGCTTGCTGTAAATCTGCCCACTTATCATAAATGGCAATCTCATAAGAATTGGCGTGATATTTTACGGCAATGCCGCCATTGATAAAAACCGTGCGGTTAATGTCCAGCCGCTTGCTGATATTTACCTTTTGCAATTCGGTGATAATCATCGAGCAGGTGGCATAATTTTCCAGCAGGATATTTTTGGAATAGTGAATTGCCGAAACATTCGCTTTCAGCAAATCTTGATGGCTTGTCTTCACTCCCATTTCTTGCAATCTGGATAAAAGCAGCAGTGCCACTTTGCTAATGTCAGTCGTGCGAAGCTCATCAAAATTGTTGCCATACAACAGCTTTGGCAGTGATGCTTCAATGCGCAGCGTGATGCTCACGCCAGAATGCGTGGCGATGCGCGATAATGTCAGGCGCGGATAATATCGCTCAGTGCTTTTAATATGCTGCGTGCAAGCCAGTCTGCCTCTGATGAATTTCTTATCGCTCAGAATCTCTGCCGATGGCGTGAATCTCTCTGGCTCGGTGATCGTGAACTGACCGCTATTCAGTGTTATGGCGACTGTGTCTAACATTTTCTTCATCCGTTACATCCTTCATTTTTACTGAGATTGCCTCCTCAATGAGCCGCCCAAGCTCTTTGGTAATGGGGTGAAAAATCGGAAACTCAATTTTCCCGCTTATTTTTGATGGGTAGGTCAGACGGTATCCGCTCCCATCACGCTTTGCATGAATGGCAATGCTGCTGAGTAAAAGCTGCTCCTCTAGCACCACATCGGCAAAGGCAACCATTCCGCCAATCGGGCGGATGTGCGTAATTTTAACTCTGGTGATTTTCATGAAACGCCTTCTGCTTGTTACGCTGGTCAACCTTGATGAGCACTTTGAAAAAGCCAATCAACACACGCTCTGCTTCCGCCAGCTCATAGGCAGTTAGCGGCTCATCGTATAGCTCTTGAATAGCTGCGTGGGTTGTGTTGGTTTTTCCGTCCATGCCTTGCTTGTAGCGAGATGCGGCGGAGCGGTCGCAGTAGCGTCAGAAGATTTCTTCAAACTTCAGTGTAGGGTTTTGCAGTGTCCAAGCGTAATGTGGGGGGATGTCGGTTTCCAAAATCTCCTTGCGCAAATAAATATCCCGCTTGGAAACATCAAAAAACAACTGGCGCAGCGTGCCAGAAAATCCAAACGCCCTGACAAATTCATGCAGCGTTTTGCGCAGAGGTTCTCGTGTGGCGTTGGCTTCAATTTCATCCAGCGTGATGATGCGATAGGGATTCTCGAAAAGATAACTGCAAACCAGATCATTTTGCCCATTGAAATTTAGCCGCGCTAATACCCGCTTATCGTTCAGCAAAATCTGTCGCGTGATCGGCGAATAATCCACCCACCCAATCGGGGCGAACATCTGCTTTTTTAATTTTTGAAACGCGCTTTGCGCCATGCGTTACATCCTTCATTCATTACAACTTTCTGCTGGATGTAATTATAGCGGCAACGCCTAAATAGTGAAGGTTTTTCTCAGTCAATACAATGCTTTGCAAGTTTGCAATGATATATACCGTATATCAAAATCAGCATACCCTATGCCATACGGTATCTGATACGGTATGCGATAGGGTATATTTTGAGGCTGGATAACGCTCTTCGTTTATTCGTTGCGAAAAAACCATGCGAAAGAAAGACAAAGCCTTGACGTTTGATTTTATTGCATAAAAATGGTGCAAAATACACCACTGTCTTCTATGCTCGCATCAACCTAGGGAGAAACTCATGGCAACGAAACGAAAAAAGACTGTCCGTTCCTCTGTAATTTTACCAGAAGAGCAATATAGACAAGTTGAAATTATTTCCGAAGCCAATGATGTTTCTGTCGCTTGGGTTATCAGGCTGGCAATTACGGAGTTGCTAAATAAACCATCGGCTATTGCCAACTTAAAATTAAAGCGGAAGTAATTATGGCAAAAGCACCGAAGAAAAACGCATCAGGAACAACGCCAGACTTTGAACAAAAGCTCTGGGCGGCGGCGGATAAAATGCGTGGGCATATGGACCCAGCGGAATATAAGCATATCGCGCTTGGGCTGATTTTCTTGAAATATATCTCTGATGCTTTTGAAGAAAAATACACGATTATCAAGGCAGAGGGCGGCAATCCCGAAGATAGAGATGAATATCTCGCTGATAATATTTTCTGGGTTCCTTCAAAGGCTCGCTGGTCTTTGATTCAGGGGCAGGCAAAATCGCCAACTATCGGCAAGGTAATTGATGATGCCATGCACGCGCTTGAAATTGAAAACACGGATTTGAAAGGTGTGTTGCCGCAAAATTATGCTCGTCAGGGATTAGATAAACAGCGTTTGGGTGAATTGATTGACCTCATCAGCTCAATAGGCATGGGCGATAGCGCAAACCGCAGCAAAGACATTTTGGGGCAAGCCTATGAATATTTCCTCAATCGTTTTGCCAGCGCAGAGGGCAAGGGCGGCGGGGAATTCTATACGCCACAATCAGTGGTGGGCTTGCTGGTAGAAATGCTGGAGCCATACAAAGGGCGCGTTTATGACCCTTGCTGCGGTTCTGGCGGTATGTTCGTCCAGTCAGAAAAATTTGTTGAACAGCACGATGGCAGCCGTGATGATATTTCGGTTTATGGGCAGGAATCCAACCATACCACATGGCGACTTTGCCGCATGAATCTGGCGATTCGTGGCATTTCCAGTAATATTGGCAGCAGCAACGCCGACACTTTCCACAATGATCTGCACAAAGATTTGCAGGCGGATTACATCCTTGCCAACCCACCGTTTAATATCTCTGATTGGGGCGGCGAGCGTTTGCGTGATGATGTGCGCTGGAAATACGGCGTGCCTCCTGTAAACAATGCCAACTTTGCATGGTTGCAACATATTATGCACCATCTGCGACCAAATGGTGTGGCGGGTGTGGTACTGGCGAATGGCTCCATGAGCTCCAACACCAGCGGCGAAGGCGAAATCCGCCAAAAGATGATAGAAGGTGACTGGGTAGATTGCATGGTGGCATTGCCTGGGCAGCTTTTTTATTCAACGCAAATTCCTGTATGCCTGTGGTTTTTATCCAAAGGGCGCAGCAATGGCTTGGTGGCAAAAGGCAAGCTGCGTGATAGGCGCGGCGAAATTTTGTTCATAGATGCTCGAAAGTTAGGGCATATGGTTGACCGCACACGCCGCGAGTTTGACGCAGAAAAAGATATTAAATATATCGCCGATGCATACCACGCATGGCGCGGCGAGAAAGTAACGCATGAATCCTTCAAAAAAGGCTATCAAGATATTGCTGGCTTCTGCAAATCAGCAACTTTGAAGGATGTTAAAGAGCATGGCTACGTGCTCACCCCTGGGCGATATGTTGGCACGGAAGAGCTAGAAGATGACGCAGAATCCTTTGACGAAAAAATGAAACGGCTGACAAAACAGTTGGATGCGCAAATGTCGCAAGCGCACACGCTGGATAACGAAATCAAAAAACAGTTGGCTAAAGTGGGGTATAAATTATGAGCGATGAACTGAATTTAGAACCGTTAGAAAAAGCGTGCGACCAGCTGACAAAAGGCTTGGAAAGAATCCAGACCAACCTTGATGATGAGCTCTGGCGCGATGGCGTTATCCAACGCTTTGAATACACAATGGATTTGGCGTGGAAGCTGATTCAGCGATATTTGAAAACCGTTGCACAGGTGGATGAGGCGGTTATCCGCAGCAAAAAAGACCTGTTCCGCGAGGCGGCACGCTTAAAAATTATTCCTGATGCCGAAAAATGGTTTGGTCACTACGAGGCAAGGAATGAAACCTCACACACCTATAATTCAGAAACGGCAAAAACCGTATTTGAACGCGCAGAAATGTTTTTACCCGATGCCAAAAAACTGCTGGAGGCGTTGCGGGATGCAAATTGATGTGCGACCAGATCACCTTGAGATTATAAAAAATGCACTGAAATTGCACGTGCCTGACCGTAAGGTCGTGGCTTTTGGCTCTCGGGTGAAATGGACTGCACGAGATACGTCTGACCTTGATTTATGCGTTATGGGCGATGATAAAATATCGTTTGAAACGCTGGCGGCACTACGAAACGAATTAAGCGATTCCAACCTGCCATACAAAGTGGATGTGATAGACTGGGCAAGCATTGCGCCTGATTTTAGGCAGATAATTGACCAACGAAATGAGGAAATTCAAAAGCCAATAAAGGAACTCAAATTCATTAGCGTTGGGCAGTTTAGCCCTTTTATATACGGAAAGAGCCTTCCAGAAACGACTCGCAATACTCAGGGTAGCGTCCCTGTTTATGGTTCCAGTGGCTTTGTTGGCAGGCATGACAAGGCACTTACTAATGGTCCTACGGTAATTATTGGCAGAAAGGGAACTATAGGAAAGGTTACTTATTCAACCTCTCCATGTTGGCCGATAGACACTACGTTTTTTGTTGAAGGAAGTGCAGATAGAAATATTCGCTATACCTACTATGCGTTGAAGTCGTTAGGGCTGGAGCAAATGAATAGTGATAGTGCCGTGCCTGGGCTAAATCGTGATAATGCTCATGCAAGAGTGTTACCTAAAAGAAGTGTTCAGGAGCAAACAAAAATTGCCGACATATTAAGTGCGTTGGATGATAAAATTGAGCTGAATAACAAAATGAATGAAACGCTAGAGGCTACGGCGCAGGCGTTGTTCAAAAGCTGGTTTGTGGATTTTGAGCCTGTGAAAGCAAAAATGGAAGGGAGCAAACCCGAAGGTCTAACCGCAGAACTCGCCGCCCTGTTCCCCGATAAACTCATCGATTCCCCCCTCGGTCAAATCCCGCAGGGTTGGAAGGTAAAATCAATTTCCGAGTTGGCGAAGGTAGTTAAAGGTCGCTCTTATAAAAGCTCGGAACTTCAAGAATCAGACACTGCTCTTGTAACATTAAAGTCTTTTTTACGAGGTGGAAGGTATAGGAAAGATGGGCTTAAATCTTTCTCAGGAACTTACAAACCAGAGCAATTAGTCGTATCTGGTGATTTAATTGTAGCTTATACCGATGTAACGCAGCAGGCTGAAGTAATTGGAAAACCTGCTATTGTGGCTTTTACTAAAGAGTTCGCAAAATTGGTTGCCTCGCTTGATGTGGGAATAATTAGACCACTCAATGACAGCCATAAATTGTTTTATTATTTTTTGTTTCTGACAGAGCGTTTCCAAAGCCATATATACGGTCATACGTCTGGAACAACAGTGCTTCATTTAAGCAAAGAAGGTGTGCCATCGTATAAACTAGCTTATCCGCCGTCGGAGAAACTTATTGATATTTTCTCTGATATAGCACGTGATATATACGGCAGAATTGCAGCAAATGATGCACAAGTTACAGAGCTTTCAGAACTCCGCGACACACTCCTCCCCAAGCTCATTTCTGGTGAGCTGCGCGTGGGTGATGCTGCATCCAGAATCAAGGAGGCGGTATGACAGAGATTATGCTAACTCAATCAGAAGCTGATGCGCTAATCGCGATTGAAAAGCATTATGATAGTGCGTCAGTAGCTGCAAATGACAATGCTCTTAAATTACCAGATTTGGGTGGAAAATTAATCGTCCCTCTACTCTGCTCAAATAAACGTGAAAAATTTACAATTGACATTACGCGCAGTCGAATTGAGCTAACTAAGGAAACAAAGCAATTGCGTGGTCGGCAAGTGATTGTTTTGTTGCGTCTTGATGTTGGTGGATCACCATATAAGACGCATAGAAACCCTGATGATGAAGAAATATCATCGCCACATATTCATATTTATCGCGAAGGTTACGCTGATAAGTGGGCGTATCCAGTACCTGCTGATAAATTTACAAATTTAACGGATAGCTGGCAAACATTGCTTGATTTTATGCAATATTGCAATGTGACAGAGCTCCCAAATTTTGAAAGGGGGTTATTCACATGATAGAAGAAATTTCAGTTTTAGTTGAGCGCTACAGGGCTTGGTTAAAAGACAAAACCGCACTTAGGCAAGTAGGTGATTATGTAGAAATAACCACTCCGTTTTTGGATAGGCATAATGATTACATTCAGATTTATGCTAAAAAAGACAACGGTGGTTTTCTGTTAACCGATGATGGCTATACAATCCAAGACCTCGAATTGTCTGGATGCGCCCTTGACTCGCCAAAACGTCAAAATTTGCTAAAAGTAACTTTGGCGGGATTCGGCGTGCAGTATATGGACGGTGCTTTAGCCGTTAAGGCAACAGCTGATAGTTTTGCACTTCGTAAGCATAACTTATTGCAGGCAATACTAGCAGTTAATGACTTATTTTATTTGGCTCAACCATATGTCGCCAGTGTCTTTTTAGAAGACGTAACTGCTTGGCTTGACCTTTTGGATATTAGATACACTCCCAAGGTTAAGTTTACAGGAAAATCTGGTTATGATCACCTTTTCGATTTTGCCATTCCAAAATCAAGGCAAGCCTCTGAGAGGATTTTGAAAGTTATCAATCACCCGACGAAAGATACTGCGCAAGCATTGGCATTTTCGTGGATTGACACTAAAGACGTTAGAGCTTCTGATTCAAAAGCATACGCTATTTTGAATGATGATGACCGCTCACTAAGTGCAGGAGTTATAGAAGCATTAAAGAATTATGATGTTGTTGCTGTGCCGTGGAGTAAAAAACAAGATGTGCGGGAGGCATTAGCAGCATGACAAACTTCAACGAAAACATCGTAGAGCTGGCAGCGTTTGAGTGGCTGGGTGAGCTGGGCTATGGCTTGTTGCATGGTCCCGATATTGCCCCCAATGAAGTTGGCGCAGAGCGCAGCGATTATCATCAGGTGATTTTGGAACAGCGGTTGCGCAGTGCCATTGCCACGCTCAACCCCAATATTCCGTCCTACGCGCAGGATGACGCTTACCGCAAAGTGATCCGCTCCACTTCGCCCAATTTGTATGAAGATAACCGCCTTTTTCATAAACTACTCGTGGAAGGCGTGGAAATTGAATATAAACGCGCCGATGGCAGCATTGCGGGTGATGTGGTGCGGCTGGCAGATTTTGAGCAGTTGCATCATAATGATTGGCTGGCGGTCAACCAGTTCACCATCATTGAAAACAAGCATAACAGGCGACCAGACATCATCATTTTTATCAATGGCTTGCCTGTGGCGGTGATTGAACTCAAAAATGCTGTGAATGAAAACACCACACTAAACGGCGCATTTAACCAGCTTCAAACCTACAAGCAGGAAATCCCGTCCTTATTCCGCACCAATGCCTTGCTGGTTATTTCGGATGGTATTGAGGCAAGGGTTGGCTCCATCACCGCGAATCAGGAACGCTTCATGCCGTGGCGCACGGTGGATGGCGCGTCCATCGCCGCCAAAGGTTCTGCCGAGCTGGAAACGCTGCTGAAAGGCATCTTTGCAAAGAATGTGTTGCTTGACCTCATCCGCAACTTTGTTGTGTTTGAAGTGGACGGCGGGCATATCATCAAGAAAACAGCGGGGTATCACCAGTTTCACGCCGTAAATAAGGCGATTGAATGCACTGTGCGTGCAGCTTCACCAAGTGGCGATAAACGCGCAGGCGTTATTTGGCACACGCAAGGTTCGGGCAAAAGCCTATCAATGGCGTTTTATGCGGGGAAAATCATTCAAAACCCTGCGATGCAAAACCCAACGCTTATTGTTCTGACCGACCGCAACGATTTAGACGACCAGCTTTTTGCCACATTCTCCATCTGCAAAGATTTAATCCGCCAAACACCTGTGCAGGCGGCTGACAGGCGGCACCTCAAAGAATTGCTCTCGGTTGCTTCTGGTGGCGTGATCTTCACCACCATTCAAAAATTTGCGCCTGAGCGCGGAGAAAGTTACCCGCTACTTTCAGACAGGCGCAATGTCGTTGTGATTGCGGACGAGGCGCACCGCAGCCAGTATGATTTTATTGATGGCTTTGCCCGCCATATGCGCGATGGGTTGCCAAACGCATCATTCATTGGCTTTACAGGCACTCCGATTGAGCTTTCGGACAAAGACACCTACGCCGTGTTTGGCGATAAAATCCACACCTATGATATTCAGCAAGCTGTGGAAGACGGCGCAACCGTGCGCATTTATTACGAAAGCCGCCTTGCAAAAATTGAAATCAACGAAATTGAACGCCCACACTTGGACAATGAATTTGAAGAGGTGACCGAAGGCGAAGAAATAGACCGCAAGGAAAAACTCAAAAGCAAATGGGCGCGACTGGAAGCATTGGTGGGGTCGGAAAAGCGGATTGAATTAATCGCGCAGGATATAGTGAATCATTTTGAGCGCAGGCTGGAAGCAATGGACGGCAAGGCGATGATCGTCTGCATGAGCCGCCGCATATGCGTTGCGCTCTATGATGCTATTGCAAAACTCCGCCCACAATGGCAAAGCGATGATGATAACGAAGGCTTGCTGAAAGTGGTGATGACGGGTTCAGCAAGTGACCCCATGCCTTTCCAGCGTCATATCCGCAATAAAGCTGGGCGTGATTTATTGGCGCGGCGAGTTAAAGACCCCGCAGATTCTTTGAAACTGGTCATCGTGCGCGATATGTGGCTCACTGGCTTTGATGCTCCGTGCCTGCACACCATGTATATTGATAAGCCAATGCAAGGGCATGGACTTATGCAGGCGATTGCGCGGGTGAACCGAGTATTCAAAGATAAGCCTGGCGGATTGATTGTGGATTATCTGGGCATTGCCGATAATTTGAAGCGTGCGCTTGTGAATTATACCGAGCATGACCGTGAAGAAACGGCGGTTCCGCAAGACCAAGCCATTGCATTACTCATTGAAAAATATGAAATTGCCAAAAATTTCTTCCATGATTTTGATTATAGCAAAGCTATCCACGGCACGCCTGCGGAAAGGTTAAAAGCAATTCCAGCCGCGATGGAGCACATCCTTTCTCAAGAAGATGGGCGCACCCGCTATATGCAAGCCACGCTTGAACTTTCAACATCTTTTGCACTTGCTGCTGCCAGTGATGAAGCGCGGAATATCCGTGATGAAATTGGCTTTTTCCAAGGCATCAGATCTGCCTTTGCCAAAAGCACAAGCGGCAATGGCAAGGGCGTTGAAATGCTGGATACGGCAATTCAGCAACTTGTTTCAAAAGCCATCGCATCAACAGAGATGATCGACATCTTCGCGGCGGCTGGCTTAAAAACCCCAGACATTTCTATTCTTTCTGATGAGTTCCTCGCCGAAATCAAAGGAATGGAAAAGCGCAACCTTGCACTGGAAATGCTCAAAAAGCTGCTGCTTGATGAAATCAAGACTCGCTCCAAAAAGAATCTGATTGAGGCGCGGCGTTTCTCCGAGATGCTGGACGACACCATGAAGCGTTATCGTGGGCGGTTGGTTGAAGCGGCGCAAGTGATTGAAGAGCTGATTTCTTTGGCAAAGGACATTAAGCACGCGCAGGAAAAGGGCGAACAATTAGGGCTAAATGATGATGAGGTGGCGTTTTATGACGTTCTTTCAATCAACAAAAGTGCGATTGAAGTGCTGGGCGATGAGCAGTTGCGAGTGATTGCCAGAGAACTAGTTGAAACGGTGAAGCGGAACACCGCCATTGACTGGACGGTAAAAGAAAGCGTCCGTGCCAAGATGCGCCTTGCAGTGAAAAAGATTCTCAAAAAATATGGTTACCCGCCTGATTTGCAGGAAGCGGCAACCAACACCGTATTGCAACAAGCTGCTTTGCTATCTGAAGAATGGGTGGGGTGAGTCATCCGCATCACGCCCTCTGCTTCAATATCGGAAAATATCTTTGCATCCCTGCTAATAAATGTGACATTTCCATGATTTCTTGGTAATGCTCATTGCGGATGACTTCCAATTTTGGGAGCCATCCTTTCCCTACTTCCTGATTCCGCCAAATTCTGTAAGCTGGACGCTGATCTGCTTGCATCGTGCGCGAAAATCTTTATGGTCGCGCGGTTAATAAAAGGAAGATCACTCAACAATAACAACAAAATGGATAGAAAATGACGGAAGAATTTAAGACCATGCGCTCAGTATGTGTGTTTTGTGGAGCGCAGAATGCGGTAGATAAAGTCCATCTCGATATGGCGCGCCAACTCGGTAACGACATGGCTGCGGCCGATAAGCAATTAGTCTATGGCGGCGGCGATTGCGGCCTGATGGGCGCAGTAGCCAACGGCGTTCTGGAGAAAAACGGCAGCGCCATCGGCGTATTCCCGCGTTCGCTGGGCCGCATTGAGGTTGAGCACAGAGGGCTTACCAAGATGTATATGGTCGATACCATGCATGAGCGTAAGCAGATCATGTATGACAACGCCGACGTATTCGTGATTCTGCCTGGCGGTTTTGGCACGCTCGATGAAATGTTCGAGGTCATTACCTGGCACCAGATCGGTATCCACACGAAAAAGGTGATCATCTTCAACCATCTCGGATACTGGGACCACTTGATTGCGCTGATGGAAAACATCATTGCCACCAAGTTCGCCAAAGAAATCAACCGCACCTTCTATACGGTGGTGAATACAAAGGACGAGCTTTACTCTCTTCTTGGCCTAGAATAGCGGTTTTTATTTGAAGCGGAACACTCCTTCGCTATAGTTCTCTCTCATCGAAGGGGGACTATATGGTTTTGCGTCGTGGATTTACATTGATTGAACTGGCAGTCGTACTCGTCATTATCGGGCTACTGGTGGGAGGCGTGCTTGCTGGGCAAAGCCTGATGAAATCACAAAAATTGCGCAATACGCTGCAAGATGCCAAAGCCTATGCCATTGCGAAGCAGCTCTTTCTTGATAAATACAGTTATCTTCCGGGCGACATGCCAACTGCCACCCGCGTGTGGGGTAATGCAGATGGTAGTGGTGACCCGACGGTGAATTGTGCTGCGCCTGAAACATATACGAGCGTGGGAAAGCTCACATGTAATGGCGATGGCAACGGGATAGTTGAAAATACAGGATCTGAGAATTTTCGCGCTTGGCAGCATTTATCTGCGGCGGGTATGCTCGTCGGTACGTTTACAGGTATACACGGTCCCGGAGGGAGCAACGATGCAATTAGTGGCATCAACGTACCGAGTGCTGCGCTAGATGGCGCGCTTTTCCATTTCGAGAAACCTGCTGGCGATCAAATTGCAACCATGGACTATTATGAAGGCAATTATGACAATGTTCTCCTGCTTGGCGGGCAAGTCTCGGGCAGCGACCCGTACGCACCTGTCCTCTCGGGCTTGGAAGCATTCGAGATGGATAAGAAGCTGGATGATGGATTGCCTGGAACTGGCCGTATTCGAACCTACCCCAAGACATGGATGGAGGCGCATGTGGGGGTGTGCGTCTCTAATGATCATTCTCATCTCGCTACCTATGAACTAAGCAATGGTGATGCGCCGCAATGCATACTTCTCTTTATGAGCGGCTTTCAGGCGAAGCCAGAATAAGAATTGTGGATTGAAAAACGGCGGATATCCGCCAAATTTTCCGATTCTCCACAAAAAGTGAAAAAAAATGTTTTTTTCTGTTGACGGGGCAGGGTGATATCGCTAAACCCCACATCCCGACGCGGTGACGCAAGTGACCAAGTCAGGAAAAAGCGAATGCTTCCCCGGCCGACGATTCCGGGACAAAAGCACTCTGATGAATGATACTGTGAAGAGCGTTTAAGCGTAGGTGGGTGCAGTGGAAAAAAATCCACAAACCATACCTACGTACATGCAAGTAATTTATGAACGCAAGTAAGTATCGACATTCTAGTAAGTCCTTTATGGCGAGGAATGTTTGGATATGGTTTGTGTGAGTCTATTCAATTTCTGATGGTTACTTTGAGTAATCATCAAAAGAGTCAAAACATGAGAGTTTGATTCTGGCTCAGAACGAACGCTGGCGGCAGGCCTAACACATGCAAGTCGAACGATGTAGCAATACATAGTGGCGCACGGGTGAGTAACGCGTGGGAATGTACTGTTTAGTGGGGGATAACTTCGGGAAACTGAAGCTAATACCGCATACGCCCGAGAGGGGAAAGATTTATCGCTAAACAATCAGCCCGCGTGAGATTAGGTAGTTGGTGGGGTAATGGCCTACCAAGCCTACGATCTCTAGCTGGTCTGAGAGGATGATCAGCCACACTGGAACTGAGACACGGTCCAGACTCCTACGGGAGGCAGCAGTGGGGAATATTGGACAATGGGCGAAAGCCTGATCCAGCCATGCCGCGTGAGTGATGAAGGCC
>CAZGXX010000006.1:0-134928 GCA_964530085.1 uncultured Azospirillum sp.
AGCGCATGAAATACCGCGGCATCGTCTGCGAAAAATGCGGCGTGGAAGTGACCACGAGCAAAGTGCGCCGCGAGCGCATGGGGCATATCGAGCTGGCTGCGCCAGTGGCGCATATCTGGTTCATGAAGTCGCTGCCGAGCCGCATCGGTACGCTGCTCGACATGATGCTGAAGGACCTCGAGAAGGTTCTCTACTTCGAAGGTTACATCGTGACCGATCCGGGGATGAGCCCGTTCTCGCAGAACGAAATCCTGAACGAAGAACAATATTACGAAGCGCTCGACCAGTATGGTGAAGGCACCTTCACCGCGATGATCGGTGCGGAAGCGATTCGTGAGCTGCTCAAGAAACTGAACCTCATCGAACTGCGCGACAGCATGCGTTCGGAGCTTGGCGAAGCCACTTCCGAAGCGCGTCGCAAAAAACTGGTGAAGCGTCTCAAAATCGTCGAAGCATTCATCGACTCGGGTAACAAGCCGGAATGGATGATTCTCGAAGTGGTGCCGGTGATTCCGCCGGAGCTGCGTCCGCTCGTGCCGCTGGATGGTGGCCGTTTCGCGACGTCTGACCTCAACGATCTCTACCGCCGCGTCATCAACCGTAACAACCGTCTGAAGCGCCTGCTCGAGCTGCGTGCGCCGGACATCATCGTGCGCAACGAGAAGCGCATGCTGCAGGAATCGGTCGATGCGCTGTTTGATAACGGCCGCCGTGGCCGCGTGATTACGGGCACCAACAAACGTCCGCTCAAATCGCTCTCCGACATGCTGAAGGGTAAGCAAGGTCGCTTCCGTCAGAACTTGCTCGGCAAGCGCGTGGATTACTCCGGTCGTTCGGTGATCGTGGTCGGCCCTGAGTTAAAGCTGCACCAGTGCGGTCTGCCGAAGAAAATGGCACTCGAACTGTTCAAGCCGTTCATCTACGCGAAGCTGGAAATTTACGGCATCGCAACGACGATCAAAGCCGCAAAACGCATGGTGGAAACCGAGCGTCCTGAGGTGTGGGATATCCTCGCGGAGGTGGTGCGTGAGCACCCGGTGCTGCTCAACCGCGCACCGACGCTGCACCGTCTCGGCATCCAGGCGTTCGAGCCAATGCTGATCGAAGGTAAAGCCATCCAGCTGCACCCACTCGTCTGCGCCGCCTTCAACGCGGATTTCGATGGTGACCAGATGGCTGTGCACGTGCCGCTCTCCATCGAGAGCCAGCTCGAAGCACGCGTGCTGATGATGTCGACCAACAACATTCTCTCGCCGGCGAACGGGAAACCGATCATCGTGCCGTCGCAGGATATGGTGCTTGGGCTCTACTATCTCAGCCTCGAATCCGACAAAGCGGCGGGCGAGGGCATGGCCTTCTCCGACCTCAACGAAGTCGAGATGGCGCTGGAGAACAAGGTGGTTACCCTGCACAGCAAAATCAAGATGCGCTTCGGCATCATGGCCGATAACGGCAAGGTGAAGTACGAAATCATCGACACCACACCGGGTCGTATGCTCATCGCACAGCATCTGCCGAAAAACGCGCAAGTGTCGTACAAGATCATCAACAAAGTACTGACGAAAAAAGACGCCAGTAACGCGATTGAAATGGTCTACCGTCACTGCGGCCAGAAAGAAGCGGTGATGTTCGCCGACCGTATCATGGCGCTCGGGTTCAAACATGCCGCGAAAGCCGGTATTTCGTTCGGTAAGGATGACATGATCATCCCGACCACAAAGGGCAAGCATATCGCGGATAGCTTGAAGGAAGTGAAACAGTTCGAGCAGCAATATGCCGACGGTCTCATCACCAGCGGCGAGAAATATAACAAGGTGATCGATGCCTGGTCGCATTGTACCGAGCGCGTTGCGCACGATATGATGAAGCAGATTTCGAGCATCGGTATGGAAGAGGGCAAAAAATCCGCCCGCGACGTGAACTCCATCTTCATGATGGCAAACTCCGGCGCGCGTGGTTCGGCCGCTCAGATGAAACAGCTTTCCGGGATGCGCGGGCTGATGGCGAAACCATCGGGCGAGATCATCGAAACGCCAATCATCTCGAACTTCAAAGAAGGCCTCACCGTACTCGAGTACTTCAACTCCACCCACGGTGCGCGTAAAGGTCTTGCCGATACCGCGCTGAAAACTGCGAACTCGGGTTACCTGACCCGTCGTCTCGTGGATGTGGCGCAAGACTGCATCATCTGGGAAGACGATTGCGGCACCAAAAAAGGCATCGTGGCGAAAGCGGTGCTTGAAGGTGGCGACGTGGTGATTCCGCTGGCTGATAAAGTGCTGGGCCGTACCTCCGCCAAGGATGTACTGCACCCAACCACTGAGAAGGTGATCGTGAAAGCCGGCGCGCTGATCGACGAGAAAGCCGTTGAGCTGCTCGACGAAGCGGGCGTGGAAGCGGTGATGATCCGCTCGGTGCTGACCTGTGAATCGGAAAACGGTGTGTGCGGCAAATGTTATGGCCGCGACCTCGCACGTGGGACGCCGGTGAATCTCGGTGAAGCGGTCGGTGTTATCGCCGCGCAATCCATCGGTGAGCCGGGTACACAGCTGACCATGCGTACCTTCCACATCGGTGGTGCGGCACAGCGTGGTGCGGAGCAATCCTCCGTGGAAGCAAGCCATGATTCGACGCTCGAACTTTCCAACAAAAACGTGGTGAAAGATTCCAAGGGTCGTCTCGTGGTGATGAGCCGTACCTGCGAAATCGTGCTGCGCGACGAAAAAGGCCGCGAGAAAGCACGCCATAAAGTGCCATACGGTGCGCGTCTGCTGGTCGATGAAGGCGCCAACGTGAAGAAGGGGACGAAGCTCGTTGAGTGGGACCCATACACCACGCCAATCATCACCGAGCGTTCGGGGATTGCGCATTACCGCGACCTCGTCGACAGTGTTTCGCTGCGCGAAGTGCTCGACGAAGCGACCGGTATCGCCAGCAAGAAAGTGATGGATTTCCGTCAGCAAACGCGTGGTGCGGATTTGAAACCGCGCATCGCGCTGCGTGACAAAAAGGGCGAAATCATCACCCTCGCGAACGGGCTTGAGGCGCGTTACTTCCTGCCAGTTGATGCAATTCTTTCCGTCGATGACGGTCAGGAAGTGCATGCCGGTGACGTGCTCGCACGTATTCCGAAAGAGTCGTCTAAAACCCGCGACATTACGGGTGGTCTTCCACGCGTGGCCGAACTGTTCGAAGCCCGCAAACCGAAAGACCACGCGATCATCTCCGATGTGGAGGGGATGGTGGAGTTCGGGAAGGACTACAAAAACAAACGCCGCCTGATCGTGCGCCCGAAAGATGCCGACCAGGAAGCGGTGGAGTACATGATTCCGAAGGGCAAACACATCACGGTGCACGAAGGTGACTATGTGATGAAGGGCGACCTTCTGATGGATGGCCACCCCGTGCCCCATGACATCCTCCGCGTGATGGGTGTCGAGGCGCTGGCGCAATACATGGTCAACGAAGTGCAAGCGGTCTACCGCCTGCAGGGTGTGACCATCAACGATAAGCATATCGAGACCATCGTGCGTCAGATGCTGCAGAAAGTGGAAATCACCAACCCGGGTGAAACCACCTTCCTCACCGGCGAAATCGTTGACCGCGAAGAGCTGTTCGAAGTGAACACCAAAACGGCAACCCTCGGCTTCAAAACCGCGGTGGGCCAGCCGGTACTGCAAGGGATCACGAAAGCGTCCCTGCAGAACCGTTCGTTCATCTCGGCGGCGTCCTTCCAAGAGACGACCCGCGTGCTGACCGAAGCGGCTGTGTACGGCAAAACCGATTATCTGCGTGGCTTGAAAGAGAACGTGATTGTCGGCCGCCTGATCCCAGCCGGTACGGGTGCGGCAATCCAGCGCATGAAGCGCGTGGCCAAAGGCCGTGATGCGGAGCTGGAAGCGAGTAAGCCTGCGGCATTGCCATCGAGCGATGCGGCATAAGCGATTCGCTTAGCGACGAAACAAAAAGCCGTCCTCACAAGAGGGCGGCTTTTTTGTTGTGTGGCAAGGGCTTAGGAGTTGGGCGTAGATTGAATAAAATACCCTATACTTCAGAAAGTTGGCATGGGTCATGCATAGTCTTCCATAGTTATTCTGATCGCTCTAAAGGAGAGTTCTATGTCTGACTATTTTCCGTTCCATCAGCAAACGCCGGTCGGTTATATCGCGCCGGAGCAGGTGGAGCGTTTCTCGCTGGAGCGCTTCCGCTTCGCGCAGGATGCACTGATGAAGGCGGAAAGCGAACCCATGCTGGAAGGGCGCCATATCGACAAGGTGGTCGATGCCTCGCTGAAGCTGATTGAAGCAACCGTCGGCACGCCGAAATATCGCCGCGGCACGCGCTGGAGGCATACCGGTACGGGCGATGAGGTGATCTGGTAGTTAGGGTTTCAGCTTGACTTTCTGACCCTTCTTCAGCTCGCTCATGGATTTGAGCTGGCCGCAGGCGGCCATGATGTCCTCGCCACGGGTTTTGCGGATGGGGCTCGCAATGCCCGCCGCGATCAGCACCCGGCCAAAGGCGTGGATGCGGTTGTTGGAAGAACAGGTATAAGGCGCGCCCGGCCAGGGATTGAACGGGATGAGGTTGACTTTGGCGCGGATGCCTTTGAGCAGGCGCACCAGCTCCTTCGCATCGGCCTCCGAATCGTTGATGCCCGCGAGCATGACATACTCGAACATGATATGCCGGTCGTTGACGATGCTCTGATATTCGCGGCAGGCTTCGAGCAAATCGGCAATCGGGTATTTGCGGTTGATGGGCACGATTTCGTTGCGCAGATCATTGGTGACGGCATGCAGCGAAATGGCGAGGTTGCAGCCCGCATCATGCGCCAGCGGCACGATTTTTGGCACGACGCCCGAGGTGCTGACGGTGATTTTGCGGCGGCTCATGGCCAGCCCTTCACCATCCATCAGCAGGTTACAGGCGGCGACGACATTGTCGTAATTGTAGAGCGGTTCGCCCATGCCCATGAACACAATGTTGGTGAGCTGGCGGGGTGGTTTGGAGATTGCCCATTCGCTCTTCGCGCTTTTTTGGTTGGCGAGCTTTGCTCGCGATGGGGGCGAACCCCCCATACCCCCTCGTTCGCTGCGCTCCGGCTCGCCGCGGCCATCGCGGCTACGCACGCCCGAACCAGCGTTGGGTTCTTTCTCGCCCGTCAGCGCTGCCGACCGCGACCACTCGCCGAGGCCATCGCGGGCGACGAGAACCTGGGTGATGATCTCCCCGGCGGTGAGGTTGCGCACGAGGCGCTGGGTGCCGGTGTGGCAGAAGGTACAGGAAAGCGTGCAGCCCACTTGGCTTGAGACGCAGAGCGTGCCGCGCGGTGCATCCGGAATGAACACGGTTTCGACTTCCTGATTATCGGCGAATTTGAGCAGCCATTTCTGCGTCTGGTCGAACGACACGGCATTGCGCGAAATGCCCGCGCGGGCGATGGAGAAATGTTCCGCCAGCAGCGCCTGCGTGTCTTTTTTGATGTTGCTCATCGCCGAGAAATCCGTTGCGCCTTTGGTGTAGATCCACTGCCAGATCTGCTTGGCGCGGAAGGGCTCGATGCCGAGCGCGACGAGGCGCGCCGCGACTTGCTCACGCGGCATGCCGACGAGGCTCGCTTTGGCAGCGAGGCGCTCGGCGCTGTCGTCGGTTGTCTCGGCAGTTTTTTCGATGAGGCTCATACGGTGCTTTGTCTAGATGTAAAGAGTTGCCACTCCGTCACTCACGAGGCCTCCTTGAAAGGCCGTAGCAATTCATCTTTTATGCTGTCATGCTGAATTTATTTCAGCACCCATCCGTTTTTAGATGGACCCTGAAACGAGTTCAGGGTGACAGGAAGATGGATTGCCACGGCGACCCAAGAGTCGCCTCGCAATGACGGGTGGAGAGGTTGGTGCCCTCTATACACGCCCCCCCGCGCTACGTCGAGCGGGGAGTGGGGTGGCGCGGTTAGTCTACGTCATCCCCATTGTCACCACCGACGCCGCGAACAATCCCGGTTTCTTTCGGCTTCGGCCCCGTTTGGCCAGCATGGATGACGTCGTTGCCCACGCGAATCTCCTGCTTGGCCGTATTCGCGCGGAGGCGGAGTTTTTCTAGGTTGATTTGGTCGATATCGATGGTGAGGGTTGTGGCATCAGGATTGTCCAACCCTTCAGGGAATTTACGAAAGATATCGTTCTCAAGGGTATAAAGATTGGCACAGTCAGAATGATCTTGCGAATCCGGTTTTGCTGCGCTGAGGGTGGTGCCGTTGGCCGTCCATTCATATCCCAGAATTTGGGTGAGCAGCGCGGTGGCTTCTTTGGCATTCTCTAACTTCGTCACTACGGCCTTTAATGCGCCAAGGTTGATGTCGGTGGGGGTGATAAGAAGGTTGTCTACCGTCACCATGATGTTCTCGCGTGCCGCAATGATGCCGCGTGCGACGAGATCATTCATCATGTCTGGATCGTTGGGGCTATCGGTTGCGCAGTGTGAAGGCGTGGCAAGATTGCCTGCTTCGTTGAGGCTCCAGTCGCGACCAGTGGCTTGGGTGAGCAGCGCAGCGAGTTGCTTCTGAACCTCAGGGATGGCCTCCTTGATTTTCGCGAGGTCAAACTCTGGAATGAAAAGGCGCGTGATCTCTTTGGGTTTTTGCGGCTCGCCTTGCATGATGACATTCGATTGTAATTCAACGCGTAGTGCGCCTTCTTCGGCCAGCAGGCTTAAAAAGCCGCGTGCGTTATTGAGATTATTCCGCGGGGAATCGAAATGTTTCTCAGAATCAATGGCCAGCCCGTTAGGAATAAAGGATTCGCCGGTAAATGTCTTGAGCAGAGCGGCGACTTCGCCAGCGTTAGCACGTTGTTCGTCTGTTTTTTCCGCGCGGGCATGGAGCTTTTCCAGATCCACCCGGTTGATGACGATGGTTTTTCCTGTAGCGCGCGTGACTGTATCGCCCAGCTTAGCATCGACTTCTTGGCTCACATAACATGGTTTGCCCTCCACTTTGCCAAGGACGAGTTTTTTCTTTTTGGCACCCTCTTCGAGACCGACTTCCTTATAGCCATCCGAGATGCTGAACCCGCCAAACGGCATAATATCGGCCAGTAGGCGCAACTGCGCGTCGCTCACGTCGCCCGCGTAATAGATACTATGGTTTTTGATCGAGGCGAGCGCGGGGTATTGACCGCCGTTCTGGTCGTAGGCATTGCCCTCGTTGGCTACAAACGGCAGACTGAGGATTTTGGTGAGGTCAGCGGCGGCTTGTGCGGCCTCCTGCTCCGTGAGTTCAGTGTTATCACTTTGTTTCTGTGTCATGCTTGTCCCCTATCGTGTTTTTATTAAAAAAATGCCGCCCAGAGGCGACGGATTGCGTTCACTATAGCGGCGGGGTTTCGTGAGAAGTGTGAAGATTTGATGACAATTGCGTGGTGCGGCGCAGCAAAGCGGTGATTAAAGCCCCGTCAGCCGATACTGGCCGCCCTCGGTGGCGATGTCGCAAGGGGCGGGGGTTGCGGCGGATTCGAGCTTCTGCCGCAGGCGGTAGATATGGGTCTCAAGCGTGTGGGTGTCGATTTCGGCGCGCATGCCCCAGACGGATTCGAGCAGCGCCTCACGCGGCAGCGGGGCAGGGTGCGCGGCGGCGAGCGCGGCCAGCAGCGCGGATTCTTTCTCGGTCAGCGAAATGGCCGGGGCGCTGGCGTGGGTGAGGGCACGCGCGGCGACATCGAGCGCCCAGCCCGCATGGAGGGTGATGTGCTGCGCCCCGCGCCAGGCGGCGAGTTGGCGCGCGAGCTGGTGGGGCGTGCAGGTGGCGCTCATGGTGAAATGGGGCGCGGTGCTGGCGGGCAAGGGGGTGGGGTGGAGCGCATCCACCAGCAGTAGCTCCGCCTCCGCCGCGCTGGCGAGGCTATGGCCACTCGCGGTGATGATGGCATCCAGCGTGCGGGTGACGGCGGTGGAGGCGCTGACGGCGTGAACGCGCATTACTGGTTCGGCCCGGAATCGGTGGCGCTGCCGAGGATGTGGTACGGCTGCGCAGTACTGAGACCTGCACGCGCGGCCTCTGCATCCACCCCGTCTTCCGAATAGGGCGCTGGGAGGGCGGGGTTGGTATAAACCGTAACGGTGTGCGCGGCATGCGGGGCAGGGGTTTCGGTGAGGACAGGGGCGGCCATGGGCGGGGTGGTGGTGCGCTTTAAATGCGGCAACCACAGCATCAGCGCGGTATTGGTGATGATGAGGGTGAGTACCAGCACCGCTCCGAAGCGGGCGTCGTCCTGCCAGCCGCGTTCCTCAGGGACGATGGCGGGAAGCGTGGGCGCGGGTTCGCTCAGCCGTTCATCCGCAAGATTGGGGGTGGGTTCCGGCGCGCGCGGCGGGGTAAAAGCAGTCGCAGATGCGCTGCTGAACTGGCTGGGGCGGCGCATGACCTTGGGGCGCGCAAGTGGCTCAGCAGCTGGCAAAGGCTTCACTAATTGTGCTGTCATTTGCCCCATACTCCCCGATCTCCTATTTGCGGCAACACTCTAGCGAAACCTGCACGGATTTTCAAGCAAAACAGCCAAGATGGCTTGACGCGATATGTGGCAAAACCTATAAGCATGACATGACCGCCGCCGTTGCTTCTTCGAATCCAAATCCTGAAAATCATGTGCTTTCGCAGGCGATGGCCTATGCGGAGCGGGCGATGGCCATGATGCGCAAACTCAGCGTGGCGCCGCTGCCGAAGCATTTTGCGTTGTTTTTTAGTGTCGCCGCCGGCCACCCGCCAGAATTGCTGCGCGCCGCGGAAGCAGCCATTGCCGCAGGCAAAACATTCGATACCGATTTTATCGATGAACTCCATGCGCAGTATGTGGCCGATATGAACGCTCGCACCGTCGGTGAAAGCACGGTGAACGCCAAACGCATCCTGACCGAGATGCTCGCCCATGTGCAGAAATTCGGTGGCGATGCCTCGGAAGAAAGCAAGCTCATCGCGCAGCAGATTGAGCAGCTCAACACCGCTTCGGGCGAGGAAATGCTGCGCATGCTCGCCATGAACCTGATGACCAGCGCCGCGCATATGCAGGATTCCAGTGCGAATATGAGCGTTCAGCTCGCAGGGGCGCAGCAGGAAATTATGGAGCTGCGTGAGAACCTCGCGCGGGTGGTAACGGAATCCGAGCGTGACTTTCTGACCGGCAGCTTGAACCGCAAGGCGTTCGATCAGCGCCTCGTCGCCGCCATTGCCGAGGCTACGGAAGAGGTACAGGACATGGCCTTACTGATGATTGATATCGACCATTTCAAGCAGTTTAACGACAGTTTTGGCCACCAGATCGGTGACGAGGTGATTAAAATCGTCGCCCGCACGCTGGGCGACACGCTGAAAGGCACCGATACGGTCGCGCGCTATGGTGGCGAGGAATTCGCAGTGATTCTGCCGAATACGCCTGGTAGTGGCGCTATGGTCGTCGCGGAAATGATCCGCAAATCCATCGCGGGGAAAGAGCTGAAACGCAAGTCTACCGGCGAGAATTTTGGTAAAATCACGGTGTCGGTCGGCGTCGCTTCACTCAAGCGCGGCGATACTGCGGATACCCTTATTGAGCGCGCGGATAAGGCGCTGTATCAGTCCAAACGCCTCGGCCGCAACCGTGTGAGCCAAGAAGCGCGGTAGCGCGGGTCGCGCGCGGTTTAGGCCTGCCCCGCAGTTTCTGTAATCCCGCCCTTGACATTCCCCGCGGCGCTACCTAAAAGACAGCCTCCTTTTGGAATGGGTTCGTAGCTCAGGTGGTTAGAGCGCACGCCTGATAAGCGTGAGGTCGGAAGTTCAACTCTTCCCGGACCCACCATTTCTTCTTGTTTTTCAATAACTTAGAGAGATTCTCCCCCTCAGGGGCCCTGTGCGGGCCACTGAGTTTTACAACGACACGGGAGAGATCCTGAATAGGCGCTACGCGGCCTAGATCCTGCCCGTTCTCTCTGTAGTCTAGTTTTGACGTGTCGTTTGTAGAGATGCACGCATTTATAAAATCTTCGATTCGACGGACGAAATATTTTCTGAAAATTGCGAAGAATGGTTAGCAAGGTTGCCAGTTCAACTGACTGCGCGACCACCATTTCCCGAGTAGCAGTCTCATATTTTGAGAGATTATCGCGCTGTGCGGCGCTGTCTGGGCCACTCACTACCCAAAACGACACCAGAGAAACCGATTCCAAGCCATTTCGGACCACATTCAACCCGTTCTCTCTATGGGCTAGTTTCGGCGTGTCGTTTAGGGGAATAACTAGGCGCTAAAGCCGAGTGCGTGACGCTGCTCTTGCCAATCGAGCGGTATATCGATTTGGCGGATTAGCATCTGGGTCGTGATATGGGCAGGCTGCTTACCTGCCATAATGGCTTCCACAATATCCGGTGCTAGAAATGCCAAGGGCATGATTTTCTTCACATAGCTGTCGCTAACATTGTTACGCGATGCAATCTCCGTCATGGATGCGATGCTGCCGGATAGCAGTGCCTCACTCCATGCATGGGCACGAGCAATGGCGTTGGTGAGAGTGGAATCTATGGTAGCAGTAGCTGCCATTCCACCTTCGATGACTAAACGCATCTCATGACCACGGCGCTTAATCTGCATCGGCGTGTCGCGAATTATGATGATATCTTCGCCATTGGCGCTTGGGGATACAAGAGATGCTAGCGATAGGCGGATCTGTATCCCGTCCTGTCGCAATTCCACTCGCTGTATGAATGCAGCAAAAACATGCCCTTGATACTGAGCGACTTCATGCGCCTTAGTTAACAAGGCTGGGATTTGATGCGAAGGGATATTGGCTGCCTGCAATGCATCCACCATAGCATCGCGGTCATTCAGCATGCTTTTGGCAATGCCAAAGATGGTGGTTTCGATAGCTTGGCCCGGCAGCCGCCATCCGTTGGGAGCATCATCTTTTGTGCCCATCTTTAATGATTGCGAGATGTAATAACGGTAGCGTCGTTCCTTTTTATTAGCATGTACAATGACCAGCGCCTCGCCTGTTGCTGCATCGAACAACTTGCCACTCAGTGACCCGGCTTCGGTCTTACGCGATTGCTCGACGATGCCCGCTCGGTTGCTGACGAGTTTTTGCTGCACCTGGTCCCATAGCTGGGGATCAATGATGCCATCGTGCTGCCCAGGGTGGTAGGTTTCTTTATAACGGATCTGACCTATATACAGTCGATTGGATAGCAGATGATATAGCGCCCCACGCGAGAATGACGTTCCACCGGGTCTGGTATCGCTATCACGAGGTTTAGAGCGAATGCCATGAGCGCGCAGTTCATTACATAGCTGACGGACACTGTTCAGCTCCATGTAGCGTGCAAAAATGTGGCGGATGGTTTCCGCCTCAGCCAGATTGATGACGAGTTTCTTCTCAACGATGTCATATCCCAGCGGCGCATAGCCGCCCATCCACATGCCCTTTTTCTTGGAAGCCGCAATCTTATCACGGATACGCTCACCCGTGACCTCGCGTTCGAACTGGGCAAAGGATAACAGCACATTCAACGTCAGCCTTCCCATGGAACTGGTGGTGTTGAATTGCTGGGTGACGGATACGAATGAGACGCCGCGCTTGTCGAATACCTCCACCATCTTAGCGAAGTCATGCAGTGAGCGTGAGAGGCGATCCACCTTATAGACGACGATGACATCGATCTTGCCCGCCTCAATATCCTGCATCAGCAACTGCAGCGCGGGACGGTTCATGGTGCCGCCACTATACCCACCATCGTCGTAGGCTGTTTTTACCAACTGCCAACCCTCGTGCTTCTGGCTTTTGATGTATGCCTCGCTTGCTTCACGCTGCGCATGCAAGGAGTTAAAATCCTGCTCCAGCCCTTCTTCAGAAGATTTGCGGGTATAGATAGCGCAACGGATGATCTTGCTGGTCATGCGGCCCCCTTTTTCAACCCAAAGAACAGAGGACCGGACCATTTAGCCCCAGTGATTTGCTGCGCAACCTGTGATAGCGATCGGTAGCGCTGGCCTTGATAGTGGACCCCATCGTTCAGAACTGTCACCTCGTGCGTGACCCCATGCCATTCACGCAGCAAGCGCGTGCCCGTCTTAACTTGCGTAACCGGAATTGCCGTTGCCCGAGTTGCATCGCCATCTTCAGCTATTTTCATCAGAGTGCGCCGCGTGGATGGCTTCACCCCGCCCAATGCTTGCTCTTGCATGCGATGGGCTAACGCGCGCAACATTAGCGGTTGGCTGATATTGCGCGGCGGCTCAGCTCCATAGACGATTTGCCATGCCGCAGCCAGCGCTGCTCGGTCCAGGCTAGGCAGCCTCGCCAAATCATTGGCGAGGCTGTTGTTAGTGCGGCGCTTCATTACCGCGCATCCGAAATACGGTACGTGCGACCGTGTTCACCAAACTCGGTGATTATTGATAAGCCGAGTCGCTTTTTCAGCACTCCCGACAAAGTACCATGTACGCTGTGACGCTGCCATCCCGTTGCTTCAACCAGCTCATCGATCGAAGCACCTTTAGGGCGTTTCAGCATAGTGATGATTGTGGCTTGCTTGGATGTTGGTGTTTTGGATGCAGTTGCTGGCGCGGGATTCTTTGTTTTTGACTTGCGGACAGTTGTTTTACCCGGCTTGGCGACTTTCGTTTGTTTGGCTTTTGACATTGTGATTCTCCTTCAAGTGTTTGGGGTGGCGGAATGCCAGGCCCGTACTGCCTGAAGCCCGGTACCGGGCTGGAGAAGCGCACATCAATGCCGCGCGCATGACACCAATGCTTGCACACCTATGCAAGTCGAGTGGAATCTACCACTGATAAGCAAGTATTTTCCTTGATTCGCATATGTTTGAGAGTAACGTGGTCAACAGATTGGAGTTAATCCAATTCGGGGCGTTCAAACCCCTTCGATTAGGCGGCTTTAGTGCGCCGTCAAGCACTCCCCACCGTATGGTCGGGGAGGCGCTGGTGTATGTCCAAGGGCTTGCCCTAAAGACCTGCGCGACCTCTCCTAATCGAAGGTTTTGAAACTCCCCGATCACCAGTGGGGAGAGAAGCCATGCATATTTTTCAGCGATGCAGCATATTATTTTTGAGAATACTCTTCTTATTTACAGTTCTTCACTTTCAGCCCACGCTGGCCTTAGCTGAAAAAGATTCTCGACCAAATACTTCAATGCCCTCCCTCACTTGTGAGGATCTAAAGGGCAACATATATCAGAATGGAAAAAATGAAGAGCTTCGCAGGCAAGCAAAGCTAACTGAGTGGAACAGATACCATGATTATATTATTGGCGGACTTTGTGATGGCGCTATGGAAGATCTCCATAACATGCTTGATCAAGGGTATCTTTCTCTCGCAGATGTAAAGGCTGTTGCTGGCGTATTGGGCAAAGAATATAATGCTAGTTCCCGAACGGGGAACGGGAAACTTTACCAAAAAATACGTGAAGGACTGTTAAGTCGTAACCTATGCTCCGCTTGTGCCTCTAATCTAGCAGACGAATATGTAAAACAACCGAATGGTCATGTAAAAAAGTTGATTGATGATGCTTTGAATGGTGATCAGAAAGCCCTTAGTGAGCTACAGCAGCTACCATCATCGACACCACTAACTCCCCAGACTGATTCGGCTCCCACATTCTGGTCAAAAGTCGCTGGAGGCATAGCCACGCTTGCTATCCTAGCACTCTATCTCGGCGTAATTGTTATTCTTGGACTGGGTGTTTTCTCCAAACGTTTTAGGGCCTGGTTAAAAACATTGGATGCTCGACTACAGGCGCATAATATTAACTACAAAAAGTTGGCAGCGATTCTAGGAGCTGTGTGTGTAGCAGGCGTTATATTCTCTGACAGCCGAACGCCACAGGAAAGAGCCTGTGCTGAGGATTGGCGCCAATGCCAAGATAATAAGCAGTTAATTGATACGGGTTCACACCATATTCATATGGTCTCGGCCTGTGAACGTGCCGCAAGTAAGAAGGCTAAATATGGAAAGCCGGAATTCCCTACCTATTCCTTCAGCAACTACAAACCCGGTCGGGATTATATTGAAACTGGAGTTGTCTTTTTGGTTGAACGTGATGCTCTATTTCAGAATGCGTTCGGCACTCAAGTGCATACCGAGGTTACATGTGGCTATGATCTGAATCGCGATGCCGTGCAGGATGTAGTTATCTGGGATTAGCGCGTCTGCCCCCAATCTTGGCTAAAGAACCCAACCTTACGCTGCGGAATCCACTCTAGTGCCTGTGTGGTTGCATCGACCTGATCATCATGTTTTGCACCGGGAAAGCTGGTCAATTCCTGTACATAATCGGCCAACCAATGCGCCTGTTTTGGCAACAGCAAGCGGCCATTCTCGATGGCAGCGGTTTGCGCGTGCAACCGCATAATTTTATCTTTTGCCATCGGATCATACGCTTTAATCGTATGCAGACCCTCACGTTTCAGTTCTTGGATGAGCTGTGTTCCTGATGATTTATCCTCGATTAAAATTGTAGTGGGCTTGTATAGTTTTGCCTGCTCAATGACGGCGCGCTTTAGCTCCGGGTACTCCATGCGGCGACGGAAAACGTTAATAACGTAATAGAGCTGGCCCTTTACGCCGATGGTTATGCATACGCTGTAGTCGCTCAGCTCCGTTACTTTGCTAGCTGTATCCCAGCTCTGTATAATATAATCGAATTTCGCGGGAAGATCGTCCGGATCATAGTAACGAAGCCATGAAGTTTTTACCATGGCACCACCGACAGGAATCGGTGTTTGCTGATACTGGCTAAGAAAGTTGTATTCACCCATGCGGTAACGAATCTCCGCTAACATGCCGAGGGATTCCCGTTCTGGGTGCAATGCGCTGCCTGCTGCTCGCTTATAGCGCTTCTTACCAAGGGGGCTTTCGATTAGGCAGCTGAAATCCTCTTCAGCAATTGCTGGGAAATTCACTACTTCCCATTTTTCTTGCTCCAGCACATGCCCCACCAGGTCATCCTGATGGAGGCGCTGCATGATAATTATAATGCAGCCTGTATTCTTATCATTGAGGCGGCTTACAAGGGTGTTGTCGTACCAATCATTGACGCGTTTACGCTGGGTTTCTGATAGCGCTTCGTCAGGCTTCATGGGGTCGTCAATGATAATAAAGTTTGCGCCGCGCCCCGTTAGCACCCCGCCGACCGAGGTTGACATGCGAAATCCCATCGCGGTGGTCATAAAGTCATTCACCGACTTTTTATCCGGCATAAACCTGGCCGAGAAGAGGGCCTTGTACCATGACGTACTCATCACGCTACGGCAGTCACGTGCTAACTTGTCGGACAAATCCTGACCATAGCTGGCGCAGATGATCTGCGATGACGGATCATGACCAAGGAGCCACGCGACAAACGCCACCGATGCACAATGCGATTTCAGATAGCGCGGTGGCAGGTTGATGATGAGGCGACGGATTTTTCCGCGACGGCAGTCTTCAAGTTTTGCGGCAAGCAGTTCAATATAATCTGCCATCAGCAGCGTCGTCTGGGGATTGAGCTCATAGAACGATCGCTCAATGAAGCTAACCAAATCATTCCGCAATAAAAGACGGTATTCCTCAGGGGCCAGTTTCATTCGTTATCTCCATCTGTCAGCCGCGTTTTGAGTCGTACCAGCAAGGATTCCATGACCAATGCATCTTCCGGTGCTTCCAGCGCGCTAACGCTAGCCTTGGCTTCCTGTTTGTCCTCAAGCCTGCGGGCTTCCGAGAACAGGATCGGCACAAATTTGGGATCACCGTTTGCGGCCTTGTTCACCACTTGCTTGCCGATCGCCTCACGTTTGGTGATGCTCCGCCGCTTGCCATTCTCCGTAATCTCAACCCGTGCGCTCAGCTCTTTGGCGATGACCGTGTCAAAATTCTTTGCGCCACGGGGGCGGCCTTTAGCATTGCCCGACTGCCCGGATTGAAAGCGCGTCGAGACCGGGGGTTTTTTATACCCAACCTCATATTCATCGGCCATGGTGAGCCTCCAGCGCATCGAAGGTTTGCCCAGAAGCGATGTGGATGGCCTGCAGGCCCGTGTAGCGCTGCCAGCGGCGAATTGCTAAATCGACATAGAGCGGATCTAGCTCCATTCCATAGCATGCTCTACCCACCCGTTCTGCTGCCAAAACGGTGCTACCCGAGCCGAGGAAAGTATCTAGAACGATATCGCCACGCGCGGAACAATCCATGATGGCATCGGCGATTAAAACCACTGGCTTCACCGTTGGGTGCATTGCCAAGGGATTGTTCTCGCCACTTTCGCGCGACAAGCTATTCGCGCCAGGGTAGCGCCATACGTTGGTGCGGTAGCGCCCGTATTTTCCTAACTCGATATTGTTACGATGTGGCGCTTTGCCGTGTTTATAGATAAATACCAACTCATGCTGACTACGGTAGAGGCTGCCCATGCCGCCATTGTCTTTTACCCAGACGCAGATATTTTTGAGCTCATGGTAGGCCTGTGATCCGGCTGCAAGTAGTTCACTCGCGTGCCGCCAATCCATGCAGATATAATGTAATGACCCATCGGCACTGTGCTGCGCCAATAAATGGCACGCCGTACCCAGAAAATCGGTAAATTCTGTGACCGACATTTCGCCTGATGCCATCGGGAATTCGCGATGTCGTACGCTGCCCAACCCCGTGCAGTGCCCATCAACCTTAAGATTATAAGGCGGATCAGTAAAAACCATCTCCGCCAACCGTCCTTCCAGCAACTGTTTATACGACTCAGCTTGTAACGCATCGCTGCAGAGAATCCGGTGCTGACCCAGTTGCCAGAGGTCGCCTACTGCTGTGACCGCAGGACCCGTGCTTCCTACCACAGCATCGGCAGAGTCTTCCTTCTCTGTAGGTGCGCCGACCCCTTCTATTTTGAGATCAATTTCTGCCATGGTGAAGCCTGTTGCCTCGAGGCTAAAATCCAAATCTAGTGAGGCCAGCTCACGCAGACTTTCCCCAAGAAGGTTCTCATCCCAGCTCGAATTCTCAGTGAGTCGGTTGTCGGCAATGGCAAAAGCACGGGCTTGAGCGGGGCTTAAGTGCGCTAACTGAATAACCGGCACCGCTTGCCAACCCATTTCGCGTGCTGCCATTACGCGGCCGTGCCCTGCAATGATCTTTCCAGTGTCATCTATAATAACTGGGACATTGAACCCAAAACTCGCGATGCTACGAGCAATTTGCTTGATCTGTCGTTTGGTATGGTGGCGGGCATTATTTGGGTCAGGCTGCAAATTCGCCAAGGGCTGTTGCGTGATGATTAAATTTTGGTGCTGCATTGTGGTCTCTCCATTAAGTTAATAATGGAAAGATGCCACATCAGTGGATTGCCCGAACGCTACGTTTAGAACTTATTTTTTGTGAGAACGTGCCTTGCTTCTTCGCAATGTTTTGCCGATTTCGTCTAGTGTGACACCAGTATTTTCTTCAAAAAAACATTCCGTGGCCAACAAAATAAGTTTTTTTAACTTAGCACTGCTCTTTAATTGTAAATCCAGCTCCAGCTGTATTGCTAGCATGCGTTGGAAATCGATGCAGGGATGGTTTTTTTGGAAAGATAATATTTCATTATGAGCTGCCGCAAATGCATTAAGGTTAGACAGGCCATCCACCCCATATTCCGCATCTTCCAGAAAATCACTAAGGGCTTCCAACTTACCAAGAAGTTTGGTGACATGAACGTGCATGCCAAGACCCTTGATATAAAGAGTGCCATCGATTAGGCGGGCCAGCTTTTTTGCCTGCGCTTCAATACGGTCTTTTTGTTTAGACTTTTTTGCCCTTGCTATACCTTTTCGGATATCTGTTTGGGAGGCATATGAACCCCAAAGAATATCTAGGAATTTCCCTCCCCCATGCACGCTGTAGTGCTGTTCCCAATACTTCCAAAGTTTGGGTGCGTTTGGAGAGAAAAACACCAGTTTTGAAAATAACTCGTAATACTTGTATATGTCTTGCTTCTGTGACGCTCTGGCTTGGGCAAAAGGTTTGCCATTAATTGTGATCCGGGATCGCTCGGGCGCTAAAGCACGATATGCTTCCCATGCTTCTGTCGGGACATATCTTGGGCATTGAGAGCTTGTTTGCGCCTTCATAGCTATACCATCATACGCTAATTGGAATAAGGGTAGAATATATAGCAGAAACTACACCTAAGTCGTTGCTCAAAGCAATTTTTACTGTATTTCTTAGTTGTCAAAATAAGCTCAAAAAACTCAAGAATAAAAGCCCTGAAGAGGTGGTGATTTGAACGCAGTAGAAATCGAAGAAGAAATATCAAAATTAGCGGAGCAGCCCTTTGATCCGGCTGAGTTTCCTTACGCATTTTTGGCGGCCTTCGATAATAAGCCAACTACCATCAAAAAAATACGCTCTGGCCATTCCAACAAAACCGATATCGAAGGCGCGGTCCTGCAATACAACAACATACACATGGCAGCATGCCCTGTGGGTGAAGTGCCCCGCATTCTGGAGAAGCTACGGAGTAGCCCAGCCACCACCAAACACAAAGCCAAGTTCATACTTGCTACCGATGGCCAGGATTTCCAAGCCGAAGACATGGGCACTGGCGAAACCGTTGCCTGCGAATACAACGATTTCCCCAATCATTTTGGCTTCTTCCTGACGCTAGCGGGCATCACCACCGTTAAGCAAATCCGTGAGAGCTCGTTCGACATCCGCGCAACAAGCCGCTTGAACAAGCTCTATATCCAACTGCTGCAGGATAACCCGGAATGGGGAAAAGCCGAGCGCCGCCATGACATGAACCACTTCATGGCGCGGCTGATTTTTTGCTTCTATGCGGAAGACACAGGCATTTTTAACACTGGCAACCTGTTTACGTCCAGGGTCGATCAGATGACGGAGCGCGATTCCTCGAACACGCACGAGGTCATCAGCGAAATCTTCCGTGCCATGAATACCGCGATCAAAGATCGCGCCACGGCGAAATTGCCGCGCTGGGCTGATACCTTCCCGTATGTAAACGGTGGGCTATTCTCTGGCAGTACTGAAACCCCGCGTTTCAGCAAAATCGCACGCACCTATTTGCTTCATGTCGGTAGTTTGGACTGGAAGCAAATTAACCCCGACATTTTCGGCTCCATGATCCAAGCCGTGACGGAAGATGACGAGCGCGGCGCCCTCGGTATGCACTACACCAGCGTACCGAATATTCTGAAGGTGCTGAACCCGCTGTTTTTGGATGATCTGCGCGCAAAGCTGGAAGAAGCTGGCGATAACCAGCGCATGCTGCTGAACCTGCGCAAGCGCATGTCGAAGATCCGTGTGTTCGACCCTGCCTGCGGCTCTGGCAACTTTCTCGTGATTGCCTATAAGCAAATGCGTGAGATCGAGGCCGGGATTAACAAACGACGCGGTGAAGAGCATTTGCGTTCAGAAGTTTCTCTCAAAAATTTCCGTGGCATTGAGCTGCGAAGCTTTCCTGCGGAGATCGCTCGCCTTGCGTTGATTATAGCTGAATATCAATGCGACATACTATATCGTGGCCAAAAAGAAGCGCTCGCTGAGTTCCTTCCGTTAGATGCGCTTAACTGGATTGTATGTGATAATGCGTTGCGGATTGATTGGCTCAGCGTTTGCCCCACTACAGGGACGACGGTTAAATTGCGTGGTGATGATTTATTCAGTACGCCTCTCGACCAAGCGCAGATTGATTTTGAGAATGAGGGCGGAGAAACTTATATCTGTGGCAACCCTCCTTATCAGGGTAGTGTTGAACAAACTGTAGAACAAAAAGCAGAAATGAAGGCTGTTTTTTCTAAGTACACGTCTAGCTTTAAAGATCTAGATTATGTTAGCTGCTGGTTCGTTAAGGCTGCAGAGTATATGCATGGAACTGAAAAATCAGCATCCAGCTTGGTTTCTACTAATTCCATTTGCCAAGGCGAGCAAGTTGCTATGCTATGGCCCATAATATTTGCAAAAAACCTTGAAATAATTTTTGCACACACATCTTTTGAATGGGCAAATCTGGCTACAAATAATGCAGGCGTAACCTGTGTAATCGTTGGCTTAGGTAGGCAGAAAGAAAAGAAAATATTCTCAGATGCTTTTACCAAAGATGTTGATTCTATAAGCCCATATCTGATTGCAGGCGAACCCATCATCGTTAACAAAGTGAGTAAGCCGCTAAGCGGCCTTCCAACGATGGTAACTGGCAATATAGCGACTGACGGTGGAAATTTAATATTATCTTACTCAGAAAAAGAAGCCCTGCTCAAAGAAGACAAAGCTAGTCAAAAGTTAATCAGAAAGTTTATGGGTGCAAATGAACTCACCAACGGCAAACAAAGATGGTGTCTATGGATAGAGGATCAAGATCTTGGATTGGCCAATAGCATTACATCAATCAACCATAGGATTAAAAAAGTTTTAGGCGTGCGTAAAGGCAGTCGCGGCTCTCAAGCTTTAGGAGGAGTTTCTTCGCCGCATAGATTTGTTTTTTCTCCTCATAAGTCGGGAAACTCTATCGTTGTGCCAAAAGTATCGACCTGTGCTAGAGAATACATGCCATGCGTACTCTCTGATGACGACACTATAGTGTCAGACTTAGCGCGCGTAATTTATGATTGTGATTTGTGGAATTTATCTATTGTTTCTTCTAAGATACATCTTGTCTGGATAAGTGTAGTATGCGGGAGATTCCGAACAGGATTCAGGTATTCTCAAACCTTGGGTTGGAACACATTCCCTGTTCCAGCACTAACGGAGAAAAATAGAGCTGATCTGACCCGCTGCGCAGAAGATATCCTTCTTGCGCGCGAGGCACATTTCCCCGCAACCATTGCAGATTTGTACGACCCAGATAATATGCCTGAGAACCTTCGACGTGCGCACGAGCGCAATGACGAAGTGCTAGAGCGCATCTATATCGGCCGCCGCTTCAAGAATGACACCGAGCGGCTGGAAAAGCTGTTTGATCTCTACACCAAAATGACTGCCTCAAAACCTAGTAAAAAGGGTGCAGCATGACAACAGAAAGAATGATGATATCACCTTCATCCATGCTAGATATAATCGAGCGGATAGAGAAGGCATTATGGGATAAGTTCAACATTAAGAAATACCAAAATGTAAAACGCTACATCTCTAGGTGGCATGTAGAAGAGCGTGACGGCTACGGTAATTGTCAATGGAGTAACTTTGAAATTATTTGTAGCAAAGAGACTGGCAATATTGATCTTCCAGCGACCCTGGATACAATGAATGATGAGCTGCTTTTCCAAATAGCTGTAGATTTGAATATTGAAGTTCCAGGTCTTGTATACAGCGTTGCTGAAATTAAGGGCTTGCTCTCACAAAAATACGAAGATGTTGGAAAAACTTTCCAAAAAGCGCATGAAAAAATCTATTCAGAGCCTTCGACCGCTATAATCATGGCCAACTCAGCATTAGAGCGAATAATCAAGAGAATTTGCTCTGATAGTTCGATTGATGGATGCAATTCTAAAGATACCCTCTACAAGTTAGCATCCCATATCTTGAAGCAATTCAACTTCTTTCCAGACAAAAGTCTCAATACGAATATTCGTAGCATTGGCTCTGGGTTATTAAGTGCATCCCAGGCGATAGAGAATATTCGCAGCAATAATACCGAAGCTCATGGAACAGAGGATGAAATTATCTCTGATCCTCTCTATGCAATGCTAGTGGTGAACACAGTCGCTACTGTAGGCCTGTTCCTTCTAAATTATTACGAAAAACATTATAAACCTGAGCCAGATATGAGTCTGGATGACGAAATACCATTTTAGAGGCCGCCATGATAGATACCAAAGCCATACCATCCGTTTCCGTTAATTATGCAAGCAATGGCAATTCGACCAAGGCCAATGAAATGGGTATGCGCGCGATGCAAGAACGCGCTTATGAAAAGCGTGGCGAACAGTTTCTATTAATTAAATCTCCGCCCGCATCGGGCAAAAGCCGCGCGCTGATGTTTATTGCGCTTGATAAGCTGTATAACCAAGGCTTGAAGAAAGCCATCATCGTGGTGCCTGAGAAATCGATCGGCTCCAGCTTCAATAATGAGCCGCTCACTAAGTACGGCTTCTGGGCGGATTGGGAAGTGGCACCGCAATGGAACTTATGCAATGCGCCGGGGGATGATAACGGCGGCAAGGTGAACTCGGTGAAGGCGTTTTTAGAAAGCACGGATCGTATTCTGGTCTGCACCCATGCCACCTTCCGCTTTGCAGCTGAGCGCTTTGGTCTCGCCGCGTTTGATGATTGCCTGATTGCAGTGGATGAGTTCCACCATGTCAGTGCTGCAGAAGATAATATTCTTGGCGCCAATATCTCTCAGCTCATTGCCCGTGAGAAGGCGCATATTGTGGCTATGACGGGCTCTTATTTCCGGGGTGATGCCATTCCCGTGCTGTCGTCGCAGGACGAGGAGAAGTTTGAGTCAGTCACCTATACCTATTATGAGCAGCTGAATGGCTATGAGTATCTCAAGCGCCTAGATATCGGTTATTATTTCTATAGCGGCTCCTACATTGACGAAATCGCAGATGTGCTTGATCCGGATCTAAAGACCATCATCCATATTCCAAACGTCAATGCGCGCGAGAGCACCAAACGCGGGAAGACCACCGAGGTCAGCGAGATTATGGATGCACTGGGCTCATGGAAGGGCAAAGACCCTGTCACAGGATTTGATTTGGTAGAGCTGCCCGATGGGCGCGTGCTGAAAGTGGCAGACCTCGTCGATGATGGGCCAGAGCGCCATTCGAAAGTGCTTACAGCGCTGAAAGACCCTACACAAAAAGATAACCGCGACCATGTCGATATTATCATCGCACTCGGTATGGCGAAGGAAGGATTTGACTGGATCTGGTGCGAGCATGCACTCACCGTTGGTTACCGCTCCAGCCTAACAGAGATTATCCAGATTATCGGCCGCGCCACGCGCGATGCGAAGGGCAAGACACATACCCGATTCACCAACTTTATCGCAGAGCCCGATGCTGCCGAGGATGCCGTCACGGATGCCGTGAACGATACCTTAAAAGCCATCGCCGCCAGCCTGCTGATGGAACAGGTGCTTGCGCCGAAGTTCAACTTTACGCCTAAAAGCAACGGTAGCGGACCCATTGAGGGCTTTGATTATGGCGCTGGCGGTTATGACCCCAAGAAGGAAAATGTCGGTTTTAATCAACAAACCGGGCAGTTTCAAATCGAAATCAAAGGGTTGGTGGAGCCAAAGAGCAAAGAAGCCACCCGTATTTGCCAAGACGATCTGAATGAGGTGATTGCAGCATTTGTGCAGGACAAGACAGCTCTGGAGCGCGGTCTGTTCGATTCCGAGGCAGTGCCTGAGGAGTTGACCCAAGTACGCATGGGTAAAATCGTGAAGGACAAATACCCTGACCTTGATGAAGAAGACCAGGAGGCCGTTCGTCAGCATGCCATCGCAGCGCTCAATCTGACTCAGCAGGCGAAGAAGATCCTCAATTCAGGCGCGGATCTCCAGCCTGGCGGCAACACTGCGCTGATCGATGGTGTCCGTAAATTCACGATGGATGTACGCGATCTCGATATCGATTTAATCGATCGCATCAACCCCTTTGGCGAGGCGTATGCCATTCTGGCAAAAGCCATGACTGAGGATAGCCTCAAACAAGTTCAGGCGGTGATTGCAGGGAAGAAGTCTCCCTTAACATTAGATGAAGCACGCGATTTGGCAAAACGTGCGCTGAAATTCAAGCAAGAGCGCGGCAGGCTGCCATCGCTTACATCTCCCGATCCGTGGGAAAAGAAAATGGCCGAAGGTATAGCCTTCATGGCGCGCATGAAAGCAGAGGCCGCGAATGGCTAAAGCAAAATTTACCGATGAAGATGATGCGCTGCTTGCTGAGCTTGGTGTTGAGGTAGAAGAACGCAAAGCCTCTATCCGCTCAGCTCGTGAAGAGCGAATTATTGCTGGATTCGAGGACATAGAGCGCTTTTTTGAGCAGCATGGGCGTGTGCCAACCAATGGCGAAGATAAAGATATTTTCGAACGGCTTTATGCAGTCCGACTCGATCAGATCCGGGCCTCTAGCGAGTGCCGTGCTGTCCTCGACGGTATGGATAAACATAACTTGCTTACAGGCCAGACCGGTGCCCATGAACCGATCGCAGACGATTTAGATGACGATGCGCTGCTAGCCGAACTCGGCGTGTTGGATGCTGGTGAAAATGATATAACGAAGCTAACCAATGTAAAAACCCGCGCTGAGATTCGTGCTGCGGAAGAAATTGCCAAGCGTGCTCCATGCCTCGACTTTGATAAATTCAAGCCGCTTTTCCTTGCCGTTCAGGAAGATTTGAAGATGGGCATACGACAAAGCCGTCGCTTCAAAGAAGATGCGGGTATTGAGAAAGGCGAGTTTTTTATCTTAGGTGGCCAGATCGTTTACGTCGCCGATGTTGGGGAAATCATTAAAGCACCGAACGGTGCTACAGATGCTCGCCTGCGTGTAGTTTATGACAACGGCACGGAGAGTGATTTACTAATGCGCTCACTCCAACGCGCCTTGTATAAAGATGAAGCAGGTCGGCGCATAACTGATCCGTCTGCAGGCCCACTATTCTCGGATAGTGTTGAAGATGGGGATATTGAAAGTGGCACCATCTACATCCTGCGAAGCAAGGCCGATCACCCGCTCATTAGAGAACATCGTGATGTCATTCATAAAATAGGTGTTACTGGCGGCGATATTAGTAAGCGCATTGCCAATGCTAAGTTAGATCCAACCTTCCTGATGGCAGATGTCGAAGTTGTCGCCACCTACGAGCTCTCAAATATTAATCGTGTACGCCTAGAAAAACTCATCCATAAATTCTTTGAGCCAGCTCGATTAAACATCGAAATCAAGGATCGCTTTGGCAATCCCATTATCCCGCGCGAATGGTTCTTAGTTCCGCGTTTTGTCATTGATGAGGCGGTGGAGAAAATCAAAGATGGATCGATCACGAGCTGCATCTACAACAACGCAACGGGCAGGATAGAAGCATTAAGCAAATTACCTCAGCCGCGTTAGATTACGTGTACTACTCGTTATGAAGGAGGTCAGATGTATCGGGGTTTCGCTTGATTTGCCATTCCGCCTCACATGCTAAACAGCGCCTATCGGGTTGATTTTCTTCCACCACACAGCCACCAAGCACAATCTCTCCACGCCCAGCTTGCTCTGCTAATGTGATGTTTGGCATCCCGTAAACAATTGGTACCCCAGATTTTTGTCCGCATGATTTGCAGATAAACTTTCTAGCCATTTCAGAACCTCAATAGTGTTTCTATGTTTATAATGTGGCTGCTGAGAAAACAGAATTTTTCGTATAGTTTCTATCGATTCCACCAAAAGTGGCTCCAGAAGGGTTTGCTCTTTAACTGATGTAGAGCACTACGGAATGCTTCTACGTCACTGTAAGAACGTACCCAGCGCTGCGCATCTTCAAAAGGCAGTTGATATCCTTGTAGCTTGATACGACGCGCTAAGACCGCCGCCCTAAGCCTGAGAAGAGATGTATGCAGCTGTTCCGTCATTCCTGCGACTCAAACTTATAAAAGTGACCTTCTAAGGTACGCAGCATATTCTTGTAAGTTATCTTCTCTTGTTCACCGGTGCGGTCGTAAGCAATGACCACAAAGCGGCATTCACGCTCTTCGCCCCAGCGGAATAGGGGGTTGGTCTGTGCAATAAATTGGCCCGGGCTAAGAACCTTATCAAACGTGATGCCACTCAGTGGTAGCCGCGCCTGCTGCTCGGCCCATTTGGGCAAACGGCGGTCGTGCACGATCAAGCCACTAGAGGTTAATTGGACACTAAAAATATATTCAGTTTTTCCAGTATCTGCATCTGCCCAGCATGCACGCAATTCACCGCCTTTGCCGTATTTGGCAAGGGTCTTCTTGGCATCTGCCAATTGCCCTTTGAGGCGCTCGGATTCTAACTCAGCTTCCTTCTTTTCTGCTGCCAATTCGCCCTTATCGCCAGAGGCTTTAAGTGCATCGGCAATAGCGGCCGCTGGTTTGTCTTGGTACGGCGTATCCTTAAGTGCGGCTTTCACTTCCTTCGCGTAGGAAGCATCTGCTACCAAATCTTTGGTTTCTTCTTTGAGTTTGTCCAATTCTGCTTGGATGTCTTCGGCTTTTATTGCTTGCTCAGCAACGCGCTTTAGCTCTTGGAATAACTCATCGAATTTTTCCGGGTTACCATTGCGCTCCCGAATCCGTTCCACCATTTCTTGAACTTGTGCAAGCTCTTGGTTTTTTACTCTAAGCTGTTCTGCGCGATGTTCTTTCTCTTGCATTAAAAAAGCGCTAGCGAGCAGGAGGCAGAATATGATCAGAATCGCAATCTCTGCCATCGTTAGGCCTAATACTAAGCCCCTACGGTAGGATTTATTTTGGTCATCAACTGGCGAACCCATGAGCGCGGCCCTATCTTGCTGCGACGGCAGGTGAATCGCTCAACTGATCGGTGAGCGCCTCTGTCATTTCAACCAACGCTAAATGGACCTTGCCCGTATGTTCCCGCGAAGTGGTGAGTTCCTGAAGCAGTTCGGCGTTATGCTGTTTCGTATTCACTACGATTTCACCCACCGATTCTTCCAATTCCTTGAAAGCGGCTTTTTGGCTTTCAATCGAGCCATGAATCGAATTGGTAACTGCAGTAATCGCCTTAGTGCTTGCGGCGTTAATATCATTTAGAACCGTGGCAATCTTCTCGTGTAGCGCCGTGAGAGAGGTGCCAGCCGATTCAGTTGTGCTGGCTAGCAGTGAATTGATCTTTTCTTGAGCGCCTTTTTGCAAGTCGCCCAAATTAGCTATGTGCTGACCCGCTTGTTGGAACTGTTCCCCTGATTTGGAGAATTGAGCTCCGATTTCATTCAGGCGCACGAGGATATCCGAGGCTTTGCCGCTTTGATCGGAAATTATTTTAACTTTTTCCTCTAGATGTTGGCTGGCGGTAATCGCATTTTCAATAAGCTTGCCCAGCTGTGACACGATACGTTCATCGCCTTTGGCGCGTTGGCGGATTTCTTCCGCCGCTTGTTTAATGGATTCTACTGCCGGTTCAAACTTGCTTCCAATCAGATCCGCCGGGGCCTGAATGTTGTCAACGCGTGCTAGTAAAGCTTCCACGCTTTGTACGAATTTACCGGTTGTTTGGTTCAGCTTTTTGCTGTTTTCGATGAATGCGCCATGCGCTTCATCCGTTTTGGCAATAATCGTTTGGGCAGCTTGGTCGAAATGTTTTCCATAGTCCATCATCGCTTCCGCGGTTTGTTGGACGACGGCGGTCAGAGTGCTTTTCATGGTTTGCGTTACTTCTAACAGATCCGTCCGAAGTTGTGCCGCAGCATCTGCAAGCTCCATACGGGCTTCACGCTCCGTGCCCACTGTGTCAGTGCGCATCTGATTGAAGCATACCCGCAAGACGAGGCCGGTAATAGTGGTTGCCAATGCTATACCAAAATTCTCAATAATCTTGGCCGTCGCGTCCTCGCCGTTGAATTGGTACAAAGCGAAGGACAAGCTGACGAGCGTAAATAGGAAGCCCAGGTAATAGAGGTTATCTCCAGATTGATCTTCTCGCAGTTGAGCGCGGCGATTATAGAGCACAATGCCTGCATAGATCAGCATAATGCTGACTGGGTACATGGTTACCCAGACCTGAGCCATATTCTCAATTTTCATCAATGAGATGCCCGCAGCACCAATTAAAAACGCTACGAAAAAGCCCATTTTATCGAACGTCTCATCAAACGTGCGTTTGACCCGTAAGTTCTTCCTTTTTCGGATGGGTAGAGATTCCATAATTATTTCCTAACCACTAATTGGGTAAACACGCTTCACGGTCGCACCTTGGTCACTAAGGAACGCATCCCAGAAATCAATGAACTCTTTGTTTTGTACTTTTAGACCATTGGTGCGCCGGAACATCAAAACCTCTACGTCGACATCCTGTAAGTGCGAGCGCATCTTCTTAAAATAGTCTTTCTCCCGCAGGGTGGCATACTCAGCCGGAGGCTGATAAAGGCTGAATTCTGACGTGTAATGAATCATATCAGAGGCAATGATGAGCTGCTTTGTTGCTTTCTCGCTGCTGGGTTTATTGAAAGCAGTGACAGCAATAGACTGGATGGATTCCAAAATAGGCGACTCTTTGGCACCGGGCGCCGACAGAAGCTTCTTAAGGATCCCGTCGAGGGGTTTATCAAACGCCTCTTTCCATCTGCGTTCTACAAGCTGCGGATTGGCATCAATGCTGCTGACATCTTTGCCATGGCCCGGACTGCACATACTAAAGACGGGCTTTAGCGTTTCAGAGACAGTCGTGCCCACTGCGTAGATTTCCAGTTTCCCATGGGTTGGGATTTCATCGCGCACTTTTTCCAATTCGTTGCGCAAGGAGGCTTGCTGAATTGGGCTTAACGGGTCCGTTTGATCGATCATAATGACCGTAACCGATATATCGCCATCTTTCGGGCAATAGGTCGCCTTATCAAATCGCCCCGCTTCTTGGCGCTTTGAATTTTGAACGACGAATGCTGCAACCAATGCAATTGCAACCACAGCAATTAGGATATATCCGCCTATATTCTTTTTTTGTGCACGCTTTGTACGGCGGCTTTTACGGCGGCTCATGCTTTAACCCCGTCCAAAAGTTCATGCAGCATTGGGAAGCGATTTTGTACGCTTCCAAACTCCGCCAGCATCTTGTCACTGGCCATATCCAGCTCAGAGGTGGTGCTGCCAACCGCGCTATCTAATCTTGCCTGATCGGTGGAGAAGCGCGCAGGCGTCTCAATCTTACCCGGATGCTCAATAATGGTGGGTTTGTTGAAATAAGCGGGGGCTCTATTTTCACCCCGGGCGGCAATATTGGCATCACGATAAATACTTAACAGATGGCGCGTACAATTTTGGAGGTAGTGAATACGTTGATCGAACGCTTTGATGATGCGGGCCCGATGGGAGAGAATGTTCTCAAATTCTGCGCGGCGGGAAGAGAGGCGCTGCTTCAACTCGTGCATTTCCTGAATGGCGGTATCTTTGATATCGCGTAGGTCATCCACAATATCCGCCTGATGATCAGAATAATCCTGTAACGCCGTTTTGTAGCGCCGCTCTAACTTGCTGTAGCCTGGATATTTGTCGTTCATTTTAAAGCTATCGAAGGAAGCAATCATAGAAAATAGAAATCCGATACCGACCATCATCCAGGACTGAAAATTCGATATGTTAAAAGGTTCGGCTAAGAAACTTTGTATGGCGACAACCGATGCCGATTCCGGGTGGTCTCCGCCCAGTGCTACGCGATAGTGCGCTACGGCAAGATTGAACGCTACAGCGCATGACAAATGTACGACGATGACTACCCAACCAAAAATATTCCAGGCAATTTTTCTGTGGTTCACATAGGGATATATTTGTGTGCCTACAGCGATGCCCACACCCACGTTAAGAGCGGCAATAGCGACAGCCTCAACAAAGCCACCTAAAAGACCACCGTCGAGGCCTACCGCAAGAAAACTGGCATTTGCGATAGACTCAATCAGGAATAATGCCGCAATGATGGCCCAATTCCAAACAAGTGAGTCGGGGTGGTGCGCTGCCCGATTTGTTAGCTTATGCTCAGTTCTGAATGCCTGGCGCTCCGCTTCTATTTCTTTAACATGCCTCAAATCGAGCTCAAGCTGGTTGACACCATCGCGCACCTCGGCACCGAATTCAGCAATCGCATTGTGGGCGGCAGTCTTGATTTCGAAGACCATGTTATCCAAACTCAGTGCAGCAATACGGTCATCGTAGGCTCTGAGCTCACTCAGGAGGGTCGCATAATTCCGATTCTTCTCGGCCTCCAAATTATTAACGATTTTGGTTTCGATGCTATCTAAGTCTTGAGCATCTGTTGGAGGCTGTGTACGGGCACCTCGCTCAGTGCCATCCTCTTTTAGCTTCCATTCCTCAGCTAGGTGCTCCAAATCAATTTCGTTAAATTCCATCGTCGTCGCGATGTATTGCGACGGGCGCTGATTCAATACTTCTTTGATTTTTGCTAGAGCTTGCATGTGCTTAGTGCCGAACTAATATGTTTTTTTATATGTAGTTTAATAGCCTAAGACTCATTTAAGTCAATCAAACCGCTCCCATCTATTGATGAGGGGGTTCAAGCAAGTGACTTCGAATTAGCTATTTGCACTTTCTAAAGGCGCAGTAAAGCAGACAAACCCTAATGTTTGTAAGCGTTTATGCACTCGCCGTATAAGCCGTCCTTCTGGTGCTCATATAACGTTCAATTTCATCGACGAGCGCAAGATTTTCGCCCTTTGCTCTAAGGTCAGCAAGTTCCCCGGCTGCCTTGCTATACGTCATCCATGGTGTCTTATCTTGTTCATGATGGCGGGCATACAAGCGGGCCTCTAATTTCTCTCTGTGGGACTTGGGCAGATGGTCGGGGTTATCCGCATAAATAAGACGTAACCCAAATTCTCCAAACCGGGGGTCTTCAAACTTTTCGCAAATCGCTAATTTCTGCGGATGCGGCGAGCGATGGAATTGCTCCATCAGCTGGGCATCGTTGCGCGATGGAAAGCCTTTATAAATATGCTCTTCAATATGCTCCGATGGTTCCTGATCTTCATAATATTGCGCGAGTGCCTCAGCCACCCGGCTTCTAAATTCTGTGGCAGCACGAATCTCTTGTACATGTTTGACCAAGACGTCTTTAGGGAACTGGGCTGTATCAAGTAGCGTGTAGCCGATATTCGTATCAAAGATCATGGGCTGCTTGTTGGCGGCAATGGTACGAATGATTCGATTAGGTCCCTTCATTAATTCGATGATTTCATTTACCGATGCTTCGAAATATGCTGCGGGCGCATGCGCCATATCAAAGACTGCCATTCGACCATCATCGGATGCTGATATTGCGGACACTAAGTGGCAGGAGTGATTCCCAAAGTTACTTTCAGCAGCGCAGAAAACATTGTTGCGCTTCATAAACTCGAGCGCTGTCTTTTTTGTCGCGTTCAATGCCATCTGCTCCCAGATATCAGGGACATCACGACGCAATAAACGCGCGAGCTCTACAGTGGCCTTCACGTCTGCAAGTGCGTCGTGCGCGTCATCTTCATCAAATTCAATATTGTTGGCCCGTGTAAGCGGCCCTAATCGGAACGTGGGTTTTCCTTTATCCGATAAAGGGACGCTGATCTTACTCGGCGCAAAGATGGAAGCTGCTTGCGCCATCCTCATGGTATCCCCACGGCAATTCCCGTTAGTGTTTGTAAGATAGACAGGGTGCAACGTCTGATAAAATGCCTGACGTAAGAAGGACTCATCAAATTTGATGCTGTTATGGCCAATAATCATCGCCGGGGAACGCGCACCAATCCACTCACGAATCTGCTGCACCATCTCAAGATAGGAGTGGTTTGAAGAAGTGAGCATGTCTGGGGAAACTCGAGTTACCACCAGTGCGCCAGGCGAGGGCAGGATGTAGGGCAAAATTCTGCATCTTATATTGATGGACGATACTTCATTAAGATCCTCATCCACTTCAATTGCTGCAAACTGAAGCATCTGATCAAAAGCGGCGTTGAGCCCCGTCGTCTCTGTATCATAAAATACATATTTCATGGAGCCTCACCAGCGGAGTCGTGAAAGGAAGAAACTATTTGTGAAACGGCTCCGGGGACCCATCCATAGGTTAGTATGCCAAGTGCCGCCAAGACGATCAAAAGAGTCACATCGTCTTTCTTGATTCGTCTCATTAGTGAACGGTGCGGTTAGGAGTTGTTTGCTGCAGTTCTTTCACGGCCTGTGCGATCATTAGCCATGCAGATGCGCCAACGACATCCTCCTCATCTATAAAGGACTGCATCTTATCAAGCGCCGTTTTTTCTGCATTTTCACCATGGTGATTAATGCAGAGCTGCGCGGCCCGATAAATGTCTTTTTGGTCTGTCATTCGTGCAATTTAGTGTATGTACGTCAAATCAGGAAGTATGAATTTTTACTATTGTGCAGGGCAGGGTTATGACCATTAAAGCAAAGCATTACCTGCGCATCGCGCTACTTTCTTTGGTATTGTTTCCAACCACAAGCTTTGCATTACAAGATGTTGTGGGCGTGGCAACCGTGATTGATGGGGACACCATAGAAGTCCACAGTACTCGTATTCGCCTGCATGGTGTTGACGCTCCCGAAAGCCGCCAACTATGCACAATAAATGATAAACCTTACCGATGTGGACAGCAGGCGGCTTTAGCCCTCGACACATTGATTTCGAATTCCACGCTGCATTGTAAGGGCCGCAAAATGGATCGTTACAAGCGCTTGATCGCCGTATGCTACTTAAAAGATAAAGATATCAATGCGTGGCTTGTTGAGAATGGATGGGCCATCGCTTACCGCCAATACAGTATGGATTATGTCGGTCAGGAAGACGCTGCCAAGGCGAAGAAGGTCGGTATATGGCGCGGTGAATTTCAGGCTCCATGGGATTTTCGGAAGAAAAAGCGTCATAAATAATGATGGGCTCCGAGCGGGTTCGCCGCCATCCCCATCCCGCACTTGATCTGCATCTAGTGCAGCTTCTCCTGCGGTCCCGGCGTTTGATGGGTCCCGGTCCCCAACTCTGTGCGCTCAAGGCTATTGCGGCCGAGCAGCAACCGAGCCTCTTATGCCGTGTCCGCTCCGCCTAATGAGCTCATATCGACGATCTTCTGAAACTGCGTTAGGAACTCAGGATGATGCATGGCCAGGTATTTAATGATGCGTGTATTATCGAGCAGGGTCCCGAGGTAAGTCTTTGCAACGGTAAGATTGAGGACGTTGGGGCCGTAACTATCCTCGATCAGGCGATACTCGCCCTGTAGGCTTCCCATTTCGGCTTCCATGCGTGCCATCTGCTCATTGTCGAGGCCTTTTACCGCTTTCACCTTAATCGGATTAACAAGTTGTGTTTTTGGCGTAGCAGCGAAAAGCGCCTGCACATATGGGTAAGAGTAGTTGTTAGAGTCGTTCATCAGCATGGCGGCTTCAATTTGCCGGACCGGCTTCATGCGCTTTAAAACGCCAAACGTGTTTCGGGGCACCATCTTGTCTTTGAATAACTCCGCGACCTCTGGACATATGCCTTCCAGCAGATTGCGCTTACGGACAATATCGTCGACCTGGAGGTTCAAGGCGCGGGCTATTTTCTCCTCCGACACGCCTCGTTTGATCGCCTGCAAGATCATTCGGTGTTCCTGAATAGTGGAAAGACGGCTGATATGCTTATTGTAAGTAAATGCCTCATCGTCGGTCGATACCAGGCAGGTGACTTCATTCTCGCCGATTTCCTTAAGCGCCTCAATTCTTAGATGACCATCAAGCAGCATATGCTGCGTCTGGCCTTTGCGTTTAAGCGCAACCACCGGCGGCTCAATAATGCCAATTTCGCGGATCGACGCCACAATCTGCTTATATTTTGCACTCTCGCGAATGATCGGCGTGATCAATTTGAGCGGTGTAATCTGATCGATGCGTAAATGTACCGTATCGATATCGAAGCCGATTTTGATATCTTCAAATATCCTCAATTTTTGTAATCTCGACATACTATCCTCGCGCTGCAAGCAAGCCTGCAAGCTGCTTGGGCATCGTGTCGAGCCCCTCCGCACGCAGTAATGTGGTAAAATGACTCTCCTGCATGAGGCAATGCATGGCCTCAACTAAGAATAACAACCGTGAATTCACCATTTCGGCTTTGCGGGCGAGCAGACGCTTGCGTTCAACTTCGCGTTTATACGTTTTTACGATATCTTTAGCAGAGTAACCATCATCACCCTTTCGTTTGCCACTGCGAATAGTTTTGCCGGATTTTCGGCGCGCCTCTAAGAGTCGCTTCGCAGCCATAAACTTATAGCCACTGAGATCGCCGCTTTCATAAGCCTCCCGTAGTGGCTTTTGCTCGTTCTCTGGAGACTGGACGATGTTAATCGCCAATGTCATGGGGATGTGGCCCGACTCTACCGCCGCTATCAGGCGCTCTTCTCCTTGCTCAAGCAGCAAAAGAATTCCCTGGATATAGTCGGTTCCATGGCCGGTTTTGAGAGCGATGGTTTTTGCGTCATATCCTTGGCTGCGCAATATCTCGACACCTTGCAATAAATCGATCGGCTTGTGTTTGCGCCGCGCAACATTCTCTACGAGACTCATGATAAGTGCCTGCTCTTCACTCGCCTGAATGACAATAGCTGGAATCATAGTTTGCCCGCAGGCCATAAAGGCTTCCAAGCGCCCTTGCCCGCAGACGAGGTCGTAAAGCTTGCCATCGGCTGACTTTGATTTACGTCGCGTCACGGTTATAGGGCGCTTGAGGCCAACTTTAGCAATGTTCTGCACCACCCCTTCAAATAGTTTGGGATTGCGTACCCGGGGGTTCAATACATAAACCTGAGCCACGGAAATCATTTCGATAGGTGCGGGGTATTTGCTCATGCGGCCTCGCTAATTGCCACGCGTTCTGTCAGCATAAAGAATGGCTCCAGATCATCGAAGCGGTAGGCATCCAGCGCCAGCCCGTTATGTTCAGCAAGGCGCATACTTGGGTTTTCAATATCAATGCCGGGAAGTAGATAATAATCGAGTGGTGTATCGTTTGACGCACTCATGCGAATGGCAATCGTGATATCTGGTAGTAATCCAGTATCTAGTTGGATTTTCCAACGATGCGATCCTGCTTCCGTCTGGTAATGACGACAAATCACCACCGAGGCGCGCAATTCTTCGTTAATGACGATCAAATCGTTTGATGCATCGACCCGAACGCGTCCACCCAGCCCCTCAATTTTGCCAATGGTGTCATCCACAATGTCTTGATGGAGGCGGCGTAGATGTCGGTTAGTCTCAATGTAGCTGTAATCACGGTCTGGCGTGTAACCAACCATTTCATAAGCCCGCACCAGGCTGCCAAAGCGATGCGAATACATACTGCTAGAGGGCATACCATCGGTTTCATTGATAATTAGACCGGAGAGCCAACCATACTGCTCGTGCAGCCTGCGCAGCTTCTCGAGCATTTCCTCATCGCTAAACTTACGCCCACGTTCCCGGATGATTCCCTGCGCGGTGTAGTAATATTGCGGCTCGACGATGGCCTCAAACACACCATCAGCCCGCACCCACATATCCGGTGTATTCTCGACATGGCGTTTCTTGAGCTTGAAAGACGTGCGGTTAAAAACGTTATTGCCGATATACTTTTCATTCGTCAGGACCTCGTGCACTGTGTTGCGGGTCCAGACACGACCAAGATCGGTGACAATGCCTCTGTCGTTGAGGACAGTCATGATCTGGCGTTCCTGCATCCCGTCTTCGGTGAAAGCCTTATAAATCCAGCGCACCGTTTCCACTTCTTCCGGTGGGCCTGGAACTAAGATCACCCGATCTGTCTGCAGGCTTTTATGCTCTCCGCGCTTGAGCATGGCTTTCTGTTCGCCGTGTTCGTCAATTAGTACCCGGCGGAGCCCATAACCTGCAGGGCCGCCTTGACGGTATCCCAGCTCAATCAGGCGGCATTGGCCAGCGAACACTTTAGCAGAAAGTTCGCGGCTATATTCCCCTGCCATCGCTCGTTTAACGCCTTTGACGATGGTGGAGACAGGACTGCCATCATTCTCAAATTGCTCGGCCACATACTGTACATCGATACCGGCACGGCGGCAGATATACTCATAATAAGCGCTTTCATCTGCATCTTGGAACCGACCCCAGCGCGTGACATCGAGGACTAGGATCATATTAAAGCGCGCTATGCTCGTTTGCACATCGTCAATGAGCTGTTTCAATGCATCCCGACCGTCAATGGATAGGCCGCTTTTGCCCGAGTCAGTGTATGTCTCGATAATTTCGATCTGATGCCGCGCCGCGTATTCGCGGATGGCATCGGCCTGATTTTCGGTTGAGTATTTTTGGTGGTCGGTCGACATCCGTACATACATAGCCGCCTGACGGATAGGAGGTTGTTTGTCGTTTATTTTTATATTTCTCATGCTTTGCTCGATGCTTGAAACCCAGCTTCAATGCTGGGTTAGTTATTTGTTCTCCGTCCACCTTAACGACGGAGAACCTGAATGTCCCCTGTACGAAACGACCGCTACTTATTGCCCCAAATCACTGATTCTATGATCGCAAAACGTGTCTCAGAGGCGCTCCGTCAAGAGCATGAAAATGTCCATGGTGCCGTGAAACAAATTGAGCGCATTACGGGTATCAATGCCTTGACAGCACGCCATTGGTACGATGGGGTCTATGCTCCGAAATCAAGGCATTTGCTAATGTTGGCGGTGTATTATCCGCAAGTGCTCTATGCGGTGTGTGAAATCATGAGTCCTGAAACCATTTCAAAGAATGGCATCGACATCCATGCCGCCAAAGCGATGCAAAGCCATCTTGAAAGGCACTGGCAGGGATGGAAAAAGCCCGAGGCAACTGGTGACAGATCTGTCACCATTCGTGTGCGCATCTACCGTCACTATGCTGGCCAAATGAATCAGCGGCAATTATGGTTTCTGGGGCAACTGCAACAGGGACATTCGATGCATGTCGATGATCTCGTGGAAACTTGGAGTGTCCATTCCCGTACCGCCAAGCGTGATATAGCGGGTCTCGTTGAGTCTGGACTTGTGTGCGCTATACGAAGTGGGCGTAAGTGCAGCTATCAAGCCGCCTAACGTAAGCTATGAACAGAGCCGCGCTCTAACCGAACTAAGGCCGCTTAAATTTTAGGCTTAGTGGCAGTGATAGGGTTGCGAACCGCCATGACACCCATTGGCATCTGTGCCGCCAGAATGAGCGAGCGCACTTGTTGACGCAGCTAGAATGAAGGTTATCGCCAAAACTTGGAATATCTTTTGCATTTTTAAACTCCTCATTTGTCAGAATTACATATAACAATAATATCAATGCTGCAATTGAGATTGTACTCTGACGCGGGCAGCGAAAAGGTAATGAATAAAGCACGCAGTTCAAAAAGGGGGGTATCTGATGCCCAATGATGAGATCAATAAACGAATATCGTTGGATCCTATAGATCTACTCAAGTGGCGAAGTGCGATCAATGCATTATTCGAAGCGCCATGGGTAGCCCAATTAACGGAAGCTTTAGGGGCAATCCAAGCGAATATAGCACCGGTCATTCATAATTTTGAAAAGATAATGGTGCCTGTTCATGCGGCTATTCCAAAGTACGCAAAAGTTTTTGAAGTGCTGGGACGCGAGCATGAAAAGTATAGGCGGTTTGAAAAAGCGGGATGGCTACCGCATGAAACTGCTCCATTCCATTTGCTTGAGGAGGCATCAGATGAAAATTTGTCGTCTTCATTACACGATTATTACCTCGAGAATTGGCAAACGATAAAACAAGGTTTTCTAAAAACGGTGCCAGAGTATTCCATCGATGACGAAGCGAAGGCTACTTTTATTGAAGCTCTGGAAGCACATACAAACGGCCTTTATCGCGTAGCGCCGCGCCTATTATTCCCTGAAATAGAACGCGTCACCAGAAATGAGTTCAATGAAGATTTTTTTAAAGGGGTAGCAAGACAGAGAAGATTAAAAGATGCGGCAGGACGATTGCTGCCCTATGAATTCAAACCCGGTGCATTCTACGGAACCGAACTCTATATACGACTTTCTGAGCATTTATATGAGGACGTGAATGACTATGAGAAGCTGGAGCGCTGTGCTCGTGATCCCGTCCCTAATAGACATGCTTCATTGCATGGGTTGGTAATTTATTCCACCATGCAAAACAGCTTAAATGCGCTGATAATGACGGATTTTATATTTCAGATTATTGGCCCAATCAAAAGCCGCGTATTGGAAGAAATTGCTGCTGAAGTTAAGCGGCCTTCAAAAAAGTCGGCCTAGATATGCCCTTATTAAACTTAGAATAAGCTATTGTATGTAATAACTAGATATCAAAACAAATTCATAAGTTTATTAAATGTGCTAAGCGTCTATTGGAATAGAGGGGACATACATGCCAGCCGAAAATTTTAAGATTGAGTCTGCCGACTTATCGATCGCAACCATCTTCAAAGATTTCTACACCGTGCCAGATTTCCAGCGGGAATATGTTTGGCAGCCGAGCCATGTCGAGAAGCTCTTGGAAGATGCTTACGATGAGTTTTACGATGAGCTGGGCCGTCTGGTACAGGGGCCGGAGTATTTTCTGGGAACCGTTGTGGCGTGTCAGAGTGCTGGTATCTACCAGCTCATTGATGGCCAGCAGCGCATGACAACGATTTATCTGGTGCTGTGCGCAGCGAAAGACGCACTCATTGAGGCTGGTGCAAAGCCCACTCGGGTTCTTGAAGCGCAAATTTCTGATGTGTATTCCGATCCTAAGACTGGCAACGATATTGAGCGCCATCGGCTTACCTTGCAGTACGAAGACAGCCACGGCATCTTAGAAGAAATCGTGAAAGGCGACACACTGCCGTCACCAACAAAAGTCAAAAACGAGTCGGTAAAAAACATCATCGCCGCTTACGAAACGATTAGGGACTTTTATCGCGTCAATTTGAAGGGTGATCCTGAGGAAATAAAGAAATTCCTCGTGAGCTTCACGAGCAGAATTAAACTGATTCGTATTGTTACCCCATCCATCACCAACGCACTAAAAGTGTTTGAAACGATCAATGACCGTGGCGTAGGCCTTAATGCTATGGATTTACTGAAGAATCTCTTATTCATGAAAACGTCGAGCGAGGAATATCCCAAGCTCAAGCAAAAATGGAAAAGCATCATTGATACGCTCAGTCGCTGCGGCGAGAATCCATTGCGCTTCTTGCGTTACTATATCATGGCGCATTACCCGATCGATTATCATAAGAGTATTCGGGAAGATGAAATCTATGACTGGTTTGTCACCAATGCCACCAAGTGCGGCATTGATACGAATCCGCTGGGTTTCTGCGACGAACTTATCGCAGCCTCGGGCGCATATGAAAATTTCCTGAGCTCGAAAGATGTGAGCGGTAAAGAGAACCGCTACCTGCGGAATATCACACTGCTCGGCGGTGCCATTCGCCAACAAAACATCCTTTTGCTGGCAGCCAGGAAGCTAGAAGCTCCGCTCTTTGACAAGCTTTGTCAGGCTATTGAGAATCTGTTCTTCTGCTATCTTATTATACGCGAACCGACCAAGATCTTTGAAAAGAGCTTTGCTCAATGGTCCGAGCAGTTGCGCGCAGTGAAGAATGAAGCTGAACTTGATGCTTTCCTCGATCAAAACTTCAGAAGCGACATGGCGGGACGAGCCAAACAATTTGATTTTGCTCTAAACGAACTCCGCACCAGCAATATTCAGCAATACAGACTACGTTATATCCTGGCAAAACTGTCTCAATACATCGAAGAGAATGCTTGGGGCAGCCCTGCTTATGCCCAGCTCGATAAGTATATTGATAAGAGCATCCATATTGAACACATCCTGCCACAGACGCCGGAGGCACCCGTTAGAGACGGCTTTGACAAACAACCAGAATATGAAGACTACGTTCCGCGCTTGGGCAATTTAACGCTGCTTGAGAAAACGATTAATACATCCATTTCCAATGGTTCTTATTCCAGTAAGACAAATGGATATAAGCAATCAACCTTCCTGCTCACGAAATCGATGGTGGAGAAGCCAAAGGTAGGCAAGGATACAAGCTTGAACCGGGCAGTAGAAGATTTGCAGGAATTTAAAGTCTGGGACTCAAAGGCAATCGAAGCTCGTCAGAAGATGCTCACTAAATTAGCCAGACAGGTGTGGGATATGCCGGAGGCAGCGTAGCCGCGCGATGCAAAACTTTCCCGATGCATTATTTGCACTGCCGTGGTTGAATTTGGCAGCCTTACTATTGGCGGCAGCAGCTTTTCTTGCCTACAAAAACAAGCAATACAAACAAGGGTCCTATTTTCTTGTAACAAAGAATTCGTATTCCGCTGTTCGGTACGACAAAGGCCGATATGCTGAATATTTGACGTACAAATCCTTGCGCCATTTTGAAGATAATGGCGGCAAGTTTTTATTTAATGTGCTCATCCCCAAGGGACATGGCAAAACGACCGAAATTGATGTGCTTTTGATATGCTCAAAAGGGCTGTTCGTATTTGAATGCAAGAACTATAGCGGCTGGATTTTTGGCAACGAGGCACATCAATATTGGACGCAAACATTTCCGAAGGGCCCAGGGCAATCTCACAAAGAACGTTTTTATAACCCGATAATGCAGAATGCCTCACACATTCGGCACTTAAGAAATCTTATTGGCCAAAGCGTTCCCATGCGCTCGGTCATTGTTTTTTCCAATAGATGCACGCTCAAGAATATTACCATACAGAGCGATGATATTAGTGTTATAAACCACTACAGGATCACCTCTGTTGTCGCCCAAACATGTAGCCAGCAACAAGCCGATATTTTTACGGACGCAGAAATAAATGATATTTACAGTGCCCTTTATCCTTATACCCAGTGCAGCTGGGAGGTGAAAGAGCGGCACATAGAGAATATAACAAGAAATAGGGAATTGTAATTTACAGGTGGGAGCAAATTAATGGCAAACTTTAAAGACGGCATCATACGTGATGGCTCAAGCGTTGGATTTGGCAAGGCGCTCGGCAACGTAAAAGACGGCATCATTAGAGACGGCTCGTCGCAAGGATTCGGCAAAGCAGTTGGCAACACAAAAGATGGCGTTATTCGTGATGGATCCTCAAAAGGATTTGGCAAAGCGATCGGTAATGTAAAAGATGGGCTTGTCCGAGATGGCTCCTCCCCAGGATTTGGGAAAACGTTAGGACGCGTCTCTGATTTTGTAATTAAAGGTATGGAACGGGAGCGCGACGATGAGATCGTCGCTTGCTATCATTTTTTGGTGAAGAAGTTTCTGTAACGCGTGCAATACATGCGCCGGACCGTTGCTTCCCGCGACCCGAGATGTTATATAGGAGGTGGAATTCTCCAACCATAAAAGCTATCGAGTGAGCGCACGGGTTCAGGGAGAATTCCGGCTCAACGCATGATTCTTGAAGATTTTGCTATCTTTGTGCATAAATATGTGGCATGAATCGTTAACGAAATCATTTGGAGCATGCCCAATGGATACCCAGCTAGCGAATAAACTGACGCAGACGATCTCCAAGGAACTATTCTTGGACTTGCAGGATATGGCCCAAGCGCGGGCGTTGAAGGCATTTGAAATCATCCGGGACAACACTGAGCTGAAAGGTAAAAGTGCGCGAGGGGCGGAGGGTCAGATTCGCTTCCGAATTTTCGAGCAAGGCTTCCAGTCGGTCTGCGAACTCCACGGCGCTCAGTTACTGCAAGGCGGGTTGGTAACGGGTAAAGCAGTACGTTTCCACCAGCCCTTCATGCGTTTTGGCAGCGATGGCGCTGGGGTTATCCTCGGACTAGCCTCAATGCCCACGCGTGGCAAATTACCCTCCAAAAACAAGTCGCGGCTAGCTGGTGTAAGCCTTAACTACAATTTGACCCCGCGATTGGCTTTGGATGCCAGTGACCCGAAACCAGGCGATATTTTTGTTCTGTTCTTGGTGGCCCGCGATGCGGCAAAGTCTGGCCGCATCGATGAAATCGCTATCGGCGTTATCGACACCAATTACGAGAGCTACATTTTTTACGAAACCATCGAGAGCATCATGGCTTACTATGCCGCACCCGCTGCACCGGCCCCAACGCCGGAGAGCACCGCTGCTGAGCCCGAACAGCGACTGGTAAAGCTAAAAGGCCGCCGGAAGGCATACAAGCCGCCGGAAAAGCTTGACGATGAGGATCAAGAAGCTCACGAAAAATAATAAGTCGCACAATAATAAACCCACAGGACCTGATATGCGTGTTGGTACAACGGGTTTCATCCCACAACGCCTGACAGAGGCGCGGGCGGCTCGTAGAATTCCGAGTATGGCTGCTCTTGCCCGCCTTATAAGTTTAAACGCCAGCACCGTATCGCGGTGGGAGGATGGGTCGTCAGCGCCCGATACTGAAGCTCTAGCTAAGCTTGCCAGTTTGTTCGGTGTGCGCCAGGAGTATTTTTTGCGTCCGACCTATAAATCCGCACAGCCAACCTTTTTGCGCTCACTATCATCGACACTAACGCGGGATTTGGCTTATCAGGATGCCCAGATGAGCTGGCTTCAAGAGATCAGCCATATTGTCGAACATTATGTCGATCTCCCCCCCGTAAACATCCCCGATTTTTTAGGTGGTGCTAGCTACCGACAGCTACGCGATGAAGATATCGAATACATCGCCCGCGAGATGCGCCGCCATTGGGGTTTAGGTGATGGTCCGTGCCCTGATGTCGTTAGTCTTATGGAGCGAGTCGGCTTCGTTGTCGGTGTAATCGAAATGGGCACCAGCAAGCTTGACGGGCTGTGCAGTTGGTCGCCCATCGATCAGCGTCCGCATGTGTTACTTGCCAGTGATAAAATGTCGTACGCACGTCGTCAGATGGACGCAGCGCATGAAATGGCCCATGGCATTTTGCATCGCGGCGTTACTCACGAGGAACTCAAAAAAGATTTGAAGAAGGTAATCGAACCGCAGGCCTTCCGTCTGGCTAGCGCCTTCTTGATGCCATCGAACACTTATCCGTTAGAAATGCGGTCGCCCTCTTTGGCCAATATGTTGGCGCTTAAGGAGCGGTGGAGGGTATCGGTAAAGGCACAAATTCGCAGACTCACCGATCTAAAAATTATATCGCCCGATTCGGCTACCTCGCTCTACAAACTCTATTCAGGTAAGGGATGGTCCAGTGAAGAACCGCTGGATCGTGAATGGAAACCTGTTGAACCACGGCTGCTTAAAGATGCGCTACATCTAATCGTTGAAGAAGGTGTAAGGCCTAAGAGCGATCTTCTTGCCGTGGAATTCACTCTATCTGCTGGAGACGTAGAAAACCTTACCGGGTTACCGCATGGATGGTTTTCTAATGAAATGGCCGATATCTTGAAGATAAAAACGAACGCGCCGATGTTCGAGATATTTAACGAGCAACCCGCAGCGATACTGCCTTTTAAGAAGTAAGTGTTTCCTTCCAGCAGGAGTATGAATTCCAAAAAATCCATTACGATTAGCGGGGGTTGGATTTTCGGCAACGAAGCACAAAAAATTAGACGCAGACACTAACATGAAGAAACGACTTAATGAAACGCTCTTGAAGCCGGGAGATATTATCCTCACGACCACAAGCGGGCTGCCTAGTCGCGTAATTAGAAAGGTGACGAAGAGTGATATCTCCCATGCGATGCTCTACGTTCAGCATTGCTCAGTAATTCACGCCTTCGGGGACGGTGTGCATTCCGACAACACTCAACGTATCCTGTTTGACCCCGATCTTGCTGTGCATGTGCTCCGGTTGCGAAGCGCGCTCCCAGTCCAAATGGCCCAAGAAATTTGTGAAGATGTACGTTCAAAGGTTGGGACGGAATATAGTAAGTTTGAGGCCATGAGAGCTGCCACAGGCCAAGGAAAAACATTTTCTTCTCGGCAGTTTTGCTCGCGATTGGTTGCCCAGGCGTACGAGAAGTTTGGCTACTCTCTGGTTAAAAATCCTAATTACTGCACTCCCGAGGATTTGCTCGAAAGTCCGGCCTTGATTGAAATTAAAAATCCCACGGTCGAAGTAACTGACGAGGAGAGCGATTCCTGGGACAAGCACCCCAACACGCCACAATTAATGCGGGAAACAACCAATAGACTGCTATCTGAAGCCCGTAAGTTGGGTTCTGACATTCAAAACATCAGCGACCTTAATGAATTCTTAATTCGTCACCCGGAACACGATAGCACTGTGAACCAACTGTACATTGATTCGGGGTATTTGGACGTTTGGACATTTGAGTTTAATAAGAACCCTTGGCATTACGACCTTGATGCTATGGAAGAAATCGACCCAAGTCATTGCGAGAGCGTTAAGTGGTATTGCCAATCGACCCTCGCGGGTGAACCTCGGGATCAGAACCGTTTTAATAAAAATCTAGCGGGCTACCTGTATCTTAATAGAGAGCATCCGCGCAAAACCTTTGATAGCTTAATTGAACTCTATGGAACTCTTGCAGACCTTCATGCGCAGCGTTTTGACGTGGCGCAGGAGTGGCTCCGAAAGCATACCGCAGGCAATACGGCGTTCCCTGATGCCGGGCATTAAATTCCCTGTTCCACAACGGGGGAAAATGGTGTTTTTTCAGGGGCAGTGGGGGATGAAGGCCATTATTAGTTACTAAAGTGCGCAAAATTCCCTGTATTTTCCCTATATAACAGGGAATTTTGGAGAGGAATTCAGTGCAGACTGCCTCCACCACCATTCTTCGCTCCTTTGGAGCTTCGGACGGCTTAGCCATTTTGGCGCTTCCTACCGTGTTGAATAACCCAGCCACAGCGCGATGCCTGCGAGCAGCAGCGCGAAGCTGCGTTGCGTGAGTGCGCGGTGACGCGGGTGCGCGAGCCACGGGGTGAGCTGCGAGGCGGCGAGCACGATCAGCCCATGCACGGCGGTGGCGATGAAGGCGTAGATGACGGTGAGCAGTAGGGTCTGCTGCAGAAGTTGCGGCGCGGCGCTGTCGATAAATTCCGGCAGCACCGTGACGTAAAACGCGGCGGCCTTGGGGTTGAGCAGGTTGGTGATCAGCCCCCGGCGGAAATACTGCGCGCGCGGCAGGGGTTGTGTGCGGCCCTGCACAAAAGGAACCCGCGCGCTGCGCCAGGCATCCCACGCCAGCCAGAGCAGATAGGCGATGCCCGCCCCGCGCAGCGCCTGATAGATCAGTGCCGATTGCGCCATGAGCGCGGCCATGCCGAACGCCGCCGCCAACCCCAGTCCCAGCAACCCCAGCCCAATGCCCGCCACGGTGATGAACCCGGCGCGTCGCCCCTCGGTGGCGCTGAGCAAGGTGAGGTAGCCCATATTGGGCCCCGGTGTGGCCTCGATAATCAGGCAGGTGAGTAGGAAATGAACCAGCATGCCCCACCGATAGGCGCTTAGGCTCCGCAACGCAAAGGAATACGGGCCTGCAGATGGATAAGCATTATCTTGATGTATGTCATGGAATGGGGCGATGGTTGGTGCTAGCACCTAATCCACATCCGGTTTCGCATGCTGCGAAGTTACAGGTGCATCGTCGTTGGTTGGCGTCTATGTTAAAACGTATTATCGTGATCGTCGTTCTTCTTGTCTCTACTGCGTATGTTGCAGAGACAGAGGGTTGCGGTGTGGAGTGTACACCGGGCTGTCCACAAAATTGCGTGTGAAAGAAGAGTAACCCCGCTAGGATTGAGGAATGGTATGATTGGAAAAGGAAAAAAAACCTATCTCGTGGCGCTGATCGTGTTTGCGGCGCTGACATTGTCCTTCCGGCCGGGCATCTGGCTGGTGCATAAGCCCGCGAGCACCCAGAACGACTATTACGTGAAGGGCTGGGAAGATGGTTGTACCAGTGGTACGAACTCCTATTCGCTGCTGTTCGCTCCGCTGCTCGACAAGCCGTTCATTAAGGATATTGAGGTGGGTGCAAAACTCGATGCGGCTGCGGACGATGTAAAGGGCAAGGCTCCTGCAGGCACAGCGGATAAGGACCATTACAAAGGCGGTTGGAACGAGGGCTTTACTCTCTGCCGTTTTTATCAGTCCTCAGTCTATGAGCTGATGCAGTTCACGCTGATCATCGTGACTCTGCTGTTCATCGGCTATCAGCTCGCGCGCAAGAGGGTGTAACAGAGCATTGATGTCGGGCGTAAGTCTGCTACAGTAGCACCTCCTCAGGAGGTGCTTATGCTGTTTCGACAACCCAACCAGTTCGGCGGCAACGCGTATGGCGGTGATGGCTATGGCCGCCCGCGTTTCAGCAAGGGCAGGCTGATTGTTGGCCTTATCCTCGCGGCATTTGCGTATTTTTCGTACCTTAATTCGAGCGAGTATAACGAGATACTTGGTGTGGAGCAGCGCATTGCGATGAGCAAAGATCAGGAGATCGCGATGGGGCTGACGGCGGCGCCGGAAATGGCTGACCAATATGGCGGGCTGGACGCGAATGCGAACGATCAGGCGGTGGTGGATACGGTGGGCAATAAGCTGATTCACCAGAGCATCGCTGCGAAAACCAACTGGCGCTTTGAGTTTCATTTGCTCGCCGACCGCAAAACCGTGAACGCCTTTGCGCTGCCGGGTGGGCAGGTATTTATCACCCGCGCATTGTATGATGCGCTGCAAAGCGAGGACCAACTCGCGGGCGTGATCGGCCATGAAATCGGCCATGTGATTGCGCGGCACGGGGCGCAGCAAATGGCTAAGCAGCAGCTCACGCAGGGGCTGACCGGTGCAGCGGTGGTGGCGTCGGGCGATCAGGGCGTCGGCCAGATGGCGGCGATGGTGGGGCAGATGGTAAACATGCGCTATGGCCGCGACGACGAGTTGCAGTCCGACGAGATCGGCGTGCGGTTGATGCATGAGGCGGGCTATGACCCCCACGCGCTCATCGGCGTGATGGAGATTCTGGCGAAAGCGGGGGGCGGCAAGCGCCAGCCGGAGTTTTTCAGCACCCACCCGAACCCGGAAAACCGCATCGAGAAAATTAAAGCGGCGATCGCGAAATACGAGTAGCCTGTGGGTTGATTTGGGTCAACGCGTGCGCGCGCGCCTGCGGGTAGGCACCATCTGTCCTTTTCAGAGAGCGTTTTTATGACCACCGCACCAGCCCTTCCCCCACTCACCCTTTCGACGCCCGACATGCAACAGATCGCTCAGCAGGTGAGCGCGATGATTGTGCAGCATTTTAGCACGCTGGGGGAGATGAAAGTAACGCAGCCCTCGAGCATGCAGGAGCTGCGTGAGGGGCTGCACGAGCCGTTGCCCAACATGCCGACGCCAGTGACGGAGCTGCTCGCGCAACTCAAGACCCATGTGTTCGACGAAATGACCCATGCCGATCACCCGCGCAATTTTGCCTTCGTGCCGGGCCCGAGCAATTTCGTGAGCGCGATGGCGGATGCGATTGCCTCGGCGCTTAACGTGTTCAGCGGTGCGTGGCTTGGCCCCTCGGGCGTGGCGCAGATCGAGTTGACGGCGATTGAATGGCTGCGGCAATTGTTTGACCTGCCTGCAAGTGCGGGCGGTCTGTTCGTGAGCGGCGGCTCGATGGCGAACATGACCGGCCTCGCCGTCGCGCGCCATGTGATGCTGGCGAATAACACCACCAACGCCACGGTGTATTTCTCTGACCAGACCCATTCCTCGGTGGCGAAGGGGCTGAAGATTCTTGGCTTCCAGCAATTCCAGATTCGTAAAATTCCCTCCGACGCCCAATTCCGCCTGTCGCTCGCGGCGCTCGGCGAACGCATCGCGGCGGATCGCCTGCAAGGGCTGGTGCCGTTTTGTGTGGTAGCGAATGCGGGCACGACGAATGCGGGCGCGGTTGACCCGCTGAAAGAACTTGCGGCGTTCTGCAAAGCCGAAGGCCTGTGGTTGCATGTGGATGGTGCTTATGGCGGCAGCGCGGCCATCACCGCGCGGGGGCGCGAAGCGCTCGATGGGATTGAGCTTGCCGACTCGCTCGGCATCGACCCGCATAAATGGCTGTTCCAGCCTTACGAAATCGGCTGCGTGCTGATTCGCAACCGCGAGCATTTGAAAGACACATTCAAGGTGACGGCGGAGTATTTAAAACTCATCGAGCATAATGCGGAGCAGGTGAATCTCTGCGATTACGGCGTGCAGCTGACGCGTGGCTTCCGTGCGCTCAAACTCTGGATGTCGTTCAAGGCCTTCGGTGTGGATGCGTTCAAGCAGGCGATCGATACCGGCATTGCGAATGCGGAGTATGTGGAGCAATTGCTGCGCGCGGAGGATTGTTGGGAAATTATTACTCCCGCACAGCTTGGCGTGATTACGTTCCGCTATGTGGTGCCGGGGTTGGACGACGCGGCGCTCGATGCGCTCAATAACCAGATCGCGCAGGATATTATTCATTCTGGTTATGCCTTGCTCAGTCCGACAATTCTTGCGGGCAAGCATGTGCTGCGCATGTGCACCATCAACCCGCGCACCCCGCGCGAGGACTTGATGCGCACGGTTAATATGCTCGCCGAATATGGCCGAGAAGCTGTTAATAAAGACTAACGCACGTTAACCACTCGTTACCGAAACACCACACAGAGCAACATTGCGCGCGAATCGCAGTGGAAAAACTTGTGCGAGTATGGTATTGAACATAGATTCATAGTTGGAGTTTTTCTCCGACGAGTTCTCAGGAAGAGAACCGTAAAAAAACATTGGTGGTGAGCGGTTTCGTCTTCCCGACGAAAGCTGGATGAACAACGCGCGAAGGCGAATTGGCATCTGACTTGCGTTGGGTGGGTTAAACAGAAAACGATGGGAACCACGATGAACGACGCAGCAGAGACCCCCACTTCTTCCGAGCCATTTGCGCTTCCTGCTTCGCTGACGATTGAAACAGTGGAAGACGTGCTTGCCGCGTTGAAAGAGCGCGCAGGCAATCGTCTCACGCTCGATGCCTCGGCCACGGAATCGCTCAGTACGCCCGGTGCACAATTATTGCTATCGCTCGCCAAACGCCTGACGGCCAATGGCGGCGCGCTCACAATTACGGGTGAGAAACCCGCATTCTCGCAAGCATTCGAGCAGCTCGGGCTTGCTTCACACTTTGCTGCATGGAGACCGACCAATGGCTAAAACAATCCTCGCAATTGATGATTCCCGCACGATGCGCGACATGGTGTCGCACGCATTGACGAGTGCTGGCTTCACCGTGCTCACCGCCGAAGACGGCAAGGTGGGGCTCTCGGTTCTGGAGGCGAACAAGGTAGATGTGGTGATTACCGATCTCAACATGCCGGAGCTGGATGGTTTTGGGGTGATTGAGGGCATTCGCGCCAATCCGAAATATAAATATATGCCGGTGCTGATGCTGACCACCGAGTCCGACCAAGCGAAGAAAGAGCGTGGCAAAGCCATGGGCGCGACGGGTTGGATTGTGAAGCCGTTTAACCCCGAAAAACTGGTGCAGATTATCAATAAGGTGTGTCCGTAACCGTAACCGATTGCCGAGGATTCCGTCATGGATGAAATGGACGAGTTTAAGCAGGTCTTCTTCACCGAATGCTCCGAGCTTCTGGTGGATATGGAAGCGCGCCTCATGCAGCTTGAAGAGGGCGTGACGGATAAAGACCAACTCAACGCGATTTTCCGCTGTGCGCACTCGATCAAAGGTGGCTCCGGTGCGTTCGGACTCGACCATATCATGCAGTTCACCCACGCCCTCGAAGCGCTGCTCGATAAAATGCGCGACGGGATTCTGGTGCCAACGCGCGACTCGATCAATGTCCTCCTCAAATCCGCCGATATCGTGACGCAGATGCTCGAAGCCGCAAAAAATAATCAAGCGCCGATTCCGGGTTACGGCGACGATGTGCTGGTGGTGCTGCAGGCGATCACCAATGGTGGCGCGGTGGCGCCAATCGCAGCGCCTGTGAAGTCTGCGCCTGCGGCATCGGCTGCGCCTGCGGTAGTCCAAACTGGTGAGCCGCGTTTCGCGATCAGCTTCAAGCCGCATGAGGAATTGTTCGCGACAGGCAACGACCCGCTGCTCATTCTGCGCGAGATCAGCCGTTTGGGTAAGGCGGAAATTACTGCGGATGCCTCGCGCATTCCGTCGATTGAGGCGTTTGACCCGACACTCTGTATGATGAGCTGGACGATGGAGCTCACAGGCGATGTGACGGAAGAGCGTATCTGGGAAGCGTTTGAATTCGTGCGCGACAATTGCGAGATTACGGTGACGCGTGCGGCGCAAGCGGCAGCAGCACATGCGCCCGTTGCGGAAGCGCCGGTGATGGATGACGCAGAAGCCATGATGGCTGCGGAAACCGCCGCCACTATACCAACGATGATCCCGGCGAATGCTCCCGCTGCAGCAGGTGCCTCCGCCGCGAAAAAGCCAGAAGAAGCCAAAGCCGCTTCAGCTGTAGCAACCTCGATTCGGGTCGACCTCGATAAAATCGACCGTCTGGTGAACATGGTGGGCGAGCTGGTGATTACCGAAGCGATGCTGCGCGCGCAGGTGCGCCATTTCGCGGAAGACCAATTCTCGGATCTGCTGCGCGGGGTGGACGAGCTCTCGCACCATACGCGCGAATTGCAGGAAGCGGTGATGGCGGTGCGCATGCAGCCGGTGAAATCCATCTTCTCGCGCATGCCGCGCGTGGTGAGGGATACGGCAGCGGCGCTGGGCAAGGATATTCAGCTCATTCTCTCCGGTGAGAATACGGAAGTTGATAAAACGGTGATTGAGCAATTGAGCGATCCGCTGACGCATATGATTCGTAACTCGTGCGACCATGGCATCGAAACGCCGGATCAGCGCGTGTGGCACGACAAGCCGATTCAGGGCACGATCAACCTCTCCGCGTACCATCGCTCGGGGCGGATTATTATTGAGATCAGTGACGACGGCGCGGGCATCAACCGTGCGCGCGTGCTTGGCAAAGCGCAGGAAAAAGGCCTCGTGCCGATGGATGCGCAACTGACGGATTCGGAAATCGACCATCTCGTATTCATGCCGGGATTCTCGACCGCGGAGAAGGTGACCAGCGTATCCGGCCGTGGCGTGGGCATGGATGTGGTGCGGCGTAATATTGAATCGCTCGGCGGCAATGTGCGCATCACCAACAATCCCGGAAAGGGTTCGGTGTTCACTGTGTCGCTGCCACTGACGCTCGCGATCCTCGACGGTATGATCGTGCGCGTGGGTGCAGAAAGTTATATTGTGCCGATCACAAGCATCATCGAAACCCTGCGGCCGCGGCACGAAGCCATCCACGCGGTGCAAGGTAAGGGCGATGTGATTAACGTGCGTGGTGAGTTTGTGCAGATGCTCTATCTGCACGATATTTTCAACATCCCTAATGCAGAACATGACGCCAGCAAAGCGCTGATCGTGCTTGTTGAAAGTGGCAACGAGAAGCTTGGTCTGGTGGTCGATGAATTGATCGGTCAGCAGCAGGTGGTAATTAAAAGCCTGGAAGCCAACACCGATCCGGTGAAGGGCGTCTCCGGCGCGACCATTCTGGGCGACGGTAAAGTGTCGCTGATTCTGGAGATTAATGAGTTGAAGCAGCTGTGTGACGTCGATCCGTCGCAACATGCCCATGTCAAAGCAGCATAAGAGGAGTTAGGTATGGCCGATAATTTTGACAAGACGCGTGAGGGTGAAAGCAGTGGCGACCAACGCCAGTTTCTTACGTTTGCCATTGGTGGCGAGGAATATGGCGTCGATATTATGATCGTGCGCGAAATCAAAGGCTGGACAGATGTGACGCGCCTGCCGAATTCACCCGAATTCCTGCGTGGGGTGATGAACCTGCGCGGTCTGATTGTGCCGATTTTCGACCTGCGCGCCCGCTTCAAGCACGAGATGACACAAGCCAATTCCAAACATGTGATTATCATTCTCGCTGTCGGCACGCGCAATATCGGCATTCTGGTGGATGCAGTGAGCGACATTCTGACGGTGATGCAGTCGGATATCAAGCCGGCGCCAGAAATGGAAACGGGCGTCAGCTCAGACTTCATCAACGGCCTGATTTCCCTCGAGGAGCGCATGGTGGTGCTGCTCAGCGTGGAGCATTTATTTGACGTGCAACAAGTCGAAAAACTCATTGAAAACGCAGCATAGCGCATGGACGGGCGCGCAGCCCAACGTGGAGGATAGAATCATGAATAACAATCGTCTGAGAAACCGTTTCTGGATGCTTTGTCTCGCAACCGGATGCATCACGGTGGGCGTGTCTTACACGGGCTATTGGGCTGTTGAAAAATTGAACCATACCATGGACGAGCAAGCGCTGGTTTCAAGCGCGATCAAGAGCTTCATGGAAGGTGACATGAAGCATGATGGTTTGAAGGGCGATGTGCTTTCGCTACTACGCTCCGCATCGCATGGGGAATCGACGGCGGATGCTGAGAAAAGCATTGAAGAAGATGCGGCCGTGTTTACCCAAATGGTGGAAGAAAACCAGAAGCGTGATTTACCGCCAGATATTAAAAAAGCGTTCGATGAGGTGGTGCCTGCCTTGCAAACCTATATTGCAAAAGCAAAGGAAATGGCGGCGCTTGCTAAGCAAGACGCAGTGAAGGCCGATGCGGAATATCCGAAATTTGAGGAAGCCTTTGAATCGCTTGAAGCGCAACAGGCCGTGGTTAGCAAGCTCATGGAAGATTGGAGCAACGCACAGGTGGGGAGCGGCAGTTTCGTTACCAAGGCCGAACAGCTGCTGCTTGGCTTGCTGGTGCTTGCTGTGCTTGCTGTATTGGTAGTGCCAGTTGCGATGCGTGCGTGGATTTTCAAACCACTGCGCCGCTTGATGGCGGATATCGGGCAGCTTGCGGAGGGTGACTATAGCCGCGATGTTGCGGGCGCGGATCGTAATGACGAAATGGGTGACATCGCCAAAGCGCTGAACGGCAATGTGCAGAAGATTCGCGAGACGGTAGCGAGCATCAAGCAAGCAGCTGGTGCAGTAAACAGCGCGAGTGGAGAGATAGCGGAGGGGAGTGCGGATCTGTCGATGCGTACGGAGCAGCAGGCATCGTCGCTGGAGGAGACTGCGGCGAGCATGGAGGAACTGACGGGTACGGTGCGTCAGAACTCGGTGAGCGCGAACAATGCGAACGAGCTGGCGACGGAAGCGAGCGCTGCGGCGAGCAACGGTGGCCGTGTGGTTGAGGATGCGGTGAGCGCGATGGGCAACATCGAGAAATCGTCGCAGAAGATCTCGGACATCATCGGCGTGATTGATGAGATCGCGTTCCAGACGAACCTTCTGGCACTGAACGCGGCGGTGGAAGCTGCCCGTGCAGGTGATGCCGGGAAAGGCTTCGCGGTGGTAGCGAGTGAAGTACGAGCGCTCGCTGGGCGTTCGGCCTCGGCGAGTAAAGAGATCAAAGCGCTGATTAACGAGAGTGCGAGCCAGGTGAAATCGGGCGCGACGCTGGTGAATCAGGCTGGGGATACGCTGAAGGAGATTGTAGGCTCGATCCGCCAGGTGGCGAGCATTGTGTCTGAGATCGCGTCGGCGAGCGTGCAGCAGGCGACTGGGATCGACGAGATCAACTCGGCGGTATCGCAGATGGATGAAGTGACGCAGCAGAACGCAGCGCTGGTGGAGGAGAACACCGCAGCGGCGCAATCGCTGGTGGATCAGGCACGGACGCTGGAAGGGCTGGTAGGGTTCTTCAAGGTGGATGAGTCGGACGCGTCGAGTTCGTCGTCAGCCCCGGTGGCGAGCACGCCGGTGGTGCATCTGGCGAAAGCGGTGGCGAAGAAGCCAGTGGCGAAGCCTGCGGCGGCGAAACCGGTCATCAAGAAGGTGGCGAGCGCCAATCAAGGCAAATCCTCCGCCGCTAACGACCAAGGCTGGGAAGAGTTTTAGGACTCTGCTCGCATCGGGAGGATAGGTACGTATGACGAAGGCTGCGTCGCAGGCGTCGGAACGGGAGTTTCCGTTTACGGATCAGGATTTCCGTTTTCTGGCGGATCTCGCGAACAGTAAAACCGGCATCGTGCTGAACCAGCAGAAGCGGGATATGATCTATAGCCGTCTGGTGCGGCGGCTGCGGGCGCTCAAGCTCGACAGTTTTGCGCAATATTGCGAGCTGATGCAGTCGCCACGCGGGGCGGAGGAGATGACCCATCTCGTCAACGCGGTGACGACGAACCTGACCAGCTTTTTCCGCGAGTCGCACCATTTCGACCATCTGCGCGACCATGTGCTGAAGCCGCTGGTCGCCGCGCGTGGCGAGAAGCGCGTGCGGCTGTGGTCGTCGGCCTGCTCCTCGGGCATGGAGCCCTATAGCATGGCGATGACGATGCGCGCGGCGCTGCCAAACGTGGATAGTTGGGATGCTAAAATTCTGGCGACAGATATCGACACCAATATGGTGAATACGGGCGCAACAGGCCAATACAACGCGACCGACGTGGAAGAAGTACCAGAGATTTGTAAGCCTTATATTGATCAGGGCACGAAGCCCGGCACGGTCATGATGGGGGATGAACTCAAGCAGCTCATCACCTTCCGTCAGCTGAATCTGCTCGAAAATTGGCCGATGAAAGGCCCGTTCGATGCGGTGTTCTGCCGCAATGTGGTGATCTATTTCGACAAGCCAACCAAGCAGGTGCTGTTCGAGCGCATGGCCGAATATATCAAGCCGAATGGGTTTCTCTATATCGGCCACTCGGAAAATCTGCATGGGGTGAGCGACCGTTTTGAACTCGTCGGCCGCACGATTTATCGGAGAGTGCGATGACCGAGAAGAAACCCGCCATCCATTTGCATAATCGCCGTAGCGATAATGAGTTCGCGACGCCGCCGGACCATCAGGTGGTGAAGCTGATTTCCGGCGACTGGCATGTCTCGACCCAGCCGAAAGAAGTGCTGGTGACGATTCTCGGCTCCTGCATCGCTGCCTGCATCCGCGACCCGATTGCGAAGGTGGGTGGCATGAACCATTTTCTGCTGCCCGGCAATGAAGCACAGGTGACGGAGCTCAGCGCCGCTTCGCGCTATGGCGTGTTCGCGATGGAAAGCCTGATCAACGGCATTCTGAAAGCAGGTGGTCTCAAGACCCGGCTCGAGGTAAAAGTGTTCGGCGGTGGCAACGTAATTAAAAGCTCGCAGAAAATCGGCAGCAAAAATGCCGAGTTCGTTCGCCATTTTCTAGCGAACGAGGGGCTCAAAATCGTCTCGGAAGATTTAGAGGGCGATCTGCCGCGGCGGATTCATTATTTTCCCGACACCGGCAAGGTGATGATGCGCAAGCTGATCCGCAAAGAGGATATGCTGGTCGCCGACGAAGAACTGCGCTACAGCAAAACCATCGCCGTGGCGCCGGTTGAGGGCGATGTGGATCTGTTCTAACGTGGAAACAATATGAAACCGATTACTGTATTGATTGTCGACGACTCGACGGTGATTCGCAAAATTTTCTCCGAGGTGCTCAGCAACGCGGCGGGGATTGAAGTGGTGGGCACCGCGATTGATGCGATGGACGCACGCCAGAAAATCAAGGCGCTTAACCCGGATGTGCTGACGCTCGATATCGAGATGCCGGGGATGGATGGGCTGACCTTCCTTGAGAAAATTATGACACTTCGGCCGATGCCGGTGATTATGGTCTCGACCCTGACGCAAAAAGGTGCCAGCGCAACACTGCGCGCGCTTGAGCTTGGCGCGGTGGATTATCTCGGTAAGCCGGTGGCGAACCAGTCGCGCGATGTGCTGATGGAGCTGCGCAATGACCTGATTGCGAAAGTGCGGATGGCGGCGCAGGCGAATGTCACCCATCGCAGCGCGCCGGTGCAAGAAGAAAGCCATGCGATTCCCTATACGCCGCGCGGCGGAGTGGAAAAACGCATGATTGCCATGGGTTCCTCGACCGGTGGGGTGGAGGCGCTGCGCGATGTGTTCCTGTCGCTGCCCGCCAACTGCCCGCCGATCGTGATGACGCAGCATATGCCCGGGACGTTCACCGGCTCGTTCGCCGCGCGCCTTAACGGCCTCTCGCAGGTGACGGTGGCGGAGGCGCATAACGGCGCGAAGCTGATCCCCGGCCATGCCTGGCTCGCGCCCGGCGGTAAGCAGCTGCGGGTGATCAAGCGCCCGACGGGGCTGGTGTGCAAGGTAGAAGAGGGCCCGCTGGTCTCCGGCCATTGCCCGTCGGTCGATGTGCTGTTTGAATCGGTGGCGACGGCAGCGGGGGCGGATGCGGTGGGTGTCATCCTCACCGGCATGGGGCGCGACGGGGCAGATGGTATGCTGAAAATGCGGCAGGCCGGAGCCTATACGGTCGGCCAGAGCCAGAGCAGCTGCGTGGTCTACGGCATGCCGCGGGTGGCGATGGAGGTGGGTGCGGTGCAAAAGCAACTGCCGCTGCTCGATATTGCGGCGGATATACTGCATTATTGCGAAAAGAAATAGAAATGCATCGAATGTCGGCGTAAACCGGGAAGGAAGTGAAAGGACGCGTTATGGCTATCAATTTTAATATGCAGATTCTCATCGTGGATGATTTTAAAACGATGCTGAAGATTGTCGAAGGCATGCTCAAGCAGCTCGGCTTCAAGCTGATCGACGACGCGAGCGACGGCACGGTGGCGCTTGAGAAACTGCGCAGCAAAAAATACGACCTCGTGCTTTCGGACTGGAACATGGAGCCGATGAGCGGGTTTGATCTGCTCAAGCATGTGCGCGCGGATCCGACGCTGAAACATATCCCCTTCGTACTGATTACGGCAGAGAGCAAGACTGAAAATATCATCGCCGCGAAACAGGCAGGTGTGAACAACTACATCGTGAAGCCGTTCAATGTGAATACGTTGAAAGAGAAGCTGAGCGCTGTATTAGGGCCGTTCTAAGAATAAAATAAAAAAGGGAGTGTGTGTGATGACCGAAGGAAAACAAGACGCGGCAATGCTGCACGCACTCTATGCGAAAATTGAGGAGATTCTCCGCCAGTTCCGCGAGATCCGCGAGGAGGCCGAGGGCATTGTCGAAAACAGCGCGATGCCAGACGCGGCGCTGCATCTCAACGACGTGTTGCAGCATACCGAAGAAGCAACCACCACGATTCTCGACGCGGCGACGACCATCGGCTCGCTGACGGATAATGCCGGTGTGGCCGAGCAAATCGGGCGCATTTACGAGGCGTGCAGCTTCCAGGATATCAGCGGTCAGCGCATTAAAAAAGTGCTCGGGCATATCAATACACTGGAGACGCAGCTGAGCAGCCTTGCAGAATCGGTACGCGGTTCGTCGGGCGATACGGCGTCGAAAAAAACCAAAGCCGCCGCACCGCAAAAAACCGGTGATGCGGCCTTGATGAATGGCCCCGCCCTCGCCGCCGATGCGCCGAGCCAGGCAGAAGTCGACGCCATGTTCAAGAGCATGTAGGGCGCCCGCGCCGATTCACTTTCAAAAATGTTAGTGCAGCGCGCTGAGAATGGGCGGGAGCCCGGCAGCGATGTCTTCTGCCGTCAGCCCCGGGCCGAAGCGGCGACCGGCCTCGGCATGCAGCCACACGGCGGCGCAGGCAGTCTCGAACGCGGGCATTCCTTGCGCGAGCAGCCCAGTGGCGATGCCTGCTAACACATCTCCCGAACCAGCGGTGGCCAGAAACGGCGTGGCGTTGTGATTGCTCACCACCCGCCCATCTGGCGCGGCGATGAGCGTGGTGGAGCCTTTGCGGATGACGATGGCACCGCTCACGCGTGCGGCCTCGACCGTGCTTGCGATGCGTTCGGCGTTGACATTGAGCACGCGTGCGAAGAGCCGCGCGAATTCGCCGTCATGCGGGGTGAGCAGGGTGGGGGCGTGGATGGCGGGGAAAAGATCGGCGGGCGCATCCGCAAACACGGTCAGTGCATCGGCATCGAGCACGGTGGGTTTGGCGGCGGCCAGCGCGGCGAGGGTGCGGGCGCGGGTTTCTTCTGTGACGCCGGCGCCGGGGCCGACCAGCACCGCGCGCACATGCGCATCGGCGAGGAGGGCGGCAAATGCCGCGGGGCTGTCGGCGAGTTTGGTCATCACTGCTTCGAGATGCGCGGCGTAGAGCGGCAGGGTGCGCGTGTCGCAGGCGATGGACACCAGCCCCGCCCCTACCCGCAACGCCGCCCGCGCCGCAAGGATCGACGCGCCAGTGGACGCCCACGCACCGCCCGCCACGATGGCGTGGCCACGATGGTATTTGTTCCCTTCCGCCGTTGGCCAGGGAAAGCAATGACGCCAGAGATTCGGTGTGTTGGCAAGCGGGTGCATGATGCAGGCCTCGTGAATTCACAGCGAGTATAGCCGAGCGCGCTACGAAAAGCTATGCCCGGTAGGCGCTGACGGCGCTGCCGCGCGCGGCGAGGTCGCCGACAAATCCGGCGGAGGTTTTTTTGCTGCTCGCGATGTTGTTGGCCATGGCGTTCATGCTGTCGCGGCTGCGGTCGCGCGGATGGGTGGCGGCGTATTCGATGCCCTCGGCGATGGTGGTGCCGATGAGGTCGCCCGAGACGCGGCTCGCGCCAAATTCCGGATGCCACTGCACTGCGCGCATTTTCCACCCGGCAAGAGGGCCGTTGGGGTCGGGCTCAATCGCCTCCGGAAGGCGGCGCATTTCTCCGTGCACGTTTTTATACGCATCCGACCAGGCTGTGATGCGCAGGCCATAGCCGACACGATCCGGGTCGACGGCTTGGTGGTGGAAGCTATTCTCGGTAATGCCGATCGGCGCGGAAGGCGGCGGGAAGCTCGGCGTGTAGAGCGTGTTCGCCCCATCGGCGATGATGGATAGTGCGCTGCCAGCCTCGATGGTGACGGGCACGACAGGGCAGAACCCGGGGAGGTTTTCTTTGTTCTGCTCGTGATGTTCGTCGCCGATGAGATCGGGGATATGTTGCAGCAACCCGCCGCCACGCATGACATTGAGCGACTGCATCGCTGCACAGACGCCAAGTGTAGGCAGCTTTTTCTCCATGGCGAGGGTGAGAAGTTTTTCTTCATACACAGCGCGTGCGGTGGCCTCGCTCGAATGCGCAGCGCTGTTGGTTTTGGGGTGGATGGTGCGGCGCGGGTCGCCCTCGGGGTATCCACCGATATAACGGTTGGGGTCGACGTCGAAATCATTACCCATCACCATCAGCGCGTCGATTTTTTCGATGTCCGCAGCAGCGTCGCGGTTGGCGTGGTTGGCGAACACCATCGGGATCGCGCCGAGCGCACGCACCTGCGACACCATCGCCGCCACGGATTTGCTATCCGTGTTCATGCCGCTGATGCCGATGACTGGCGTTGTTTTGAACTCACCCATGCCCCCAGTCTACACGCGCGTGCAAGCGATGTGCATGACAGTTTTATGACAATTGGCGAGCCTTGGTATTGATTTACAATGATTTTACGCATTCACCCGGTGGCCATGTGGCGCGTCTGCCAAGCAGAGGCGGACCAAGGTCTCGGTAATGGAATCCGGAGTTGGTAGCGTGGTGGCATCCTCCAGCGGGAAGGCGCAGGCGCGCATTTTGGTGGCGACCGCGCCTGGGTCGAGCAGGTTGACGCGTACGTTGGTGGTTTTCATCTCGGCGGCGTAGGTGAGGGTGAGATGTTCGAGCGCGGCTTTGCTCGCGGCATAGGGCCCCCAGTAGGCGATGGGCGCGACGGCGGCACCGCTGGTCACCATCACCACGCGCCCGTTACTCGCGAGGCGGAGTAATGGGTCGCAGCTGCGCAGCAGCCGGTAGTTGGCGAGTGTGTTGACGGTGAATACGTCTTCCACCTCGCTGGGGCTGGCATGCGCGAGCGGCGAGAGGCCACCGAGCAGCCCCGCATTGCCGACGAGAATATCAAGCCGCCCGAAACGCTCATAGAGGCTCGCGCCGAGTGTGTCGATCTGATCCATCTGCCGTAAATCCAGCGGCACCAGCGTGGCGGGTGCACCGCCTGCGGCCTGAATCGCGTCATCCACCGCCTCGAGCCCGCCAACCGTGCGCGCGGTGAGGATGACATGCGCCCCCTCCGCCGCGAAACGCTTCGCCACCGCCGCGCCAATACCGCGGCTGGCGCCGGTGATGAGGGCAATTTTTCCGGAAAGTCTGCTCACGCCACGTCTTTCACGAACAATTCGCGCTGGCGGGTGGCGCGTTTGTTATCGACGTCGGTAAGCGTTATCGGGTAGTCGCCGCTGAAACAGGCGTCGCAATATTGCGGGATGTCGCCGTTGCGCTTGGCTTCACCCACGGCGCGATAGAGCCCGTCCATGCTGAGGAAAGAAAGGGAATCTACCCCGATGATTTTTGCCATTTCAGCCACCGAATAGTTCGAGGCCATCAGCTCGGATTTCTGGGGCGTATCGACGCCGTAGAAGCACGGATTGGTCGTCGGCGGGCTGGCGATGCGCATGTGGATTTCGCTCGCCCCTGCCTCGCGCACCATGCTGACGATTTTCTTGCTGGTGGTGCCGCGCACGATGGAATCATCCACCAGCACCACGCGCTTGCCTTTGAGAATGGCGCTGTTGGCGTTGTGTTTCAGCTTCACGCCGAGATGGCGCACGGAATCGCTCGGCTCGATAAACGTGCGGCCGACATAATGGTTGCGGATGATGCCCAGTTCAAACGGCAGGCCTGCGGCCTCGGCATAACCGATGGCGCCGGGAACGCCGGAATCCGGCACTGGCACAACAATATCCGCCGCGACCTGATTCTCGCGCGCAAGTTCCGCGCCGATATGCTTGCGCACGGAATAGACGTTCTTGCCATCCGCCGAACTGTCCGGCCGCGCGAAATAGACATACTCGAAAATGCAGAAACGCGGCGATGTTTTTGCAAACGGGGTGAGGCTTTTGATGCCGGTTTCGTCGATCACCACCATCTCGCCCGGGGCGATGTCGCGCACATGTTCCGCGCCGATAATGTCGAGCGCGCAGGTTTCGCTGGCGAGGATATGCGCATCACCCAGTTTGCCAAGCACCAGCGGGCGCACGCCATGCGGGTCGCGCACACCGATGAGCGCGTTGGGCGAAAGAATGACGAGCGAATAGGCGCCCTCGACCTGTTTCAGTGCGTCGATGATGCGGTCTTCCACCGTCGCCCCGCGCGAGAGCGCAACGAGATGGACGATGACTTCCGTGTCGGACGACGAGGCGAACAGCGAGCCGCGTGCAATCAGCTCCTCACGTAGGGTGAGGGCGTTGGTGAGATTGCCGTTATGGCCGAGCGCGAAGCCGCCGCCCGCCGTGTCTGCGTAGAACGGTTGCACGTTGCGCAGCCCCGCGCCGCCTGTGGTGGCGTAGCGGTTATGGCCGATGGCCATCGCCCCGCGTAGCTGGCTGATGATCGCGCTCGAGTTAAAATTATCGCCGACATGGCCGAGCGCGCGATGCGCCGAGAACTGCCCCTGATCGCAGGCGACGATGCCCGCCGCCTCCTGCCCGCGATGCTGCAGGGCATGTAGCCCCAGCGCCGTATGCGCCGCCGCATCGCTCGTGCCAAAAATGCCGAATACACCGCATTCATCGTGGAATTTATCGAACATTAGCGTCCCTCGTTTTCTTCGCGTACGCGGCGTTGGAGTTCTTCGAAGCTAGGCATGGATTTGCCTTCTTCTTCGGCGCTGTCGGCAGCGCTTTTCGCGGCTTTCTCGACGATTTCCTCGGAGGCTTTTTGCATCCGCCCTTTTACGTCGGCCTTGTCGGTGCCGGCCTCTTCTTTGCCGATGATGTCATCGAGATAGCCGGGCGCGATGGCTGCAACCCAGCCGGCGGATTTGGCGACGTAGGGCCGAGTGAGGGAGCCTTCGAGCCATTCGGGCATGTCTTTCTCGTTGATGACAATCGTCATCACGAAATAGGCGATGGAGACGACGAGCACGCCACGCGCGATGCCAAAAAACAGGCCGATGAAATTATCGAGAAAGCCGACCTCCGAACCGGGCTTCAGGAATTTCAGGAACACGCCAAGCAGGATGGAAAGCGTGACGAGCGAGATAATGAACATGCCCATGCTGGCAAGGCCGCTCGCGATCATAGGGTTTTTGACCTGCGGGGTGAGCCATTCGCTGACCGCCGGAAAACTATAGAGCGTGATGACGCCCGCACCGAGCCACGCGCCGAGCGAGAGTACCTCGCGCACGAAGCCGCGGAAGAACGACAGAAGCGCCGACAACCCGACGACGACGAGGACGCAAAGATCAAAAATATTCAGCGATGCTTCAACCATAAATACCGTGCAGGGTGGGTGGTGAAATGGTGTTGGTTATCCCTCTAGCATGAAACGCACGAGCGCGTCCACATGGGCCACAGCGTGGCAGGCATTATTTTTCTCAGCCGTGCTGGTGGGAATGACCGCGCGCTTGAAGCCGAGCGCCATCGCCTCCTTCAGCCGTGTGTCGCTGCGGCTGACGGCGCGGATTTCCCCGGTGAGGCCGATTTCGCCGAAGCTGACCATTTGGGTGGGCAGCGGTTTATCGAGCAGCGCCGAAAGCAGCGCCATCGCGGCGGCCACATCCGCCCCCGGCTCGTTGATTTTCATGCCGCCCGCGACGTTGAGGAACACTTCCTTGTCGGAGAATTTCATGCCCGCGCGGGTTTCGAGTACCGCCAGAATCATCGCCAGCCGTGCGCCATCGAACCCCACGGTGGCGCGGCGCGGCGTGCTCATGGTGGAGGGCGAGACCAGCGCCTGAATCTCGACGAGCAGGGGGCGGGTGCCCTCCATCCCCGCGAACACGGCGGCACCGGAAACAGGGGCGTTGCGCTCGTGCAGGAACAGGGCGGAGGGGTTTTTGACTTCGCTGAGGCCGGTATCGTTCATCGCGAAGACGCCGATTTCATCCGTCGCGCCGAAGCGGTTTTTCACCGCGCGCAGAATGCGGTAATACTGGCCGCGATCGCCCTCGAAATAGAGCACGGTGTCAACCATATGCTCGAGCACGCGGGGCCCGGCGATCTGGCCGTCTTTGGTAACATGGCCGACGAGGATGAGGCTGAAGCCGCGCTTTTTGGCGGCGCGGATGAGTTCGTGCGCGCTGGCACGCACCTGCGCCACCGTGCCCGGCGCGGATTCGATGGAATCAACAAACATGGTCTGGATGGAATCAATCACCACCACATCCGGCGCGTGCGGCACGTCGATGCTCGCGAGGATGTCGCGCACGGAGGTCGCCGTCGCCAGCGTGAGCGGCGCGGTGGTGAGGCCAAGGCGCTGGCTGCGCAGTTGGATTTGCGCGAGCGATTCCTCGCCGGAGATATAGAGGACGTTACGCCCGCCGCTTGCCAATATCGCCGCCGCCTGAAGCAGCAGGGTGGATTTGCCGATGCCCGGATCGCCACCGAGGAGGATGGCCGAACCTTCGACTAGCCCGCCGCCGAGCACGCGGTCGAGCTCGCCGATGCCGGTGGTCTCGCGGGCGTGCGGCGCCACGGCATCCGCCAGCGAGGCGATCTCGAGCCCCTTGGATTTGCCCGGTTTCATGCCCTTTGGAACCGCGCTAACCTGTTCTTCTACAATGCTATTCCACTCGCCACAGGCATCGCACCGCCCCGCCCATTTGGCCGCCACCGCGCCACAGGACTGACAGACATACTGCGAAGAATTTTTGGCCATACCCTGCTTCTACTAAGCCGGGAAGGCAAGCGCAAGAAGGCCTTACATGCTTTCCGGAAGTTCGATGCCGTATTTCTCTTGGAGCATGTGGACAACACGCGCTGATGGGGTGCTGCCATAGCCAGAGGCAAGTATTTCACCATAGTCGGCGATGTTCACGCTTTCACGGTTCTTTTTGGCCAGAAGCTGCGTAAAGCGCGCCTTGCTCGTGCGTAGGATGAAATAGCAATGCTCGCCATCCCGGTTTTTACTGCGCAAAATATGGACAGGGAGTTGCTGTTGGTAGGCAAAAGAATGTTCGCTTTCAATGCGGGGCATGCGCATCTTACATCTCCTTCTTTTTTGACTTACCAAGGGCAATGACCTGAGCGGTGGTAATCGTTTGCTGTGTAGGATCGACCGGCGCGTCGTAGCCATATTGTTCGACCCGCGCCGCGGATTGTTGATAGAGGTCATGCAGGTTGGCGAGGCTGAAGCCTTCGCGGAATAATTCGGGCTTGAGTGCGTGGAGTTTGGTGATGAGGGCAATACCATCTTCCACAGCGTAGTTGGGGTGTAGCACTTTACTTTTCTCTGCCGATGCCCCCTTGGTATTGGAGAAAAGAAACATCGCACGGCGGTCAACGGGGGATTTTTCGAGAATGCCACGCTGGTCGGCCTTGGTGACAATATCACGCGTGAATGCCGCGCCGCCTGCTGCAATCAACACGCCGTTTTGTTCGAACGTGTGCGAAACCAACGCATCTGCAAGGTCGAGTAATTTATCGCTCACGCGCTGCATATGTGTGAGATGTTTATAGGAGTCCGACTCCGAAAAGCTCGGAGCCACTAACATACCGAGATTGTAGAAAGGGTCTTTTTCTTCCGCGGCTAAATCTTCGTTACCATGCTCGATTGCTTTGTTGCCGATATAGCTCAGGCCGCTTTGCTTGGAGCGCCCCTGCGTGAAGTACGCTTTCTCAGGGTCAAGTACATGTACCAGCATGTCGACGGCGATGGCGGTTTCCCGTTGTGCGAGAGGATCAATTTGTTCCCAGCGCTCGCCCGATGCGCCGACCAGCGTGATCGGGGTGCGGCTGTTCAGCTCCGGTGTTCCTTTTACGTTCTCGATCAACGACACTTCATCGGCCTCGAGCTTGGCAGCAATGATTGCCGGATCAATCGTATCCCCTGCCGCAGAAGGCGCGGTGGGTACGGTGCTCAGGAAGCTGACGAGCGAGTCGGTCAGACGATCTTTTGCCGCAGGTTCATCCCAATTGGGGATCGTATGGGCAATAGCTTCTGAGTAACGCCGTTGTTGGTTAATCAGAAGCTGTTGATGTTTTTCGAGCCGGTCGAAGCCCTCATGATCGAGCCCGCCGTAATAGGCTGCCAGCCCGAGTTGTTCCGCGCTTGTACCATAGGTGCCTGCAGAATCTGAGCTAAGCACGAACGGAATTTTATGATCGACCATCTTTTTATACGGAATATCGGTAAAGCTATCGATGTTGTTCAGGGCAATCACCGAGTCCGGATTGGACTCAATAGTCAGGCGGGGGTTTTCAGGGTCTTTATTTAGTTCCGCCGCCAGCTTAAGCGTATCGGCGTTCATGCCGTGCACGCCATGGCCAACGCGGAAATGCAGCCCGGGATGTGCCTGTGCAAGCTCCAGAAAGTCTTTGACGTTATCGAGGTTCTTATCGTTCTCGCCCGCATGCATACGCACGTTGAAGCCGGGACGATCGGTGTTTGCCCAGTCGCAGAACCTACTGAGCATATCGCTGAAATCTTTGGTTTTGTTTACTTCATAACCAATAAAATCCACGCCGGTAATATAGGAGCTTTGTGAGAGGATTTTCGTTTTCTCAAGCAGCTCCTCAATTTTCGGTAATGAGAAATTGCGCGGAATGCCCACCATGAACTGCATCGTGAACCCTTTGAATTCCGGGTCATGCTCAATCTCATGCATGGTCTGGTGCAGGATGCGCAGCAAGTCTGGGTTATCGAGCCCGACCATTGCAATTTCAGCGTGCTGAATGCCCTGCGCCACAAACTCGCGTGCCATTTGCTTGAGCGTGTCGGCAAACAGCGCTTTGTCTTTCGTGAGCGGGTAGCGGAAGCGATAGGCGTCGTGCTCCATCTCGGAATAGGTCGATTGCCGATCCATCGGCATAGCCATTTTGAGCGCCAGTTTATGTAAGTCGTCATCCTCAAGGGCGTTAAGCGCAATCGCATCGACCTCGTCAGGCATGTTCGGTACATCGCGTGGGGGGAAGGGAACGCGTGCGATTTTCTTGCGCACCCCTTTAGGAAAATTTTTGAAGCTGGTATCGATCCCGGCCTCTTTCATCAGCGAAACGGGATAATACGCATTGTGGGCGAGCGCTACTTTGAGCAACCCCTGCGGGCTGATTTGCCCTGAACTATGCGTATGGAAGTCGGTGAATACCGCTTTTTTTGCACGTGCAAGCAAGGCGGCGTTGTCTTCTTTTGTCAGATCCTCGCGTTGCTGCGCATATGGTGGGGCATTGTGGAACGTGCCCATCCGCCGTATCTCGCCAACGGTGAGGGGGCGGTGCATGGTCTGCGTGAGATTGCCCTTCCCATCGCCCGTATAGGTGCCAATGGTTTCGGTATTGAGTTTGAGGGCGAAGTCTTCGCCGATGCCACGAAAGATGAGTTTGTTGCCTTCCCTACTTCGCGCAATGGGGGAGGCATAGTCGCCCTTTACGTTGGGTGCATAGACCAGCAGCTGCCGCTCCAGCGCGGCGACAAGGCGCGGCCAGGGCGCAGATTGCCCATCCACGGAAACGGCGAGTGTTTTCTCCTTGGGGTCGCACTCCAGCTTCAGCCGATAGAGCTGATCATCGTAGCCTAGCGTGTGATAAAAGATGCTCATTGCGCCAGTATAGTAGCAAAATGATTACGATATTGTTAATTTTTTGTAAAAAAAGGCGTTACGCCTTCTTTTTCTCATCCGTAATCGGGCCGTGGGCGCGGCCGTGGACGAACTGGTCGACATAGGGGTTGCCGGAATTGTCGATGGCAGAGACGGGGCCTGTCCAGATGATTTTGCCTTTGTAGATCATCGCTACTCTACTCGCGATTTTGCGCACGCTCGCCATGTCGTGCGTGATGGTGACGGCGGTGGATCCCAGCTTTTTCACGCAGGAAACGATGAGGTCGTTAATCACATCCGCCATGATGGGGTCGAGCCCGGTGGTGGGCTCGTCGAAGAAGAGAATTTCGGGTTTGGAGGCAATCGCGCGGGCGAGGCCGACGCGTTTTTGCATGCCGCCGGAGAGTTCAGAGGGGAGGAGGTCAGCGACATCTGCACCGAGGCCGACGGCTTCGAGCGTTTCAACGGCGAGTTCGTGGGCTGTTTCAGGGGTGAGTTCCTGCCCGCGCTCCTTCGCGCCGAAGGTGATGTTTTTCCACACCGGCAACGAATCGAACAGCGCGCCGCCTTGAAACAGCATGCCCACTTTTTGCAGCATGGGTGCGCGTTCGCGGAAATTCATGCGGGTGACGTCCACCCCGTCTACCTCCACCGTCCCTGAATCCGGCGTGATGAGGCCAAGCACGGTTTTAATGCTGACCGATTTGCCCGAGCCGGAACCGCCAATGATGACAAGCGATTCGCCCGGCAGCACTTCGAGATGCACGCCATCCAGCACGATTTTTTTGCCGAATTTTTTATGGACGTTGGTGAGTTTGATTTTGGGAACGGCGTTGATCATATCTCCTCCTGCCTACATCCCGAAAAAGAGTTCGGTGAGCAGGTAGTTCGACAGCAGAATGAGGATCGACGCCGAGACCACCGCGTTGGTGGTGGCGGTGCCGACGCCCTGCGCGCCGCCCTTGCTGTGATAGCCGTGATAGCAGCCCATCAGCGCGACGATGAAACCAAACACGGCGGCTTTCATCATCCCGCTCGTGACGTCGAACCAGACGAGGTAATCCCACGTGTTGTTGATGTAGGGAATCGGCGCGAAGCCGAGCGCTTTCACACTCACCGCATAGCCGCCGAAAATGCCGATCACATCGCCCACGAATACGAGGCAGGGCAGCATGATGGCGGCTGCAACCACGCGCGGGAAGAGCAGGTATTTATAGGGGTTGGTGGAAAGCGTGACGAGCGCGTCGATCTGCTCCGTCACGCGCATGGTTCCGATTTCCGCCGCGAACGACGCGCCGATGCGCCCGGCGAGCATCAGCCCCGCCATCACCGGCCCCAGCTCGCGCGTGATGGCGAGGGCGACCACGATGGGGATGGAACTTTCCGCCGAGAAACGCGAGAAGCCGGAATAGCTTTGCAGCGCCAGCGCCGCGCCAGTGAAGAGCGTAGTGAGACCGACCACGGGGAGCGAATAATAGCCGATTTCGATCATCATACGCACGAATTGGCGCGGGTAGTAGGGCTTACGGATGCCTTCGCCGATAATATGCGAGGTGAACAGCGCCAGACGCCCAATCGCCGCCAGAAACAGCATAAACACGTGACCAACACGCGCGACCGGATTGAGTTTTAAAAATGCGTCCATGGGGGTGTTATAGCAGGTGATGTGAGGGAGTCTAGAGCCGTGTTATAGATAGATGCGACGGACGCGATCGCCAATGCTGGTGAGGATTTCGTAGCCGATAGTGCTGGCAGCGGCGGCAACCTCATCGACCCGGATGCCGTCTTTATCGCCGAGCAGGGTGACGGCGGCACCCTCATGCGCGACGGATTCGGGGATGTGGGTGACGTCAAACATCAGCATGTCCATCGTCACGCGGCCTACCAACTTCGTTGGATAATCGCCAATATAGCCCATGCCTTTGTTGGAGAGGTAGCGCGGATACCCATCGGCATAACCACTGGCGACGGTGGCGATGCGTGTGCCTGCGGGCGCGGTGTAGGTCGCGCCGTAGCCAATCGTCTGTTCTTTGGTCAGCGTGCGCGTCATCAGAATCGGCGCGTGCCAGGTGGCGACGTGTTGCATGGGGTTCGCCACGGCGGAGTGTGGCGCGATGCCGTAGAGCGAGCAGCCGGGGCGGGCGAGGTCGAAATGATATTCCGCAGGCAGCAGCACGCCGCCGGAATTACACAGCGATACCGGCAGATGCGGCGCGAGGGCGGAAGCATTTTTCATCAGCGCCAGTTGCGCCGCGTTGAGCGGGTGATCCGGCTCCCCCGCGCAGGCGAGATGGCTCATCAGCAGCCCCACGCGGCACGCTTCGAGTATGCTCGATTCTTCCTCTATCAAGGCATGAAATGCCTCGGGCTGCAGGCCGAGCCTACCCATAGCGGTATCGACATGTAGCACGCTGACGGCATGCTCGTCGTCGATGGCGATCGGTTTCCAGCGCGCGATCTGCTCCTCAGAATTGAGCGTGGGGATCAGCCTATATTCAACGAAGGCGTCTTCCTCGTTCGCCTGCACGCCGTGGAACACCACGATGCGCACGTCCGGCAATGTCTCGCGCAGTAGGATTGCTTCCTCCAGCGTGGCGACGAAAAATATGCCACACCCCGCCGCTTCGAGCGCGGTGGCGACCGGAATCATGCCGAGCCCATAGGCATTGGCTTTGACCACGGCGGCGCATTCCTCGCCAGTGAAACGGCTGGAGAGCCATTCCCAGTTGGCGACGATGGCGGGGAGTGAGACAGTGAGGGTGGGGGTGAGCATAGCTACGAAATACGCGAAACTACGCAGGCGGGGAAGAAAAATATTATGTGCGCTTCGCGCGGCACAGACCCCGGCATACGCCGGGGTGACAGGTAATCTCAGGTGAGCAGGGCGAGCCGAGCCATCAGCCCGCGAAGCGGCGCGCAGGATTGATCAGTAGATCAATCTGAAGCCAAGCCATAGATTATTAGTCGCTTGCGACTAATAATACTGCTCTGGCAAATGGTCGTCCTTCACATGGTCGAGGAACTTGGTGAGTTCGGACTGGAAGGCGAGGGTGACGGTATCGACCGGGCCGTTACGGTGCTTGGCGATGATGACATCCGCAAGGCCATGCACGGCGGCCATTTTGGCCTGCCAGTCCGTATGCTCCGGCGTGCCTTCGCGCGGTTGCAGGCGCTGCATGTAATATTCCTCGCGGTAGACGAACATCACGATGTCGGCGTCTTGCTCGATGGAGCCGGATTCACGCAGATCCGCCAGTTGTGGGCGTTTGTCGTCGCGGCTTTCGACCGCACGGGAAAGCTGCGAGAGTGCGATGACGGGGATGTCGAGCTCTTTCGCAATCGCCTTCAGCCCTTGTGTGATTTCGGAAACTTCCTGCACGCGATTGCTCTGGCTGTTGCTGCTCGATGGGCGCACGAGTTGCAGGTAATCGATCACGATGAGCGACACGTTATGCACGCGCTTGAGGCGGCGCGCGCGGCTGCGCAATGCACCGATGGTGAGGGCGGGAGTATCATCAATATGCAGCGGCAGGTTGCCGAGTTGGGTGGATTCCGACACGAGGCGCTGGAATTCGTCTTGGCTCAAATCGCCACGCTGAAGCTTGTGCGAACTGATGCCGCCCGCTGCCGCAAGCAGACGCAGCGCGAGCTGCTCGCCGGACATCTCGAGCGAGAAAAACCCAACCGAGCGCGGCTTCTCGTTGCGCGCGAACGCGTCTTCATCCTCGTGCGCGATGGCCTTGGCGGCGTTATAGGCCAGCGTGGTGGCGAGCGCGGTTTTACCCATCGCCGGACGACCCGCCAGAATCAACAGATCGCTGGGATGCAATCCCCCGAGCACGCGGTTCATTTCCTTGAAGCCGGTATCCAGCCCGACCACGGCGCCGGAGCGCTTGAAGGCTTTCTCCGTGCGGTTCAGCGCATCCACCACCGAGAATTTGAGGGCTTTGAAGCCACCCTCGGCATCGCCATCCGTCGCCAGTTTGAAGAGCTGCTGCTCCGCCATCTCGACCTGCGACAGCGCGCCGTGCTCGCTCTGTGGGTTAAACGCCTCGACCACTACGTTCTCGCCGACATTTATCAGCCGCCGCTTGATGGCGAGGTCGCGGATGATGCGCGCGTAAGCAGGGAGGTTGATGATGGAAGTTGCCGCGGCGGCGAGCTTGGCGAGGTACTGGTCTTCCACGCCTTCCGCCCCCGCGAAATGATGCTTGAGCGTGACCGGGTTGGCGATCAGCCCTTTGTCGTGGAATTGCTGAATGCTTTTGAAAATGCGCTGGTGAATGCCGGCGTAAAAATCCTCCGGCGCGAGCAGCCCGCCCGCCTGGTTCAGCGCCTCGTTATTGGCTAGAATCGCGCCGAGTACGGCTTGCTCCGCCTCCATATTATGCGGTGCTTCCTTGGCAGGAAGGGGCGAGATTTCTTTTTGCGGCGTGTTGGGATGTTCGAGAACGGTGGCCATAGATGCGTGCTTTTCCGAGTCGTGATTTTATTTTTGGTCGTCCACCATACTAACACAATCGCCGACGACTATCACGCGCGATCAGTTGCACACAGCATTGAAAAGAAAAACGGCAGTGCGAGGGTGAACCTTGCACGGAACGGTGAGGGGGTGTGTGGATAAGAAAAAAACCCGACCATCGCTGGCCGGGTTTTTCGATACGGTTCGACTCCAAAAAAATCAGAGTGACGAAGTCGCTTACGCCGCGTCCTCGTCGGTCGAGGCGTCGTCGCTTTCGAACGCGGGGGCTTCTTCAGCATCGTCGGCCTTCGCCGCGAGTTCTTTGCTGAGGAGGCCTTCGGCGTTACGTGCCACTTGGATTTTCACCGGCACCGATACTTCCGGGTGCAGGTGAACGGTCGCTTCGTACACGCCAAGGCTTTTGATCGCCGAGGTGAGGTCGATGAAGCGACGCTCGATCACGTGACCGGCTTCTTCGAGTGCTACGGCGATATCGCGCACGGCAACGGAGCCGTAGAGCTTGCCGTCTTCCGATGCTTGGCGGATGATGCTGACCGACAGGTTGCCCATCGATGCAGCGAGTTTCTCAGCCACCGCTTTGCTTTCAGCGTTTTGCTTCTCGAGAACCGCGCGGCGGCCTTCGAATACTTTTTTATTGTCTTCCGTGGCGCGCAGTGCCTTTTTCTGCGGCAGCAGGAAGTTGCGGGCAAAGCCGTTCTTTACTTTTACCACATCGCCAACTGAACCGAGGCGGCTGATGCGTTCTAACAGGATAACGTCCATGATGAATCTCCTACGATTGTACGACGTATGGCAGAAGCGCGAGGTTGCGGGCGCGTTTGATCGCTTGGGAAAGCGCGCGCTGCTTCTTCGCAGAAACGGCGGTGATGCGGCTCGGCAGAATTTTGCCGCGCTCGGAAATGAAGCGGCCCAGCAGCTTCACGTCTTTATAGTCTACCGCAGGTGCGTTCGGACCCGTCAGCGGGCACGACTTGCGACGGCGGAAGAATACTTTACGGCCACCAGCGGCGCCTTCAGCACCTTCAGCGCCTGCGCGTGGAGCACGGTCGCCCCCACCAAACGAACGGCCTTCGCCACGGCCACCGGCCGGACGTTCACTGCGCTCACCGCGCGGATTGTTGTAACTGCTCATGTTTCTCTCTCCCTTATGCGGCTTCGTAAGAATCGCCGGATTTTTGCTGCAGCATCACCGTCGGCGATGCATCCATGGTGTCAACGCGTACGGTCATCGTGCGGATCACATCCTCGTTGATGCCGATATTGCGCTCGAGCTCTTTCAGAGCCGCGGGCGAACAGTCGAGACCCAGCATGGTGTAATGGCCTTTTGCCATTTTGTTGATTTTATACGCCAGCGTGCGCAGACCCCAATATTCGGTCTTTACGATGGTGCCGCTGTTGTCGGTGATGATTTTGCTGAACGTTGCGGTCAGCTTTTCTACGTCGGCCTTGGACATGTCCGAGCGCGCGACGAAGGTGCATTCGTAGAATGCCATAACACTTCTCCCATTAACGGCTGCTTTCGATTCCTGCACCCCATGTGCAGCTACAAGGCAACCTGTGAATTAACGCCCCGCACCGCGGGGAGGGGGTCTTCTAGGGGAGGAGTGGGGGAAAGGCAAGGGGAAAATGGGCAAAAAAAGACCCGCCTAATGATCCCTATAGGGGTTAGGACGGGTCTTGAAGGCAAAACTATCCTTTGTGCAGGAATGTTGCCTTCGAAAAGTTAAAAAACCCAAAGGTGGCGATTGCGCCGCCAGATAGGTTTATTATTAATTTAATAGAGGGCACTATGCCCTCTAACTTAAGGGCCCCAATTAGGATCCCCAAAATCATGAGCAGGATGCCCATGAAAAACTTGTTTTTTCTTTTCTCCATGTCTAAATTTTTTAGAGATTATTCGTTTTGCTCCAGAAGGTTCACCCCTCTTGCCTGCGAAAAAATAAGTGCGCCATGAGCCAGCGTTGGAACACTATACCTTGAGCTTATAAACGAGGTTCATAAATTCAAAAAGGCACCTTGATAGAATAGCACAGCGGCAGGGCTGTTTGTGTGACAGTTTTGTGAAGATTTTGGCTTCCCCATTGCCGCAGTGCAAAAAATCGGCTAGGAATCGGGGTTCTGTTCATTAACCCATTGATTAACCCCGTGTGAGGCCAGCAGGCCTCGTCGGGCACTAAGGAAAGGTTTCCCCATGACCACTGCCCTCGTATTCCCCGGCCAAGGCTCGCAAACCATTGGTATGGGGCAAAGCCTCGCCGATAATTTCGCCGTCGCGCGCGAGGTATTTGAGCAGGTGGACGAGGCGCTGGGGCAGAAGCTCTCGGCGATTATTAAAGAGGGCCCGGAGGCGGAGCTGACCGCGACGCAAAACGCGCAACCCGCGATTATGGCGGTCTCCATGGCGGCATTTCGGGTGATGGAAAAGGAGATGGGCTTTGCGCTGCCCGCAAGCGCAAGCTGCGTTGCCGGGCATAGCTTGGGCGAATATTCGGCGCTGACGGCGGCCGGAAGCCTGACGCTGACGGAATCCGCCAAGCTGCTGCGGATTCGTGGCAGCGCGATGCAGGCGGCGGTGCCGCAAGGCCAGGGCGGCATGGTGGCAATTATCGGCCCCGAGTTCAGCGAAGTGGAGGCGATTGTGCGCGAAGCCCGCGCCCGCGCCCGCACCGAGGTGATCGAGATCGCCAATCAGAACTCCACCAACCAGACGGTGATCTCTGGCTCTGCACGCGGCATGGAAATCGCGATTGAGGTGGCTAAGGAGCATGGCGCGAAACGCGCGCTGCCGCTGCCGGTCTCGGCGCCGTTTCACTGCTCGCTGATGGCGCCTGCCGCCATGGCGATGAAAGAAGCGCTGGCCTCGGCCAATATTCAGGCACCCGTTGTGCCAGTGGTAGCTAACGTGACGGCGGAATATGTGACCGACGCGGCGCTCATCAAGGAACTGCTGGTGGCCCAGGTAACCGGCACCGTGCGCTGGGTGGATAGCGTGCTCGCCATGCAGGCTGCGGGCGTGACGCGGATGATCGAGGTGGGCAACGGCAACGTGCTCGCGGGTCTCATCAAACGCATCGCCCCGGGGATTGAGGTGGTGAATATCGGCACGGCGGAGGATCTTGATAAATACGCCAAGGCGGCTTAGTCTTTATTCTTGAAGGGGGCTCTTTGCCCCCTACGCGCTTCGCGCTGACCCCAGCCGCAACGCGGCTCTCTTACGCTACGCACGCCCTGAATGCGCGCCGATGGAGCCCTCCCCCGAAAAGCGCTTGACTTGCACGCGCGCTCGTGGTGTATCTCGCCGCCTGTTTTGCGGCATTGCCGCAGCATGGCCTCTTCGTCTAGCGGTTAGGACACCTCCCTTTCACGGAGGTAACACGGGTTCGATTCCCGTAGAGGTCACCATATTTTTCAAGCGCTTATCGCTTGAGCCAAAGCCCCAAAAGCACCATTTCCCAAAAATTTCCCAAAAATATGTCCCCGCATTTTCGGGGATGACGGCGGTATTGTGTGGACGGTATTTTGTTGTCATCCGCTCTTGTGAGTTCTGCGTCTAGTGGCGCAAGCGATGAGGCGGTTCACATAACCGACTCAGGAGAGCAGCATGACACGCTACACGTTACCGCCACGAATGGACCTCGCCACTGCCTTGGAGGTCTTCGCACAGTATGACCACTGCAACAGCTACTTCAACGGCGACAGAATGGTCCAAAAAGACCCCGGCACCGGGCTATCACTGGAAGAGGTCCGCGAGATTCAGGTCATCGCCGAAACACTCGCGCCGAAACAAAATTTGGTGGGGGCGGAGCAGGCGTTCTTGCTGGAGCAGCTACAGAGAGCCCTCAAGGATAAGGCCGCGGTCGCTTATGGGCTGCCTGTCTCTCGCGAAAAGTATCATAAGCCGCAGCCAATTACGGCAAAAAAATGGAACCATCTGTGCATTGACCTCACCACTCACTCGGCGAGTGGCGGTGGTGACAAGTTCGTGGAGCTGGAGTTTGATGTGGTGCCTGACCCTACGAACCATGCAACATCGAAGAAAAGAGGGGGCAAGACCGAAGAGGCCAACATTCTCCGCATCTTTGATGAAAATGCGGCAACCCTCGGCGGGATGGGAATTACGGATGCGGCCCGCAAAATACGCGAAATCGCCTATAAAAAGTGGGGCGATAGCGTTCCGGGATTTGACGTCTCTACAATAAAAAAGAAATTGCTCCGGACGGGCAGAATTAAGCCATTGAAAAGGAAGGTATGACGGAGGAAACATCCCGTTTCCCAGCCCTTCCGCGCACGTTCATTATGACTTCCACTAACGCTAAACAATCATGGAGGACTACAATGAACACAACCCCACACCAAGCCTACGACGTGGCCACGTTCTGCCAACTACATGGCATCGGCAGGTCACTTGCCTACAAGGAGATCAAGGAAGGCCACCTTAAAATCGTGAAGGTCGGACGCCGGACTCTCATCACGGCGGAAGCCGCTCAGCAGTGGCTGAAGCAACTCGGTGGGAGGGCTTAGCCATGAGCGCTGAAATCCCTTCGCTCAAGGAGCGCGCGCAGGCAATTGCCAGTCGCGGCATTCACGTCTTCCCACTGGAGCCTAAGGGAAAGCGCCCCGCAACCACACATGGGTATAAAGACGCGACCACAGACCCGCAGCAAATTGGTGATTGGTGGGAGGCAAATCCTTCGGCCAATATCGGCGCGGCAAGCGGCGCAGTATCCGGCTTCTTTGTCTTGGATATTGACGGTGACGAAGGCGAAGCGAGCTTGCGCAGGCTTGAAGCCGAGCACGAAGAACTACCGCTTACAGTGACGGTATTGACGGGCGGAGGAGGCAGACACCTATACTTCCTGTATCCCGGCCAACTTGTGCCAAACAGCGCCGGAAAACTAGGCGAGGGGCTGGATATACGAGGCGATGGCGGTTACGTCGTTGTGCCACCTTCAGTGCACGCATCGGGTTGCGAATATATTCGGTGCGTGGATAGCCCCGATAAAATGACCGTTGCGCCGCCATGGTTGCTTTCGATGGTAACGGGCAAAAGAAGCCAATCAACCGCCCCCAATGGGCAGGGGCAGCCGTGGCTGCATGACCTGCTGGCGGAGGGTGTTGGCGAAGGTTCGCGCAACGACACCATGGCGCGTATCGCGGGGAAATTGCTGCGCAGCATTTCTGAACCCTTTCTGGTTCTGGAGCTTTGCCGTTGCGTGAACAGCGCGCGGTTCAATCCTCCGCTCAGTGACCTTGAAGTCAAGCGCACCGTCAACAGCATCGCAAAAGCCGAATTGCAAAATCAAGGAGTATCAGCATGAGTGTCGACCCTGAACTAGAGCACCTGTACGCGTTGCAGGAACGCCGGAGAAACCCGCAGGAAGAGGCCCCTATGCCGCTGGCAAAAGGATGGGGAGTAGCAGAACCATACCCGGTTGATGCACTGCCACCTGTGCTCAGGAATGCGGCTTTAGCTATCAACGACAAAGTGCAGGCTCCACCTGCGATTTGCGCGCAATCTGTACTGGCGGCGGCAACGCTGGCGGTGCAAGGCCACGCCGATGTGCTGCTTCCTACCGGTGACAAGAAGCCGCTATCCTGTTTTTTTGTAAGCGTTGCAGAGAGTGGCGAGCGAAAAAGTTCGGTGGATTCGGAGGCGATGCGTTCTGTACGTCTGCGCGAAAAGGAACTGGATGAGCTGTACAAGCTAGACATGAAGGACCATAAAGATGCAAAGGATGCGTGGGAAGCAGAGCGTAACAGAATCAAAAGTGGTAAGCTGCACCCAGCGAGTAAATCGTCTTGCGGTTCGGGAATAACCGGGGTCGCTGCCGTTGCTTCAAAGAAAGCAGCACTTGTTGCATTGGGGGATGAGCCTGAAGCGCCATTAGTGCCAATGCTCACCTGTTCAGAGCCTACCTACGAGGGCCTTTTGCGGCTGTATAAAGAGGGGCATCCCAGCTTGGGAATCTATTCGGCAGAAGGTGGCCAATTTCTTGGCGGGCACGGTATGTCCAAAGACAACAAAATGAAGACGGCAACGTCGCTTTCGGAATTGTGGGACGGTGACCCTATTAAAAAAGTTCGTGCTGGCGATGGCGCAGACCGCTTTGTTGGTCGCCGCCTCAGTATGCATCTGCAAATGCAGCCGATTATCGCTCGTGTGCTAATGGCGGATGATATGCTTATGGGGCAAGGTTATCTCTCTCGCACATTGGTGGTTGTTCCACAAAGCACCTCCGGCACCCGCTTCTCGAAAATGCCAGACCCAGCAAGTGCCATTGCTCTTGATGTGTACCACGCCCGAATGGGTTACCTGCTTAACCTGCCGGTGCCATTGGCCAAGGGCGCACGCAACGAACTGGACCCAAGGGGGCTGCCATTTTCCGAGGAGGCGCAACGGGAATGGTTCCGCTTTGCGGATGAAGTGGAAGCGAAGGTTGGGCATGATGGCGAATATGAGCAAATAAAAGGGTTGGCGAATAAGCTGCCCGAACATGCTGCACGCCTCGCAGCGGTGATGGCCTTGGTAGAAGATGATACTTGCGTGGAAATCAGTAGCCAGCATTTAGCATCGGCCATCCGTCTTGCCGCGCATTACGCCAGCGAAGCGCTGCGGGTATATGGCGCAAGCAAAGTTCCGGCTGAGGTGGAATTGGCGCAACGTGTGCTGCACTGGCTGCAAAACCACTGGAAGCAGCCGCTGGTATCTCTCGCCAACATCTATAAAAACACCAATTATGCCAGTAGCGCCAAAACTGCGCGGGTTGCAGTGGATGTATTGGTCGCACACGGCTGGCTCAAACCGCATGATGGTGGGGCCATCATTAATGGTGAGCGCCGCAAAGAGGCTTGGCAAGTTGCTGGCTTTTAGCAGGCAAACCACCGAAAGTACCGAAAGTATAAGCCTTGGGTGCTAACTTTCGGTATTTTCGGTGAGCATACGCGCTTCCTGCGCGACAATTGCCTTCAGTTCCTCCACGCTCAACTCCTCGACGCTCCGCTCTGCGCGCAGTGGCATCGCATCTACGCGACGCGGAGGAACCCAGCCTAGCCTGTCGAGCACATCACGCGCGGCGGTGAGGCGGGTTTGTGGTGATACGCTGGCATCGGCCATCAGGTCACGCAGCACGTCCAATGCCACGGGGCCGAGGTCGCGCAAGCGGGCGTCCAATTCATGGCGTATTAGCGCCACAACTTCAGTATTTCGGAGCCATTTATAAGCCATTGCGTGCGCACTGGTGGCTGGAACTCCCGCAACGATTGCTGCCTGCGTTCCGTTGCTGGAAGCGGCGTATTCCCTAGCGAATATTGTGCGTTTTTCCCAGTCAGGAGCTGGCATGGTTGGCTCGATATATGGTTTGTTTCATGGTTGAATTCTAAACCACGCAGGGCATCGCCGTCGTCCCTGTTTATGGCCAGAAATAGTTTGAACATACACGCCAGAGCCGATAACTCTGAGGGCATGGCAAAAACAACCGCTTCACCGCTCGACAAGTTCATCGAAGACTTTGCCCAATCAGGCGGGGCGGAGACGGCGAACACCCACCTGTTCATCGAGCGCCTGTGCGATGTGCTCGACTTGCCCAAGCCCGACCCAGCGAAAGAGCAGAACCACGAGAACGATTATGTGTTCGAGCGCAGCGTCAACTTCAAGCACGCGGATGGCACAAAAACCAAAGGCCGTATCGACCTCTACAAACGCAACTGTTTTATTCTGGAGGCCAAACAATCCTCGCGGCGCGGGCAGGCCAGATACAACCCCGACCAGCATGAGCTGATCCCCGAAGATAGGGAGAGCACCAAAACAGGTGCCGCCAAACGCGGCACCCGCAACTGGGACACCACCATGCTGGCCGCGCGTAAGCAGGCGGAGGGTTATGCACGCGCCCTACCTGTTGAGCATGGCTATCCACCGTTTCTATTGGTAGCAGATATTGGCCATGTGATTGAGGTCTATGCCGACTTCTCTGGCCAAGGGAAGAACTACGCCCATTTCCCCGACCGCCAATCCTATCGCATCTACCTCGACGACTTGCGTGAAGAAAAAATCCAAACCCGCCTACGTGCGATATGGACAGAGCCGCAAACGCTCGACCCCACCCGCATCTCTGCCGAGGTCACCCGCGACATTGCCGAGCGCCTTGCCACCATCGCCAAGCGGTTGGAGAAAAAGCACGACGCCAAGGAAGTAGCCGAGTTCCTGATGCGCTGCCTGTTCACCATGTTTGCCGAGGATGTGGAGCTGCTGCCGAAAAAGAGCTTCACCGATTTGCTGGAGCGCATCAAAGACACGCCCAAAAACTTCAAACCCGCGATGGAAGAGCTGTGGCGGGTGATGGATGAAGGTGGCTATGCTGCCGCGCTGAATGAAACGCTCAAACGCTTCAACGGCTCGCTGTTCAAGAAACGCCAAGCCATCGCGCTGGAGCCAGACGACATCCACGAACTCTACATCGCCGCCAAGCGCGACTGGCAGGATGTGGAGCCCGCCATCTTCGGCACATTGCTGGAGCGTGCGCTCGATACCAAAGAGCGCTCGAAATACGGCGCGCACTACACCCCGCGTACCTATGTGGAGCGGCTGGTCATCCCCACCATTATCGAACCCCTGCGGCAGGAGTGGGAAGAGGTGCAGGCGCATGTGCAGGAACTGCTCGACGCGAAGAAAAAGAAAGACGCAATCGAGGCCGTTAAAACCTATCACCACCGTCTCTGTACCACTCGCGTGCTCGACCCCGCCTGCGGCACTGGCAACTTCCTTTATGTCTCGCTGGAGCTGATGAAGAAGCTCGAAGGCGAGGTGCTGGAAGCGCTGGAAAGCCTTGGCCACACGCAAGCCAAGCTGGGGCTGGAGGGGGAGACGGTGAACCCCAGCCAGTTCTATGGGCTGGAGCTAAACCCCCGCGCCGTGCCGATTGCGGATTTGGTGCTGTGGATTGGTTACCTGAAATGGCAACTGCGCACCAATGGCCTGAGCGCGATTATCGAGCCTGTGCTTCACGCCTATGGCACCATTAAACATCAGGATGCCGTGCTGGCTTACGATAAGCAGGAGGAGCTGACCGATGCGAACGGCAAGCCCCTCACGCGGTGGGACGGGCACACGATGAAGTTGAACCTCATCTCGGGCGAGGAAATTCCCGACCCTGAAGCACAAATTCCCGTTTACACATTCACCAACCCACGCCCCGCAAAATGGCCTGAGGTGGAATATATCGTCGGCAACCCGCCGTTTATTGGTGGCAAGGATATGCGTGCCGAGCTGGGCGATGGCTATGCCGAAGCGGCATGGAAAGCGCGCCCACATGTGGCGGGCGGGGCAGACTTTGTAATGCATTTCTGGGATATGGCTGCCACCCAGTTGCTGGCCAAAGCCACCAAGCTGAAACGCTTTGGCTTCATCACCACCAACTCTATCACCCAAACCTTTTCGCGGCGGGTGATCGAGCACTACATGGCGGCAAAGAAGCCGCTCTCGCTCATTTACGCCATCCCCGACCACCCGTGGATGAAAGCCAGCGACAAAGCCGCCGTACGCATTGCCATGACGGTTGCCGAGGCAGGCGACAAGCAAGGGCTTCTGGCGAAGGTTATTTCTGAAGCGGAGCTTGATACGGATACACCGCAGGTTGCACTGGAGAGTAATGAAGGCAAAGTAACCGCCAAACTAAGGCTCGGGGCAAATTTATCTAGGGCAGGTGCTATGTCTGCCAATAGCTCTATTTGTAGTAAGGGTGTGATGTTGGTGGGGGCGGGGTTTATGGTGACGCAGCCGCAAGCTGCCGCACTCGGCCTGGGCAAAATTGCTGGGCTGGAGGAGTATATTCTGCACTACAGGCATGGGCGCGACCTTGCATCGCGACCAAGAAACCTAATGGTGATAGACTTATACCCACTGGAATCTGGCGATGTGCAAAAGAGATTCCCCGCTGTCTATCAGCATGTGCTGGAGCATGTTAAGCCCGAACGCGATACCAACAACAGAGGCTATAGAAGAGAAAAATGGTGGTGGTTTGGCGAAACTTACCCCGAAGCGCGCAAGGCATTATTTTCCGTTCCTAGATACATCTCGACCATCGAAACATCTAAACACCGCTTCTTCCAGTTCCTTGAAGCAGGGATTCGACCAGATAATAAACTGGTAAATATAGGCTCAGATAAATCGGAGCTGCTAGCCGTATTGTCATCCTACACCCATGTCTTTTGGTCACTATCAAATGGTGGCTTGTTAGAAGACAGGCCGGTCTATGTAAAAAGCACAGATTTTGATAAATTCCCCTTCCCTGCCTTCGCCAAACTCCCCTCGGAACTGAAAAAACGCCTCCGCGAACTAGGCGAGCAGTTGGACGCGTTCCGCAAGGAGCGGCTGGCGCAGCATAGTTTCCTCACCATGACCAGCCTCTATAACGTGCTGGAGCGCGAACGTGAGTTGGAGAATGGCTGCGATGTGCCGCCGCTGACAGAATCCGAGCGCGCTATCCACGACGCGGGGCTGATTTCGGTGCTGAAGGAAATTCATGACGACATCGACCGCGCCACGCTGGAGGCTTACGGCTGGGCGGATTTAGCGCCCGCTCTTGTCGGCAAGGTGGGCGCAACCACTCCATCGCCCCACAAAACACCTGCGCAGGAAGCGGCGGAAGAGGAATTGCTGGTGCGCCTTGTTGCCCTGAACCTTGAGCGTGCTGCCGAAGAGAAGCAAGGCAATGTGCGCTGGCTGCGTCCTGAATACCAAATTCCGAAACTGGGCGTGCGCATGACACGCGGCGCTGGTGTGGGCGAACAAATCGAAGCAGATGTGACCGTGACCGAAGCAGCCGAACTGGTGGCATGGCCAACGGATGGGCTGGAGCAAATCCGCATCGTGCGCGACATCCTCGCCAAATCCGCATCGCCACTCGCTGCCGATGCTATCGCCGCATCCTTCGCGGGGCGCAACTCTGCCAAACGCAAAGAGCGCGTGGCAATGGTGCTCGAAACCCTCGCCGCCACCGGTGCCGCCCGCACCGACGACACCGCGCGCTACTTCATTCCGAAGCAGTAGACTCTCAAACCAGAGGTATGGTCAAATGAGGCCATAGGTTCTAGGTCTGTGCGTCGTGATTAACGATGTGTGCTGGTTGACGATGCGTCTACTTCAGTGGACGTCTTGGTCTATACCGTCTGGGCTTGTACGTCCACAAGGGGATAGGACTAGAGCGTCCAGTGCAGGGGGCTAGTAACTCCCGCTTTCATGTGCCATATTACGTCGAAATCGAACATAAGGCAACCAATGAAGAAGACCATCACACCCAAGCCGCCATCGGCAGGAAACACTGAAACGCTGCTAACCCAGAAATGGGGCAGTAGCGTCATTGACGCGGGCTACACGGTGGTGCCGTCTGTGATTCTGCGAGCGCAGCGGCGTCTCCACCTCAATGCAAACCAGCTTGCGGTGCTGCTGCATCTGTTGGATTTTTGGTGGCAACCAAAGGATATGCCGTGGCCAACAAAGAAAACCATTGCCGAGCGTATGGGGGTTGCGGATAAAACTGTACAGCGTGCTATCGCAACGATGGAAGCGGAAGGGCTTCTGAAACGTGCAGACCGTTACAAAGCGCATGGCGGGCGCACCTCGAACCGGTACGACCTTGAGCCGTTGGTGAATCGACTTGAGGCTATCGCGAAAGAGATGCTGGCAGCGGAGCAAGACGCACGACAAAGAAAAGATAAAGCGCGTAGGCCTAGTCTTCGCAAGGCCCTAAAATAAAAATACCCTGGGCACATGTCCGAGACAGTGGCGCACCAGGGCTTCCATGAAAGAGAGTAACAGTATGAAGTATGTATGTCAATCCGCTCTGGACTTGGATGACCAGTACCATAAGGCGATTTTTGAGACTTTGAGCAGCAATCGGATGGCGGCTTATATCGCGGCGGTGCCGAAGGGTGACAAGGCTCAGGCGCTTGTTCTTTATGGCTATAATCAGTCGTTGTCCGCGCTTTTTTTCGAGCTGCTTGGCAACATTGAAGTCACGCTTAGGAATCGAATTCATCAGCAACTAACCACTCTTTACGGGAAACCCGACTGGTTTGATGACATAAAGGCCGTTTTAAGCAAAAAACGTGCGCAAGATATTGAAGAGGCAATGGAAAGCATCCAAAGAAGCGGTGAAGACCCCAGTTCAGGGCTAATTATCTCAAAGCTAAGCTTCGGATTCTGGGTCGCCCTCTTCGAAGCGAAGTATCTGGATAGATTCTGGACACCCTCTTTACGACATATTTTTCCACCCACGCATGTAAGAAAGTTGCATGATGACCTTGTTGCGATTCGCGACTTACGGAACAGCATTGCCCATCATGAGCGCATTCTAAAATATGACCTGAGAGCCGAATTGACTAAGGCAGAGAAAGTGCTGGGCATGATATGCCCTGCGATGCTTGCTTGGAGCAGCACGCGCTTGTGCCAGCCGATTCGCGATTGTCTCTCAGAGATGGAGGCGTTTGTAGAGTCGCATCAAAACAATGCGGCGCAATCAGCATAAAACTCCGACGATGAACGCATTTCCTTAGCCTCATCAAAACTTGACTCGCCCATAGAGCTGCATCAGTATCAACTCAGGAGCCAGTTGTGCTCTTGGGGCGTAGAAACCCCTGCAAATAGCGGCCTTAGTGCGCCGTAAGCACTCCCCACCGTCTGGTCGGGGAGGCGCATGTGTATGTTCAGGCCTCGCGGCTAAAGACGTGCGCGACCTCTCTATTTGCAGGTTTTCTAACTCCCCGATCACCAGTGAGGGGAGTATTTATGCGTTCTTTTATTCTGATAGTTGCCGCTGTGCTAACCGCTTGTCAGCCGATGACGCCACAAGAGAAAAAAAGATGGGAAAAAAATATGGCCGAATGGAACGCTGAGCAGGCGAAGATAGAAAAGCGTAAAAGATTGGCGGAGTCCTGCATACAGAGCTATGAAGCTTCTATGCCAAAGGAGTACGACACGCAGTGCTATGGTGGTGCCACCCCTGACGGCGGCGTTGTGCATGGTTACTCCAACTGCAAGACAACCGAGAGTCGTAGGTACGCCCCCGCCCACATTACGCGGCAATGCTATGATGAGGCAGAAAAAGCAGTCAGTTTCAAAAAATAGGTGAGAAAATTGCGCGCCCTTGAGATGGGATTGTGCGACTCTGTCGGCGAAGGGGCTATGCCCCGCCCCCTTGTCGAAAAAGGCGTCTTATTCTTTTTGAGGGGTAGGGGTATCAGCGCTAACTGAAAGTCAGCACTTTGCGCGCGGTGCCCAACTCCAGTTTCGGGAAGTGTTCGCGGATAGTGTCGGCAACATAGTTCGGACAGAGATGCGCATAGTGCCTCTCTGTCATGCGTGTATCCGTATGGCCTAGTTGCTTGGCAATAACAGGAAGTGGCACGCCCTGCATGGCGAGCAGGCTGCCATGGGTGTGGCGCAAGACATGGAAGGAAATGGCGGGGACGATTTTTGCAGCAACGCAGGCATCAGCCAGAGGCCTCGTCTGGTGTGATTTGCCCCATGGGTTGCCATCGTCGCGTGTGAAGATGTGGGCATTGCCGTCTTTCCCTGCCACAACAAGAGAAAAGAATTGCTGTCCTTCCTTGCTGAGCGTGACATGGCGCGGCTTACCCCCTTTGCTGGTGCGCACCAGCACGTTGCCAGCATCTGGGTTGAAATCTGCCACAGTCAGGTTCGTCAGTTCGCCATAGCGGCAACCTGTATGGAGTGCGCCCCGCACCAGTTCTCGGAAGTCTGGTGGGCACGCATTCACTATCCGCTTGCAGTCTTTTGCGTTCAGGTAGCGGATTACAGGGGCATCGACCTGCTTGAACGGTTTAACCTTCCGCCATGCGGTATCGTCGGCAGCGCGCCCCGCATGCCATGCGTGGTTGAGGGCGGCTTTCAGTACTGTAAGCGTACGGTTTGCGCTGGCCTTGCGACGTCGTTTGGTATCAGCATCATCGGCGATGGGGCGTAGGTTGGGTTTCGGCGCGTTTGGATTGCTGCGCAGCATGGCAGGAGCGGCTGCAAGGTCATGGTGCCACTGGGTGATGCGGGTGCTGGTCAACTTCCCTACCTCCAGATTGCCCAGTAGGGGAAGGATGTGGGCGTTAATGGTAGATTGTGTGTTGCTCTCACGTTTGCCCTCGGCGCGGTAGTGTTCCATGTAATCGCTCATAGCATCTGCGACTGTATAGTTACGACGACCGACATGTTCACCATGCGTGCGTCGCGTTGCTGCACCAAACCACGACCGCGCTTTCTCCTGTGCTTGGGCATGGCTAAAAACGGTTACGCCGTCGGCATCAAAAATATCATCGGCATCTCCGATTGTTTCCTCGTGACGGCCATTTTCGTCGATGAGGCGCATCAGCCAGCGCCCACCTTTTGACCCCTTGCGATAACCCAGCGCTCGGCCACGGCCTAGGACCTGCCAGATGCCGCCCTTCTGCTGAGACAGCTTGCTGCGGGCACTGCGTGTATCGAGCTTTGAGTTGCGTGCTGTACGAGCCATAAACCAGTTTCCCAAAAATTTCCCAAAATGATGACGCCGAATGTTGACGAACATCTAAACACGGAACTCAGCAGAAATCAACAATAACAATCGTTTGTTTGTGTCTGCCGAAGTCCATTAAGCGTACGTTGTCCCCCTTTCACGGAGGTAACACGGGTTCGATTCCCGTAGAGGTCACCAACTAAAAAGCCACCCCTTGCGGGTGGTTTTTTTGTTGGTGGTGAGGTGCTGAAGCGAACCCTCAGGGTTCGACAAAACGCCAGGAGGCGTTTTGGATTCCGAGCAACGCGAGGAACCCAAAGGGAGGAGGCCAGTAGGCCGACGTCACAAAACGCCAGGAGGCGTTTTGGACTGTGAGTGAAACGAACAGCCCGAAGGGCGAGGGTCAGTAGACCCGAGTCAATCCCGTAGAGGTCACCATTAAAAAAGGCTCCCGCTTGGGAGCCTTTTTTGTTGGTGTTGGTGTGAATGCTTATTTTTTGATGGCTTTTGAGGGAGGATTAACAAGCCCTTGATAGTCAACCGACACGCCTTCAGGCATGACTGCGCCGGGGTAGGCGATGGTTTTGGGCGCCTCTTGTTTGTTCCCCGCCGGTGGGGTGTAGAAATACGGCGGCGGTTCGTCGCGCGGATCACCAAACGGGCTGTCATTCTCCACCCCTGGGGCGTTCTTGAACAGGACGTTGCCAAGTGATGGGTCGTTGTTAATGTGCATCGCGGTGGTATCGATAAGGGTATTGGGATTGTTCAGATCCAGCACAGAGAGATTGGTCTGGCCAACGACCTTGCGACCAGTGGTGCCCTTCGCATTATCCCAGGAGGGGTTTACGTAATTTTTAGCCAGGTCTTTGATTTCTTGCGGTGTAAGCGCATTCCCAGTGTATAGCACTTCGTCGAAGATCGGGCGGTGTGGGTTGGTTGCAGTGGCCACGCCCGGCATATGAGCGAGCGCAATTTGCGCGAGTTCGTCTTTTGCATCGCGGTACTGAGTCTGGTTGGCAGCACTGGCACCGTAGATGGTAGTACGTATTTCCGGGGTCACGCTGAAAATAGTGCCCATCAGAGCTGGGTCGAAATTCCAGATATTTACATCATAAATCTCTTTGTGACCGCTGGTGTTGAGAGCATGAATCGCCGTAATGGACTGCTGCACAGCAGTTTTTGCGGAAGGATTCTGCGCCACGTAATCATGCACGCCGGTGATGGTCACACCTTTGGGGAAACTATTGATGCGGTTTGCCACAAACTGGTCGTGCAGGGCGGCGACGGCCGGGTTGGTTTTTACGTCTATCCACGCATTGCCATTGACTACAATGATTTGGTTGTTGGCGTCCTTCAGGTACGCATCATGAGTATCGTTTTCGATGGTATCGAGGGCGCTTTGAAACGCAGCCACCCCTTGGTCAGCACTGTTCAGGTATATTTTACCGAAGGCAACTTCAGCATTGAGGCACGGACGCACGTTTGGGTTCGGATACCAGGATGGATCCACCGCTACGACGTTGAAATGCGACATGAGATCGAGGTCGTCGGTGTTGTTATGGTTGCCTTGCAGCGGGATGTAGTTGTTCGCCAGACAGTACTTGCTTTTGCCGATCACCCAGTCATCGTGCCCACCTGAGGACTTCAAAGTGTCGTTGCCGAAGATCTGATATACCTCTTTGGTGGTGTCGTGTATGGTGATGATCGAATCTTTACCGGGGATCAAGACGTTGACATACTTGGTGGTGTCTTTCTTACAGGAAGAAATGACTCCCGTGCCGAGAAAGGCGAGTAGAAGCACAAGTAATTGGTTGGTGTAGGTGGATGACCCCGCTTCCACATTGGCAGGAGGTGTAATGTTATTTTCTGCGGCCAGCGCCTCTACTTTTGCTGGGTCAATCTCTTCGAGGTTGATACCGTCCAATGGCGATTTGTTCGTGCTCATAGTCTTCTCCTTGTTGCTTGCGTGTTATTGGAACGCGCGGGGAACCGCGCATTTGGGAGTACCATACCGCGAAACCCATCGGAGAAATGTGAAGATTTGATGACAATTGATTAAACCGCTGTAAACAGACAGCTTAATAGAGACGCGCGGGGGCTATGCGCGATGGTCGATCACCTTGAACCCTTGCTTGCGATAACTGTCGACGCAGTTCTCGTCGCTGTCCTTCTGGATGTGATAGCCGATCATGCCGCCGGCGAAGGAACCCTCCGTGCCGCCACCGCAGCGCACCACCTGTTTGGTGGCGGGGTGTTTGAGCGTGGTGGTGGGGGTTGCACAGGCAACGAGCAGCAGGCAGGCAAACAGACAGAGGCGGCTCATAACGGATCCTAGTCGTCCCACAGCTTGGGTTGGGGCACGGCGTAGCTCGGCGGGGCAACGGCTTTGGCGCGCGGCACGTCAATCATGTTGTGGGTGACGGCCATTTCCGAGCGCATCTCCGCACTCGGCTCACCACGCCCGGCCGTGAGCACAGTGCCATATTCGGCAGGCATGAAATCATCCCCCTTACGCATTTTGTCGCGCAGTTGCTGGAGGCTTTTCAGGGTGAGTTGCAGATAGGTGAAGATGGGGTCGTTATAAACGTTTTTACCTTGCAGCAGGATCACCACTTTTTCGTTAAGCAGCTCCTCGTCCAACTCCACCGGAGTTGAATTTTTACTGAAGGCGCTGGTTTTCCACGTGGTGCTCATAGCCGCTCACCGTTGCATATTGCGGTGGGATTATAAAGTCCGATTGCGCAATAGGAAAGGTTTTTCGCATTTTTGCCCGCAGGGCGTGGCTTTTAGGGGCTACCGGTAGCGGTAGAGCTGGGCGTTCTCGGTCACGAAGTAGAGCGCGCCATTCGCCACGATGGGGGCGGTGGCTGCACCAGAGGCCAGGTCATAGGTGCCGAGGATTTTACCATCTTGCGGTTTGAAGGTAGTGAGTACGCCTTTTACATCAAGCGCCAGCACGGCATTGCCTGCGAGGATGGGCCCGTACAGCGCGGGGGTGATGTCGCGCGTCGCGTCGCGCTTGTCACGCACGGCAAGCGACGTTGCCCAGCGAATGGCCCCGTCGCGCTTCATGAGGGCGGCCACATCATGCGTGTCGGACAGGACAAATAGCACATTCCCCGCCGACCAGGGAGTGTTGTGCCCACCCACGGCAGCCTGCCAGAGCGGGCGACCATTCTCGAGCGCGCTGGCTTGTAACTGTCCGCTGGCGCTGATGACTACCACTACGCCGTCCTGCACGATGGGGTCGCAGGCTATGCCATTGAAGATAGAAGCAGCACGGGTTTTGACGCTCGCGCCCAGCGTGTCGCCCCACAGCAAGCGGCCAGTATCCGCATTCAGCGCCACTAGCTCGCCGGAGGAATAGGCGGCGATGACAGTGCCGTCTTTCAGGATGGGCGAGGTGCGTGAGATATAGGATGCCCCTTCGCGCATGCCGCGGTGCGACCAGCGTTCGTCCCCCGTTTTGGCGTCAAACGCCAGCGTCTGGTTATCCGCCGTGAGTACCACCACCATGCCGTTGCCAACCGCCGGGTTGCCGCGCACGGGGGCACCTAGTTTCAGTTGCCATTGGGTTTTGCCATCGGCCAGCGCAATGGCACGTAGCGTGCCAGTGCCGGTGCTGGCGTAGATCACGCCATCGGCATAGGCTAGGCCACCGCCGAGGCCATCATGCCGGTCTTCGGGTAGCCCATCACTATTTTCCCAACGCAGGGTGCGGATGTTGGATTCGTCGTGCGCGCTGACAATGCCAAGCCCGTCCATAGCGACGACCACGCCACCTTCAACGATGGGCGTGGGGGCAGTGCCCGCATCGAAACGGTGGCCGTCGCCGATTTCGGTGTGCTCCTCGTGCGTGATGCCGGTGAGGCCAATATGGCCGCTTTCCATCGCGTGATTGATCGAGTGCCAGTTCTCGCGGTTGACCTGTTCAGGGATGTCAATAGCGACATCGGCCACGGTAGCATCGGGGGTGAGTTTACTGGGGCTGAAAATCACATCTACCCGCTCGCCGGGTGTGCGTTTAATGACACGATCCGCACCGCCCAGCCAACTTGGGGTCACCGCCTCACAGCCCGTGACGAGCAGGAGGGTGGCGATGATCCAGTGGACCCGCTTGATCATTCGGCGGACTTTCCGGCTTCGGCATGCATGGTGCCGAGCCACTGGCTGATGCGCGCGCGGGCAGCGGCGGACGTATCGGCACTGGTCGCAAGTTCTTCAAGTATGGCGATGGCTTCGTCGTGCTTACCGGCGCTCCAGAGCGTCGCGGCTTCCCACTCGCGGCGCTGGTTGAGCAGAGGAGTTTCTTTGCCACTGGTAAGGCAGGTGGTTGCCGCCACACTATCGAGGCTGGCTAGGCGTAGGCAGGCGAGATCTGCCCACAGCCCTGGTGTGCCGCTGCTCGCGGTGGTGAACACGGCGATGGCGCCCGCCGTGTCGTTCGCTGCGGTGAGCGCGCGACCCTGCCATAATTCGGCCATGGTTTTGGTTTCGCCACGGGCATCACTGGCGATGGCAGCAAACGCGTCGGCCGCTTCTTTTGCTTTGCCCTGATCGTAGAGCGCTTGTGCCTCGGTAAAGCGCATGAGCAGCGCGCCGCCGCGTTTTTCGGCGAAATGCTGCCAGATACTATCGGCGGCGGTGAGCGCGATGATCAGCGCAATCGCGGTAAAGAGCGGGCGGCGGTAACGCGCCCAGAGCTGCGCTGCACGCTCGGCACGGACATCAGCATCGACTTCGCTTAATAAACTATCGGCCATGGGATTCTCGTTCAGGAATGGAGGGTTTCTAATGCCTCTATAACCGAGCCAATCACGTTTGACCAGTCATCTCGTTTCGTTTGGCGGAAGAGGCGGGCGGTCGGGTACCATGGGCTGTCGTTGCGCGTCAGTAGCCAGCGGAAATCGGCGCGGTCGTGGAGCATCATCCAGAGCGGTTTGCCGAGCGCCCCAGTCAGATGCGCGAGCGAGGTGCAGGTGGAAATGACAAGATCCATCTCGCCGATAATGGCCGCTGTGTCCTCGAAACTGGTGACGGTTTCGCCGTGGCGGATGAGCTCGGGCATGGCCTCGATCGCGGCGCGCTCTTCGGGGCGGAAATCTTTCTGCAGCGAATGAAATTCAAACGGCAACGCCAGCAGCGGCGCGAGCTCGGCGAACGGCACACTGCGCGGCACATTGACCGGACTTGTCAGCGAGCCCGACCAGACAAGGCCAATGCGCGGGCGGGTTTTTGGCCCCAGTTGGCTGCGCCAATGCGCGATTTTTTCTGCGCTCGGCGAAAGATACGGCACCGTCGCGGGAATTGTATCGAGCGTGGTTTTAAACGCGTGTGGCAAGCTCATCACCGGGCAATGCAGATCAAACGGCGGCAGCGGGTCGCCCTGTTTGACGAGGGTTAGGGTCGGGCTGAGCGATCGCATGAGGGCGAGCAGCGGCGCTTTGGTCTCGACAATCACGCGCGCGCCCATGGCTTCGAGCAGCGGGGCGTAGCGGCAGAATTGCAGCATATCGCCAAAGCCCTGCTCGGGATGGATGAGGATGGTTTTGCCTGCGACGGGCACATCACCCAGCCACATGGGCTGCGTGAATCCGCGGATGGAGGACTGGTATTCCGCGAGCTGCCAGCGCGATTCGTAGAGTTCCCAGCCCTGCACATAATTACCGATGCGCAGGTGAAGCTGTGCCATGGTGAAGCGGGTGAGCGCGGCATTCGCGGGCTGCAAACGGCAGTAGCGGTCGAACACGGTGATGGCTTCGGTCTCGCGCCCGCAGAGGTCGAGCGCGGAGCCGAGCAGTCGCGCGGCTTCCGCGTCGTTCGGGTTGAGGGTGGCGGCGCGGGTGAGGGGTGGAATCGCGGCGTCATATCGCCCCAGTTGGAACAGCAGATTGCCATGGAAAAAATGCCCGTGCGGCAATTTCGGATGCGCGGCGATCATTTTTTTCAGCAGGGATTCGGCCTCGGTATATTCCGCGCGCGCAGCGAGCAACACGGCGAGGTTCAGCAACGCATCCGCCTCGCGCGGGTTCTTGGCAAGCACGGCTTTATAGGCGATTTCGGCCTCGGCAGTTTTGCCTTGGTTATGGAGGGCGGTGGCCTGCTGAAGCGTACTCAAACGCTACTCCCACTCGATCGTGGCGGGTGGTTTGCTGGTGATGTCATAGGTCACGCGGTTGATGCCGCGCACCTCGTTGACGATGCGGCTGGCGATATGCAGCAGCAGCGGATGCGGGATGGGGTAGACATCCGCCGTCATGCCGTCGGTACTGGTGATGGCGCGCAGCGCGCAGACGGATTCATAGGTGCGCGCATCGCCCATCACGCCCACGGTTTTGACCGGCAGCAGCACGGCGAATGCCTGCCAGATTTCGTTATAGAGATTATTTTTACGCAGCTCTTCGAGGAAAATCGCATCCGCCTTCTGCAAAATAGCAACGCGCTCCTCCGTCACTTCGCCGGGGATACGGATGGCAAGGCCGGGCCCAGGGAAGGGGTGGCGATAAACCATCGCATGCGGCAAACCGAGCTCTATACCGAGCGCGCGCACTTCGTCCTTGAACAGCTCGCGCAGCGGCTCGACGAGGCCGAGCTTCATTTTCTCCGGCAAGCCGCCGACATTATGGTGCGATTTGATGACGTGGCTTGGCCCGCCATGCACGCTGACAGACTCGATCACATCCGGATAGAGCGTGCCTTGCGCGAGCCATTTGGCGTCGGTGATTTTGCTGGCTTCTTCATCGAACACCTCGATAAACGCATTGCCGATGATTTTGCGTTTGGTCTCGGGGTCGGACACGCCCGCGAGCTTGCCAAGGAAGAGCGCCGAGGCATCGACATAGGTGAGGGGGATTTTGTAGTGGTCGTCGAAGCTAACGCGTACCTGCTCGGCCTCGCCCGCACGCAACAATCCCGTATTCACAAAAATACAACGAAGTTGTTCGCCGATGGCCTCGTGAATCAACTTGGCGGCGACGAGCGAATCCACCCCGCCCGACACGCCGCAAATGACTTTATCTGTGCCCACTTTGGCGCGAATGCGAGCGATTTCTTCTTCGCGAAAGGCTTTCATCGACCAGTCGCCCGTGCAGCCGCAAATGCCACGCACGAAGTTGGTGATGAGCTTCGCTCCATCCGGCGTGTGGGCGACCTCGGGGTGGAACTGCACGGCGTATATACGGCGCTTCTCGTTCGCGATGGCGGCATAAGGTGCGCCGGGCGAGGTGGCGGTGACGGTAAAGCCCTCAGGCAGCGCGTCGACCTTGTCGCCATGGCTCATCCAGACCGGGTATTTCGCAGCTTTTTGCCAGACGCCTTCGAACAGGGAGCAGGCATGGGTGACCTCGATTTCCGCGCGGCCAAATTCGCGCGTGGTGCCCGGCGACACCCGCCCGCCCAGCAGATCGCAGATCAGTTGCTCACCATAGCAGATGCCGAAAATCGGTACGCCCAGATCAAACACGGCCTTATCGACCGTTGGCGCGGCATGTTCATAGACCGAGGAGGGTCCGCCGGAGAAAATGATGCCTTTCGGCGCGAAGGCGCGGATTTTCTCGATGGAGGCGGTGCAGGGAAAGACCTCGGAATAGACCCCAGCCTCGCGCACCCGGCGGGCGATGAGCTGTGTGACCTGGGAACCGAAATCGAGAATGAGAATAGGTTGATGCACGAAAAATCCTTGACCTAAAACGCGTGATTTTCGCGGCACCATAGCGCTGCCCCTCGCCGATGCCAAGCGCTTTGCGCGGCAATTCACACACTGTGACATTCTTGTGTGGATAGAAGTAATTTTGCGCTGTGCCTATGCATTCCGCCCGCTATTCTCTTGACGGCTGAAGTGGCCTATGGGCAAATGGGTCAAATTAGTATTCTTGGTGTTTGTTTAGTTTTCGTAACATTAGTTAACGCAGGGTTTTCGTTCGATGAAACCAGTACTGATTATCGCTGCAGTTTTCGCCATTGGGGTGCCTGCTGCTATTCTAATGAGTATGAAAGAGCAGCAGCCGGCTGCGACGGCGCCTGTTGTCTCCGCCCCCCAGCTCAAAACCACCAATATTTACGTTGCCGCGCAGGCGATTCCGGTGGGCACCAGAATCACGGCGGAGATGCTGGCGATTCAGCCATGGCCAGAGAATTTGAAGCTCGATGGTTTTATCAGCTCGGACGGTGGAGGCAGTTCAATTGGTGGTGCCGTCGGCTTAAAAAATTCGGATGGGAGCGCCACCGCGCCAATCGGCTTTGTTGCGCGCGCTTCTTTCCAGCAAGGTGAGCCAATCATTGGTGCTAAGCTTGCTAATCCAAGTGACCCGAACTTTCTGGCTGGCGAGTTGCCAAAGGGGATGCGTGTGGTCAGCATTATGACAACGGAAACCGATGGGGTCGCGGGTTTCGTGTTTCCTGGGGACCGTGTTGATGTGATGGTTACGCATGATGTTGAAGATGCGCGGGCAAATGTTCTTGATGCTTCAGCTCCCCAGATTGTTAAAAATTCAGTGACTGAAACCCTGCTGACGAATGTCAAAGTTGTGGCGGTTGATCAGCGCGCGTCTGGTGCGAAAACAACCGATGATCAGGGAAAGCTTATTGTTCCGCGCTCGGTGTCGCTCATGGTTTCCCCTACGGATGCCCAGCGTCTGCGTCTCTCCCAGAAGGTTGGAACGCTGACGCTCGCACTTCGTTCGCTTGAGGATCGTGATTCTTCGGATCCGTTAACGGTCACCAGCATGGGTGATATTTCTCAGTATAAGGAGTCGGGCGTAGGTGCCTATGAGGCTGGTGGCACGGTCAAAATCTACCGTGGTGCTATTTCGGATAAGCAGGAGAATGCCGCCGCCACCGCTCCCTCGACCCCCGCTGCCTTGCCTGCTGCCCTTAACCAACCTTCTCTGTGAGCCAGTCAATGAACGGTTTTATCGCTCCATTGTTTCAACGCCACTTGATGCTTCTTAGTGCCGTTGTCATTGTTTTGCTCGGGCTTGTGGCAAGCGATGCTTCGGCTGCGAAGGGCGCCTCCTCTGGTGGAGCCTCTTTTTATGTCCCAGTTGGTCGGTCGGAGCTTATCTCGGTAGGGGCGGATATTGCGGAAGTGATTGTCGCTGATCCTGAGGTGGCTGATGTCGTGGTGCACGGTAAGCGCAAGGTTTCTGTGCTGGGAGTAAATGTGGGCCAAACATCGCTGCGCATGTTTGATTCTAATCATAAAGTCATTCGCAGCCTTGATGTGACGGTGACCTATGACCTTCCTGCGGTGCGTAGGGCGATCAAGGAATTTCTGCCGGGTGAACGCATTGGTGTGAGTATGGTGAATACGCGCATTGCGTTGACGGGCGAAGCCTCGAGCGCAGCGGTGGCTGCAAGTGCCATGGAAATTGCCGAGGAGTTTATTCGTGAGCGGTTGAAGGGTAAGGATGCTGAATCACGCAAGGTTCTTGCTAACGGTGATACGGTGCTTTCCCCGGTGATCAATCTGATGAAAATCAGCTCTGGTCAGCAGGTAATGTTGCGTATTAAGATTGGTGAAGTCAACCGTTCTGCTGTCCGTAATCTTGGTGTAAATCTGCAGCGCTTGAGTTCGGACGGCATATTTGGTCTGGGCGGATTTATTGCGACAGGTACGGGCACGGCTGGCACGTTGGGCGCCATTAGTACCGGCGGTGGTTATAAGTCCAGTAACTATACCTATACAAAGGCGTCGCCCTCAACCTCGTTTGGTAGTTTCGGGATGGATAAAACATCGGACGCTGCCTCGCTGAGTGGTCAGATTGACGCGCTGGAAAAAGACGGGCTGTTAAAAATTCTCGCGGAGCCAACGCTCACGGCGCTCTCGGGTGAAGAGGCGCAGTTCCTTGCGGGTGGTGAATTGCCAATCCCTGTGGCGCAGACTCTTGGTGGTAGTAGTGCTGCTGTTACGGTGGAGTATAAGCCGTACGGTGTGGCTCTTAAATTCACCCCGTTTGTGCTCAGTAAAAATCGTATTCGTATCAATGTTGCGCCCGAAGTATCCGATATCAGCACGGAGAACTCGATTACTACGGGTGGCATTGAAATTCCGTCCTTCGTTACCCGCCGTGCGGCGACGGTGGTGGAGCTGGCGCCGGGCGAGAGCTTCATGATTGCCGGATTGCTGCGCGATGATATGAGTTCTACCATCAATCAGTTGCCGGGCGCGAGTGAAGTGCCGGTTCTGGGGGCTCTGTTCCGTTCAACGGCATATAAACGTCAAGAAACGGAATTGGTCATCGCGGTAACGCCGTATTTGGTTGACCCGATCAAAGAGGGCGATGTTAAAATGCCGACAGATGATTTCCGCCCACCAACCTTCTTTGAAAGTGTATTCTTCGGTGCCGTTGCTTCAAACAAGGGTGCCTCAGGGTCCAGCCTCGAAGGTCCTGCTGGATTCATGACGGATAACTAGGAGCAGTAGCATGAGTCGCGTTCATAACACTAATCGCACTACAATCATTGCCGCTGTTGGCCTTGGTCTGCTGCTTGCGCTGGCGGGATGTCAAATTCCACATGATGAGTCGCAATTCTATGCGCGCGGTGGCCCAGAGGCATTGCTTGACGTGTCATCGGAAGTGGTCAATCTTAGTGTTGCAGGAAAAGACGAGTTGCGTCAGCTTTCTAGTTGGATCTCGGGTGACCACCCGACACGCGCCGAATTGTTCTGTGATGTAAGGCTTAAAAATTGTAAAACTGCCAGTGCAATCCTAAGAGCTAAGGGCATTGAAACAAACCTCACGCCTTCACCGGATAATATGGTGACGCTGGTGTATGAGCGCATTCTGGCGCGCGACTGTAATCCACGCTTTATCGATAGTCGCCGTATCCGACTCTCGAATGAGCCTGCGCCTACATTTGGCTGCTCACTTTCGGCAAATATTGTTCAACATGTTTCTGACAAACGTGAGTTCATTAATCCAAGCCTAATGGATAATCCTTCTGCTGTAGGAGGTGTTTCTGTGTACCATCGTGCGTACAAGCCGAGCACTGAAGAGCCAGCAAAATATACGGTAGAGCAATCTGCTGTGAAGACAAAAACAGAGTAATCTCTGTTCACGTTAGGTGTGGGTTCTTAAAAGCAGGGTAATGTAGAGTAAAGGTTCCCATGACGTCGATGCGTACACTTCTGATTGTTCTTTCCGATGCTTCGCGCCAGCCGTGGATGAGGGAACTTTCGGCGCAGTTGGGTCCGGTAGCGCCGATGGTGGTGTATGCCACCCCCGCGGAAGCAGCGCGCCAGTTGGCTGAAGCAAACGTTACCCCTTCACATATTTTGCTGGATATTGGTGCCCGCGGACAGGATGTGCTGGCGGAAATCGACGTGCTCGCGCAGCAATGTGAGCAGGGCACGCGCGTGCTGGCTGTGGGTGATGCGAACGATATTATTCTCTACCGTGGGCTGGTAGCGCGCGGAGTGGTTGACTACCTCCCTATGCCTGTTGCGCCCTCAGAGATTATTCGTCTGCTGGCGTCGCCGCCAGTCGTCGCGCCTGCTGCGGCACTCGCGCAGACGGCTAAAACCGGTGGTGAAAAACGGGTGATTGCCTTCCTTAGCGCTGCCTCGGGCGATGGCGCTTCGGTCGCGGCGGTGAATACGGCTTTTGCGATCAGTCAACTCGGTGTTGGCTCCACAGTGTTGGTGGATATGGACTATCAATTCGGCATGGTGGCCAAGAACCTTAATCTGCAAAACCAGTATGGGATTGGCGATTTGTTCGATCATCCCGATCGTGGTTTGGATGCGGTACTGATTAATCGTATGGTCGCAAATTACGGTAATTTGCATATTATCACTGCGCCCGCCGACTTGCGCTATATGCCGAACATCAGCGCGCAGACCATTCAGCAGCTTATTGCCACGCTGAAAATGAGCTATGACAATGTGGTGCTAGACTTGCCGCATAACTGGGTGCCGTGGATTGCAACCTGTCTTCAGGAGGCCACCCACGTGATGGTAATCGCCCAGCTCTGGCTCAAATCTGTTTCGCACGCGGCGCGCATGATGAAGGTTTTCCGCGACGTGGCAATACCCAGCGAGCGGGTTCACATGGTCATCAACCGTAGTGGTGCGCGCTTTAAAGAGGCAATCGAGCCGCGCGATTTTGGCCGCGTGTGCGGCGCGCCAATTCGCTACACGTTGACCAACGATATTAAGGCGATTGTGAATGCGGAGGGCGCTGCCCGCACCATTATTGAAATGGGGCCGAGCGACCTAGCAAATGATATTCAAGCCATGGCGCGCGGCATCTGCGGAATAGAAACAGCGCAGCCTGTAGCGGCGCCGCGTTCGGGCGGTTTATTCTCTAAATTGAAAGGATAGCAGCGTGTCCTTTGGCAAAAAAACAGCCGATGGGTCTTCTGCTTATACGCCGCAGGCAGCGCCTTCGCCTCTGCCTTTAGGGGCTACCTCAGCAGCAATCAGCAGCGATGTGGCGGCCTCGACCGGTATGGCGCGTGACGGTGCTGCGGGCATTGCACAATACCGTGACTTGAAGCTTGAAACCCCAGAATATCAGCAGGCGAAGCGTGAACTGCTTTCGGAGTTGATTGACCTGCTTGATTTTCAGGCGCTGGAACAAATGAAAATGGATCAGAAGCGTCGTCGCGTAGACGAGGCGAGTGATCGTGCGTTACCCAAAATTCAGATCCCGCTCACCTCGGCGCAGATTGCGCTGGTGAAGGCTCAGGCTCAGGATGAAGTGCTGGGCTATGGACCGCTGGAGAATTTGCTCAAAGATCCGGACGTCAACGATATCATGGTGAATACGGCGAAGCGGATTTATATCGAGCGGCGCGGAAAAATTTACCTTTCTGATATTGAGTTCAATGACGAGGCGCATCTCATTGGCATTGTACAGCGAATTGTGAGCCGTGTCGGCCGGCGGATCGATGAAGCCAGCCCAATGGTAGATGCGCGTATGCCTGACGGTTCGCGGTTCAACGCGATTATCCCGCCGATTGCGCTCGATGGCTGCCTTGTTTCGATTCGTAAGTTCAAAAAGAACAAGATGCCGCTCACGGATTATGTCGGCTATAACTCGATGACGCCGGTGATGGCGAAGTTCCTCGGGCTCGCCTCGGCGATGCGTCTTAATATTATTATTTCCGGCGGTACTGGCTCGGGAAAAACCACGCTACTTAATGCACTTTCGGGGCATATTGATGTCAATGAGCGCGTGATTACGATTGAGGATGCGGCGGAGTTGCAAATGCACCAGCCGCATGTGTTGCGTCTGGAGACGCGCCCAAGCAGTAGCGAAGGCCGTGGTGAAATTACGCAACGGCAACTGATGAAAAACGCCCTGCGGATGCGGCCGGATCGGGTGATTCTTGGCGAGATTCGTGGCGAAGAAGTGATCGACGTACTCTCGGCCATGAACACCGGCCATGACGGCTCGATGGCGACGATCCACTCCAATAGCCCGCGCGATTGCCTGGCGCGGCTTGAAAACCTGGTGGCGATGTCGAGCGTTTCGGTAGGTTCCGCATCGCTGCGCTACCAGATCGCGAGTGCGATTCATCTGGTTGTCCAGATTCAGCGAATGCGTGACGGTGCACGCCGGATTACTCAGATTGAGGAGATTATTGGCGTCGAGGGCGACAACTATATCACACAGACTCTTTTCTCGTTCAAACCCACTCATATGGGTGCCGATGGTAAATTGCAGGGTAACTTTGTGGTCCACCCGGTGCGTCCGGCCTGTATTGAGCAGGCGGAATATTTTGGCCTCGCGGACGAGGTACTTGCATGCTTTGCCGACAGTGGGGTAGGATAGCGCATGGGCTTATTGCTGATCTGTCTTGGTGCGGGAGTTGCGGCATATGTGATCTTCATGATCGCTGTGCCCAGTGCTGCACCTGAGGATAGCAGTGCCAACATGAAGCAGGCGCTTGAGCGCCTATATGAAGAAAACCGTGCGGATGAGAATTCTACTGCGAGCGTGATGCGCGCGCAGCTAAAAGAAGAAGCGCCTATGGTGCGCATGATTTTCCAACTCCCCTTTATGCGGCCAATCTATGAAGTGGGTGTGCAAGCGGGTTACCAGAATAATCTTCAGCAATTATTATTCTTGATGATCATCGGGCTGGCAGGTGGCATCGTGCTTATGATACTCACGGGAATGCAGTTGGCGCTTGGCGGCGTTCTCTCGCTGGTACTTTGCTGGTATCTACCGTATTTTCACTGCAAACGGCAGGTCAATAAACGCAATCGTAAATTCATCGACCAGTTTCCCGACGCGCTCGACATGATTGTGCGATCGGTGCGTTCGGGATTTCCGCTCACGACGGCGCTGCAAATGCTCGCCGATAATGCAGAAGAGCCGGTGAAAGAAGAATTCCGCAAGGTAGTAGATGATATTGCCCTTGGGCGTACACTTACTCAGGCATTGGCGCGTTTGGCCTCACGTATTAACGAGCCAGACATCCGCTTTTTTGTGGTTGTACTTTCGGTGCAGCAGGAAACGGGGGGCAACTTGTCGGAGATCGTGAGTAATCTCTCCGGAGTGATCCGTAAACGCAAACAACTGCGTCATAAAATCAAGGCAATGACCTCGGAAGGTAAGGCGACGGGCTATGTGCTTGGCTCACTGCCTGTGCTAGTGTTTATTGCATTGAAATTTGTTTCGCCCGGTTATCTCGATCCTTTCTATACAGACTCTCTCGGGCATATTTTGGCGTATGTAGTAATTGGGCTGCTGGTGACGTGCTTCTTTGTTGTTAAAGCTATGATCAACGTGGATATTTAATGGAACTGATGATCGCAGCGCTTTCTGCCGTCGTAATTTTCTTTGGCATTCTGGCCTTGGATAAGGTGCGTGAGAATGCGCAGCGCCGGCGTTCCCTGCGCTCGCGTTTGGCGGCTGATGGCACCGTTTATAGCGATGCGGCAGACTCCCATATAGCAACTGGTCTTGTGGGCGAGCCAACGCTGCGCGCGCAAAGCATTCTAAGACTTCTGCGCGGCATGGGCGTTAACGTTGAGGAATCGCTGCGGCTTATGGAAGTCAGGTTCGCGCGTGCGGGTGTTGTATCGCCGGACGCCCCCGCCTTCTACCTCTTTTTCAAACGCGTTCTTGCGCCCATCATTGCCATAATGGGCGGATTTATTCTCTTCACCGCAAAGAGTGACGAACCGCTCGCCATGCAGGCAACGGGCGTTCTGATTATCGTGCTCGCGCTTTTTGGGGCAGATCTTTATATAAAAAACAAAGCCGATAATAGGCAAAAGCTGCTGCAACGGGCGTTCCCGGATACGCTTGATTTGCTCCTGATCTGCGTGGAATCCGGGCTCTCACTGGATGCGGCGCTGGCGCGCGTCTGTAACGAATTGGCGCGGGCCTATCCGGAAATGACGCAGGAGCTCAATCAAACCAGGTTGGAATTGTCGCTGCTGAATGACCGCGTGAAGGCACTTACCAATCTCGGCGATCGTAGTGGCATGGTAGCGTTTCGTTCATTGGTGGTGGCGCTCATTCAAAGCGAGCGCTTCGGCACGTCGCTGAGTGATACGTTGCGCGTATTGTCCGAAGATTTCCGCCTCCAGCGTCTTACCCATGCGGAGGCAAAAGCAGCGCGCCTGCCGGTGCTGATTACCCTGCCGCTGATGCTGCTGCTGATGCCGGCGTTGTTCATCATTATTCTGGGGCCAGCGATCATCAACGCCATGAAGTCGAGCTTCTAGAGATAGCCTAGACACATTCCACGTATGTCGGTACGATGCGCGGCCATGAGCACGCGCCGCACCGATTCTCCACCGTTTCAGCTTGTTTCCGCGTTCACCCCGGCGGGTGACCAGCCTGCCGCGATTGCGGCGCTGGTGAAGGGGCTTGCAGCGCATGAGAAAAACCAGGTGCTGCTTGGGGTGACGGGCTCGGGTAAAACCTACACCATGGCCAGCGTGATCGAGCAAACGCAGCGCCCGGCGCTGGTGCTCGCGCATAACAAAACCCTCGCTGCGCAGCTCTATTCGGAGATGAAACATTTCTTCCCGCATAACGCGGTGGAATATTTTGTGTCGTACTACGACTATTACCAGCCCGAAGCCTATATCGCCAAGACCGACACCTTTATCGAGAAGGACTCGAGCATCAACGAGCAGATCGACCGCATGCGCCACGCCGCCACGCGCGCGCTGCTCGAACGGAGGGACGTGATTGTGGTGGCCTCCGTGAGCTGCATTTACGGCATCGGCTCGCCGGAGACATACTCCGCGATGACGCAAACGCTGCGCGTGGGGCAGGAGATTTCGCAGCAGAAATTGCTGCGCGACTTCACCGACCTGCATTACAAACGCAACGATATCGCCTTCACGCGCGGCACCTTCCGCGTCCGTGGCGATGTGGTCGATCTCTTCCCCGCCCACTTGGATGACCGTGCTTGGCGCATGAGTTTCTTCGGCGATGAGCTCGAAGCCATCTATGAGTTCGATCCGCTCACCGGTGAGCGCGGCGCTTCCCTGCGGGAAGTGGCGGTTTTTGCGAATAGCCATTATGTCACCCCGAAACCGACGGTCGAGCAGGCCATCAAGCAAATCAAAATCGATTTAAAGGAGCGCGTGGCGTGGTTCGAGAAGAAGGGGATGCTGGTGGAAGCGCAGCGCCTCGGCCAGCGCACGGCGTTTGATATCGAGATGCTGGTTGAGACCGGCATGTGTCGTGGCATCGAGAATTACTCGCGCTACCTTGCAGGTTCGGAAATTGGTGAGCCGCCACCGACGCTGTTTCAATATCTGCCCGAGGATGCCATCCTCTTTGTGGATGAGAGCCATGTGATGCTGCCGCAGGTACGTGGCATGTATAACGGCGACCGCTCGCGGAAAATCGTGCTTTCCGACCACGGCTTCCGCCTGCCGGCCTGTATGGATAACCGCCCGCTGAAATTCGAGGAGTGGGACGGCATGCGCCCGCAGACGATTTTCGTGTCTGCGACACCGGCGGAAATGGAGCTTGGCTTTACGGATGGAAAATTTGTCGAGCAGGTGATTCGCCCCACCGGGCTGGTTGACCCCGAATGCATCGTTCGACCGGTGGCGACGCAGGTGGATGATTTGCTCGCCGAAGTGAAGCAGACGATTGCGCGCAAGCAGCGCACGCTGGTGACCACGCTGACCAAGCGCATGGCCGAGGAGCTGGCGGAATATATGGACGAGGCGGGGGTGAAGGTGCGCTATTTGCACTCCGACATCGACACGCTGGAACGGATTGAAATTATACGCGATTTGCGCATGGGGACGTATGACGTGCTGATCGGCGTCAACCTGCTGCGCGAGGGGCTGGATATTCCCGAATGCGGGCTGATGGCGATTCTCGATGCCGACAAAGAGGGCTTCCTACGCAGTAAAACCGCGCTGATCCAGACCATCGGCCGCGCGGCGCGAAATGTCGATTCGCGCGTGGTGCTCTATGCGGACAAGATGACGGATTCGCTGAAAGGCGCACTCGAGGAAACGGCGCGGCGCCGCGCGATTCAGGAAGCTCATAATAAAAAGCACGGCATCACGCCGACCTCGACCACCGCGAAATTATCCGACGTGAAAGTGGAGGGGTCAGAAGAGGCGGCGAGTAAGAAGGCCGAGCTTGATACGTTTAATATGAAGGAAAACTCGCTCGACGCGCATATTGCGAACCTAAAGAAGCAAATGCTGAAGGCGGCGGCTGACCTTGAGTTTGAAGAAGCGGCTGCGCTGCGCGACGCGATTAAAAAGGCGGAGCGCCTGCTGCTGGATTTACCTATCGCATAGCGGCGATGGCGGTGGCGACGTCTTCGCCGATCTGCTCGAAGAATGCCTGACGTTTTTTCCACTCGCGCCGCTTGTCGCGCTTGACCTCGCTGATGTCGCGCACGGGCGAAACAAGCGGCAGCACATATTCCGTATCGCTCAGCTTGCTGCCGCCGATCTCTTCCCAGAACTGGCCGTAATCGGCATGGATGCGACGCTTCTTCTGGAAGCTGCCAAGGCGATTGCTTGAAATATGCCCCTCGTTGCTGGGCGCGCGCAGGCCGGAAAGCCCAGCCAGTTGTGCCAGGCGCTGCGCGGCGAACAGTACGGCACCTTTGGGGCGCAGGCCGTTCAGATCGCGCGTGGCGCGCACGATGTCGTCGCGCCCGAGCGGTGGCTTGGCACCTTGCAGACCGCCGATCCACAGCACGCGCGCGTCGTGTTCATCCTCGCCGATGGCAACCGATAATTTGGCGAGTGACTCGCCGCGCGTGGTGAGGAAGTCGAAGGTCAGCTCGCCTTCTTTCGAGGTGCAGCGCCCGAGATGGAGGCGATAGGCCTCGCCGCTTTTGCCGGTGAGGGTGGAAAGCAGCGCGCCGGGTTCGCCTGCCAGCGCGGCTTGCGTACGCAGCAATGTAGCGAGCGACGTGTAATGCGTTCGAATGAGCGCGCGCCGCGCGTCGACCGAAAAATACTCACGCATGTATGGCCGCAGGGGGCGCAGCAGCATGCCATCATGCGCTTCCGGCGGGAAGGTAGCACTGACGAAATCATCCCACGCGCGCATGTTCTGCGGTGCACGGTAGGCATGACGCGCGAAGGTCAATGCGCGGGCAAGCCCGAAATGACGAAAGATTCGGGAAATATCGGGAGCAAAGGAAGTGGACATGGGTACTCGGGTCAGAGGGGACTAGGCTTCAGCCGGGACGTCTTTTTTCTTATCCGCGGGCGGAGGTGGTGGTGGTGGTGGTGGGGCGGCGACTTTCTTCTTCTTTCGTGGGTCATATGGCTCCTGCGTCGGCACGGTGATCGGCGGCAGCAGGCGCTTTTTGAAGAACGGATCTTTGAAGTAGAAAATCTTTTTGCACTTAATCGGCGAGAAGGATTCGACCAGGATAATCTGCTCGTCACGTGGCAGCTGGATGACCTCCTGCGGCAGCAGCAGCGCGCGCTGCGTTTCGGATACCTGCATGGTGCGGCTGGCTGGGTTGAAATCCACAAAGCGCGGTTTGTTGAGGGATTCCTGCGTCGCCGTTTTGTTCCCCACGAGTTGCGAGATCATGTTGGCGGTCTCGATGTTGTTCGCCGAGAAGGTGATGCGGTAATAGGAGTTCGACAGGAACGAGTTCATGCCCGCTTCTTCGTAAATGCCTTTGAGCTGCTGCGTATCCTGTACGATGAGGAAGAGCTTCACGCGGTATCCACGGAAATAGGCGATACCGATCTGGAACTGGGGCATTTCGCCCAGCGACGGGAACTCATCGAGCATGAACATCACGCCGTGCGGCTCATCGGCCTTGGGCATGTTGCGTGTCATGAAGTCGGTCGCCTGTTGATAGAACACCTTCAGCAGCGGTTCGAGGCGTTGTAAGTTGTCCGGCGTCACGCCGCAATAGACGGTCTGTTTTTTCTTCTTCAGCGTCTGCATGTCGAAGTCGGATGAGGCAGTAGTGGTGTCGATCAACGGGTTCGCCCAGAGTTCGAGCCCGGAGTTGAGGGTCGAGACTACGCCGGAGCGTTCTTTGTCCGCCTTCTGCAGGAACGCGGCGATGTTCATATAGGCCACAGGGTGGATTTTGCCGCCGATCGTGTCGAGCACCACGGCGAGGTTATAGACCACATCGTCTGAACGCATGGTGCGCACCACTTCACCGAAGCTGGTGACTTTCTCCGGCACCGCGCAGAGGTAGAGAATGATGCCAAGCATGAGCGAGCGCGCCTCGTTCTGCCAGAATTCCTGCTCCGGCAACACGAGGTTGCAGATTTTCTGCACGTCATCGACCATCTGGCCGGGCTTGTCGGAAATCCAGTCGAGCGGGTTGTAGCAATGCGAAATCCCGTTCGGGTCGGCCGGGTTCCAGTAGTAACAAATCTGCCCCAGCTTTTTGCTGCGGAAGCCGGAGGTCAGTTCGTAGTTCTCGCCCTTGATATCGTGACAGACGATGGATTCTTCCCAGAAAAGCAGGTTGGGGATCACGAAGCCCACCCCTTTACCCGAGCCGGTTGGCGCGAAGAGCAGCACGTGCTGGAAATCATCCGCAATCAGGTAGTTCGCGGCACCGGTGCGCCCCATGATGAGGCCCTTTTTCGCGCGCAGCTTGGCGCGGCGGATATCTGCCTCGCTCGACCATTTGGCGTCGCCATGGATTTTTTCCTTCTTGCGATAGGGGCGGAAATCCATCAGCGGCGCGCGCATCATGAACAGGGTAAACAGGCCGAAGATGAGGCCGGCAATGGGCGGGCCGTAGAATTTCGCATCAAACGCCGCGTTGAAATAATATTGCCGGTATTGCGGGTATTGCTTGTAGTAGGAGGCCTGTTTGTGGATGCCGTGCCAGCCCATCACGATGCCCTTCGGGTTGCTCGCTGACATGACATAGGTGAGCACCGAGGCAGGTTGCTGGCGTTGCATGGTGGAGAGGAACCGGTGCCCCAGCATGAAGCCGGTGGTGATGCCGACATAGAGCGGCACGCACAGGGTGGCGCTGATAATCAGCGTCAACACCAGCTTATTGATAATACCTTTCATGTACTCGGGCATGGGGCGAGTTTAGCGTGAATGGTGAGAGGTGAATAGTGAATAGTGCGGCAACACTAATTCAGCACGCTATAGCCACGCTTGGTGAGGCATTTTTTCACAATCTCCGCGCTCATCTGCGCCGATTGCTGGTAGCCCTGGGTGATGCCGGTGGTCACGCCGCCCGCTGCGCCGCCAATCGCGCCGATGCGCGTGTTGCCGGTGATGGCGCCCGTGAGCGCACCAATCGCCGCACCGACGGCGGTGTTGGTAGCCGCTTGACCCGCCGCACCTGACGTCGTGTCGGCCTTATCCGCCAGCGCCTGACAGGCGGCGAGGTCTTTTTCGTATTTGGCCTCGTTCACTCCGTCCATATCCACCACGGGCGCATAGCTACAGGCGGTGACGGCCAGGAAGGGGATAATGGCGAGGATGCGCAGTGCGTTCATGGGAACCTCCGTGATTGATGGGAGGAGTTTAGCGGATATGTGGGGAGAGGTAAAGAATAGATGGAACCCGGCGTGCTATGCAGCCGGGGTGACGGCGCTTGTGATTATCGTGCGTAGCGCTTTATGGCGCGAGCCGCGAAGCGGAGGGGGTTTGGGGGTGATACCCCCATCAGGCGCGAAGCGCGCTAACTACAGCCCCGGCTTGAAATACACCTCGCTCACGAAACGGCGGCCTTTTTCGCCGCGCTTGAGCTGGATGATGACCTGAATCACGCCTTCGACATATTCCTTGATTTGTTCGCGCGTGATGCCGAGATCGGCCTGCATGATCATGAGGATGAGCTGCTCGATGGCGAGCGCGGGTGTATCCGCGTGCAGCGAAGCGATGGAGCCGGGGTGACCGGTGTTGACCGCGCGCAGGTAGGAGAAGGCTTCCGCGCCGCGCAACTCGCCGACGATAATACGGTCTGGGCGCAGACGCAAACAGGCCTCGATGAGCATTTGTGTATCGACCTTCGCGCGGCCCTGGCCGCCTTTACTCGACAACAAATGCACGCGGTTGGGGATATGCTCGATATTGACCTCGCGCGCATCCTCCACGGTGATAATGCGCTCGTCGCTCGGGATTTCTTTGAGCGCGGCGTTCATGAAGGTGGTTTTACCAGTCGATGTACCGCCGCTGACGATGATGTTTTTCTTGAATTTCACCGCCTGCGCGATGAAGGCCTTGGCGTCGCCGCGCGCGTAGAGATCAGCGAGGATATCGTCGCGCGGGTCATGCACGTTGAGGCCGGTTTTGGTTTCCGCAAACGCGCCCATGCGCTCGTAATCGAGCAGGTCGAAATTATGGCCGGATTGCTTACGGATCGACATGGCGATGCCGTTATCCGCACAGGCCGGCGGGAAGACGACCTGAATCCGGTAACCCGCAGGGAGCGTGGCCGAAAGCAGGGGTTTTTCTTCCGAGATCATTTGGCTGGTAGATTGTGCAACGAGATGCGCGAGCTGATAAAGATGATCACGCGTGAGCAGCGGCATCGACTCGTGACGCATATCGCCGAACTTCTCGACCCAGGCTTCGCCGGGACGGTTGATGGAAATCTCCTGAATCCCTTCCTCCGCAAAGAGTGCGGCGAGTGGTTCAAGGAACGTATCAAGTGCGGTGAGAGACATGGCTAGTTCACGATCTGTGTATGATGCCCAATATTCGCGGGAAAAATGAGGTCGCGATTGACGAAGACATTTACTGGTGTGCCCTGATCGACCAGAATAGTGGGTTTAAGATCAAGGAACTTCTGGATAAAATCATCCGACGTCGTACCCAGGTTTTTTAATGCATCCACCGTTGCCGTGGAGGCAGCATCGCCAGATGTTTGACTTCCACCGAGGGAAGAGTTGGTGGTGGTCGTCGTCCCATCACCACCCGCACTACGATTGATTTTATCCGAGCCGATCGCCAGTGAAATGGCTACAATACTTGAGAGAATCGAACGCGAGAAAATGTCTTGGAACTTGCTATCCACTTGCCCACCAATACCGGCCATGCCGATTTGATCAACCAGTGGAGAACCAAGCTGCACATCCACTCCATCGGGGCGGATTACACGCGTCCATACGACAAACACGCGCGACTGCCCCCCGGAAATATCGGTGTTATAGGTGCCGATGAGGCGGGAGCCTTTAGGGATGAGCGCCTCATGCCCGGATTCGGCATAGGTATCGCGTGAGACTATCGCGCGGATCGGGGCGGGAAGATCGGTATTCAATGCAGACTCCATGGTCGCCTGAATAATTCGTCCCTGTGCAATCGTTCGGCGCATGTCAGCAATGCGAGTAGCTTCAACCTTCTCTGACTCCGTAGTATTGGCAACTACGGCTGACTCGAAAGCGAGGTTAGGATCGCCTGAAGCGGGCTTCTCTTCTTTGTCGTCAGCTCCCCCTAGAATACTAGGTTTGTCTTTTTCATCGATCATTAAAAGTTCTGAATGCAAGCGCTCAAGCGCTTGCTTTTTTGCAGCGCTATCATCCTCGGGTTTGATGAGTTGAATATCTGTGGGAGTAGGGATTGGTGGCGCAGGAGGAGGTGGTGGTGGCTCAACAACATCAGGCGTGGGCGGTAGTGGTGGCGGTTCTACGGCGACAGGCCGAGGCTTTTCTTCGGGAACAACTTCTCTCTTATCGCCGGAGAAAATGTTGTAGAGCAGAAACAATAGAATTGCCCCCACAAGACCTATAACGATAAAGACCCTGCCAGGATTGGCGGCAACATTGGGGCGCCCCTGATCAAGCGTTTCATTTCCACTAGTTTCGTAGGGATCAGGTTGTTCGTTGAGGAATGGATTCTCAGGTGGTGGGGGTACGTCACTCATTAGTAGACCTCCCCACCCGCTTCGTTATAGACAATCACCTCGCGACCGCCTGCCTGATTGAGGCGGAAGCGCGGACCCACCGCATCCACCGCCAGCAAGCCATCTGCTGTGCGACGCGGCGCAAGTGCCACGGCTTCACCCCGTGCAGTAATAATGGCAACATTCGGACTCTGATTACGCGGCAGCTTGAAATAGGTAGTCCTGCCATCATCGAAAATTTTCGTTGGCGCAATATCGTTGGGCCCGCTGAATGTGTAACGATAATTCATTGCACTATGTGGCGCAGGCGGAAGCGGTGCAACGGCGACAGGCATCGGTGTGGCTGGAAGCGGTGTTACCGCAATGGTTGGTGCCAAAGGAACCGTTGTCGTGGGCAAGGGAGTGGCGGGCAGAGATACGGTTGTTGAGGGAGAAGGTGGTGCAACAGTGACCACATTGGTAACGGGCGCCGGTGGTGCAGGAGGAGTAACGATTGGTGGCGTAATGGCCATCGCAATAGGCGTGGGAGGGAGAGGTAAAGCGTCGGTTGCTGCCTCGCTCATCGTCTGTGGCGGATAGTAAAAGCGTACTACATAAGTGAGTTGCTCGCTGCCAAAAACAGCATCTGCCGTCGAGGAGCGCAGGTCGAACTGATAGGCGCGGAAATTGGTGACGACCGTCATATTTGTGCGGGCATTTTCTTCCATCGCGCGAATGAAGAGGCGCCCGCCAGCAGGAATGATTTGCCAGGCCACGCGATCACCGACCGAAATCGTGTCGATCACCTCCTTCGGTCCGAACTCGATATTGCTTTGGTAGCCGTAATGGGTGGTGACGCCAAATACTTCATTCGGGTTGTAGACGAATGTTTTAATGCGGCTATCGGAGGTGATGGGCTGTGCATCAGAGGTTAGCGGCCAGTAGCCAGCGCCCAACAAGAAAACACAAAGAATCGCGCGCAGAAAAAATTTCTTTCCGGAGACGGGTGAATGCCAATTGGTAACATGTTTCATCAGTTTACCTCGCGTTGAACTTGGTAAGAGGTGACTTGGTATCCTAGCGGATTGAGTAATTGTTCCTGCTCGTTAATCGCGAGGTTTGCATATTCGAACGTCACGGTGACAATCCACTGCTCCTCGGTGTCAGGCTGGTTGGGCATCGCGTCAGTGGTGGTGATGCGCGCTTGAATTATTTTATCTTTTGAAGCCTCAGTTTTCTTGAAGTGAGCCGCCGGGTTAGTAATGTAGACGATGGAGCGGATTTTAATATCGCGGCGACCAAAATTACCAAGACGTTTGGCGACGCTGCCTTCAATGCTTGCATCCACCTGTTTCCGGTAGCCACCAAAGACATCCGTTGTACTCATGAGCCGCACGATATTGTAGTTTGTGAGAAGAATGCTTGGATTATAGCTTTCCCGCGCCCGCAAATAAGCTGACGTAAAATAGCGATCCACCGCTTCATTCGCGGCATATTGCTCGCGGGTAATGGGGTTCACTTTCTGGGCAAAGCCGGTCTTCTGATCAATCTGCAGAAGGTAAGGCTCAACCGATTTGAGTGGCGCGAGGCGCGCGATGTTAAGTACGGCAAGTGCTGCCACACCGAGGGCAACCAAGGAAATCAACGCCAATATATTGCGCTGGGTGAGCACGTGCTGGTACTTGTCCTGATACCAGCTCTGGGACTCCTCAGACACCTGCTTTTGTGAGCGTTTCAGCACGTTGATACAGCCTATTTAGTGATAATACACGTCGGCGCATACTGTATCTAGTGTGTGGGGGATTGCAAGCTTCGCGGCGGAGTTATGCACCGCCAGCGCGCGCGAAAAGAAGGAGCGATTACAAGATGCTAGAAAAATTATTCCGCTAGCGCGTTTTCCACGCGCCGCTGGCATCCTGATATTTGCTGCCGGCGGGCAGCTTGCTGATGATTTGTGGCGCGGCGAGTTGCCCCACAACCTCGACCGGCTGGCCGTTCTGTTTCGAGATGCGGGCATATTCCGCCTTGCGCTTGGCGTTGACGGACGCGACCAGCGCATCCACCTCCGCCGAGGAGGTGATGGCGGCGACATAACCCTCCGCCGTTTCGCCGACAGCGCCGCTGCTGCGTGCGCCTGCTAAGTCGAGCGCGAAGGCGGTGGTGGCAAAAAGAAGGGCGGCGATGGTGGTAGCGATACGGTGTTTCATGCGAACCTCTCGTTAGAAAATATCTTTGTTTTTGGCGATGGATTTGCTCACGTCGCGGTCGATCGAGACGCGTACGCGCTGCTCGATATTGACGTTGAGGTTGATCTCGATCGGCTTGTCCGGCGCTTGCACTTGCACGGTGGGCGTGCAGGCGGAAAGTGCGGCAAGACCTAGGATAACGGCGCTAATTCGGTTCATTGGCTTCGTTCTCTAACAGTTGTTTCGGGTCGGTGAGCGTCATAATGCTCTGCTGCACGAGTTGTAGCAGATCGCCGTTTAATTGCACGTTTAATCGCACATTTCTTGCGTTTGGCATGTCGGGGTTGTTGCCCTCCACCGACAAAAGCAGCGCGAGTTTTTTGTTTGGCCGGTTCTCGAGCCGCATGGAAAGCAGCGAATAATGCAGGTTCTTGAGAATGTCGCGCACCAGCACCACCTGCGGGTTGTCGCCGGGGATCACCTCGGGCGCGAGGGCAATCACCCCAGGCTCCTCGGCTTTGAGGTTCGCTTCGCCGAAGGTCACTTCTCCATTCGCCGAAATACGCACCGGAATGCTGCCCGACACCGCGCCAGTGCCGCTGGCCTTATCGCCCGTCAGCGATTGCATGAGGGTGGCGAGCGACACGTGATCGACGTTGAGGGTGAGGGAAACGGCGCGTTTTTCCGTAAGCGGCAGGGCGACATTTTTCACCGAGAGCACGCCGCCATTCCACGGCACCCGCGCGGCGGTGAGGGTGAGTTTTGCGGTATCCGGCACAGCGAGCGGATAGGCGAGCGCGAAGGCGGCGTGATAGCTTTTGTCGTCGCTCGTGAGCGTGCCGTTAAGCTGTGCTGCATCTGCAGTGAGGGTGAAATCGCCCTTGGCGCTGAGTGGTGGAAGCATGACCGGCGCGCCGCTGACGTTGAGCGTGTCGAGTGACCAGTTGCCTTTCCACGCGGCGGCGGTTTCATCAAGCGTGGCGGTGATTTTTATGGCGCCCGTGGTGAGGGTTGTTTTCCCTGCGGTGAGGGTGAGCGACGGCGCGTCATAGGTGAGGCTCGGCGTGCCCGCGCGTGTGAAGCTGAGGGCGAGGGGGATGTCACCGCTCAGCCCATCGGAGGCAAGGGTGAGGCTGCTGTCGCTGACGGCCACGCGGGTGACAGGCAGGGCTGCGAGCGCCGCGCGGGTGACGGGAATGGTGAATGTTTTTTTCTCTGCCGTTGGTTTGTTGAACGCGGCGAGCTCTGCCACTTGCCAACCTTCCGCGCCTTTGCTGGCGGTGAGTTTGAGGCCGCTCAGCGTGATATCCTCCACCGTTTTGTTGCGGATGCCTTGAAGGGAATAGCCGATGGTGGCGCGGGTGAGTGCGAGCGGTACTTCCGTGCCAACGCTGACATCGCTGAGGGTGACGCCGCGCGGGGTGAGGTCGCCGATGGTGAAGCGGCTTTCCGGCAATCCCTGCGCGGTGAGCGCGTGGCTGATGCGTGCGGCGAGATACGGCTTCCATGGCGCGAAGAAAAACGTTGCTGCACCCAGTGTCGCAAGAAGCACCAGCGTGAGCAGCCCATATCGCACGGCTTTTTTCATTACGCCGCTTTCGTCTCGCCCATCAGGGATTCGGCGAGCGACCAGTCAACATCCTCCACGCGAGTGATGTTGGCGGCGAGGCGGTCGAGCATCGCATCTTGTGCAATGCCGCGTGCGCGGGCTTCTGCATACGGGATTTCCGGGTGGAACACGACCATTGCATAACGCGCGATGAAACGGCCGGGATAGCGCTGCTCCAGCGCGAAGCCGATCTGTTTTTTGAGCTGGAATTTCGGGTCGGCTGTGGTCGCGCGCATCTCGATGAAATTCTCAAGCGCCAGTGCAGCAATCGCATCCGCATTCGGTTTGCGTTCGGCGCCGAGTGCGGGGAAAATGCGCGCCCAGTCGCTTCCATGTGCATCGAGCAGCGCGCCGAGCGCACTTGCATCCTCGAATCCGCAATTCATGCCCTGACCGTAGAACGGCACAATCGCGTGCGCCGCGTCGCCCATCAGCATCAGCTGGCCGCCGATATGCCACGGTGCGCAACGCACGGTGACCATCGCCCCGGTCGGATTCGCAAAGAAAACCTCTGCGAGGTTGGGCATGAGGTTTGCGGCATCCGGGAAGGTGGTGGTGAAAAATTCTTTCACCGCCGCTTCGCTCGTCAGCTTTGCGAAGCTTTGCTCACCCTCATGCGCAAAAAACAGCGTGACGGTAAAACTGCCACCGAGATTGGGCAGCGCCATCAGCATGAAATCGCCGCGCGGCCAGATATGCAGGGCGTGTTTCTCGATGGGGTAATCGCCGCTCGCTGTGGCGGGAATGATGAGTTCTTTATAGCCGTACTCATGGCGGTCTTCGGTCTTGCTGAAGCCCGGCGCATGCGCGGCCACCGCGTCGCGCAGCACGGAGGCATAGCCATCCGTACCAATGGTGACGGGCGCGGCGAGGTGCAGGTCTTTGCCCGTGGCTTCGTCATGCATGTGCAATGTTTTGCTCGCCGTGTCATAGCCCGTGCAGCGATGTTCAAAATGCAGCGTTACGTTTTCGTAGCGCTCTGCCGTGGTGAGCAGCAGCTTGTTGAGGTCGCCGCGCGAGATGGAGTAGATGACCTCGTCGTCGCGCTGGCCGTAGGGCACGAAGCTGGTATTGCCCTCGCGGTCGTGCAGCATGCGGCCGCGGCAGGGGATGGTGAGGGCGAGCGCTTCCTCGCGCAAGCCCACTTCGGAAAGCGCCTTCAGCCCGCGCGAGGTGAGCACGAGGTTGATGGAGCGCCCGGCGGCGATCGTGGCGCGGCGCATGTCGGGGCGGCGTTCATAGAGCGCGACGGCGTGGCCGCGACGTGCCAGCACAATGGCCGTGAGCGCGCCAACCAGCCCACCGCCGACGACGTGAATAGGTTCATTGCTCATGCGAGTTGCTCCTTGAAGAGAGTGACGAAACGATAGACATCCGTGAAGGAATTATAGAGCGGCACGGGGGCGACGCGGATGCAGTCTGGCTCGCGCCAGTCGCAGATGACACCTGCGTCGGTGAGCGCATCGAACACGCGGCGGCCACCGGTTTTGACGACGATGGAAAGTTGGCATCCACGCGCAGCGTGGTCGCGCGGGGTCATCACGTGGAAGGCAGCGCTGCCGATGTCATCCAGCAAAAATTGCATGTAGCCGGTGAGTCGCGTGCTCTTCGCGCGCAGGGCTTCCATGCCGACTTCGTGGAAAATATCGAGCGAGGCCTTGACCGCCGCAAGCGAGAGAATCGGCGGGTTGGAGAGCTGCCAGCCTTCCGCCCCGGCGATGGGCACAAAGTTCGGCCCCATTTTAAAACGGGTGGATTTTTCGTGCCCCCACCAGCCCGCGAAGCGTGGTAATTCGGCATGCGCATGGCGCTCATGCACGAATGCACCGGCGAGGCTGCCGGGGCCAGCGTTGAGGTATTTGTAACTACACCAGGCGGCGAAATCGACGCCCCATGCGTGGAGCTCGAGCGGCAGGTTGCCAACCGCGTGTGCGAGGTCGAAGCCGACAATCGCTCCCGCCGCGTGGCCTGCTTTGGTGATGCGTGCGAGGTCAAAAAACTGGCCGGTATAATAGTTAACGCCGCCGATGAGGATGAGCGCAATCGCTGCGCCTTCGCGTGCAATGAGTGCTTCGATGTCTTCGGTGCGGAGTGTGGTTTCGCCCGCGCGCGGAGTCAGCTCGATGAGTGCCTCTTCGCCGTAGCCGTGGAACTGGAGCTGCGACAGCACCGCATAACGGTCGGACGGAAAGGCGCCACGCTCGATGACGATTTTGTAGCGGGTTTTGGTCGGGCGGTAAAACGACACCATCAGCAGATGCAAATTCACCGTGAGGCTGTTCATCGCGACGACCTCGATCGGCTTCGCTCCGACGAGCGCGGCGAGCTGCGCGGTGAGGAATTCGTGATACGGCATCCAGGGTTGCTTGGCGTGGAAATGCCCCTCAACGCCGAGGTTTTTCCAGTCGGCAAGTTCCTGCATCAGCGCGGGTTCGATGGCTTTGGGTTGCAGCCCCAGCGAGTTGCCGCAGAGATAGATCACATCTTCGCCACGCGCGGTTTTGGGGATATGAAATTGCATGCGGTATGGCGCGAGTGCGTCGGCAGCATCCATTTCGCGGGCGAAGGTTTCATCGGTGCGGTAGGCGGTCGTCATCGGTCGGTGATCCTATATAAAAGTGGTCGGCTGGGGGTTGCATCGGCCAGCATCGGCGCGAGGCAGAGATTGAGGACATAGCGGCCATCCGGCACGGTATTGTCGATATAGGCAAGCTCGGTCACCGTGCGGCACGAGGCGCTGCTGCCACCGCGCGGCACTTCCCAAAACAGATGATGGTTGGTGAGCTTTCCCTCATCTGCCAAGCGGTCGATGGAGGGAATATCGACGACGAGATGCTGCACATTTTGTTGCAGCAAAAATTGTATCGCATCGGCAGTGAAATAGGGCGGCATCGCCTCGCCATAGGCGTGGGTTGGTTTGCCGGAATCATTTGGATTCGTGCGGATGACAAGCGCTTGCAGGAACGCTGCATCGGCCTGCACGAGTGCAGCATGAAGCACGCTTCGCGTGATTAAAAAATCATTCTTCTGCGGGGTCGGTTCGTAGGCTTCCGATGTTGCATCCGCGCGCTCCGGCGTGACAGTAATCAGCGTGGCGGGGAAGAAACTTTCCTGCAGCATTTCAGTGACGAAAATCGGCTCGCGCGTGATGTGACCGACGCATTCCGTATGTGTGCCGTTGGTGTGCGCGCAGAAATGGGTGATGTCGCAATTGCAGCTGCCACCTTGGCTCACATCGCCTAAAAAATTACCTGCAGCCAGCGGCACGCTGGTCGCCGGTGGGCTGCCGAACACGGAAAGCTGCTCGCCTGAGAAACGCACAGCGATGCTGATATCGTGCGGCGCGGTGAGATCGACCGCGTAATGTTTTTCGGCGATGCGAAGCGTCATTTCCATGCGAGCCACTCCTTCGCGGTGCCACAGAGGATCCGCTGTTTTTGTGCGGGCGTTAGAAGCGCCGAATGCTCAACGAGATGGCCGGGATAGAGCCCTTTTTTGCCGATGACATCGAGCTCGCCGAGCGGGTACGGGTAGTCCGACCCCATGGCGATGCGACCCGCGCCGAGCTGTGCAACGAGCAGCGCGAGCACGGCTTCGTCATGCGTCAGCGTATCGACATACACACCGCATTCACGCACGGTGCGGTAGGGGTCGAGCGGCGAGGCATCCGCAAATAAATCCGGGCGGCAATATTGGCCATGTTCGAGGCGGCCGAGTAGCGTGGGGAACACGCCGCCGCCATGCGCGTAGAGCACGCGCAGATGCGGCAAGCGCTCATGCACGCGGCCGCTGCGCAGCGCATCGAACGCGAGCGCGGTTTCGGTGCCCATGCCAATGAGCCAGGCGCGCCAATGTTGGTTCATGCGCTGTTTCAGCGCGGCGTCGCCGGGCGACATCACCCCGCCCCAGGGGTGGAGGAACACGGCCATGTTGGCGGCGGCGAGCGCTTCAAAAATCGGGAAGAAACGCGGCGCGCTTAAATCCATTCCGTCGATATTGGAATTGATTTCGACACCGTGAAACCCGAGCGCTTTCACCCGTCCGATTTCGGCGATTGCGGCATCCGCATGGCGCATCGGCAGCGCGGCGAGGGCGGTGAAGCGGGTGGGGAATTGGGCGACGAGCGCGGCGTTGCCGTCATTCAAAATACGGCAGATTTCGGAGGCATCGGCGGCGTCATCCACACTGTCGGGAATCATCATCGGCGTGGGGGAAAGCACTTGCATGGTGACGCGGTGATGGTCGCATTCATCGACGCGGATGGCGGCGTCATATGCGTTGGCTTCGATGACGCGCTGTACCTCGCCACGGCTGTTCACCATCTCGGCGCAACAGGGCTTGCTGGCGTGCGCACGCACGCGGATGAGGTCGGCGTAGTGCGTGAAACGCGCGAGCGCGCCATACGTATCCGGCGCCAAGGTCGTGTGCGTATGCACGTCCCATTTTTCGACTGTTTTGTTGGTGCTCATTCGGCCTTCTTCGGCGGTTGCATCACATGGCCGCATTTGCTGCAGGTGTGCAGTGCGGGTGTCGCCCAGAATTCTTTGAAAATCGGCGGCAGGTCGGTCTCGATATTGTTCATCGTCACCGATTTTTTATGCAGCGGATGATGGCAGGATTCGCAATACCATGCGAAGGCATCGAGCTCGCCCGCGGCGCGCTTACGCTCGATGACAAGGCCAACCGTACCCTCAAAACGTTGTGGCGAATGATGCACGAACGACGGCAGCAAAAAGATTTCGCCTTCGCGGATGGTGATGTCGCGCGGTGCGCCGTTTTCCATCACGCGCAGCACCATGTCGCCTTCGAGCTGGTAGAAAAATTCCTCGCCCGGGTCTTCGTGATAATCCTTGCGATTGTTGGGGCCGCCGATGACCATGATGATGAAATCGCCCATCTCATAGACCTGTTTGTTGCAGACCGGAGGGCGCAGATTCTCGCGGTTTTCGTCGATCCATTTTTGCAGATTGATGGGGGGTAACATAACTACTCCTTCAGTGCGGCGATGCATTTGAGTTCAATCGCAATCGGTGTTGGCAGACAGTTGATTTCAAGCGTGGTGCGGCAGGGCGGGTTGACCGCAAAATACTCTGCCCAAAGTGTGTTGTATGTCGGAAAATCCGCCTTCATGTTGGTGAGGTAGACGGTGACATCGACCAGGTCTTCCCACGCGGCACCGCTTGATTCCAGAATATCGCGCACGTTAGCAAACACGCTGCGGCACTGGGTTTCAATGTCATAGGCGGTGATGTTCCCCTCCGCATCGAGTGTGACGCCGGGGATATCTTTGCTACCTTTTTTGCGCGGGCCGACGCCGGAGAGAAAGAGCAAATTGCCGACGCGGCGTGCATGCGGGTAGTGGCCGACAGGCTCCGGCGCGGTCTGTGAATGGACGGCAGTATTGGCCATGATTACCTCAGCTTCGTGATGGTTTTTTCTTCGGTGAAAAATTCGAGGGCGCGTTGCTTGCCTTCGCGGCCGATGCCGGATTTTTTCATACCGCCGAACGGGGTGTCGAGGTCGCGCACGTTCCAGCAATTGAGCCAGACGATGCCCGCATCGATACTACTCGCCATGCGTGCGGCGCGCGCGTCATCCCCCGTGAAGACACTGGCGGAAAGCCCGTATTCCGTGGCGTTCGCGAGGGCGAGCGCTTCCTCCTCGGTCGTGAAGGGTATGAGCGTGGCGATGGGTCCGAACACTTCGTCCTGATTGATTTTGCATTGCATGGATAAGCCCTCGAAGAGGGTTGGCTCGACGAAAAATCCGTTCGCGCAGCGGCCTTCAATGATGCGGCGCTTCCCGCCGGTGAGCAGCGTTCCGCCTTCGCTTTTGGCCAGCGCAATGCCGGCGAGAATCTTCTCCATATGCGCGTGTGATACGGTCGCGCCGTGCGTGGTTTTCTCGTCTAGCGGGTCGCCGATGATAATTTGCTCCGTGCGCGCGACGAGGGCATCGCGGAATTTTTCGTAGATGGAGTGTTCGATGAGAATGCGCTCGCTACACAAGCAAACCTGCCCCTGATTGGTGAAGGCAGAAGCGGCTGTGCCGGCGACGGCTTTCTCAAAATCCGCATCCGCAAACACTATGGTGGCGTTCTTGCCGCCGAGTTCGAGCGAGGCTTTTTTGAGCTGCGACGCGGCACCCTGATAGATGGCAAGACCCGTCGCCGTGCCGCCGGTGAACGAGATGGCGCGGATGCGTGGATGGGCGGTGATGGCCGCGCCGATGCTGCCGCCGCGCCCATGCAGAATGTTGACGACGCCGGGTGGGAAGCCTGCATCGTTGAGCAGTTCAGAGAGCATGAAGGCTGTCATCGGCGTGATCTCGCTCGGCTTGGCGATGACGCAGTTGCCTGCCATCAGCGCCGGCGCGAGCTTCCAGGTGAACAGCAGCAGCGGCAGGTTCCACGGGCTGATGACCGCGACGACGCCGATGGGCGAACGCTCGGTGCGACTCGTGGAATTTTCTTTCTCAAACGTCTGCTGCAGCGTGCGCGTGTCAGCGCTCGCGAAGTTGCGTAAGTTAGCGATGGCGCGTGGGATGTCGGTGGCGCGGGCGAGGGAAATCGGCTTGCCGTTATCGATGGATTCTGCGCGAGCGAACGCTTCGAAACGGGCTTCGACGAGGTCGGCGAGTTTGCGCATCATCGCTGCACGCGCTTCGTGCGGTGTGGCGCGCCAGGCAGGGAAAGCGCGGGTAGCAGCGGCCACGGCACGATCCAGATCCGCTGCGTCCGAATCGGGCACGCGGGCATAGACCGCGCCTGTTGCCGGTTCCACGCAGTCGAGATACTGCGCGTTTTGCGGCGCGGCGAGTGCGCCATCGATGAAGTTGTTGAGGGTGATTAGAGACATCCCGTGCGCCCACCATCGACAGGGAGGTTGATGCCAGTGATATAGGCCGCGGCGGGGCTGGCGAGGAAGGCGACGGCGGCGGCGAGCTCCTCCGGCCGTGCGAAGCGCCCGGCGGGAATATGCGCGATTTCGGCAGCGGTGACCTCCGCCTCCGACTTGCCGGACTTGGCGGATTTGCCCGCGATGATCTCGGCCATGCGGTCGGTATCCGTCGCGCCGGGGAGCACATTATTGACGGTGATGCCGTCGCGCGCCACTTCGCCCGCCAGTGTTTTCGCCCAGTTGGCCACCGCCGCGCGGATGGTGTTGCTGACGCCGAGGCCAGCGATGGGCACTTTGACAGAAGTCGAGATGATGTTGATGATGCGGCCATAGCCCGCAGCACGCATGCCCGGAATGACGGCCTGTGCGAGGATGTGGTTGCAGAGCAGATGCTGCGAGAAGGCCGCTTCGAACTGTGCGAGGGTGGCGCTGCCAACGAGGCCCGCTGCGGGCCCGCCTGTGTTGTTGAGTAGGATATGCGCGGTGCCATGGGCGGCGAGATGCGCTTCGATTGCAGCCTTCAGCGCCTCCGGCTGCGTGAAATCCGCGACCAGCGCATGATGGGTTTGCGTGGTGCTGGTGGGCAGCGCGGCGCGCACGCGCGCGAGCGCATCCGCATTACGGGCGACGACGGTGACGCTGGCGCCGAGTCCGGCAAGCTCCATCGCGGTGGCGCGGCCAATGCCACGGCTCGCACCGCAGACGATGGCATGTTTTCCGCTGAGGTTGATGTCCATTTACGCCGCCTTTGTGGTGTAGCTGTAACCCATCTCGCGCTTGATATCCTCAGGCAGGGGAGGCATGGACTTGGAGGGGATGAGATACGACGACAGCGCGAAGAGGTCGGTGAAAATACGGTGCGATTGCACGGTGGCCATCAGATATTCGAAGCCCGAGGAGCCGCCCGTGCCCATGCTCATGCCCACCATGCGCTGTACCATCATGGCGTGGCGGAAGCGCCAGCGCGCGAGCAGTGCGTCCACATTCATGATTTGCGTCAGCAGCGCGTAAGGCGCTTGCAGCACCGGTGTGTCGCGGTAGATGGTGATGAAGAGCGCAGCTTGCAGCGCCTTCCACGACAAGCGCCAGCGGCCTTCGCTCTGTGCGGCGGCATGCTGCTGTTCGTCGAAAATGCTCTCGAATTTCTGGCGGCCTTTGGCAATCGCTTCGAGCTCGGCCGCGAGTGCATCGCCCGAGAGGCTGGTGCGGGCGAGGTTGATTTTCTCCATAAACATGCCTTCCACCGCGGCGCGGTAGTCCTTGAAGAAGGCGTATTCATGCAGGTTGACGAACGGCGTGCGCGACAGCCAACAGTCGAGCGCTTCGAACAGAGTGGGCACGGATTCGGCCTGCTTGAGTGCTGCTTGCGTTTGGGGCTTCAGGTTGTCGTCGAACTGGCCGTGGAAAACGCAGAGGCGCGTTTTGCGGGTGAGGCCAAGGCGCGTTTCGATGAGGCGGAACTGCGCGCTTTGAAAGCCCGACGCGGTGCCGAGATACTCGCGGAAATCAACGAAGCTCTGCGGCGGCATGGTCTCGAGCACGTCGATCATGCCCTCGGTCTGTTTGAAAATTTCGACCACGCGGCCGAGATAGGTGAGGATGGGCTGCATGTCGGATTCATCGACCCGATCGGCCGCGAGGCGGGTAATCACGTCGTCGAGCTCGAACAGGATTTGCTTGAACCAGAGCTCGTAAATCTGGTGGAACTGGATGAAGAGCAGTTCGTCATGCACCGGTTTGCCGCTGGCGGTTTTGCTCAACGGCTTCTGCGCGCTCAGGATTTTGTCAATGTCGAGATAGGTGCCGTATTGGTCCCAGGCGGTGGTCATAGAGGCTCCACAAAGGCTAACTATTTGTATTTTAGGCCATTTGGCCAGATTTGCCTGCTAGGGATAGCCCAAAAGCCGGGCGCTATCTAGCGCAATCTTCACAAAACCGTCACATTTCTCCCGAAACCGACATGCTATAAAGAAAGGATGGACGAGACTGTAAAGACGCAGGAGCAAAAGCCGTTGCCGCCGAAAACACGCGGTGAGCGGTATTACGACCGTATGCAGTTCATTACCGGCGACCTGTTTATCATCGCGTCCTCTGCGGCGCTGGCCTATGTCGCGCGCTTTGGCGCTGAGAGCTATGGCGGGGTGCGCAATTACCTCATGGATATGCAGAACTATCTCGACAAGAAGCTGATGAAACATATCGGCACTGGCGGTGATTTCAGCAAGCTGACGGCCATGGCCACATCGAGCACGTTGCTCACCATGTGGGGCGGTAATTTATTTGCGCCAGCGCTCAAATATCTCGAGAACAACAAAGAAAAAATTGTCACGCGTTATAATGAGAAGCACGGCACACCGGAAGAAGTGGCGGCGGGGCATGAGCGCTTGAAAGATACGCCGAAACAAACTTGGGGCGATGTCATCAAGGGGCGCGCAGTGGGGTTTGTGACGGTAGTCAGCGGATTCCTCGCCATGTATTATCTGCTGGGTCAAAGCAATCCGCCGATTGTTCGTTCTGATGGCAGCTCGACAAAATGGCGGCTCGATAAGTACGAGGAGAAAGTGGGGCGTTGGTTCGCGGGCATCACCAAGGATGGACGCGGCATCGCCGCGAAAGAACTGAAGGAAGGGCTGACCGCTGCTGAGGAAAGTAACAAGCTTTACCGCTTCGGGCGGATGTTCGCGCTGGATGTGTTTGCGGCCTCGGCAGCGCTGCTTATCTGGAACGTCGTTTCGCGTTTTTCGGCGAAGAGCAGGGCTGCGCATCGGTCTGCCCCGGCGGCAGGTGATGTGCCTGTGAGTGGTGCGGCGGCACCGGACGCTCAGGAGGAGGTGTCGACGCGGACCATGGCTGCGCCCGCGACTATGATTCATACCCATCAGGCAGAAACACAGCAGCGGCTAGCAGAGATATCTTTGCCCTCTATTGCGGCGGGTTAGCTATGTTCTGTGCAGGCCGTATCCTGCCAGCATTACCGAAATGCAGATCATAGAAGCACAGAGATGGGCACACTGCACAACATTTTAGCACGTGAAGATGAGAGGAAGTAAATAATACTGGCGTTCCTGCATCTCGATTGTTAATAAGCTGGTAACTATTCTAAATTTTGACAGCATGTAGTTGGTTGAATGATCGCGCGCGGAAGAGCAAGTAGCCGATGGGGTGCGTCGTGGGTGGGTGCGTGTGCGCTCAGCCTTTTTGCCTGCGCGACGTTTGCCAGTGCGCCGGCTCTAGCGAGTATTACCGCGTCGGTCACGGTGGCTCCGGGACAGCAGACGACGATTGCGCCAGGCAATACGACGCAGCTTCAGATCACCTTATCGAACAATGACACAGGAGGCGCCGCTACTGCGGTTGCATTTTCCAACAGTCTTCCAGGCACGTTGCCGAACGGGCTGAAAGTGGCCTCGGCGGCGACCTATAATTGTACGGATCCTTCGGGGCCGACAACATCGGCGGGTGCTGGCACGCTGACGGCAGCGGTGGGCACCCAGACGATTTCGCTGACGGGCGGTAGCATCCCCGCGCGTGCCAGCGGTACGGATGGTTCCTGTACCATTATTATTCCGGTAACGGCGGGGACGACGACGGGTAACGCCGCGACCTATACCTATACGATCGCCAACGGTGCGGTAACCAGCAGCGGCGGCGCCAACTCTGGTGCAGTGAACCAGAGTATCAACATCAGCCAGATTTCCAAACCGATTGTGTCTAAATCCTTTGCAACCCAGAACATCTATCTGGGTGGGGCATCAACCACGCTGACATTTCAGGTCTACAACGGCAGCACGACTGCGCCGCTCACCAATTTCAGCCTGACGGATAACTTCCCGAACTATCTTGGCACGCCAGCGATTAAGGTCGCGGCAACGCCTAGCCCAAGTGTGAGCTGTACAGGGGCGAGTACGCCGCCAACCTTCACTCCGGTGGCGGGTGCAACGTCTATCACCGCTTCGGGCGGCACGATTGCGCCGGGCAAAGTTTGTACAATTTCAGTGAAGGTAGAAGGCAATGTCGATACGGACGGCAACCTGGTAACCAATACCTTCGTGGGGGCGACGGATTTCACGAGCGATATCGGGCTTCTGCCCTCTAACGCGGTGGCGTCAATCCGCGTGAAGTCGCCGCTGACGATTACCAAAGCCTTTGCGCACCCCTCGGTGGCAGCCGGGCAGACGGATACATTCTCGATCGTCTTCGGCAACCTGTCGACCTCGCCGCTGACCATAAATAGTTTTACCGATAGCCCGATCGATGGGGTGGGTGATCTGAGTTATGGCTTGAAGCTCACCGCAGCGCCGACCATGAGCTGTACTTCGGGGACGCCAGGGACGTTTGCGGTTAATGGGACGAATACCGGATTCTCGCAGACGGTGAACACGACCATTTCTCCGAACAGCAGCTGTACGCTGACAGGCTCATTTCAGGGCACGGTGCAGAATCCGAATACGCCGATTGCGTTTACTAACACGATTCCAAAGGGGGCGGTGGGTACCCTTACGGCGGGGGTGGTGAGTCCGCAGGCTTCGGCCTCAGTGCTTGTGCTGGATTCTTTGCGTGTTTCAAAAACCATGTCGCCGGTAGGGGTTATACCGGGGAACCCAGTACGTTACAATGTCACGGTGGAGAACTGGTCATCCTCGGCGCTAACGAATACGGTGATTTCGGATGTTCTAACTAACGGTCAAACCTTCCTGACCGGGACGATAGGCGCGAACAACTACACGCCGACACTGACGGGTACTGGCTGTAGTGGCATCTCGACCCCAGCGGTGACGGGTGCCACCTCGGTGCCGCTGACAGTGGGAACGATTCCGGCGCGCGCCAGCATCTCGTCGCCTGGTAGCTGTACGGTGACGTTCTGGGCGGCGACCAGCGCATCAGCCACCAACGGCTCGACCTTTGGTAACGTGCTGCCGGCAGGCTCGGTCTGTTATAATAGTGGCGCCACCTGTAATGGTAGTGGTTCAAATGCTGTGTCGGGAACGATTTCAACCAGTGTTGTGTCGGTGACCAAAACGTTTCTTGGCAGCTCACCCGCTCCAGATGGCGCGGTGCGGCAGGTGCGGGTGACGCTTTCTAACTGGTCGGCCAACCCGTTGACGAGTGTCTCGGTCAGTGATTCGTTGCCAACGGCATCCGGCGGCGGGATCATGCGTATCGCGCCGACGCCCAATGCCTCGACGACTTGCGGCGGAAGCCCGACGATTACCGCAACCGCAAATTCAACCTCGTTCACCCTGAACAATGCCACCGTTCCTGCACGTACCAGTGGCGGTACAGGCGCTGCAGGTACCTGTATGGTGACGGTCGATGTGGTGGCAACGCCGGGCAGCTATACCAACACCGCGACAGTGGCCGGTACAGAAACCTATGGTAACGGCACCACCCACGCGGTAGGGCCAGTTTCAGCCAGTGCATCAATAGTATATCTTTCGTCACTCACCGCGACCAAAAGCTTCTCGCCCACTTCGGTAGTATCGGGTGGTACGTCGACGGTTCGTGTGCGGCTGACGAATGCGGGTACGGCAAGCATGACCAGCGTGGCGGTGACCGATCCATTGCCCTCGGGTATGGTGCTCGCCAACCCTGTGAGTGCAACCTCAACCTGTGCGGGAAGCCCTGTATTCAGCGGCGCAGTGGGGTCAAGCAGTATCACCATGACGGGTGCCAGCCTCGCGGCGGGCGGAACCTGCGACATGCTGTTTGATGTGACGGCCACCGGCGCCTCGCAATGGGTGAACACGATTCCGGTAGGAAATATCACGGCGGCAGGGGGCATCAGCAATCGCACAGCGGTGGCGGGAACCTTAAGCAATAGCGGCGGTAGTTCGGTCACGATCTCCAAAGCAACCAACCCGAGTACGCTCGCCTTCCCTGGGCAGGTCAGCCAGTTGACCATTACCCTGACAGCCGGGATTGTCGGCGTGACAGACATGTCGTTTACCGATTATTTTACGGTCGATGGTTTGGCGGGTTCAACGCCTAATGGGATGACCGTGGCGGCGAACCCGGCGGCGAGCACAACCTGTACGGGCGGCACGGTGACAGCCACGCCGGGTGCAGAATCGGTAAGCATGACGGGTGCGATTCTTGGCAACGCAAGCTGTACGGTGACGCTGAACGTCACCTCGAACACGGTGGGCGGGATTACGAACTATATTCCGATTGGCTCGGTGGATACAGCCCAGGGGCTCACCAACGCAGGGCAGGCGACCACCAGCCTCACCACGCAGAGCAATCTCGGGATCACCAAGCAGTTTACGCCGAACGTGATCAGTTCCGGTGCGCGCTCGCGCCTGCGCATTACCTTCTATAACCCGTCTTCGCAGGCGGTCTCGGGCATGAGCGTGACGGATACCTTACCTGTGGGCGTGACGGTGCCGGCTGGCCCGAACCCCACCACCACCTGTACGGGCGGCACGGTGAGTTCGACCAGCGGCACGGTGACGTTATCCGGCGCGAACATGCCAGCGACCTCGGGCCCAACGGCGGCGTCGTGTTATGCGGAGATTGACGTGACCTCGGCGGCGGAAGGGGTGTATGTCAACACCATCGGCGCCAGCGCGATTACGGCCACCACCGGCGGCTCGCCTGTCACCAACACCCTGCCGACGAGCGATACGCTGCGGGTAAAAGATCCGGTGACGATTCATAAGGCGTTCGACGGATTAACGCTCGATACAGGCAACCCAGGTGGATTCGCAACGGGCACGGCGACGCGTGCGGCTGGCTCGCCGGCGACGATGACGGTTCGACTCGAGAACCCGAACGCGACAACACTCACCCAAGCGCTGCTGGTGGATACGCTGCCTTCCGGCCTGGTGGTTGCGCCGACGCCAAGTGCCTCGACGAGCTGCGCGAGTGGGTTTGTGACGGCACCTTCCTCGGCGACGGAAGTGCGCCTGACGGGGGCGACGATCCCGGCCAATGGTTTCTGTACCGTGACGGTGAATGTGGTGAGCAATGTTTCCGGCACCTACACCAATACGATTGCGGCGAGTGCGCTCTCGACCCTTGAAGGTGTGACCAACGAAGACCCGACAAGTGCGGCGCTGCTGGTGACCACGCCGCCAACAGTCAGCAAACAATTCGTACCGCCGGTGATTTCGGCGGGCGGCACATCGACGCTGACCATCTTCCTCGACAATGACAATGCGGGTGTGGCGACGCTGACCTCTGCGCTGGTGGATACGCTGCCAACCGCGCCGGGCAACGTGCTGGTGGCAGCTACGCCAAACGTGGTGAAAACCTGTCCCGACTCGGTCACGGCCGTCGCGGGTGCGGGTACGGTAACCTATGCAAGCGGCGGGGCGATTCCGCCGGGCGGCTGTACGATCAGTGTGGATGTGACCGCATCGACCTCGGGCGCGCACACGAACACCATTGCAGCGGGTGATCTGCAAACAAGCTTCGGTAACAATACTGACCCTGCCACCGCGACGCTCACCGTGGGCACGAGCGGGTTTATTTCGGGGAAAGTGTTTAACGATAATAACGTGACACCGAACGGTACGTTTGAAACGGGCACCGATACCGTGTTGCCGGGCGTGACGCTCAGCCTCTATAGCGGCGGTGTGTGTACGGGTGCGGCGCTCGCTACACAAACGACGGACAGCGCTGGTAACTATACGTTCGCGAGCCTCGCCGCGGGCACTTATTCTGTGTGTCAGGCCAGCCAGCCTTCTGGCACGGCAAACGGCATCACCACGGCGGGGACGATTGTTTCCTCCGGCGGTAGCACGGGTACGGTAGGTACGGCGAGCAACCCCACGGCGACCACCAGCCGGATCATCTCCATCGTGCTCAACGGCGACGGTGCGGGCGGCGCGGTGAGCGGCTCCATCAACAATAACTTTGCGGAGGTGGTGCGCTCCTCCATCTCCGGCACGGTGTTCTTTGATGTGAACAATAACGGCATACAAAACGGTGGCGATGCGGGCATCGGCAGCGTGACGGTGGAGCTGCTCAACGGTGCGGGTGCTGTTATCAGTTCGCAGACGACCGCGAGCGATGGCACCTATAGCTTCACGGGGCTTGCCGCAGGAACCTACTCGGTGCGCGAACCAACGCAGCCCAGCAATAGCAGCAACGGCTTGACCATCGCCGGTACGGTTGCCAATGGCGGTATCGCGGGTACGGCGACGGCGCCGACGACGACACCAAGCGAGATCAGCACTATTTTGCTCCCACCCAATACAGAAGCGAATGACAATAACTTCGCCGAGATCCCCAACACGCGTGAAATTCGTGGCTATGTGTTCTTCGATCAGGCCAATGACGGGGTGTGGAATACCGGCGACTACGGCATCAGCGGTGTGGTGCTGACGCTGAGTGGAACCGACACGAACGGCAATGCGGTGACTGGCGCGGCGACGACCTCCGCCGCCGGGGCCTATAGCTTCGCCGGCCTGCCAGCGGGTACCTATACCATTGATCAGACGGCGCAGCCTTCGGGTACGGTGAATGGTACCACTACGGCAGGGACTACGGGCGGCACCGCGAGCAACCCAACGGCGACCAGCAGCCGCATTCTGAACCTTGACCTCACCGGCGTGAACATCCTTTCCTCGGGGAATGATTTCGCCGAAGTGCCGAATGCCGGGGTGGATTTGACGATTGATAAGGCGCACACGCAAGCAAGCTTTGCTGAGGGATCAACCACCGGTGTCTTCACTTTGACGCCGCATAATATTGGTACCTCCGCAAGTTCCGGCACCATTACGGTGGCGGATACGCTGCCAGCGGGTATGACGGTCGCCGCCACTCCAACAGGCACAGGCTGGACCTGCACCGGTGCAGTGGGCGCGACCACGGTGAGCTGTACGAGCAGCGCAGTGATTGGCGCGGGCGGCACAGGCAATGTGATTACGCTGCGTGTAGCAGTGGCGAGCGGCACCACCGGGCAGGTGATCACCAACACCGCGACGATCGCAGGCGGCAGCGAAGCCTCGCAATTTACCGGCAACAACAGCGATAGCGATGCGGTGGCGATTACCGCCTCGGCCACGGTGAGCGGCAAGGTCTGGCGCGACCTCGACCATGACCGTATTTACGACGCCGGCGAAACCTTGGTCAGCGGCTGGCTGGTGGAATTGATGTTTGGCGGCAACGTGGTGGGCAGTGCCACCACCAACAGCAGCGGCGCTTATAGCATCACCGGTATATCGCCGGGCACGGGCTATACCATCCGCTTTGTGGAGCCAACAACGGGGCGCGTGTTTGGTAGTGCAGTGACGAACGAGACAGGAGCCGCGGCGACCAGCGGTGTGGTAAGCGGTGGCAACCCCGCTGGCGCCACATTTACGGATGGTACGCTCGCCGGTCTCACGCTGGTGGCAGGCGATAATATTGTGCAGCAGAGCTTGCCGCTTGACCCCTCCGGTGTGGTCTATGACGCAGTGACGCGGTTGCCTGTCGCGGGGGCAGTAGTGACGATTACGGGGACAAATGGTTTCACCGCGGCTGATCTTGTCGGCGGCGTTGACACGGTAACCACGGGTGCGGACGGGTTGTATCAGTTTCTACTCCTGCCAACGGCTCCGAATGCTACCTACACACTGACGATCACCACCTATCCTTCTGGCTATAAGCCACAGCAATCGACCCTGATTCCGGTTTGTAACAATACGATGGATGTGGGTGGGCCGTTAGGCAGCGTTTTCGCGATGCAAACGAGTGTGAATGCGCCGACGACGTCGGCGACGATTCATAACCCGGCGACCTGCCCGGTTAACACCGCCGCACTGAACGGCACCAACCAAGCGAGCACGCAGCATTACTTCACCTTCACCATTGACCCCTCGGCCGATGGGGGCGTGGTCAACAACCATATCCCGCTCGACCCGTTGAGTGCGGGGGATATTGTGGTGACCAAAACCACGCCGATCATCAACGCCAATATCGGCCAACTGGTGCCGTATACCATTACCATCCGCAACACGACGACGGATCCGCTCACCAACATCACCTTCCGCGATGTGGTGCCGGCGGGCTTTAAATATAAGGTCGGCACCGCGACGCTCGACGGCGTGGCGACGGAGCCGAGTGTGTCGGGGCGGAATTTAAGCTGGGCAGGGCAGACACTTGCGGCCACGACCACGCGCACGATTAAGCTGTTGCTGGTGGTGGGTAGCGGCGTGCAGCCGGGCGAGTATGTGAACAGCGCGCAGGCGCTCTCGGCGGTCGGTGTTGGGCTTTCGAACATCGCGACGGCGACAGTGCGTGTGATTCCAGACCCGCTGTTTGACTGCTCGGAAATCATCGGCAAAGTGTTCGACGATAAAAACGCGAACGGCTATCAGGACGAAGGCGAGCCGGGTATCCCCGGCGTGCGCATGGCGACGGTGAACGGTCTGCTCGTCACGGCGGACGATCAGGGCCGCTTCCACATCGCCTGCGCGCAAGTGCCGGATGCCGACCATGGTAGTAATTTCGTGATGAAGCTCGACGAGCGGACGCTGCCGACGGGCTACCGCGTGACGACGGAAAACCCACGCGACGTGCGCCTGACGCGCGGTAAAATGAGCAAGCTGAATTTCGGCGCGAGCATCCATAAAGTGGTGCGGATCGACCTGCGCGGCGATGCGTTTGATGCGGGCAGCACCACGCTTAAATCCTCGTGGGCGCATCAACTGGCGCTGCTGCCGGAGAAACTACGCGACCAACCGGTGGTGGTGCGGGTGGGCTATGTGGCTGCGGCGAATGAAGATGCCGCGCTCGCTCGCCAACGCATGGGCGAAATCTCGCGCACGCTGAAACAGCTATGGGAAGAAAAGAAATGTGCCTTCCCGCTGATGATCGAAGAAGAGCTGTCGCTGCCTAAAGGCGCGGCAAGCAGCAAGGAGGGCACATGAGAATGCTTCGCCTTCCACATAGCTTAGTTGTGGCCGCGATGCTGGTTGTGGCACCGCCTTCGCTTGCAAAAAGCCTGCAGGAAATGACTTGCGACGGCAATGGTTTCTGTATGATGCCTACGGAGCCCGGCAAGCTGAATTTCGAGTCGCAGGCGAGCGTGCGCAAGGGCAACCCGCCAAGCAGCGAACAGCGGTTGTTCGAGAGCGAAACCTTCGTCATTCGCCCTAAATTACCCAAAGGCACCAAGTTCGACACGAACTCCTATGCTGCATTTGATTCGGGCGATGCGGTGCTGCATGACAACGAGAAAAAGGCGCTGGAAACACTGGCACAACGTATCAGTGGCCGCATGATTACGCGGATGGAAGTGCATGGCTATGCCGATATTCAGCAGCCGACGAAAGAAACGCGCGCGCGCTTCGCCAACAATAAAATTCTCTCCGAAGCACGAGCGAAAGCGACGGCGGAGTTCTTGAAAACCCAACCGCTGCTCGAGCAACTACCGATGGAAATGCACGGCATGGGCGAAGAAGCGCCGCCCGCCAGCTGTGACGCACGTGGTGCCACCGTGTCTGACGCGGCGATGGAGGCGTATCAGGAATGTTTGAGCGTGAACCGCCGTGTGGAGATCCGCGTGTGGTATGCGCCTGAGATTCAAGCAAAGAGCCAGTGCAAGAATAAGAAAGCGGGTGACCAGCAACTGCCGTTCCGTATTTCGGTGGATGGCGAGCCGATGGATCCGCTCGATGTGAGCAACAGCGCCGACCTCTCACGCTGCACCGATATCGCGCTTGAGAAGGCGGATATTCAGGTGCGGTTCGATGGGCTGGAAGTTGCGCGTGTGTTAAACATCACCGCGACGCCGGGCGAAGCCGTCTATGGCGAGAAGGTGAGTTTCACACCCTACAGCAACTATGCGGCGTTCATTAAAAAGGCCGAGCTGCGGATGTTCAAAGAAGGCGCATCGCTGCAAAGCGAACCGCTCGCCGTGGTGCCGATGAAGACCTCGGTGGAAGATGCTGCGGTGTGGGCAGCACCCACCGACCTCGACATGAAAACCGTGCAGTATGTGTTGCGCGTGTATGATGCCGACGGCAAGTTCGACGAGACTACGCCGAAGCTGCTGACGCTGCTCGACACGCACCGCCCGCATGACCAGCTCGACACGAAAAAGCGCGAGGAGTTGGTGGGCTATGGCGAGAACCATCTCGGCACGCATAACATTCCTATCAGCGGTGGCGCGGTGACGATCAACGGCAGCAAGCTCGCGCCGGGCACAAAGGTGTGGGCGCTCGACCGCACAGTGCCGGTGGATGCAAACGGTGCGTTTGCCTATCGCCAGATTCTGCCCTCAGGTGAGCATAGCGTGCGCGTGGTGACGGAAGATAAAGGCGGCGACAAGGCCGAGTTCGCGCGGGCAATTAATATTCCGGACAATGACTGGTTCTATGTGGCGCTCGGCGACCTCACGGCGGGTAAAAACCATGTGAACGGCCCTGCCGCACTGGTGACAGGGCAGGACACTGATCGCAATAACGGGAAAATCTATGCCGATGGTCGCGCCGCGTTTTATGCCAAAGGCAAGGTGAAGGGCGACTGGCTGCTGACAGCAAGTGCGGACACGCAGGAACAGCCGCTCGGCGACCTGTTCAGCAATTTCTCAAATAAAGACCCGCGCTATCTGCTCAAGCGCATCGACCCCAACGCCTATTACCCGATTTACGGTGACGACTCGACGACGACGGAAGACGCGCCGACGCAGGGCAAATTCTATGTACGCCTCGAACGCGGCGACACCAAAGTGCTGTGGGGCAATTTCCAAACCCGCATCAATGGCACGGAGCTGGTGAATTATAGCCGTGGCCTCTATGGCGCGAGTGTGGAGCATAAAAGCCAAGCCGCCACGAAATATGGCGAGCGTAAAACGGAGGTGAATGTCTTTGCCGCCGACCCGGGCAGCCTGTCGTCGCTCGAGGAATTCCGTGGCACCGGCGGCTCGCTCTATTACCTGCGCGCGCAGGATGTGGTGGTGGGCTCCGAACGGGTGCGGGTAGAAGTGCGTGATCAGAATTCCGGCATCGTGCTGCAAACCACTTACCTGACCTATGGTCAGGATTACGACATCAACTACCTGCAAGGGCGGGTGACGCTGACCTCACCGCTCTCATCCGTGTCGGGCGGGCAGAACGTGGTGCAGAATGGGGCGAGCAGCGGCAACCCGGCTTACCTCGTGGTTGGCTATGAATATACGCCGGGCGTATCGTCCGTCAGTAGTATGGTGAAAGGTGGCCATGCCAGCCAGTGGCTGAATGATTACGTGAAGCTCGGCATCACTGGCTATAAGCAGGACAGCGCGGGCACGGAGCAGGAACTGAAAGGCGCGGATGTGACGTTGCGTTACGCGCCGGGCACCTACCTCAAGCTCGAAGCGGCGAACTCGAAAGGCGCGGGCAACGGCGCGCTCAGCTCGCAAAACGGCGGCTTCAACTTCGCGACCATTCCGCAAACCGCGACCGCCGGGGTGGATGCCAATGCCTATCGCGTGGAGACAGGAATCGACCTCGGCGAAATCCGCGACGGGCTCGCCGGCAAAATCACCGGCTACACGATGAAGCGCGAGGATGGGTTCAGCGCGCCGGGGCAACTGACGAACGAGGAAGTGACGCAGTCCGGCATCGGTGCGAACCTGCCGCTCGGTGAACGCACCAGTGTGGATGTGAAGGGCGACCTCAAAAAAGGCAAAACGACGGGGGATTTAAAATCCGGTGAAATCGCGGCGAATTATAAGTTGACGAAAGAAGACACGGCGACCGTTGCAGTGAACCATACGGATCGTGATACGGCGCTCGGCGCGGGCGTGAGCAACATCCTCGCGGAAACGGGAAAGCGCACAGATGCGGCGATTAAACTGTTGCACGCACCGCTGACGGAAGATGGCAAAAAAGGCGCATATGAAATCTATGGACTGGGGCAGGGGACGGTCTCGCGTGACGCGGGGCGCAGCAAAAACAACCGCCTCGGCGTGGGTGGACGCTATGACGTGACGGATCGCATCGGCGTCAACGCCGAAGTCTCGGACGGCAATGGCGGCATCGGTAGCAAAATCGGCGCGGAGTATCGCCAGTCCGACCGCACGACCTACTACGCGAATTACCTGATGGATAACGAACGCACGGATATCGGCTATCGTGGCCGCACCAGCAGCTTCGTCACCGGCGCCAAATCGCGCTACAACGACAGCCTCTCGGTGTTCACGGAACAGCGCTATCAGGGCTTCGACAATGGCCCCTCCGGCCTCATCCATGCGTACGGGCTCGACCTCGCAGCAAGCGACGCGTGGAGCTTCGGAGGGCGCTTTGAAAACGGCACGCTGTCGGACCCATTCTCGGGCGATACGGACCGCATCGCAGCCTCGCTCAGCGCGGGTTACAGCAAAGAGAAAACCAAATATGCGGGCGTGCTCGAATGGCGTGACGACGATAACAACGTTAGCGGCGAGCGTACCTCGTGGCTGATGAAAAACCATGTTGGCTATCAGGTGGTGCCGGACTGGCGCTTCCAGGGTGGGCTGGATTTCGCCATCTCTGACGCGGGCACGACCAGCGCAGCGGATGCGAACTATACGGAGCTTTCGCTCGGCTATGCCTATCGTCCGGTGATGAACGACCGCCTGAATGCGCTGGTGAAATATACCTATCTCTCCGACCATCCGAGCCCAGGGCAGCTTGCGCCAGTCGGCAGTACGGGGGCTGCAAATGGTTACGAGCAGCGCAGCCATGTGTTCGCGGTGGATGCAATTTACGACGTGGTGCCGAAACTCGCGATCGGTGGCAAACTGGGCTATCGCTTCGGCCAGCTGCGCGACACCGCCACCAACATGGGTTGGTTCGACAGCGCCGCGTGGCTTGCGGTCGCACGCGCCGACTACCATATCGTGAAAGCGTGGGACGCGACGGCGGAGCTGCGCTACCTTAACGCCGAGGAAGCGAATGATGCAAAGGCGGGCGCGTTAGTTGGGGTTTATCGCCATATCGATGAGAATGTGAAGCTCGGCGTGGGCTACAACTTCACCGATTTCAGCGACGACCTCACCAACCTCGACTACACGAGCCAAGGGCCGTTCATCAACCTCATCGCGGCGTTCTAGGTTCGCCGGCAAAAGAGTGATTAAACACGAGAGAGGGCTGTCTTAATGACTGGTACAGTACGTGTAATATCTCTGTAAAATGCATGCTCCGCATTAGGTAAGACCTCATAATAATCTGCATAAGTCTTATTCCACAAGCTGTTGGGACGATGGGGATCGTGCGCCCCCCAATAAAGCTGTACCGGAATGGCAGGTCGCTCGTTTTCAAAGCGTAGTCTTGTAGAGGAAATACACAGTAGAGATTTAAGCAGAGGATGATTTTTGGCCGCTGCCCAAAGAACGGTGCCTCCAGTACTAAATCCTAGGCCTTTGAAGCCATATGCGCCTAACGAATGGAGTGCGCTCACTGCACGGGTTAGACCGCCTTGATAGAAAAGCGAATGATGCAGCGCTTCGCCACTAAGCTCTGGTTCCCCAAGAAGTTCGGGCAAGCTTTTGTAGGAATAATCTTGTCCCTTGGTGATCTGCGAAAGAAAAGGGCTTTGTGCAGGGGGGAAATTAAAGATGTCCGGAATTATTAATAAAGTGCTCATGTATATAACGCTCAGGGTAGAGTGAGTCTAGACTATGTACGCTTCCGCAGGCATCAGAAATGCTGTATTTATGTAGAGAATTCTATTTATAAAGTCGTGTCCAAACGCAGTGTATTTATTTTGGAAGGGGTCTATCGGGCTTTTTGTTGACATCGCGCCCATATTCCCATAGCAAAAGCACCCTATCGTGGAGGGGTGGTCGAGTGGTCAATGGCAGCGGACTGTAAATCCGCCCTCTTAGGAGTTCGAAGGTTCAAATCCTTCCCCCTCCACCATTTTGAATTATATGAATAATTTCGATAAAAAGCACCTCTCAATTTGAGGTGCTTTTTTCGTATTTGGGACACCAATGGGAC
>CAZGXX010000007.1:0-85921 GCA_964530085.1 uncultured Azospirillum sp.
ATGGCAGCAGACTGTAAATCTGCCCTCTTCGGAGTTCGAAGGTTCAAATCCTTCCCCCTCCACCAGATTGAAATATATAGATACTTTCTTAAAATGGCCCCCTAAAAAAGGAGGTCATTTTTGCTTTGTGGGGCATTTCTTAAACGCCAGCCACACGCGTCCTGACGAGCGCTCGCGCCTCTATCGTTGCCATTTGGGGGGGGGCTTTAGGGAGTCCTCTGCCCAGTGTTCGCTAGTGTTCTCGATATTCGCCCAGTTGTCGGCGCTATTGGCCACAATGTTCTCAGCAATATCCTGCGTGCGCTTGGTGAGAGTAATAGCGAAGTTCGTGCGCTCGGCATAGCGTGCGGTGAAGACATTCTCCTTCGATATTTTTGCATTGCTGAGCAGCGGTGGTTCGTGTTCCGCCGCCCAGGCGAGGAAGACCTCCGCAGGGATGGAAGTGGCCTGGTTGATCACTAAAACTGGCTCCTGCGCGCCCGAACTTTTTTTCACGAGAAACTCGCGCAGCTTGCCCAGCATGAACGGCGTGAGCGCCGTTTTTTGTGTGTCCTTTAAGGCAGAGAACCCGGAGATGGGGTAGTCGCCAAAGCGGTTGCCCTTGTCGCTTTTTCTGCGGTCATAATCACGCAGCAGGTCGCGGTAGGTGGGTTCTTCGTCGCCGCTTTCTTCCAGCTGAAAAAGCCGGTTGGCGCTGCCGTTCAGAATGATCTGTTTGAGCGCGTTATAGCGCCCGGCATCGAACTCCCGCTCGTCATCCACTTCGATGGCTTTTTTGTCTTTTTGCCGTTCGCGGATTTCGCCGACGAGCAACATCGCGTCGCAGAAGCCGTTATAATCAACGTTGAGTTCTTTGCATTGTTCCTTGAGTGCTGCGCGCGCGGAATCAAGCCAGGAAATTTTTTGTTCATTGCCGGAAGCAAGCGTTTCCGCTGTGCGGGCGACCATCTGCGCGGCGGGGGTGGATTCCAGTCGCAGATAGGCTTTGAGGCCGTCGATGAGGTCGGAGCCGCCATGGATGTCGGATTTGCCATCCAGCCCGTGGCTGCGCGTGTAGTTCTCGTGCAGGCCACCTTGCTCGGCCAGTGCGGCGAGGATAATCGCATCCGGCAAGAGTTTGGGGCGGTTTTTGAGCGCCGCATCATCCGAGCGCAGTGCCATCACATCCATGCGATGCGCCTCGCACAACATCGCCCCGGTTTCTGGCGAGAGAGGCAACTTCGCGACATATTTTCCGTCTTTAGTGAGCGACCAATCCTCGTGGATGAGGCCGAGGCGCATGAGGTCTGCCTTCGCCTCGCACCACCGCGAGGGCTCAATTCGCGCATCCACATGCAGCGTGTCAGGCGTGTAGCCAAGGCTGGCGGCGTGGAAGGCAAACTGCGTCAGCGAACAGCGTTCCAGCTCCGGCGTGGCCTGATGCGCGCGGTGCTCCATCGCCTCGTTGGAATGCAGGATGAAAATGCCGGAAGCAAAGCCTGTCGCCACCGCGTCGCGGTTGATGCGCCCTTGCTGCTGCACCACGCGCCATTGCGGCAGATTCTCGAGTATCAGCGCTGCGGCGCCAGTGTCGGGGCGGTCGTAAGGGATTTTACCAAACCCGTCGGACACGCCCGCATCCACCCAGCGCAAATTGACACCGGATTCAATCACGTTGGTGCCGACGATCACTTTTTTCCACCCCGGTTTCGGTGTGGCGCGCGCCTTCGCACGCTCATCCGCTGGAGTGCCGCCATAGATCTGCACCACCTCGACATTGGGGATGTCCTTGCTCTTCACCATCTCGCGGATTTCTTCGACCGCGCGTTCCACCTCTTTGATGCCGGGGCAGAACACGGCGATGCCATTGCGGCTCTCTTTTGTCAGCAGATCCGTCACCGTGCTGGCGATGGTTTTGCCATCTTTGCCAGGCGTCTGGCGGCGCACTTCGCAGGGGAGCGTTTGGCCCTCAACGGTTTCGATATGCGTCTTGGCAACATCGCTCCAATAGCCGGCCTGGCGCTTGGCATCGATGGTCGCGCTCATCTCGAGCAGGCGCAGGCTGGGGTCGTTCTTCTTGCGTTCGTGCAGAATCGCGCGGGCGAGGGAGATATCCTCCGCCGCTTCATGCACTTCGTCGAGCGCGATGTTTTTTGCCGTGTTGATGAGGCCAGAGCTGATGGCATAGCCATAGGTGACGAAGAGAAGTTTTGTCTTCTCCGAGAACTGCGAATGTTCTCCCGTCATTTTGCCAACCGCAAAGCCAACATCGCTACCCACCGCGCATTCGGCCATTTCTGCGACATTTTTTGCGGCATCCGTCGCGAGGAAGCGGCGTGGCACCAGCACGACGACCTGTTCCTCTGTCGCCTCCGCCAACATGGCTGGCAGCAGCATGGATTTGCCGCTACCCGTCGGCGCGGCGGTGATGGTGACATTGCCCGCCATGACGGATTTGACCACATCGTCCGCAATCGTGGCGACGGGGAGGGCGTTGAGCGTTTCGCGTACCTTGCTGAAAATGGTCATAAGCTCCCACGGTGAGGGGCATATACTATCTTAAAATGGTAGCAGACACTAGAAAAAACGCGGGTTAGAGCTTTGCGAGGGCCGCGTCGTAAGCGGTGGTGGCTTGTTCGAGTTCGAGCTGTAGCTGTGCGTAGCTTTTGTTGAGGCGCACCAGCTCCTTCGCATCGCCGCTGGTGCTGGCTACGGCGAGCGCATCTTCCAGCGCATCCTTTTTCTCGGTGAGGTTGGCGACGGTCGCTTCGCACTTGGCGGCCTCGCGCTCGGCCGCATTCCCGCCAGATTTTTTCTCGTTCTTGGCTTTGCGGGCCTCTTGCTTGGCGCCTTCGCGCTCGCGCTTGCGCTGCTGCACCACCAGCTTGCGGTAATCGTCGAGGTCGCCTTCATAGGGCACGCAGGTAGCATCGGCGACGAGCCATAAACGGTCGCACACATTCTCGACAAGATGCGGGTCGTGGCTGACGAGAATCACCGCGCCGGTATAGTTGTTGATGGCCTGCGTGAGTGCCTCGCGCGCGTCGATATCGAGGTGGTTAGTCGGTTCATCGAGCAGCAGAATATGCGGCGCGTCGTAGCTCATGAGGCAGAATAGCAGCCGCGCTTTCTCGCCGCCGGAGCAGCTGCCGACCTGTGTGTCGGCCTTGTCCTTATCGAAGCCGAAACGCCCCAGCGCCGCGCGCACGCGTGACTCATGCAGGCCGATCATGGCTTCCTGCATGATCTGGTAAGGCGTCTTGGTTACATCCAGCTCATCGGTCTGGAACTGCGCGAAGTAACCGATTTTCAGTTTGCCGGATTTCACAATATCGCCGCCGAGCTGCGGCAGGCGGCCGGAAAGCAGCTTCACCAGCGTCGATTTCCCGTTGCCGTTCGCGCCGAGCAGGGCGATGCGGTCGTCCATATCAATGCGCAGATTGAGTTTTTTGAGGATTGCTTTGCCGGGCTCATACCCCGCATCCACATGGTCTAGGGTGATAAGCGGCGAGCGCAATTCCTGCGGCTCCGGGAACTCGAACGCGGTCACGCGGTCGGCCATCACGGCATCTACAATGTCCATTTTCTGGATGGCCTTGAGGCGGCTCTGTGCCTGACGTGCCTTGCTCGCCGTGGCGCCGAAACGATCGACGAATTTCTGCATATGCGCTTTTTGCTTGAGCTGCTTCTCGCGCAGCGCGGCCTGATTCAGCAAGCGCTCGGCGCGGCGACGCTCGAACTCGTCATAGGTGCCGGTATAGGCGTTGAGTTTTTTGTCTTCCATATGCAAAATATGGGTAACGGTTTTGTTGAGAATATCGCGGTCATGCGAGATGATGAGCAGCGTTTCCTTGTAGCGCATCAGATAGTTCTCGAGCCACACCATCGCCTCGAAATCAAGGTGGTTGGTCGGCTCATCAAGCATCAGCAAATTGGGCTGACGAAACAGCGTCGCCGCGAGCGCCACCCGCATGCGCCAGCCGCCGGAGAAATCGGAAATCGGACGCAGCTGCGCATCCGCATCGAACCCCAGCCCGGCAAGAATAGTCGCGGCGCGGGCGGGCGCGTCATAGGCGTCGATCTCATCGAGGCGGGTGTAGATATAGCTCATGCGCTCCGGGTCATGCACGGTTTCAGCCTCGAGCATCAGCGCGGCACGTTCCGTATCCGCCGCGAGAACGATATCGATCAACGGTGTGTCATCCTCTGGCAAATCCTGGCGCACCCAGCCCACGGTCGCATTCTTGATGAGATTGATGTCGCCGCCATCGGCCACTAGCTCCCCCGCGATCAGCTTGAAGAGGGTCGATTTGCCAATGCCGTTCGGCCCCACCAAGCCCACGCGCTGCCCGCTGCCGATAGAGAGCGATGCGCGCTCGAGCAGTGTGCGGCCGCCAACGCGGTAGGTGAGGTCATTGATGGTGAGCATGGGCGCAATCGTGAATTGGGGTGATAAAAGCCGCGCAACCTACTGGCAGCAACGGGTTTCGTCAACCAGCATCATCCGCGCTGGCGAGGGTTTCGAGCAGCTCCCACCGTGCGAGGGCGGCCTCGAGCTCGGCCTGCTTGCGGGCGAGGCTGCGGGCGGTTTTGTCGAATCGCTCGGCATCTTGCGTGTAGAGGGTCGGGTCTTCCATCTGCGCAACGAGCGCTGCGACCTCGCTTTCGAGCAGCGCAATTTTCTCCGGTAGTTTTTTGAGCTCATGCTGTTGGCCAAAGCTGAGCGCGGGTTTTGCCACTTCGATTTTCGGCGCGATGGGTTTCGCCATCGGTGCGACGATCGCTGCGGCATCGCCATGGCTCAGCGATTTTCCGGCGCGTTTGGCGGTTTTTGCGGCGAGGTAATCGCTATAACCGCCGATATGGGTTTCGATTTCTGCGTTGCCCTCGAACGCCATCACCTCGGTCACCGTGCGGTCGAGGAAGTCGCGGTCGTGGCTGACGATAATCAGCGTGCCCGCATAGTTGGCGAGAATTTCTTGCAGCATATCGAGCGTGTCCATGTCGAGGTCGTTGGTCGGCTCGTCGAGGATCATTAGGTTGCCGGGATTGATGAGCGTGCGCGCCAGCATCAGCCGGTTTTGCATGCCACCGGAGAGCGTGCCCACATCGTCGCGTGCGCGTTTGGGGTCGAACAGAAAACTTTTGAGATAGGCCGCTACATGGCGCGGTTTGCTGCGGTCACCACTGAGGAACACGTAATCGCCATTCGGCGCCAGCGTGTGCCATAGCGTTTTGCGTGGGTCGAGCGCGATGCGGTGCTGATCGAAATAGGCGAGCTCAATTTTTTTGCTGCGGTGAATGAAGCCGCTATCGGCCTCGAGTTCGCCCATCAGCAGTTTGAGGAAGGTGGATTTACCGGAGCCATTGCGCCCCAGAATGCCAATGCGATCGCCACGCACAATGCGCAGTGAAAAGTCGTTGAGGATAGGAATTTTTTTGCCCTCACGCGCGAAGCTTTTGCTGACATGCTTGAACTCCGCCACGATTTTTGAGGCGGGGGGTGGCGCGAGTGGGTCCACCTCTATCGCGCTGGTTTTTTCATTGAGTGCGGCTTTCTCGACCCGCAATTTCGCGCGCAGGCGATGTAGCTCGTTTAGGCGACGCTGGTTGCGTTTTCGGCGCGCGGTGACACCGCCTTGTGTCCAGTCGAGTTCGCTTTCGACCTTTTTGTTCATGTTGTGCAGCGCGCGCTGTTCCTGCTCTAAAATTGCTGCCGCCCAGGCATCGAACCCGCCATAGCCATGCGGGCAGATGCGCACGCGGCCTTGCTCCAGCCAGAAGGTGCGGCTGGTGAAATTGGCGAGGAAGGTACGGTCATGGCTGACACACACCACCGCGCTGCGGCTGCGGGCGAGGAATTGCTCCAGCCACTCGATTGCTTCGAGGTCAAGATGGTTGGTCGGCTCGTCGAGCAGCAGAATATCGGGTTCGTCGACGAGCGCCTGTGCGAGCGCTGCACGACGCAACTGCCCGCCGGAGAGATGCCCCATCAGTGCGTCGGGATCGAGCGAAAGCGGTTGCAGCACCTGATCGGCGCGGTAGGTCATATCGAGATGTTCCGCCGCTGCACCTGCCAAACCATCCGCCACAAACTCGCGCACCGTTTGCTGCGGATGAAACGCCACGTTCTGCGCGAGATAGCCGATACGCGCGCCCGGAAACACAAAACGCTTTCCGGAATCAAGCTCCAACTCTTGCATAATCAGGCGCATGAGCGTGGTTTTGCCCGCGCCGTTGCGGCCAATCAGGCACACCTTGTCGCCTTCATAAATATGCAGGTCGATACCCTCGAACAGCAGGCGGCTGCCGATGGTCATGTGAATATCGTCGAGGCCGAGGATTAGCTTTTTGCTCATGCGCGCGGTGTAACGGGTTTAGCGCAGCCAAACAAGCGGTTTACGAATGCCATTTGCGGCGGTGGGGCTTTACCTTGGCTTTGGTGACGGCCACCGCCTTCATGATTTTTGGAATTTCGCTGATATTCACCGTTGCGATATAACGCCCGCTGCGCGCGGCGCTCACCTCGCCCTGTGCGACGATACCATGATCGGCCAGCATTTCCTGAATGCCTACCAGATGCGTGTGGTTGATGCGCGCCTCGAACCGGTCTTTGCGCTTGGTCCATTCCACCTCCGTCAGCGAACGCAGCGCTGCTTCCATCGGGTCTTCATAGGGCATAGGTATTCTCCATTCTCGTGCAATACTGCAGCATTCCGTGCGCGGCTGCAACCGCCGTGCTGAAACAGGCCTGTAGCAGATAGCCACCGGTTGGTGCTTCCCAATCGAGCATCTCACCTGCCGCGAATACGCCTGGCATGTTGCGCAGCATAAAATCCTCAGCCACTCCGTCGCGGCGAATGCCCCCCGCGCTCGAGATGGCGCGTGCGATGCCGGTGGTGGCGCTGAGGGTGAGCGGTAGCGCTTTCAACGCGGCAGCGAGTGTATCGGCGTGCATGGCAGCGAGCGCTTCGGCAGGTATGGTTTCGTAAAGCAGCGCGACCGCCAGCGGCGAGAACCCGGCGCTTTTGAGATAGCTGCTGAGCGATTTGCTGCCGCGCCCGCTGCCGAGTTTTTGCACGAGTTGTGCATGTGTCATCGCCGGGCGCAGATCGAGTGTGATGCGCGCCTCTCCGTCGCGGACGATGGCATCGCGCATCAACGCACTCAACGCGTAGATCGCCCCGCCCTCGATGCCGTCGCGGGTGATCATCGCCTCGCCTTGGCGGGTGATGTTACCATGTGTGACCGCCACCGGCTTAAGCGGTTGCCCTGCAAAGCGGCTGCTGAAATAATCGCTCCACGGTGCAATGAACCCACAATTTGTAGGCGCAAGCGGTGCAAGTGGCACACCTGCTGCCGCAAGAAATTCCATCCAACCACCATCCGACCCTAAACGCGGCCACGAGGCACCACCGAGCGCCAGTAAGGTTGCATCTGGTGTGATCCAGATTGCTTCGCGCGTGGCATTGGTAAAGCGCAGCGCACCACGTTCCCAGCCCTGCCATGTATGGCGCGGTAGATACTGCACACCAAGCGACTCTAAGCGGTGCAGCCACGCCCGCAGCAACGCCACCGCCTTCATGGTTTTTGGAAAAATGCGCCCGCTGCTGCCGACAAAGGTTTCTACGCCCAGGCCTTCGCACCAAACGCGCAACGCATTCGGCGGGAAGGCGTGAATGCTCGGTGCGAGCCACTCGTTTGCTGCGCCGTAACGGGTAAGGAATATTTCCAGCGGCTCGCTATGGGTAAGATTCAACCCGCCACGCCCGGCGATGAGCAGTTTGCGTGCAGGTGTGGGCATGCGGTCATAGATCGTGACGGCGCAGCCCGCACTCGCAAGTATCTCCGCCGCCATCAGCCCCGAAGGCCCCGCACCAATAATCGTAATCTGTTTCGGTTGTTGCATCGTTCTATTCGTCATGTTTCAGCCCGCGCAGATAATTTTTAATAAAGGATTTCGCGAGTACCCGTGCGGACTCGGAATCAATCAAGTCAAGCTTACGCGAGAGTGACAGAATACAGATGCCGTGAATGCCTGCCCATAATACACGTGCCGCGCGGCGGGCGCGTCGGCGGTTGCCATTCACGTATGGCAGCACCATGGTTTCGAGTAATTCGAAGAAGCGGCGCATTTTAGGTGCGTACCATTCAGGCAGAGGCATATCGAGAGGCAGTGTATGCTCGAACAGCGCCATCCATGCGTTGTAATGCGCGGTGCTGTAGGCGATATAATAGAGTGCAAGGTCTTCGAACGAGGACGGCTTTTTGCGTGACCGAACCAGGCGCTGTAAGTCCTCGAACCACTGATCGAGGGTGAGGGCGTTGATGTGCAAAATCAGATTATCGTGGCTGCCAAACAGATTATAGATAGTGCCGACGGTATAGCCAATCTCCGCTGCCACTTTACGGGCGCTGAATTTGCTAAAGCCTTCATTTACAATCAGTCTATGGCCAGCGAGAATGGCCATCTCCATGAGCTGTTCGCGGCTGTGATCGTAGCGTCTGGCCATTGTATTCCCTTTAATTAGACGGCGTATAATTGTTATTGCACAATGTTCAATTAAAAGGTATAATGCACTTATATTCATAAAGCAAGGGTCACGTATGCGACAGATGGATCTCCTGAAAACCAAACGGTTTCTGCCGTTATTTCTCACGCAATTCCTCGGCTCGTTTAACGATAACATGTTCCGCAGCGCACTCGCGGTGCTGATTACCTACCAGTTCACCGGCAGCTCCATTCCGTGGCTCACCGCGGGGGTGATGGTGGCGCTTTGCTCGACCTTGCTGGTAATTCCATTCCCCATCCTTTCGCCTATCGCCGGTCAGCTTGCGGATAAATACAACAAAGCGCGGCTGATCACCTGGATCAAAATCTCCGAAGTCATCATTATGGCCATCGCCGCCTATGGCTTCACGCATGACCAGATTTATCTGCTCATGGGGTTGTTACTGATGTCGGGTGTGCATTCGGCTTTCTTTGGCCCCATTAAATACAGCATTCTCTCCGACCATTTGAGCGAGGAGGAATTACTCCCCGGCAACAGCCTGATCGCGAGCGGCACCTACGCCTCGGTGTTGGCCGGGCTGATTCTCGGTGGGCTGCTCGTTGAGTATGATCGCGGCGGTGAATGGATCGGCTATGTTCTGATGGCTGGCGCGGTGGTGGGGCTCATTGCCAGCCGCTTCATTCCGCCAACCGTCCCGGCGGCGGCGGATCTTACCATCCGCTACCATGTGGTGCGCGAGGCGATCGCGATCATCACGCAGGTGTGTGCCAACCGCCCGGTGATAGTCTCGATCCTTGGCCTGTCGTGGTTCCTGCTGATTGCGGCAGTGTTCATGGGACAATTCCCCACCTTCGCCAAAGCGGTTGGTGGAGATAACGAGGTCTATACCTTATTCCTCGTGATTTTCTCGCTTGGCACATCGTTCGGGTCGCTGCTCTGCAACCGTCTGCTCAAGGGTGAAATCTCGGCAAAATACACACCCGTAGCAGCATTTTTTATCTCGGTGTTCATCTTTGCTATGGTGACAAGCGCACCTGCGCCGACCGATCATCTCGTGGGCGCATGGGAATTTATTTCTCACCCCTCCTACTGGCCGATGATACTGTCGATGTGGGGCATGGCGGTGGCAGGCGGTGTCTATATCGTGCCGCTCTACACCATCATGCAAACCCGGTCAGAAGCCAAGTGCCGCTCGCGTATTATCGCCGCACGGAATGTGATAAATTCAGCATGTATTACGCTGGCGATGCTTATCAGCGCCGGACTTTTAGCAGCCGGACTTGATGTCTTCGAATTATCCATCATCATTGCCGTCACGAACCTAGGCGTGGTGGTGCGCAGCTATACGTTGCTGCCAGAAATGCAACCAAAAACCGTCGCGGCGATCCGCGAAATGACGAGGTAGGGCGTGATGGAATGGCTTTTTGCACTGCTCATTGGCGGGTTTCTTTTCTTCACCTGTGTGATTATGCCGTGGGCAAATCGCAGGCGGGTGCATGATCTTGAAGTGCAAATGGGCGCGCTCAGAAAGCAGCTGCGTGATCTGCTCTCCTTCCTTGAGAAAACGGGCATGTCCCTTCCGCCCGAACTAGTAGTGCCGCCTAAAATATGGGAATGGCAACTGCAACAACCCACGCCGTCCAAAGCAGTAGAGGCACCAAAGGCGGCCGTTACCGAATCGGTTACGCCTGCGCGCGCAGCAACGCAGGAACCCGTGCGCCCCACGCCTCCTCCGGTGGAAAAAGAACAGGTCAGCTTCGAGCAGCAATTTGGCGCGCGCCTGCCAGTATGGATCGGTGGCATCGCCCTTGCGCTCGCGGGTTTTTTCCTCGTTAAATATTCTATCGAGACCGGACTGCTCAGCCCGACCGTACGCGTGGTACTCGGCGGCCTCTTCGGCATTGGGATGCTGTTCGTGGCCGATAAAATCCGCACAAATCCTGACTTCGCCAATGGCACGCGCATCGCGCAAGCGCTCTCCGGCGCGGGGATTGCGGATTTATACGTCTGCCTGTTCGCCGCTACCAGTCTCTATGATTTGCTCCCGGCTTTTATCGGCCTCGCGGGCATGGCAGTCGTCACCGGCACCGCGATGATCCTTGCGCTGCGTCACGGTATGCCGATTGCGATTCTCGGCCTTGTGGGTGGGTTGCTCACGCCCGCATTGGTGAGTTCGGACCATCCAAGCGCGGCGTTGCTGTTTATCTATCTCTACGCCGTCATTTCCGGGTTGATGGTTGTCATCCGCCAGAAAGCCTGGTGGGGTATGGTGGTGCCTGCGTTGCTGGGTGGTTTTGCGTGGGTGGGCATCTGGCTTGTTGGCAGCGGTGCTTCACCGTTCGATGCCGTGTGCATGGGTCTGTTCCTCCTTGCTCTCAGCGGGACCTATGTCTTCCTCTCGCCGCGTGATGATACCCAAATGGCGGGTGACAATGAGATCTTCACTCTGCCCAAAATGCTCAACTATCTCTCGCTCGGCGGTGCCGCGGTCATGATGGCGTTTGTTGTTGGCCAGAGCGGCTATACGACGATGGCATGGGGGCTGTTTGGTCTGCTCACACTTGGCACGATTGGCCTCGCCTACGCCGATCAGGAACGCTACGGCTTCGCGCCATGGCTTGCCATTGGCATCAACCTGCTGATGCTGGTGGGGTGGATTCCGCCGGATCTCACCACCTATGCCAGTGTGCTGGTTAGCTTCGCCGTTATTTTTGTCGCAAGCGGCTACCTGTTGCAGTCGCGCAGCGCGCGGCCGCTCTTATGGGCGGGGCTGACGGCAGCGGCGAGCCTGAGCTATTACCTGTTGGGCTACTCTACGCTGCGCGGTGCACCGCTCCTGTCGGACATCCATTTATTTTGGGGCGGACTGGCGCTGTGTTTGGCGCTGCTCGGCACCTATAGCGTGAGCCATATCCTGACCGAAGTGCCCGACGATCATGCGCAGAAGCAGCACTTGCTTGCGATCTACGCCGCGACAGGCACCGCCTTTATTTCACTCGCATTGACGATTGAACTGCCGCGCGAGTTCCTCTCCGTCGCCTTCGCGCTTGAGCTGCTGGCTATCGTGTGGATCAGTACAAAAATCGAGGTCAAAGCGCTGCGCCACATTGCAGCGGCGCTAGGTTGCGTCTTTGGTATCTTGCTGATTCCACAAATTCTGCTGCTCATGCAGCTTACTGCCTATAGCCTAGTCGAGGCAAAGCTCGCGTTGCAAGAAAGCGTGCCGATCGTGAACTGGCCGCTCTTCCAGCTTGGGTTGCCCGCGCTGTGTTTTATCGTTGCGAGCTACTGGCTGCGCGAACGCGATGACGACCGCTTGGTGCGCGCGCTTGAGGGTGCCGCCATCGCGTTGATCGCGGTGATGGGCTATTACCTGACGCGCCATGCGTTCCATGTGGATGAGAACATCCTCTTCATCACCGCCGGATTTATCGAGCGCGGTGTCATCACCAACATCCTGTTCCTTTATGGCCTTGCCTGCCTTTGGGTTGGTCGCCATTACCTGCGCGACACCGTGGCATTGAGCGGACTCGTGCTATCGGGGGTGGCGATGTTCCGCATCGTCTATTTCGACCTCATCGCCTACAACCCGCTTTGGTCGGCACAAGCCGTGGGGTCGCTGCCTATTCTCAACGCGTTGCTCCTCACCTATGGCGCGCCGCTGCTATGGATGGCCCTACTGTCGCGCAACATAAGAGCGCTGGATTATCCGCAATTTTGCAAGCCCATCGCGAGCCTGATGCTGGTGGTTGCGTTCACGCTGGTAAGCCTAGAAGTGCGTCAGCTCTTCCATGGTAGCCTGCTCAACGGTTCCAGCGCCACCAACGCCGAAACCTATAGCTATTCGGCAGCGTGGTTAATGTTTGGGCTGGCGCTGCTTTTCTACGGCACGCTCCGTATGGATAAAATGGTACGTGTTGCTTCGCTCGCGATTATGATTCTCACCGTCGGCAAGGTATTCCTCTACGATGCCGCTGAACTGGAAGGACTGTACCGCGTCTTCTCCTTCGCTGGCCTCGGTCTGAGTTTGTTAGGCCTCAGCTGGTTCTACACACGGTTTGTATTTAGCGTTGCCGATGTAATGGGGGCCAAAAAATGACGCCCCAGAAACCTACGGGTCTTGTACGGCTCATCCGCGCTTTCGGCTATTCATGGGATGGGCTAAAAGCAGCCTATGCCTCCGAAGTGGCATTCCGACAAGAACTGGTGCTGCTTGCGATTGGTGTGCCGCTCGCGTGCTGTATCAATGTAGCTAATGTGGAACGTGTCCTGATGATTGGCAGCCTGCTGCTCATCATGCTGGTCGAAATCATCAACACTGCCCTTGAAGCAACCATCGAGCGTATTTCTACCGAGCAACATCCACTTTCCAAAAAAGCGAAAGATCTTGGCAGTGCGGCGGTGCTTATTTCGCTCGTCAATGCGGCCATTATTTGGGGTATGATAGTAATAAGCTAGGTATGGCTATTGTTACCCCAGCAACTTACTCTTCTACCCATAGGATACTTTAAACAGATAATTGTTACGATATTGTTAGAGTGAGGAAGTTTTAAACAAGGTTGCTAGTCTGAGTCTTAATGTTGGGATATGTACTATAAAACCATGGGGTAGTTTTCTGACTCGATAACGCTAGGAAACGCTGGTGCCGGTTGCAGGAATTGAACCCGCGACCTTCGGTTTACAAAACCGCTGCTCTACCCCTGAGCTAAACCGGCACGCTGCGCGTGGGGCGTTCTTAGCCGTTCGTGATGCGCAAATCAAACCAAACGCGCATCTCGCCGCAACTTACTAGACTTCCTTCACCCAAGGCCGTGTGTTGCTGGGCTTACCGAAATAGTAGCCCTGCAGGTAGTCGACCCCGAGCTCCATCAGCATTTTGGCGATCTCGCCATTCTCAACAAATTCGGCAACGGATTTGAGGCCAAAGCCGCGGATGAAATCGAGCATGGTTTTGACGAACAGGCGGCTGTCGGCGTTATCCGTCAGGTCGCGGATAAACGCGCCGTCGATTTTCACAAAGTCGATGGAAAGCGCCTGCAACTGGCGGAAGCTGGTGTAACCCGATCCGAAATCATCCAGCGCGACGAGGCAGCCAAGCGCCTGCACTTCGGCGCAGAAGCGCGCGCTGTGCTTGAGGTCGCCATGTACGGCGGTCTCGGTAATTTCAACTGTGAGGCGCGGTGCGATTTCGGGCGTGGCGTCCATCGCTTCGGTGAGTGTCGCCATCCAGTTCGCATCCAGCGTGGTGAGGTTGCTGACATTCACTGCCAAATTTACCTGCGCATCCTGCCGCAGTTCCTCAATCACGCGTTTGAGCACCAGCTGGTCGATCGTCGGAATAAAGCCCATCCGCTCCGCCACCGGAATGAGCGCGCCGGCAGAGCTGATTCTGCCGTCATCTCCAAACAGGCGCAGCAGCGCTTCGTAATGCGCGACCTGGCCGGTATGGCTGTCGATCACCGGCTGATAGGCGAGGCGGAAACGGTTTTCGGTAATCGCCTGGCCGAGATAGTTTGCCATGCTCATTTCCTCGCGCTTATCCGCGCCGGAAATGTCATTTTTGCTGGTGAAATCTGTCGGGCTCTCGGTGAGCGACACCAGCGCGCGGCCCAGCGTTTCCTCCGGCTGCGAGAGCAGATCCGGCAGCATCTGATAAGCGGTCGACGACAGGCAATGCAGCTCGCCATAACGCGAGGCATAGCTGAAATCACGGATGGCGGTTTCCGTCGCTTCGCACCATGCCTCAACCGCATCTTCGTTGGTATTAGCCATCAGTACGCCAAACTGGTCGCGCTGCACACGCATGATGGTGGGCGGCGTGGAAAGCGAGGTCTGCGCAAGCACGCCAACGAGCTCGTCCATCACCGCCTCGGCCACCGCCATGCTGTAGCCGGACATAATCATCGCGAGGTTTTCGATGGAGACGAGCACCAACGCCGCCGCCGTGTCGGATTTTTTCGCCGCGTCTTCGAGCGCTGCCAACGCATCGATGAAAGATTGCGGATAGCCGCACGCACCCAGCGCCGAGGGCGCCTGCGACAGGTTGGGATGACGACTAAACAAAGACATAGCAGCTATTCATGACAGTTTTTTTGCGCGAGGGCAAGAGGGGAGCGAAATTACCCCGCGCGACCCAGCAAACAGGCGGCGAGGGTGATGAAACCGAGGGTTTGGTTGCTGCGGAAGAGGGCTCCGGCGCGCTCGGGCGTGGGGGGCAGTTGCCGCCATTGCCACGCACCGTGGAGTGCGGCGGCGGCGAGGGCGAGATAGTAGAACGGGGTGAGGTGCATCAGCGCGCCGACGGCGACGAGCAGCGCGAACATCAGCCCATAACAGCCTGCGATAAATGGCTTGAGGCGTGCACCGACCGCGCGGGCGCTGGAGCGAATGCCGATGCGCGCATCATCCGCGATGTCCTGCACGGCGTAGATGGTGTCGTAACCCAGTGTCCACAGCGCGGCAGCGGCATAGAGCAGGAAGGCGGGGAGGGTGAGGGGTGTGCCCGTCGCCGCCCAGCCCATCAGCGCGCTGAGGTTGAAGGTGAGGCCAAGAAAGACCTGCGGCCACCAGGTGATGCGCTTCATCCACGGGTAGGCGACGATCATCGGCAGCGCGACGAGGGCGATCACGAGTACCGTGCGCGGGAGGGAGAGGGCGAGGGCGATGGCAAGGGTGAGGAGGATGAAAAGGAGAATGAGCGCGCTGCGTTTGGTGATGCGTCCCGAAGCAAGCGGCCTCTCGCGGGTGCGGGCGACATGCTGGTCGAGCTCGCGGTCGGTGAGGTCGTTGATGATGCAGCCCGCCGCGCGGGTGATGACGGCGCCCGAGAGCATGAGGCCTTGGAGGTAAAATAAATCCGCCGCGGGCGCCGTCAGCGCCACCGCCCACGAAGCTGGGAAATAAAGCAGCCAGAAGCCGATCGGTTTATCGAGGCGGGTGAGTTGGAGGTAAGGGAGCATTTTTGTGAGTGGTGAGTGGTTAGTGGTGAGTGGTATATAGCAGGGCCCGGTGCTTGGTGCCTAGTATTTCGTTTTGTCATGCCGTCTTCATGACGGCATCCGGGGTTGCGATTAGACTCGGATCCCGGCATAAAGCCGGGATGACAAAGGTGGGATATTCTTGTACCAATCACCCACCATTCACTACTCACCACTCACCAGCCACCACCCATGAAACCTCGCTACCGACTCGCCATTGACGCCCCACTACGTGCGGGGGCGGAGGTGGTGCTGCGCGATAACCCGGCGCATTATGTGGCGCAGGTGCTGCGCATGAAGGTTGGCGACACGCTCGCGCTGTTTAATAAAAAAGACGGCGAGTGGGTCGCGCGCATCGCGGAAGTGAAGAAGCGTGAGCTGGTGTTGGTGGTGATGGAATGTCTGCGCCCACCATCTGCGCGCGGCATGAATTTGATGGTGTGTTTCGCGCCAATCAAAGGCGGGCGGATGGAGACCATTATCGAGAAGGCGACGGAGCTGGGTACGGCGGTGCTGCAGCCGGTGATTACCGCGCGCACGATTGTCGATAAGGTGAACCTCGAACGCGCAGAGGCCATTGCGCGCGAGGCGGCGGAGCAGTGCGAACGCATCGACTGGCCGGAAATACGCGAGCCGGTGAAATTGGCGCGGCTGCTCGGTGACTGGCCAACGGACGTACCGCTGATCTATGGCGACGAGAGCGGCGCGAGTGCGGGGATTGGGGAGATGTTGCGTGGCACGGCGCATGCGGGCGCATGGGGCATCCTCGCGGGGCCGGAGGGCGGGTTCACGCCGCAGGAATTCGCGGCGCTCGCCCATGTGAAAGCGGCACGCGGTGTGGGGCTTGGCCCGCGCATTCTGCGCGCCGACACGGCGGTGATTACGTTGTGTGCGCTGACGCTGGCCGCCTGGGGCGACTGGGACGCGCGGCCACGGTTTGAACATTCTACAGGAGCATAAGATGAGCACTGCCACAGCCGAATTGCCGCACACGGAATCGCTGATTCTGCCACAGCTCAAGGCGCTCGCCGATGCGCGCGGGGCGGAGATGGAGGCGTGGCTCGCCGCGCGGGCGGAGGAATCGCGCGCGCCGTTTTATTCCTCGGTCGATGTGCGCCATGCAGGGTTCAAAATCGCGCCCGTCGATACGAATTTGTTTCCGGCGGGGTTCAACCATCTCTCCGCTGCGGCGCGGCTGCGGGCGGCAGAGCGGGTGAAAGCACGCATCGCGCGCTGTGCACCGATCACGCGGGTGCTGGTGATACCGGAGAACCATACGCGCAATCAGGGCTATATAGATAACCTCGCGGCATTGCGCGACGTGCTGACGCTGGCGGGGCTTGAGGTTGCGTTCGGCAGTTTGGCGGCGACGGATGCGGCGGTGGAGGTGACGACGAGCGCAGGTGAGGTGATTCGCGAAATGCCGATTCTGCGCAGGGGCAGTTTGCTCAGCACGGCGGATGGGTTCGCGCCGCAGCTGGTGTTGCTGAATAATGACCTGACGAGCGGCTTCCCGGAATTGCTGCGCGGTGTGTCGCAGCCCATTCTGCCGCGCCCGAACCTGGGCTGGCATCGCCGCCGCAAGTCGGTGCATTTTGCTGCCTATGCGGCACTGGCGGGAGATTTCGCGCGGAGTTTTGATCTCGACCCGTGGCTGCTCTCGGCGGAATTTCACCAATGCGGCCGGGTGAATTTCGGTGAGAAACAGGGGCTCGATTGCGTGGCGGTGGGCGTTGAAAAAGTGCTGCATAAAATCCGCAGCCACTATGCACGCTATGGCATTACGGACGAGCCCTATGTCTATGTGAAGTCGGATTCCGGCACCTATGGCATGGGCATCATGACGGTGAAAAGCGGCGATGAAATTCTCGAGATCAACAAAAAAGCCCGCAACAAAATGAACGTCATCAAGGAAGGCGTGCAATCGACGCAGGTCATTATTCAAGAGGGCGTGCCGACGGTGGATGTGATTGAAGGCGCGCCCGCGGAGCCGATGGTCTACCTCATCGACGGCCATGCGGTGGGCGGTGCGTTCCGCGTGAACGACCAGCGCGACGCGATGAATAATTTGAACGCCACCGGCATGCGCTTTGTGGGGATGTGCGACGAGTCAGAGTCACTGCGTGATGGGCATATTTCTATGCCAAGTTGCAACTTCGGCGGCATGGGGCTGATTGCACGCCTTGCATCCCTCGCCGCCGCACGCGAGGAATATGGCGAGGCGTGATTAACGCGTCTGACTCTGCGTTTCAAGATAGGCTTTGTAGCCTTTGTCGAAGCGACGCATGCTTTCAGGTGTAGTGATTGTGATTTCAGTCTGGTGCCCTTGTGCGCAGTTGGGGTCTATCGTTTTTATCGCGTGATAAGGATCTTTCGCGTTCTTAGCATCGTGGAAAAAGTCAGCGATGATCTCCTGATTCTCTTTTAAGCGATAATTGAGATTCAGACGAAATGTAAGCCCATCCCCACACCCCGCAATGCTGCTGCAATCTACGGCTTCGTAGAACTTGGTTTGGAGTGCGGCGGTATCCGCGTCGATGGTGTTTTTTGCCTCTTGCATAGCGCTTCCCATAAGAACTTCGAGATTAACTATAGCAAATTCAGCGGATGTTTATGTGAAGCTTTTGTGACAATTGAGGGCACGGGCGACGGCGGGAGCGCCTAGTGATTGATCCGTTTCTTGTGCTTTTCGAAGGGGTTATTGCTTTCCTTCAGAATCAGCCGGATGGGGGTGCCGTTGAGGCCGAACGTGCTGCGTAGCCCAGCGGTGAGGTAGCGCAGGTAGGATTCGGGGAATTCCTCGGCCATGTTGCAGAACAGGTGGAACGTCGGCGGGCGCGCCTTCACCTGCGTGATATATTTGATTTTGAGGCGGCGGCCACGCACCAGCGGCGGGCTGTGATGGGCGAGGGTTTCCTCCAGCCAGCGGTTCATGGCGGCGGTGGGCACGCGGCGGTTCCACACCTCGCGCGTGGTGAGGCAGGCGTTGAGCAGCGCATCCATCCCCACCTTGTTAAGGGCAGAAACCGGTGCCACCGTAATGCCCGCGAGCTGCGAGAGCTGCTTGCCCAGCATATACTCGATTTCCTCGAGCAGCGCTTTGCGTTCGCCGGGTTTGATGAGGTCCCACTTGTTGAGGCCGATGACGCAGGCGCGCCCCTCGCGCTCGACGAGGGAGGCCAGCGTGGCGTCCTGCTTCTCGAGCGGCGCGGTGGCATCGATGAGGATGACGACGACCTCGGCGAAGGTCAGCGCGCGGATGGAGTCGCTCACCGCCAGCTTCTCGATTTTCCCCTGCACGTTGGCGCGTTTGCGCATGCCCGCCGTGTCGTGCAGCGTGAACTTGGTGCCGTGATAGTCAAACGGAATGGCGATGGTGTCGCGCGTGATGCCCGCTTCGGGCCCGACCAGCAGGCGGTCTTCGCCGATGAGGGCGTTGACCAGCGTGGATTTCCCCGCATTCGGGCGGCCGAGGATGACGAGGTTGATGGGTTTGGTAGAGGTGGCCGGTGGCTGGTGGCCGGTGGCCAGTGATTCTTCGTCTTGTTCGATTGCCTCTTCAAACGGTGCATCCGGCGTGACTTTCGCGGCACGTTTTGGTTTTTTCTTCCGCTTCTCTTTTGCGGCACTGGCCACTGGCCACTGGCCACCGGCCACCGCTTCTCCCTCCATCATCTCCCGCAGCACGTCGTATAAATCGCCCAGCCCCTCGCCATGCTCGGCCGAAAGCAGCACGATGGGCGTAAAACCGAGCGAGTAAATATCCCCCGCCGCGTTGGCACGGCTCGATTCCGCCTTGTTGGCGATGAGGATCATCGGCTTGTTCGACATGCGCACCAGCTTGGCAAAATGCGCGTCCATCGGCGTTACGCCCTCGCGCGCATCGATAACGAAGAGCAGGATATCGGCTTCGTCCATCGCGAGTTTGGTTTGCGCGAACATACGGGTGGCGAGCGCGTCGGGCGCGGCCTGCTCCATGCCTGCCGTGTCGATGAGGCGGAAGCGCAGGTCCGACAGCGAGGCATCCGCATAGCGGCGGTCACGCGTCACGCCCGGCTGGTCATCCACCAACGCCAGTCGCTTGCCGACGAGGCGGTTAAACAGCGTCGACTTGCCCACGTTCGGGCGGCCGATAATCGCGATCAGGGGGTGTGACGGAATGCTCATCCGCCGCTTATAGCAGCGATTTGGCTTAGGGGAAGGGGGAATCTGGGGGTGATGGCGCGTAGATTAGTTATGCCAAGTCATCTTTTCTTATGGCCCTGAGGCGGTTCATGGAGCTAACTCCGTATGGCGTTAGCCTCCAGTATGTCCCTTTGTCATTTACACTTCTATTCTTTTTTTCACTTTGTGTAATTAGGCCAAGAGCACTCAATTGTATTAAAACGGTCTCGAAATCTTGTATTAACGGGGTAACGCTTCTTATATTGCCGTGACCCTCAAAGCTTTTCTTTTTTGGCATTTCTATTTTTAGCCTCTTTGCAACCAGTTCATAAAACCTGTTCTGTAATTCAAAAGTTTTTGCTTCATGTATCATCAAAGGAGAAAGTTCAGAAAACAGTACGTTCCAGCTAACCCTAACGCTATCGTTCCAAGTCCATGCTTGATTGTCAGCTTTTGTCTCTGAATCAAATTTGACATTTATGATGAATTTATCTTCACCTTGGGCAAGATCTTCCGTCCCCTTGGGACCCTTAGTTTGAGATGAGTTGATCTCTGATTCTAGTTCCTCTATTCTTTTTCGAAGACTGAGGATTTCTAGGGATGCATCTTTGCTTAATGTTTGGTTGCCTTTAACCCAACCGATGCCAGGATGTTGTTTTTGCAGACTTACTAAGCTGCGGCTGACAACAGATCCGAGTTCTTGAGCTGTTGTCCAGTATTTACACATCTTTTTCTCAGCAAGCTCACGAAACTCTTTTAATTTTTCGCGTGCAGCTTCAGAAGACTCACAATTCTTTGCAGGTAAGGCACTTGGGTCCTTATGTAGAAATCCTATTACGGGCTTTCCTTTTTCGAGAGCGTATCGATACTCCATTTCAGTGTAACTTATTCCCTGTGAGCCAACCGAGCCATATCTACCACCGATGACAACTATGTAATAATCGCAGTCATCAATAACGCCTTTGATTAATGACCATTGATCTTCATTAGCAGCTGGAAACATTTCCATTCCGGATGGAATACAATCAAGCTCTAATAATGCATGCATGATTTCTTGGCGCTCTGGCTGTAGGTCTTGATAAGTAGAGCTCACAAAAACCTGATATTTTTTATCTACACTCATGAATAAACTCTCTAATTTCATGGCGCGCCCAGCAGGACTCGAACCTGCAACCGCTCGCTTAGAAGGCGAGTGCTCTATCCAGTTGAGCTATGGGCGCGTGGGGCTCTTATAGGTGTAACAGGCGTAGCTGCCAAGAATATTGCGCTTCATTCTGTCATCCCCGCGTAGGCGGGGATCCAGTCCCTGCTCGCGCGGCACTGGCCGGGATGACAGTTTATGTGCGCCAAAGACTTGGCGCGCTGGATGCCCGCCTGCGCGGGCATGACAAATATTGCGCGGGGGGGGCAAAGCTGCTAGTCACGCGGGCTTGAACCTTGGGAGAGCCCTATGAACCAGACCCCCTACACCATCGGCATCGTGCAAATGGCGATGCACCCGACCGACAGCAACGCGAATATGGAGCGCGCGATTCACTGGCTGCGCGAGGCGAAAAAGCAAGGCGTGCAGGTGGCCTGTTTGCCGGAGCTGTTCCTCTCCCCCTATTTCTGCCAGAGCGAGAACCATGATTTCTTCGCCCTCGCGGAGGCGATTCCGGGGCCATCCACGGACACGCTCGGCAAGGTGGCGAAGGAGCTCGATATGGTCATCGTCGCGAGCCTGTTCGAGCGGCGCACGGCGGGGATGTATCATAATACGACCGCGGTGATCGATGCGGACGGGACGTATCTCGGCAAATACCGCAAGATGCATATCCCGGATGATCCGCGCTTCTACGAGAAATTCTACTTCACGCCGGGTGATTTGGGCTTCAAGAATTTCGACACGAAATATGGCCGCATCGGCGTGCTGATCTGCTGGGATCAATGGTTCCCGGAAGCGGCGCGGCTGACCGCCATGCAGGGCGCGAGCGTGATTTTCTACCCCACCGCGATCGGTTGGCACCCGGCGGAGAAAGCTGAATACGGCGAAGAGCAATGGCAGAAATGGCAGACCGTGCAGCGCGGCCACGCGGTGGCGAACAATATCTTCGTCGCCTCGCCTAACCGCATCGGGCTCGAGACGCACGGCGACAACGGCGCGCTTGAATTCTTCGGCCATAGCTTCATTTGCGACACCTCCGGGCGCTATATCCAGCAGGTGGATGAGAAATTCGAGGGCGTGCTCACCGCCGTCATCGACCCGAAAAAAGTCGAGAAGCAGCGCCAGTACTGGCCGTATTTCCGCGACCGCCGCATCGAGCATTACGGCGCATTAACGCAGCATCCGAGCGAAGAGGCATAAATGGACTACGCGCAATTTCAAATGCCTGCTGAATGGGCGCCGCAGAAACGCATCTGGCTGAGCTGGCCGCACGCACGCGCCGACTGGCCGGGTAAATTCGCGCCGGTGCCGTGGGTGTTTGCCGAGATGGTGCGGGTGATTACCGGCAGTGGCCAACGCGTCGGCCTGCTGGTGAAAGACCAGAAAATCCGCGCGGAGGCGATGGAAATGCTCGACCGCAGCGGTGTATCGCTTTCGATGGTCGATATGCTCGAGGTGAAAACCAACCGCGGCTGGCTGCGTGATTGCGGCCCCATCTGGGTGAAAGACGGCATGGGCGGCTATACCGCGCTCAACTGGAAATTCACCGGCTGGGCAAAATACGCGAATCACAAACTCGATAACGACGTGCCGGATCAAATCGCGGATTTCACGAAAGACGACTCGCTGGAACCGACCGCGAACGACAAGCATATCGTGCTCGAAGGCGGCGGGATTGAGGTGGATGGCGCAGGCAGTATTATTGTGACGGAAGAATGGTTGTTGTCGGATACGCAAATCCGCAACAAGAAATTCACGCGGGAAGATTACGAGCTGCTGTTCGATCATTATCTCGGCGCGCCGAATGTGATCTGGCTCGGCAAAGGCATCGTCGGCGACGACACGCACGGCCATGTGGATGACATCACCCGCTTTGTCGCGCCGGGGAAAATTGTGACGGTGGTGGAGAGCGACAAGAAGGATGCGAACTACGCGCTTTTACAAGACAATCTAAAACGCCTGCGCGCCGCGCGCGATGCGAAGGGCAAACCGTTCGAGGTGATCGAACTGCCGATGCCGCGCCCGGTGATGTTCGAAGGCCAGCGCCTGCCCGCGAGCTACGCGAACTTCCTCATCTGCAACAAAGTGGTGCTGGTGCCGGTGTTCAACGACGTGGCGGACAAGGAAGCGCTACGCATTCTGCAGGAATGTTTCCCGAAACGCGAGGTGGTCGGCATCTATGCGCGCGACCTGGTGTGGGGGCTGGGAACGATCCACTGCCTCACGCAGCAGGAGCCGTTATAGCGTGTCAGCCTACTTACTCTTCCCAAGCAGCGCAGTTACATCAAGGCGATTCTCTGGGCAGAGTGCCTTGTTGAATTGCGTGAGAATATCAGCCAGCGAATTGGCGGAGAACGGGTAGACGTTATAGTTGGCAGGTCGAGACGCACAAGAATCATCTAACTCGCTTTTTGACTGCCGGTCTCTGAGTTTGAAGGTGCTGTTGCTTTTATAATCCTCAGGATTGACATCAAGCCCAACAGGCATAGGGGCGTCACTTTTTAACCCGTCAATTAGGCCTTCTAATTCCGGAACTCTCTTATCTACCTTCACTGCATCTACTGGGAACTCTATTTCTCCGAGAATTTTGGTGCCCATCTTCTTCAGTCTCAGATGTACGTTTCTCAATTTTTCCGGTTTGTCATACCCGCGGTCAATCAAATCCGCGTGGATAGCTGTTTCGAGTGCTCCCTGTACTTTCTTCAGAATCTTACCTCGCTCAAGGGCGGCTTGGACAACGGCGCTCTGTTCATCATATGGCGGCATAGATACTCCTTTGATTTGATTAATGGAGCCATCCTAACAAAGCCGCTGCCGTCTGTGTGTGAAGATTTGATGACAATTTTTTCTGATAGATAAATCAGTCGCTTAAATCTTCACTCCGCCCGCGCTGAGGGCGCGGTGCATGGCGTGCATGACGCGGGCGAGGGAGTCGGCGCAGTGGCCTTCGGCGCGGGCGACGAGCACGGCCTGCGTGTTGCTGGCGCGGGCGAGCCACCAGCCATCCGCCGTGGTGACGCGCACACCGTCGAGCGTGTTGACGGTCGCGCCCTCGGCGGCCAGCGCAGCGGCCATGGCGGTGATGACGGCGAATTTTTTATCATCCGCGCAGGGAATGCGAATCTCCGGCGAGGCGAACAGCGGCGGCAATGTATCCACCAGTTCGCTGAGTTTTTTGCCGGACTCAGCGACGATGCGCAGCAGGCGCAGCGCGGCATACAGCCCGTCATCGAACCCATAATATTCATCTGCGAAGAAGATATGGCCGCTGGCCTCGCCCGCGAATTTCGCGCCGGTTTCGGCGAGTTTGGTTTTGATATGCGCGTGCCCCGTCATCCACATCAGCGGCGCGCCACCCTTGGCAGCTACTTCTTTAAAGAAACTATCCGAAGTTTTGACATCCGCAATGATGCCCGCGCCGGGGTGACGTGAAAGTACGTCATTCGCTAGCAGCATGAGGATGTGATCGGGCGAGAGTGGCCGCCCCTTATCATCCACCGCGCCCATACGGTCGCCATCGCCATCGAACGCGAAGCCCATATGCAGCGTGCCCGCACGTTCGGAAATCGCGGCCTGTAACGCCTCGAGGTTATGTGGGTCGGCTGGGTCCGGGTGGTGGTTGGGGAACGTGCCATCCACCTCGAGAAAGAGTTTTTCGTGCCGCGTTTTGTTGAGCTTCAGCAATTCTTCGACCACGATGCCGGCGGCGCCATTGCCGGCGTCCCACGCCACGGGGTGGGTGGTGAGCAGATCACCGCCGAGGGCTTTTTTCAGCTCGAACACATATTCGTCGAGCATGTCGACTTCCTCGCGCTGCCCGCGCGAATGCAGGAGATTATTTTGTTCGACCCGCGTGCGCAGATTGGCCAACTCCGCGCCATAGAGTGATTTCCCGTCGCACATGAATTTCGCGCCGTTATGGTTTGGCGGGTTGTGCGAACCGGTGATCATCACGCTGCCATCCGCATTCAAATGATGGGTGGCGAAATAGCACATCGGTGTGGGGCCCATGCCACCATCAAGCACATGCGCGCCCGCTTTGAGCATGCCTTCGACCATCGCTTCGGCAAGGTTCGGTGAGCTTTCGCGCCCGTCACGCATTACCACGATCAATGGCGTGCGGGTCTGGCATTTATCGGCCACGTGGCTGGCGAAGGCCTGACCGATGCTGAGGAAATCGGCGGCTTCAAGGGTTTCGCCGACAATGCCGCGCACGTCATAGGCGCGGAAGAGGGATGCGTTGGGGAGGTGCATGGGAAGCCTATGTTACGCCGCTTCGGTTTCCGACGACGAGGGTTCCGTCGGCAGTGGCTCTGGGTTCTCAGTGGCCTTGGTAACGGCTTCGGCAAGCGCCGGGTCGGTTGCTTTCGGCTTCGGTGCAATGCGCGGTGCGGTGAGCGGGTCGCCGTTCACGCCCGTGCGCACTTGCGCGATGCGTTCATCGATCACCGGAATGCGCAGCGCGGTGAGCAGATCGCGCACTTCCTGACGCGCGGCGAGGTGCGACATCGAAAGCGTGTTGCCACCTTTGTTGGTTTCAACCACATCGAGCACGGTAAGGCCGAGTAGGAACAGCTCGCGGAAAATGACGCGCTCCGAAAAGCCCGGCGCGAGGCGAAAACCCAAGCGACGATGGAGTTCTTCCATCACCTTGGTGATCATGCGTTTGTTGCGCGCGTCGATATTGGAGAGGCGGTTGCGCATCACCACCCAGTCGATGGAGCCGCCGTCGCGCTTGGCGCGCAGCAATTTCTGCTCCCACAGCATTTCGCTGTAGATGCTGGGTTTTTCGACCTTCATGGTGATGCCGTTGACCGAAGCCAGCACGTCGAGATCGACGAAACTATCGTTCACCGGGGTGATGACGGTATCGGCGTAAGAATGCGCGAGGCGCGAGAGATAGGTGTCCGACCCCGGCGAGTCGATCACCACGAAGTCGCAGTTGACGAGCAGGCGCGCAAGGGCGCGGGTGAAGCGGTCGCGCTCGTCTGCCTCGGCTTCGGTGACGATGTCGAATGGGCTGCGCTGCACCACGATATGCGCGGGCATCGGCAGTTCGGCGTTCTCGCTGGTCATGGTATTTTTACGGTTGCCGATATAGCGGGTGAGGGAGCGTTGGCGTGCGTCGATATCCATGCTGCCGACTTTGAAGCCAAGCCGCAGCAGACCCACGATGAGATGCATGCTGGTGGTGGTTTTTCCGGAACCGCCTTTTTCATTGCCGATAACGATGATGTGGCCACGCTGGATGGGTGCCGATGGGGTCGGGGTGTTGGTCGCTTGCATATGCTCAACGTGTTTTTAGTTGTTTTTGAATGCCGGAAGACGCTAAACCTAACCCATTCGCCCGGTGCTGACAAGGACATAAACATGGATATTCACGCCCTCATTGTTCCCGGCCTAACCCTCGCCCTTGCGGCGCTGATGCTGTGGGTGATGTATACCGATGCAACGCGCTACACGATCAGCAATCGGTTGAACGCAGTGATTCTCGGCCTGTTCGTCTTCGCAGCAATTTTTCTACCCGTCGCGCCTGAGGCACTCGGTGCCGCAGCAATTTTCTTTGTGATTGGCCTCGGCCTGTTCGCGCTCGGCCTGATGGGTGGGGGGGATGTGAAGCTCCTCACCGTGCTGACACTGTGGACCGGGTGGCATGTGGCCACGCTCAATTTTTTCTTCCTTACCGCCCTGTTTGGCGGGGTTCTGGTGCTGGTGGTGCTGCTCTTGCGATTTTTTGTACCGCGTCTCAGAAAGACAGGAAAACCACTGTCTCGGTTGCTAACACGCAAGGAGCCGGTGCCCTATGGCATTGCCATTGCAATGGCGTTTCTGTGGCTGTTATGGGTGGGTGGCGTGCCGATTTTGAATTAGGCCGCTTCTTTTGCCAGCGGAATCCGCCGTCCCCGCGCGATCGCGAGTTCGTGGTTGAATTCCGCGCCGTAGATGAAGATGAGCAGCATCACGTAGAAGAAAATCAGCGTGGCGATGAAGCCTGAAAGCGAGCCGTAAATCACCGTGAGCTGGCTGATTTCGCTGAGGTAGAACGACACGCCATACGCGCCGACGCCCCAGAGCAGTACGACGAGCAACGCACCGGGAACCACGTCTGACAGGCGCTGGTCAAGGCTCGGCAGCACATAGTAGAGGCTCGCGACCACCACCAGCAGCGACGCCGCGCCGATATAGAGAAAATAGTCGCTGACGAACTGGCGCAGCTCGAGCGGCACGGCGATGCCGGTAAGCGTGGTGAAATGCGTCATTACGATCGGCGTAATCACCAGCACCAGCATGACCGAGAGAATCAGCAGCGTGAAAATCAGCACCTGCAGGATGGAGCGGAAACGCCGCGCGAAATAGGCATGGCGCGCAGGCACGCGGTATGCACGGTTGAGCATGCCGCGAATACCCTCGATGGCCGATGACGACGTCCAGATCGCGCCGAGAATCGCGAAGGTGAGCAAGCCCTGCGGCGGGCCGGAGATGATTTCGACAATGCGCGGGCGAATGGTGGCGACCGCCTCGGAAGGCAAATGCGCGAGCACGAGTTCAATGACTTCGCGCCCGGTTTCGCCTTGCCCCACTAGCCCGGCCGCCGAGACCATCAGCACCAGATATGGGAAAATTGACAGCAGCAGCGTGAAGGTGAGGTAGCCCGCCATCTCGATGCCGAAATTATCGACCATATTGTCGCCCGCGCGATAGAACAGTCGTGCCCAATGTATGATGCGTTTTGTCATATGGGGAGTATAGGCGGTGGCGTCAGGGAATCAAGGTGAGATGGGGATGATCGCCCTCAATCAATCCCGCATTGTGAAAAGGGTGGATGCGTGCTAACACCGTCTCATCCATCTTTTCACGAGGCTTTTTATGACCCAATCCGCATCGCTCGCGACCACGAAACAACTGCCGAAAATTCACGGTGCCATTGCGCCGGAACATCGGTTCTTATTCTCCGACGACGCGATGGCCTTCGTCGGTGCGCTGGTGGAGCGGTTTGGCGCGCGGCGCGACGAGCTGTTGTTTCAACGTGCAGCGCGGCAGGTGGTGTTCAACAACGGATCGCTGCCGGATTTTAAACCGGAAACCAAACATATTCGCGAGGGTGAGTGGACGGTGGCGCCCATCCCCGCCGACCTGCTCGACCGCCGTGTGGAAATCACCGGCCCGGCGGAACCGAAGATGATTATCAACGCGCTCAACAGCGGTGCAAAAGTATTCATGGCCGACCTTGAGGATTCGCTGTCGCCGACCTGGGAGCGGGTGGTGGAAGGCCAGCATGCGCTGTATGACGCGGTGCGTGGGACGTTGAGTTTCAGCAGTCCGGAAGGGAAAAAATACAAGCTGAACGATAGTAATCTTGCTACATTAATCGTGCGTCCGCGCGGGTGGCATCTGCCGGAAAACCACGTGACGATGGGCGATGCGCCCATCCCCGGCGCGCTGCTTGATTTTGGGTTATATTTCTTCCACAACGCGGCGGAGCGCATCAAACGCGGCACGGGGCCGTATTTCTATATCCCCAAGCAGGAGAACGCGGCGGAAGCGCAGCTCTGGGCGGATGTGTTCGCCTTCGCCGAGGAATATTGCGGCATCCCCCACGGCTCCATCAAAGCGACGGTGCTGATCGAGGTGGTGACAGCAACGTTCGAGATGCACGAGATTCTCTACGCGCTGAAGGACTACGCCGTCGGCCTCAATTGCGGACGCTGGGATTATATTTTCTCCGTCATCAAAAAATTCCACGCGCGCGCGGATTTCGTGATGCCGGATCGCACGCAGATCGGTATGGGCGTGCATTTTCTGAAGAGCTATTCCGAGCTGCTGATTCAGACCTGCCATAAGCGCGGCGCGTTCGCGATGGGCGGCATGTCGGCGTTCATCCCCGTGAAGGGCGACGAAGCGGCGAACGACAAGGCGTTTGCCGCGGTGCGTGCGGACAAGGAACGCGAGGCCAGCAACGGCCATGACGGTACGTGGGTCGCGCATCCCGGCCTTATTCCCGTGGCGATGGAAGTGTTCGACCGCCTGATGCCAAACCAAAACCAGCGCGACAAGCTACGATTGGATGTCAATGTAACAGCGAAAGATTTGCTGACTGTGCCGCAAGGGACAATCACCGAAGCAGGTGTGCGTAACAGCATTTCCGTCGCGATTCAGTACACCGCGCATTGGCTCGGCGGCTCGGGCTGCGTGCCGCTGTTCAACCTGATGGAAGATGCGGCAACGGCAGAAATTTCGCGCAGCCAGCTCTGGCAGTGGCTGCACCACAAGGCGAAGCTCGACACAGGCGCGGTGATTACGGCCGAGATGCTGGTGCGCCTAGCCGAGGAAGAAATGCAGGTGATTCGCAGCGCGGTGGGCGAGGCGCAGTTTAACGCCATTCCCTACACCCGCGCGCACGCACTGGTGATGCGGCTGACGATGAACGAGGAATATACCGAGTTCCTGACGCTGCCTGCTTACGCCGCGCTGGCTGTTTAATATGGCGTCTGGCTCGACCAAAGTTATCCTCGCGGCGCTCGCCGGGAATGCGCTGATTGCGGTGACGAAATTCGCCGCGGCGTTTTATACCGGTTCCTCCGCCATGCTTTCAGAGGCGGTGCATTCGCTGGTGGATAGTGGCAATCAGCTGCTGTTGCTGCATGGCATGAAACGCGCCGCGCGCCCAGCGGATGCATTGCATCCGTTCGGTTATGCGCGCGAGATTTATTTCTGGGCGTTCGTGGTAGCGATGATGATTTTCGCGCTTGGCGGCGGCATCTCGATCTATGAGGGCATTCATAAAATCCAGCATCCGGAGCCGATGCAAAGTGCCATCATCAACTATATCGTGCTCGGCCTCTCGATGCTGTTTGAAGGTGGCTCCACGTTTGTGGCTTACCGTGAGTTCAATAAAGTACGCGGGAATCTTGGGTATCTTGCGGCGCTGCGTGCGAGCAAAGACCCGGCGCTATTCACCGTGCTGCTCGAGGACGGTGCGGCGATGGTGGGGCTTGCCACAGCATTCATCGGTATTGCGCTCTCGCAATCGCTCGGCCTCGCGTGGATTGACGGCGCCACTTCCGTTGTCATCGGCCTCATTTTATTATCGGCTTCGGCCTTCCTCGCCGTGCAAAGTAAGGCGTTGCTGATTGGTGAAAGCGCCGAGCCGGAAGTGGTCGAAGGCATCCGCACGATGATTCTAGCGCTGCCGGAAATCGAGGCGGTAGATGCAGTGATGACGCAGCATTTAGGACCGCAGGAAGTGCTGGTGAATGTGGCGTGCGACTTTGTCGATAGCCTCAGCGCCGAGCAGGTAGAGCAGTGTATACTGCGCATGCGCGGGGCACTGCAAACGGCTTACCCCTCGGTGACACATCTGTTCGTTGAGGCTAGACCGACCGAAGGCTAACCGTGCTTAGAGCGGATAGCTGTAGACAAACTGGATGGTCTCAACCCCCGGGTTGCGGTCGCCAATATTCGCGTTGCTCAAGTGGCTGATGGCAGCTCCTACGCGCTGGCCGTCGTCGAACTTATAGGTGACCTCAAGCGACGAACGGAACTCGAGTCCCAGCCCAAGGTCTTTGCTATCGCCCTGTTTGTAAGCGCCTACAGCGGTGCCGGGCGTAATGATAATCGGCGCGATGCCCAGCGGCAGATCCCAGTTGATTCCGGCAAAGCCATACATCGCGCTGTCGGAGTTGCCGAGGATACCAACCGTCGGGCGCAGGCCGTAATATTGGTCGGGGAAGCGGTATTCGATGCCTGCCTCGGTGGATTGATACTCGCGGGCGCGCATCACCGAATATTCACCAGCATGAAGCACTATGTCGCTGCCTTTGCGCTCTGCGGCTTCGGCGGCGGTGGTGTAAAGAAGAAGGCTGGCAACGGCAACAAGTACATGACGCATCGGGCGACCTCTGATAGGAATAAACATGTTGTTAGTAGTAACCCTCTCACCCGAACCTGCAATCGTTTTATGCATTATCTTTCGTGCGCGTTGATCCTGATGCTACTGGTTATTAGCAAACCGGCGCTTGCCGCGCGTGAGGTGGTGATGGCGGTGAAAGATGACCACACGCTGGTGCTGGGGACGACAGGCGCTGCGCGATTTGCCGAGCTGGTGATGCCGGATGCGGCGCTGGCGCAAGCATGGCTGGCAGAGCATGTGCTACAACAAAATATCGAAGTGGCAGCGCTCGGTGAAGACCGCTATGGCCGCATGCAGGTAGCAAGCGATGCCGCGGCGGCGATGCTACGCGCGGGTGCGGCAGTTTATTTTCCGCAACGCGATGCGAACGAAAATTATGTTGCAGCGGAAAGTCAAGCGCGTGCAGCAAAACGACGAATCTGGGCTGAGAACGGCTTTGTGCTGACACCAGAAAATGCTGCAGATCACATCGGTGAATTTCATGTGGTGGAGGGTGCCATCACACGCGTCTATCAGGGAAAGAATGAACTGATTCTCAATTTCGGTGACCGCTGGCAGGAGGATTTTTCTGTGATGGTGAAAGGCCGCGCGCGCCGCGCGTTTGAAGATGCCTTTGCCTATCTCGGAGAGGGTGCATGGGTGCGCGTGCGTGGCACAATCATTCAAGAAAACGGCCCGATGCTGCGTCTTACCGCCCCGGCGCAGATGGAAGTTATTTCGCGATGAAAGAAGGGGGAAAGTCCCCCTTCAGGAAATTACTTCACTGGCACGGTCGCGAAGAGAAAATCACCGTTGCGGAAGACGCGTAGTAGCGCAAAATCACGCCCTGCTTTTTTCGCGGCGACGAGTGCTTTCTGCACATCGGCGGCGGATTCAGCAGCGCTCTCGTTCGCTTCCACAATCACGTCACCGGGTTGTAGGCCGCGCTTGGCGGCTTCGCCCGCGCGGTCGAGCGCGTCGATCACCATGCCCTTCACGTTGGCGGGGATGTTGAGTTGCGCGCGCAATTCCTTGCTGAGCGGAATGAGGCTCATGCCCAGCACCTTCGGTTCGGCCGCTTTGCTGGCAGGCTTGTCGCCCTTCGCAGGAGCGGCGCTTTTTTCATCCGGCAGCGTGCCGACGGTAACGCTCGCTGCCTGCTCGCGCCCTTTGCGCCAGTAGGTGATGGTGGCTTTCGTCCCCGTTTTCATTTCGGCGACATAGCGCGGCAGCTTGCGCATTTCATCGATGTCGCGCGTGTCGAGCTTGAGGATGACATCGCCCGCTTGCAGCCCGGCCTTATCGGCAGGACCGCCGGGGCTGACTTCGTTGATGAGCGCGCCGCGCGCCTTGCCGAGGCCGAGCGAGTTGGCGAGTTCATCTGACACGGGCTCGATCTTGACACCCATCCATCCGCGATGGATGGTGCCGAATTCGCGCAGCTGGCCGACGACGGATTTGACCATCGCCGAGGGCACCGCAAAGCCGATGCCGATATTGCCGCCCGTCGGCGAGAAAATGGCGGAGTTGACGCCGACCACTTCGCCGCGCGTGTTGAAGAGTGGCCCACCGGAATTGCCGCGGTTGATAGCGGCGTCGGTCTGGATAAAATCATCGAACGGCCCGGCGTTGATGTTGCGCCCACGTGCGGAGACAATGCCCGCAGAGACAGAGCCACCAAGGCCAAATGGGTTGCCGATGGCAATCACCCAGTCGCCCACGCGCATGGCGTCGGAGTCACCGAACTTCACGGCGGTGAGGGGTTTATCAGACTTTACTTTGAGGAGTGCGAGGTCGGTTTTTTCGTCGCGGCCAACGATGGTGGCGGGCAGGCGCGTGTTGTTGGCGAAGATCACCGTGATCGCATCCGCCTTGCCGACGACATGGTTGTTGGTGACGACATAGCCCGACTCATCGATCACGAAGCCAGAGCCAAGCGAGGTGACTTCGCGCTCAGGCATGTCGCCGCCGGGAATTGCGCCGAACTGGCGGAAAAGCTGCCTGAATTGCTGGCCTTGCGGTGTATCGGGGATGCCCTCGAAATCAAACATCGGACCCATTTGTTGCGCGACTTTTTGCGAGGTGGAAATGTTCACGACCGCCGGTATCAGCGGCTCGATAATGGGCGAGAACGATTCCGGCGGTGCGCTGTGTGCCGCAGGGGCGGTGAGGAATGCAAGCGCTGCAAAAGCGATGAGGATAGGACTGCGAAGTTTCATGGCAAGAGACTCCTTAAGTTTAGGTCATGCGGAACATGTTTGGCATCCCTCTATTTAGGTAGGATGCGCCCTGAAACAAGTTCAGCGTGACAGGAATATAGTGGCACAAGCTGAAGCGAACATGACGAAGGCCTAGTGGTTCATTTCCTTCAGGAAGCCGCTGTCGGGCGAGAGCACGAGGCTGGTATCGCTGCTGCTGAGCGTGGTGCGATAGGCCTGAAGCGAGCGGTAGAATTTAAAAAATTCTGGATCGCGCCCATAGGCTTCGGCATAGATTTTTGAGGCCTCTGCGTCGCCTTCACCGCGCGTGATTTCGGCGGTTTTACGCGCATTGGCGAGCAGCTCGGTGCGTTCGCGTTCGGCAGAGGCGCGAATCTGCGTGGCTTTCTCCTCACCCTCAGCACGGAAACGCTGCGCTTCTTTGGTGAAGTTTTTGCGCATCCGCTCGTAGGTCGATTGCGAAATATCCGACGGCAAATCCGCACGGACAAAACGTAGATCCACCAGCTCCACGCCGAAGCCCTGCACGTTGCCACCCGCCGTACGGCTGGTCGTTTTGGCGGCAACACCCGGTGCCGCGCTCGCCTGCGCATTCACGCTCGCCTTGATTTTCTGCATGATCGCGCCACGCTCGCTCGACAATAAATCATTGAGCGAATAGCCTCCCAGCACGCGCCGCATGCTCGACAGCACAATGGAATTGAGGCGCGTTTTTAGCCCCGCCTCGTTGCGCACGGATTGGTAGAATTGCACCGGATCGACAATACGGTAGCGCACGAAGGCATCGATCACCACGCGCTCATCCACATTGGTTTCACGGTTGCTGGTGATGAATTCTGCCGGTTGCGCATCGAACTCGAGAATGCGCTTATCGAAGAGCATGACGTCCTGCACGAAGGGCAGTTTGGCGTGTAGCCCCGGCGTTTGCACCACGCGGCGGATATCGCCGAATTGCAACACCAGCGCCTGCCCGGTTTGCGGCACCACAAACAAGGTGGTGTTAATGAGGATGAGCGCGCCTGCAAGAGCGAGGCCGAGCTTGAGCATGAAGAGATTATTCATAACGGCTCCTAATTCGTTTTCGCTGCAGGGGCAGCAGCGGGTGCAGGTTGCGGCATGGCGAGTGGAAGCACCGGAACGGCACCGCCCGTGCGCGAAGAATCCACAATAATTTTCGGCATGTTTTTCAGCACGGTTTCCATCGTCTCGAGATACATGCGGCGGCGGGTGACGTCTTTCGCGTTCGCATATTCGGCATAAATCTGCTTGAAGCGCGAGGCATCCCCCTTCGCATCTGCGACCACGCGTGCCTTATAGCCTGCCGCGTCCTCCAGCATTTTGGAGGCGTCCCCCTTCGCACGGGGGATGATGTCGTTGCGGTAGCCCTCCGCCACGGATTCGGCGGTTTGCTTATCCTGCTCCGCACGTTTCACGTCCTGGAATTCGTCGATCACTTCGCCCGGGACATCTGGTCGGCTGAGGTTGACAGCGATGACTTCGATACCTGCGTTATATTCGTTGAACATTTGCTGCATCAGCGCGCGGGTTTCTTCCGCGATCTGCGATTGTGCGCCAGTCAAGATATCGTCGAGCTTGTTGCGACCGATTACCTCGCGCATCGCGGATTCGGCAGCGGGCTTCACGTTCGCCGCCGCGTCGCGCATGTTGAAGAGGAATTTTTCCGGGTGCGCCGCGTCGATTTTCCATTGCACTTCGAAATCGATATCGACAATGTTGCGGTCGCCCGTCAGCATCAGCCCCTCGCGGTTTTCGATGCCGCCACCGCTGACGGCGTTATCCATCATTGCTGCTTTGGCCACGCGCACGTTCGGGTTTTCCACCGCGTTGCCACGGAAGCCGACTTCCACGCGGTTGACACTGGTGACGGAAGGGATCACTACTTGCTCGATGGGGAAAGGCAGGTGGTAGTTGAGGCCGGGTGTGGTGGTGCGGTTATAGGCGCCAAAGCGCATGACCACCCCGAGTTCGTCGGAGTTCACGCGGTAGATGCCAGAGGCCATCCACAACGTTACGAGGCCAACAAACACCAGCACGAAGGGCGAAATCTCGCCGTCGCCGGTGGGGAGTTTGCCCGCCGCACCACGCATGCGTTCCTGCGCGTCGCGCATCAGTTTCTCGAGCGGGTTGTCGTTATTGCCACCGCCATTGCCGGAGGGGGTTGGCCCTTTGCCACCACCGCCGTTATTATTACCACCGCCGCTGCCGCCGGTTGGTTTTTTGCCCCATGGGTTGTTGGTCATAGACAAATCCCTTTGTTTCTACTGTGCGGTCTTTATATAGAGTGCGAACCGAATCGCTTCAAGTTATAACCGCATTATGAACATGCCACTGCGACCGCCGAGTATTAACCACGCGCCCGTGCCGGGCGTGGCGCGGATTATTGCGATTGCTTCCGGCAAGGGCGGCGTTGGGAAATCGACGGTGACTGTGAACCTCGCGCACGCGCTGACGGCTGCGGGAAAACGTGTCGGCATTCTCGATGCGGATATTTATGGCCCGAGTATTCCACGTATGCTGGGGCTCGACACTTATCTGAAGCCCGAGATTGCGGATGGGCTGATGGTGCCGCCGATGGCGCACGGCATCCGCGCGATGTCGATGGCGCTGGTGACGGGTGACCAAGCCGCTGTGCTGCGCGCGCCGATGATCACCAAAGCGCTGGTGCAGTTTCTGCGGATGACGGCGTGGAGTTGCGATATTTTGCTGGTGGATCTGCCGCCGGGCACGGGCGATGTGACGTTGAGTCTGGCGCAGAATGCCAAACTCGATGGGGTGGTGATTGTGACGACGCCGCAGGACGTGGCGGTCATCGATGCCGATAAATGCGCCAGCGCGTTTCATAAATTACACGTGCCGATTCTCGGCATCGTGGAGAATATGGCGGCGTTCATCGCGCCGGATGGTAGCGCGCACGCGCTGTTCGGTGCAGGGGGTGGCGCGAAACTCGCTGCGAAATACCATGCGCCGCTGCTGGGTTCGCTGCCGCTCGACCCCGCCATCGGCATCGCGGGGGATGCGGGCACGAACTACGCCACTACTGGCGGCAGCGCCGTCGCCGTCTTCGCAGAAATTGCTGGGAAGTTGGTGGGGTAGCGATGGCCACGCAGGAGAATCTGTTTGTCGATTTTACACCGGACTACGATGCGCTGACGCCGCATATCATCCCCGGATATGAGGCGATGCAAGCGGCGGTGATGGCCTGTGTTGCGTCTGCGCGCTCGCCGAAATCTTTTCTCGATATTGGCTGTGGCACGGGCAATACGCTGGTGCGGATTCGTTCTGCTTATCCGCAGGCAACGCTGCGCGGGGTGGATGGTTCATCGGTGATGCTTGGTAAAGCGAAAGCAAAGCTGGCAAAAGCGCAATGGATAGAGGCCGACATACGCGAGGCAGATTTGGGTGCGCAGGTGGATGTGGTGGTTTCCGTCGCTGCGCTCAACAATATCGAGACGCGTTTTTTAGTGCCCATCTACCAAAAAATATATGCCGCGCTCGCCGAGGACGGCCTGTTCGTGCATGCGGATTTTATTGCGCATGAATCCCCCGTTGTGCAGCAGCAGCTTGATGCGCTCTACGCTTCGCATGTGCGCGCGGGCATTCAGGACGAAGCATTTTTAGCGCATTGGTTTGATGCGTATAAAAGCGCGTTCTACCCAGCGACGTTGAGCCAGCATTTCGCGCTGCTCACCGAGGCGGGGTTCAAAAACATCACGCTCCACTGGCTGTTTGAAAGCCGCGCAGTATTCTCCGCAACGAAATAGGCCGGGTTACTTCCCGTAAGCCAGTGCTTTGGTGCGGCCGATGAGATAGTCGGTGAGCGCCAGCAACAGGCCGGAAATCATGAATACTAGGTGAATCATCACCATCCAGAACACCTCGGACGGGGTGTATTTGGTGATGTCCATAAACACTTTGAGCAGGTGAATCCCCGAGATGGCGATGATGGAAACGACGAGCTTGATTTTCAGCCCGGTGAAATCGACCTTGCCCTTCCAGGATGGCTGGTCGGCCTCATCCCCGACATCGATTTTCGAGACGGAATTTTCGTAACCCGAGAAGGCAACGATGACGAGCAAATTGGCGGCGAGCGAAATATCGACGAGCGCCAGGCAGGCGAGAATCGCATCATTCGCTCTCATTGTTTCAACGGTGGTGGCAAACGCATAAAGCTCGCTGCAGAAAATATAAAGCAGCGCGATGAGCGCACCGATGAGGCCGATGTAAAACGGTGCCAGCAGCCAACGGCTGGCGAATAATCCGCGTTCAAGAATACTTTCCATTATGCTGCTCCGAGTGAGGATTGAAATTCTGCCCATTCACGCTTGGTGAGGCCGCTGGTCTCTTGTGTGACGGCTTCACCCGCGAGCATGCGCTTGAGCACGGCGAGGCCGGTGCGCGAGAAGCGCGCGCCATGCAGGCGGTGCTCGACGAAGGCCTCATACGCGAACGGACACCATTGTTTCAGCACCTCGATCATCGCATCCGCATAGACGCGGATTTCGTATTGCGCGTGCGGGTCGGCGCGCAGCATCAGGAAATGCATGAGGTTATGCAGATCAATCTTCCAGTACCATTGCGTGTAGTAATTCAGCGTGAGGTTCATGCGTGCGAGTTCACGCGCCACGCCGGTTTTGCTCTCGTCGATCACCGCGCCGCTGGCGTCGCAGTTCATCAGCTCTTCGTAGTGCTTATAGGTCTGCTCCGAATCATTTTTCAGAATTTCGAGCACGCGCGCGGACTCGGCGGGGCTGAGGATCTCCGGGCTGCGCCCCTGATTATTCTGCGCCGATTGCGGGTTCAAATGTTCCACTTGGGGAATGTAGAATTCCTTATCGAGAATCGAATAACGCGCGCTGTATTCATTCACGTTGGCGGTGCGGTGACGGATCCATTGCCGCGCGACGAAAATCGGCAACTTGATGTGGAATTTGATCTCGCACATTTCAAACGGCGTGCTGTGCCAGTGGCGCATGAGGTAATTAATCAGCCCGCGGTCTTCGTTTACTTTTTTGGTGCCCTTGCCGTAGCTCACGCGCGCGGCCTGCACGATCGCGGCGTCGTCGCCCATATAGTCGATGACGCGGATGAAGCCGTGGTCGAGCAGTGGGATGGGTTTGTAAAGCAATGCTTCCACCGCGGGGCTGGTGGCGCGGCGCGTGGTGAAGGTTTCGTCCATCGCTTCGAACGTCGCGGATTCTTTTTCAACGATTGCTGCGTGCGCCATATGCATCCCCTGTGTGATGCACATAATCTAGTGCGTGGGCACAGGGCGAGGCAAGCGCAACCGCGCGCTTACTCACAAGCGGGGAGGGGTCCGCCCTAGCTGATGGTGAACGGGATGCTGGGGGCTTGCGTATTCACCGGCGTGCTGCTGCCGGTTGGCGCGGCGACCGAGCCAATGGAGCTTTTGGCACCGTTGATCGCGAGCATCTGGCCGTGGCGCATCGCAAGCCCTTGCAGCTTTTTGAAGTCCATCGACATAATCGCCGCACCGACCTCTTTATCGGACTTCATGGAGGCGACGAAGGCCTGATTCTGAAGTGCCGCCGCGATGCCGGGATGGGTTTCCACCAAGGGGTTGGTGGTGGTTGTGGACGCCACGGTGGTAGGGGCAGGCGCATTTTCGTCATAGCCGGTGATGCTGTCTGCAATCGATCCGCCGGCTTTACTGCCGAAATAGTAGCCCGCTGCACCGACAATACCTCCGATAATTGCTGCAGGAACAGCAGTTATCCCACCGATCGCGCCAATAGCGGCGCCGGTGCCTGCACCCGCACCGATTGCAGTGATAAGGCCACCCGCCACGCGTCCAGCGCTGTGTGCCACTGCTTTAGTATTGCCTTCTCCTGCGGCGGTGACGCCATGATACACATCGCCAACGGCCATAATACCAGTGCGGATGGGTCCAGGGATAAATGCAGCGGCTTTGCTTGCACCGCTCGCCAGTGGTCCTAAGGTGCGCAACGATGTGGCGATACCTGTACCCACAACAGAGGCATTGAATCCCACCTCTGCGCCTTCCGAGATGGCGCTCACTTTAGCCATTTTCTTTTCAGCATCGCGCTGCTCTTTCGAGGCTTCTTTCTTGACGGTGTCGTCAAGCTGCACCATTTTTTGCAGCGATTTAACGGCGGAAACTTTCTGCTCCGGCGTGAGGATGCTGCCAGAGATAACGCCTTGTTGTTCAAGCTGTGCTACCATTTGCGTGTAGGCTTCCGGCGTGTTGGCAAGCGTGCGTAGCGCGTTGATTTGATCACCACCCACCAGACGCACATTCACGCCCTGAGCGAGCAATGTTTCATCCAGCTTGCTAAATTCTGCCGACGCCGCCGTTTGAACCGATGCTTCCACTGCTTCTGCTTTGGGTGAAATGAGATTGCTTCCAAGTTCGCCCAGCTTGCGACCACCGAAGAAGCTTAACAGACCAACGCCTGCAACTGCGAGCGGTTTGAATTTACCCGGTACAAAACGGATGATAGCGGCTTCTGCGGCGGCAGTGCCATATTTCGATCCTGCCCAGCCACCACCAATCTGTGCTGCGTTCTCGGTCACGCCGTGCATGTCGCCTTGGAGCAGTGCAAAGCCGCCCTGAATCGCATCCATACCATAGACCATTTTCGCACCACCGCTTTTATGTGCGCCTTTTTCAGCGATGGTCATCAGGTTCGAGCCAATGGTGCCGATACCTTTACCCAGCAGTGCACCACCACGGTTGAAGATGTCGTATTTACCGAGCTTTGGATGGATATGCGTCAGAATGGACTCTGATTCTGCAAATGTCTTGATGTTTTTACCTAATAGCGCTTCACGCTCAATCACGCGATTCTTAAAAGGATCTGCTTTTGGCGCTGCTTTAGCCTCGGCAGCAGCAGCTTCTTTATCGAGCATATCCGCACGTACAGGATCCGGAAGGGTGTGACCGGTGACTTTACCCCAAACGTTTTTAATTGGAGAACCGCCTGCGCGTACGGCATCCGCCTCTGCTTTAAGAGCTGTCCCCTTTCTCGTTTCGTATTTATAGCGCATGGCAGACACGCTTTTTTCACCCACCATCATACTCATCGTGCCACGGGCGACACCATGCGCGATGTCGGCAGTGACGGCGACCCCCACTGTTGCAGCCACAGGATTCTTAGCGAGGTCTTTTGCGCTATTGGCGATAGTGCCCATTTTCTCTTTTACAATATCAAGCGCGCGTTCCGAGTCGCTTTTGAGTGGGGTTTCTTTCAGTTTCTTCTTTACTTCTTCGGGATTTTTAGGCGTTTCTACGCCTTCGCCCGTGAAATGGGGAGCAGGGTTGCTGGCATCCGAAGAATCGATGACCTGAATACTGCCATCCTTAGTCATGATGACGCTGTCATCGCGATTGAGGAAGCCGAGAGTGGTGGTTTTTTGTCCGCCGATTTCCGGCAGTTGCTCAAGCGATTTTTGCACCCGTTCATGATAATTGTCGCGCCCTTCGTCTTTGAGCAGGCCGTCCCATGTCGCGTCTTTTTTGTTGAGGCCCCAGACATCGCCCTCGTGATTCACCCAGCCACACACTGTGCTGACGGCGAATTTGATGGCCGCCATCAGGTAATCGCCGATGCTGCTTTTGCCGGTCTCTGTTGCCACCTGCGCCGCACTGGCATAAGCCGTGCCGATTGATTTTGCTTGTTCCTCGGTGAGATCGGCACCGCCGAACTGGTCCATTATTTTGCTGCCGGTTTCAAAGATGCCAGCAATCGCGTTGACGGGAAGCATGGCGCCGTCTTTCACCGCGCCGATGATTCCGGCTGCATCTTCGCCGTAAATCTTGATACCTGCTTCTTTGCGGCGGGCGTTTGCTTCGTCCACCAGTGCGCGTACTTTATCGGTCATGCCAGCAACGGCATCGGCACCTTTTTTCATGGCTTCGTCGAACATGCCGCGTTCTTTTTCATCGAGATGTTTCACTTTTTTGAAAATCATCATGATGCCTGCGGTCTGGTCGGCAGCTTTTTGATATTCTGCGGAGAGGGCGGGGGTGCCTTCTGGCGCTACGACGCGTTTGCCGTCCTTGTCGATGCTGTAGAGCACGCCATCCGTATCGCGATAGGCGTATTTCATCACATCCAGTGCGAGGGGGGTTTCGTTGATTTTTTTAGCGTCATTCTCAGACATGTGAGTCTCCTTGATAATTTCATCCTACCAGAGAAAGGTTACAGTTTTATGACAGTCGCCTCTTTTTTCTGTGACAGTTGTGTGACAATACGCTGTGTGTGGATTTTCTAAGGAAATCTTGCTATTTTTGGTGGGGAAGCCTATATTAGGCACGTCTCGCAAGAGACTATGGTGATAAACGCGACGTGGAATAGACGGATTGGACCCGGGGGCAGAGCCCGGCGGCTCCACCAGAACTTAAGATGCGCTAACATCTTGGATTATGGGGCCGAATTAGCATCGACAACCGCAATAAAGACATCGTCTTTGCCGGGGGTGATCTCCCCTGATCGGATCACAATCTAAGTGCAAACGACAACGTAGCACTCGTTGCAGCTAACGACAATTTTGTCGTAGCAGCCCGTCTCGCGGCTTAGTGTCGCCTGACAGGTTCTAGCCTGTAAACGCGGTTTCGGGGGATGTACCGGGCAACAGAAACATCCCTCACTGCACGCCAGTGCAGTGAGGGATTTGTTATTTAGTGCTGATGAGGGCATCGCCCTCAAACTCCCTCCGCAAGCGGCTCGCGCCATAAAGCGCTACGCACGACACGAATAAAACTTCACTGAACTCTGGACTCTGAACTCTGAACTCTCTATACTGCACCTATGACCCAAGAAACCATAGACTATCCAGGCATGATCGACTCCGCGATGCGCGGGGTGGTGCGTGACGCGCTGGTGCATGTCGATAAGTTCGGCCTGCCGGGCGAGCATCATTTCTTTATTTCGTTCCAGACCAACTATCCGGGCGTGAGCATCTCGCCGCAGCTGAAGAGCCGCTACCCGGAGGAAATCACCATCGTGGTGCAGCACCAGTTCTGGGATTTGAAAATTACCGACAAGCAATTTTCTATCATGCTCAGCTTCAACAACATCCCCGAAAAACTGGTGGTGCCGTGGGACGCGCTGACGGCATTTGCTGACCCTTCGATTAAATTCGGGTTGCAGTTTCACGGCAAGCGCATCGCGCCGATGACATCCGCGAAAGAAGAGCCGGTTTCCTGCCCATCGACGGGGCGTAACGGCAACGAAAAACCGCCGATGGCTGCCTTTGAAGAAGACGCACCCACGGAAGAAAACGCCGCCGCGAATGATGAAAAAGTCATCAGCCTCGAGGCGTTCAGGAAGCGCTAGACGCTTTGCGCCGCGCCGGTTCGTGCGGTATCCACTTTCGGGGAAAATTCTTTCAGGATAGCCGTTTTTAGAGCGATTGCCGTCGCTTCCGCACACCCATCCGAGTCCAAATATCTGATGAAGATTCTATTGGCATTGTCGAGCAGTGCAAGGTCGCTTTCATCGGCCGCTCGGGTACCATTGGCAACCAGATGCAGCGTCTTTACTAAGTCCGCAAGGTCCCTTGTTTCGAGCTCGAAATGGCGGATATATTCTGCATAAATATCCTTGCCCGCAGGCACCGAAAGCGTGCCGGCACCAATCAGCGTATGAAAGAAATCAAACAGGATGGATTGCGCCTGCTCGGGCGTGACATCGCGCAGGGGAGGGAAGGGAATACGTTGCGGGTTGGGGTTGGTGCTGTCGTTGCTCATGATTTTCTCCGATGAATTGGGTGTGGGCTGCTACTAACCGTGATTCTACGGGAAAAACATTAAAGATTTATGAAGATTTTGTGACAATCGGCCATTAACGCAGGGGTTTTTTAGCTTTGAGCACCAGTTCGATGACGGGAAAGCCCGCGACGTTATAGCCGCCAATGTGTTTTTGGAGTTCGACGGCGAATCCTGCTTGCTCAAGGATATCGACCCATTCGGCCTGCGAGCGCTGGCTACCGAGATTGTCTTGATAGAACAGATCATCCATGCCGAGGATGGTGTTGGCGTAGGGATTCTCGGGATTCTCACGGTCTTCTTTTGTGTTGCCCATGTAATCTTCGGTAATCAGCACCACCCCGCCCGGTTTCATCACGCGGTAGAGTTCTTCGAGGAAGGCGGTCAGTTCCGGTGAGTCCGGCTGTGGGTTGCGCGTGGGTGGTTCGATATGGTGCAGCACACAGTTGAGGGTGGCGACGGCGATGGATGCGTTGGCGTAAGGCATGCTGTTACCGCCATATTCGCGCACGACGGGTTTGTTGTGATCTGCCAGTTTCGGGTCGCGGAAATCAAAGCCTTTATCGCCACGGGTTTTGAGGTCTTGTTTGATATCTAGCCCGGAAACATCGCGCTCACGGGCGATCTCGCCATACATGGTCTTGAGCTGATAGGGGAAAAAGCCGGAACGTGTGCCAATATCCACAAGCGGCCCTGAGGGCGCGCCCGTCATCATGCGGCTTAATTGTGAAGCAAGATGCGCGCTGCGTGCCGCCTCTTTGGTGATGTAGGTTTCGAGAGTATCCGGCAGCGCGTGCTGCATCTTGAGTTCGCGGTTCACCCAGGCGGGCATGTCGAAGCTGTAATCCTCTTTCAGGAAATCGGTGCGCACCTGTGCGAGCATGGCGGCGTGGGATTCCTCGAGCGTTTGTGCCAGTGCCTGTTGTTCCTGTGAAAGCGCTTTGCCACCATTCAGGTTGCGCGTGATGCGCAGCTTCGCGACCTCGACAAGGTCGTGGGAGAGCTCGGCATCGCTGCGCGGTCGTTCTAACTGCTCTGGCTTAACGGTTCTCATTGCGCTACTATAGCCGCTTTAACCTCTGAGAAGTGTGAAGATTTGATGACAATTCTGCCTGAACTGCTGAAACTGGCCGCCAAAGCCGCTGAGATGGGCGAAGTGCCGATCGCCGCTGCCGTGCTGGCGGGGGATGGAACGGTGCTCGCCACCGCGCATAATGCGGTGGAGGCGAAGGGCGACGCGACGGCACATGCGGAAATGCTCGTCATTCAGGCGGCCTGTAAGGCGCGGGGGAGCAAGTATTTGCAGGATTGCACGCTGGTGGTGACGCTGGAGCCTTGCGCCATGTGCGCGCAGGCGGCGAGCCTCGCCAAGGTGAAGAAGGTGATTTTCGGCGCGTTCGACCCCAAGGGAGGCGGGGTGGAACATGGCGCGCGGGTATTCGCGCAGCCCACCTGCCACCACGCGCCCGAGGTGATTGGCGGCGTGCAGGCGGAAGAATGCGGGGCGTTGCTGAGCGCGTTTTTTAGGGAGCGGCGGTGATTCTCGCCCGTCATTGCGAGCATAGCGAAGCAATCCAGCCCCCTTAAAAGAATACTGTCGCGCAGACGCGCGACGCTGGATTGCTTCGGCCTTTGGCCTCGCAATGACGATTTTTTCTAGCATCTTCACGGATCATCGGATAATCCGATCATCCGATCATCCAGCGGAGTTCCCCATGGCAAATCATCAGTTCGTCTACGTCATCAAAGGCCTCACCAAAACCTATCCGGGCGGGAAAACCGTGCTCAAGGATATCTGGCTGAGCTTTTTGCCCGGCGCGAAGATCGGCATTGTCGGCCATAACGGCGCGGGGAAATCGACCCTGCTTAAAATCATGGCGGGGATGGATACGGAATTCAACGGCGAGGCGTTCGCTGCCGAGGGGCTGAAAGTTGGCTTCCTCCAGCAGGAACCCAAACTCGATGAGACACGAAGCGTCCTTGAGAACGTGATGGACGGCCTCAAGGAAAAGCAGGCGCTGCTCGACCGCTATAACGAAATCATGGCCGATTATTCGGATGACGTGGCGGACGAAGCCGCGAAGCTGCAGGACGCCATCGACCATGCGGGCGCGTGGGATTTGGAGCGCGAGGCCGAAGTAGCGATGGACGCGCTGCGCTGCCCGGATGGCGCGGCGAATGTGGCGAAGCTTTCGGGCGGTGAGAAGCGGCGCGTGGCGCTGGCGGCACTGCTGCTCAGCAAGCCCGACATGCTGCTGCTCGATGAACCGACCAACCATTTGGATGCTGAATCCGTCGCGTGGCTGGAGAATTACCTGCGCAATTACCCCGGCACGGTGGTGATGGTGACGCACGACCGCTACTTCCTCGATAATATTACGGGCTGGACGCTGGAGCTTGATCGCGGTGAAGGCCGTCCGTATGAGGGCAACTACTCCGGCTGGCTGGAGCAGAAAGCGCGCCTGCTGAAGCAGGAAGCGAAGGAAGAATCCGCCCGTGCGAAAGCGATGGAAGAGGAACTGGAATGGGTGCGTAGCTCGCCCAAAGCGCGTCAGGCGAAAAGCAAGGCGCGGATCAAGGCCTATGAAACCATGGTGGCGGAGCAGAGCGAAAAACGCGCGAGCACCGCGCAGATTATTATTCCGGCGGGCCCACGCCTTGGCCAGCAAGTCATCGAGGCGAATGGCCTCAAGAAAGGCTTCGGCGACCGGCTGCTCATCGATAATCTCAGCTTCAGCCTGCCTCCGGGTGGTATTGTGGGCATCATCGGCCCCAACGGCGCGGGGAAAACCACGCTGTTTCGCATGATTACCGACAACGAAAAAGCGGATGCGGGGACGTTCACCGTGGGTTCCACCGTGAAGCTCGGTTATATCGACCAGTCGCGCGATTCGCTGAATGACAAGGCCACCGTGTGGGAAGAAATCTCCGGCGGCGCGGATGTGATCGAGCTCGGTAAGGCGAGCATGAAAAGCCGCGCCTACTGCTCGGCGTTCAACTTCAAGGGCCCCGACCAACAGAAAAAAGTCGGCAGCCTCTCAGGCGGAGAACGCAATCGCGTGCATCTCGCGAAAATGCTCAAAACCGGCGCCAACGTGCTGCTGCTCGATGAACCGACCAACGATCTTGATGTGGAGACACTGCGCGCGCTTGAGGAAGCACTGCTCGATTTCGCGGGCTGCGCCGTGGTCATCAGCCACGACCGCTGGTTCCTCGACCGCGTGGCGACGCATATCCTCGCCTTTGAGGGCGATTCTCATGTGGAATGGTTCGAGGGCAACTACGCCGATTACGAGGAAGACAAGAAGAAACGCCTCGGTGAAGCGTCGGTGCAGCCCAAGCGGATTCGCTATAAGAGCCTGCTTGCGGCGTAAATTGTCATAAAAAATTCACACTTCTTGCGCGGCGGTTCTGCTACGAAACCGCCAAACGCAGGAGTGTGCTATGAAAATTTATTATAAAATCCCACTGCCGGAAGGCAAAATGATTGCCGAGTTGAGCAGCCCAGAGCTTTGCCAGCAGCGCGATGCGTTCACGCATTGGTTGGATCAGCAGCCGGTTCATATTCACAACGAGGACAAGCCGTTTCTCAACGCATTCAAGACGCTGATTCAGTATAATCAGGGTAACGTCAACTTTTTACCTGAGCAGGCGAAAGAGGCGGCCGCGTTATTGAGCAAAGGTTTTAGCTTTAATAGTGATAAGAAGGAGCACCACGAGCCTAAAGGGCAGCGGAAAAAACCTCAACCGAAAGATGTGTTAAGAGGTGGTAGGTAGCCTAGAAACTGAGCTAGCTACGATTGTGAAGCCACTTGGGATTTCAGTGCGTCGATCAGCCCGTCGATGCCTTTTTGGTCGATGATGCTGCTGAACTCCGACCGCTGGGTGGCGAGCAGGCTCACGCCTTCAACGATGATGTCGTTGATTTTGCCGCCGCTCACGCGGTAATCCACCAGCACTTTCTGGCCGTTCGTGTCGTTGATTTCCATACTCACGAGATCGACCGGCCCATCGCTACGCGCGCCTTTCATGGTGTAGGTCTGCCCCGAATAGCGGGCGAGACGCCCGGCGTAGTTTTTCAGGATGAAGGGTTTGTATGCGGCGACATAGGCGGAACGCTGAGCCTCCGTCGCGGTGCGCCAGTATTTTCCCATCGCGAATTTAGCGACAAAGTTGATGTCTACTTTGTTGGCAAAAATCGCTTCGATCTTCCGGGTGCGGGCGGCTTTGTCGCCATCCGCCTGCACGATGTTCAGCACCTGCTTGGCCAGGCCATCGACAAAGTTCTTCGACGCAGTGGCATCCGCATGCGCGACTTGCGCAAGGGTGAGGCACAGCAAGGCAGCACACGCGTTCGCAAAAAAGCGGGTCATCTGTTTCTCCAACTTATTCGAAAGAGTTATCGCCGCCACCGTTGCCGATCAGGCGCGTACGGCGCTGTTCGTATACGCTGCGGAAGGTCGTGTACGGGTCGAGCGAAGAATTGTAGACATCATCGATCGGGTCGAGCCAGCGTTCGCGCGTGATGAGGCCCTGACCAACCGCGAGTTCGATCTCCTCGTTTGAATCGAGGTAGTAATGCGCCGGGTTGGCGAAATAATCCGCCACGCGGCCCGTGGTATCACGCAGGTTCGACGGCCCGAGGATCGGCAGAACAATATAAGGTCCGGAGCCAATACCCCAGGTTGCGAGTGTCTGCCCGAAATCTTCGCTACGGCGCGCGAGCCCGGCTTCGCTGGCTACGTCGTTGATGCCACCCAGGCCAATGGTGGTGTTAATGAGAAAGCGCCACATGGTGGTCATTCCCTGAGTGATATCGCCCTGTAGTAGGGCGTTCACCATGTTGACAGGCTCGTAGAGGTTGTCTGATACATTGCCGATATGGGTGCGCACCACTTGCGGCGTGATATAACGGTAGCCCAGTGCGACCGGGCGAATCAGGTACGTATCGGTCACGCGGTTGAAGCCAAAAATAACGCGGTTCATCGGCTCAAGCGGATCCCCGTCGCCTGCACGGGCGGGAGCAGCAACGCCTGTCATCATCAGCGCAGCAGCAAGGGTGGGGAGGATTTTCTTCACAACAGCAAGCGACATAACATTTCCCTACAAAAGCGGTCTCTGAACGACTCACCTAGAGCCTTTCTATAGCAAAATCTAGCAGGAAAGAATAAATTTCTCGTTAACGTACCGATGGTTATTTTTGTACTTCTATCGGATGGGCGATACAAAAAAGGCGAGATTCCGCCTTGTGTTTATGATGCTGTAAGGTCTGTAAGGCAATGAAGACAGAAAACGATAAATTCCACCTGTTGCGGTTTTGCAACAAGGCTGTGACCTAGTTGTCTGCCCCGCGGAGGATGCGGATGACCACACGGCGGTTCAGGTTCTGGTTGCCGGGTAGTGGATTGCCCGCCGCGTCGTGATTCGCTGCTTTGGGTTTGGTATCGGCCAAGCCAATGACGCGGAGTTTGTTCGCCGGAAAATGCTGCGCGATGAAATAGCGGGCAACGTTAGCAGCGCGTGCAGAAGAAAGCTCCCAGTTGGAGGGAAATTGTGGCGTGGAAACGGCAGCATCATCCGTGTGGCCTTCCACTTCGATCAGCACGTCTTCCTTAGCGAGCGGTGCGATTTGTTCGCTGACAACGGTGAGCATCGGCAGTGCGGTAGGCACGAATTTAGCGGAGTCTTTCTCGAAAAAGGCGCTGGTGGCGAGCTCGATCTCTACACCGCCCGGCGTTTCCTGCGGCGCCATGAACTGGTCGTACCCTTTGAGGCCGATGCCTTTGACAATTTGCTTTTTGGCTTCTTCCAGCGGGTCAAGCTGCGGGGTTTCCGCATCGTAAAACCCGGAATCACGCAACGATTTGGCGATATTTGCCATGGTTTGCGGCGTGGTGGAGGTGAGCGCATACATGATGAGGAAGAAGCACATCATCAGTACGCACATATCGGCGAAGGTGATTAGCCAGCCTTCGTCTTCCGGCTCGTGCTTCGGGCGACGATGCAGCGGCGTGGTGTCCATTAGCTAGCCTGTGCAGGTGGCGGGGTAACCGGTGGCAATGTGGCATTCCCGCGCAGCTGGCGGTCGATATCGAAATGGTCTTTCGGTTCGAGGAAGGAATTGAGGCGATCCTGCATAAAGCGTGGTGATTTTTTGTCCGAAAGTAGGGCGAGGCCCTCCACCACCATCAGGTTGCGGAAACGCTCGGTCTCTTCTTTCTGCATCAGCTTGTTGGCGGCCGGGATAAACAGCATCCGTGCTGCGAACACGCCATAGAGCGTGGCAACCAGCGCGAGCGACATACCGGAGCCGACCACCGCGGGCAGGTCTTTCGCGCCGCCGCCGAGCTGGTTCAAAATGGCGATGAGGCCGACCAGCGTCCCGATCATCCCGAAGCTCGGTGCGCTGGCGCCCATATTGCGCAGCACCTGCACTGGCGCGGTTTTATGCTCGAAGCTTGATTCTACCGCCGTCACCATCATCGCTTTCAGCTCCGCCGGCGGATGGTTGCTCACCACCAGCTCCATGCAATAGCGGATGATCGGGTCGCTCGTCGGCACAGTTTTGATTTCATTCTCAAGTGCAATGACGCCGCGCTGCTGCACCAGATACGACCATTTGATGAGGCGCATGATCTCCGTATTCAGCCCTTCGCGCGTCGAAGTGGGTTTTTTTACCATCCACCAGATGGCTTTGAAGGCGGTGAATACGTCGCGGCTGTGATAGCCCATGAAGGCCGCCGCAATGGAGCCGCCACCGACGATAAGCAGCGCGTGCAGATCAAGATAGATGAGTGGGTTGGAGGTGGCCGTGCCGACCGCAAAGAAAATCAGCGCCAGACCGAAGATGACCCCAAGAAGTGATGAAAGCGACATAGTAGCCCTGTTCGAGTGCCCCATTGTAATTTATATTCGCCCCGATATTATACGCGCCATGAGCCAGACACAAGTACCCATCATCGGTTTCACCCTCGATTACGAAGAAGCAGGCGGATATTCGAAATATCCGTGGTATGCGCTGCGCGATAATTACTGCGGCAGCATCGCCCGTCATGGCGGCGCACCGCTAGGATTGCCGCACGAAGTGGCGTATGTGGAGCAGTATCTCGACCTCATGCGTGGCCTGATTATCACAGGCGGCAATTTTGATGTGCCGCCCGAGATGTATGGCGACAGCACCGTCCACGCCAAAGTCACCACCAAACCGCGCCGCAGCCAGTTCGAATGGGCGATCACCAAAGGCGCGCTCGAACGCGGCATGCCCATCCTCGGCATCTGCGGTGGGCAGCAATTGCTCAACGTCATCCTCGGCGGCACGCTGATTCAGCACATCCCCGACAGCATCAAGAACCCGTTGGCGCATGAGCAGCCCAACCCCCGCCACGAAGTGGGGCACGAGGTGGCGATTGTGGCAAACACCAAGCTTTATGAAATCATCGGCAAAGCCTCGGCGCAGGTGAACAGCGCGCACCATCAGGCGGTGGCGAAAGTGGCGGAGGGCGTGGTCATCAACGCCCGCGCGCCAGATGGCGTGATCGAGGGGATTGAATACCCCGCGCACCCGTTCTGCCTCGGCGTGCAGTGGCACCCGGAGTTTGAGGTGACGAAGGCGGATAATGCGATTCTCACCGCGTTTGTTGCGGCGGCGAAGGCGTATCGCGCATCATGACTACTGAACGCATTGCAAAGTTTTTATCGGCGGCGGGGGTGTGCTCGCGCCGCGATGCGGAGAAGCTCGTCGAGCAGGGGCGCGTGGAGGTGAACGGCGAAACGCTCACCACGCCTGCGGTGCTGGTTGGCGATAAAGACGTAGTCAAAGTGGATGGCAAAAAAATACATGCCTCCACACGCAGCGTGGCACGCCTCTTTGTCTACCATAAGCCCGCCGGGCTGGTGACGACGCATAAGGACGAGCGCGGGCGGGCGACGGTGTTTGAACATTTGCCGCGCGATTTGCCGCGGGTGATTTCTGTCGGGCGGCTGGACCTCGATAGTGAGGGCCTGCTGCTGCTGACGACGAGCGGGGCGCTGGCACGCGCGATGGAGCTGCCGAAGAATGCGGTGTCGCGCATCTATCGCGTGCGGGTGCGCGGCACGCCGATGGAGACGCATTTGCAGCAGCTCGAGCGCGGCGTGAAGGTGGATGGCGTGGTCTATCAGCCAATCGACGTGGAAATGGACAAGGCGCAATCTGGCGGGCGAAATTGCTGGCTGACGCTGACGCTGCGCGAAGGCAAGAACCGCGAAATCCGCCGCATTTTCGAGCATTTCGACCTGCCCGTCAGCCGCCTCATCCGCATCGGCTATGGCGAGTTTGAACTGCAGGATTTACCCGTCGGCGAACTCGCCGAAGTCCCCGCCGCGATGGTGGCGGGGTTGATAAACCAGCTGGGAGTAGCATGATGCGCATTATTGCCGGACAGTATAAAGGCCGCAAACTGGCGACACCGACGAGCGACGCGATTCGCCCGACCTCGGATCGCACGCGCGAATCCGTGTTCAATCTGCTGATGCACGGGGCGTATGGTGGCGAGGCCATCATCGGCCAGCATGTGGTGGATCTCTGCTGCGGCACGGGGGCGATGGGGCTCGAGGCGCTGTCGCGCGGGGCGCGCATCGCGACGTTCGTGGACAAGGATAAACGCGCGCTGGAACTGGCGCGGGATAACGTGACCCATTGCGGCGCGAACAACGCCGCGTTTTTTGTGCAGGCGGATGCGACGCGCCTACCCACCGCGCGTGAGGCTGCAGCGCTCGTGCTGTTCGACCCACCGTATGACCAGCCGATTCTGCCGCAGGCCTTCGCGAGTTTGCGTGCCGGTGGTTGGCTCACCGCCGGTACGCTGCTCGTGTGCGAGCAGGCGCATTACACCCCCGCCGCCGCGCTGAGTGGTGCAGAAGTCATCGACGAGCGCAAATACGGCAAGACGAAGATTATTGTGTATCAGGTGCTGTAGGGCTATATAGCCACTATCAACCCGGAGGTTCTCATGCCGATGTTCGCTTTTCTTGTGACGCTGTTCATTCTGTTCACCCCGCTGATGTTCTTCATCGTGCGCACATCGGAAGTGGCGGTGGTGCAGCGCTTTGGGAAGTTTATCCGCATCGCGCATCCGGGGCTCAATATCAAAATTCCGATTGTCGATATGATCGCTGGGCGAGTGTCGCTGCGCGTGAACCAGATCACGCTTACCATGGAAACCAAAACCAAAGACAACGTGTTTGTGACCATTCCGATCTCGGTGCAAAACCGCGTGCGCGAAGAAAAAGCCTATGACGCATTCTACAAACTGGCGAATCCCGTCGCGCAAATTCAATCCTATGTGGAGCAGGTGATTCTGGGCCATGTGCCGAGCATGACGCTCGATGAAGTCTTCGCCAGCCAGTCGAGCATCGCGGCGACGGTGAAGAAGGAGCTGGATGTCGATATGGCCGAGTTTGGTTATGAAATCGTCAACGTGCTCGTCACCGATATTATCCCGGACTCGAAAGTGAAGGCGGCGATGAACGACATCAACGCCGCGCAGCGCGATCAGGTTGCGGCCAATGCGCGCGGGGAGGCGGAGAAAATCCTCGTCGTGAAAAAGGCGGAAGCCGAGGCCGAGAGCAAGGCACTGCAAGGGCAGGGGACTGCGAATCAGCGTCGCGCGATTATCGAGGGGCTGCAGAATTCCATCGGCGAATTCCAGAAAGTGGTGAGTGGCACCTCGGCGAGCGAGGTGATGCAGCTGGTGCTCGTCACGCAATATTTCGATACGCTGCGTGCGATTGGCGAGCTCAACAAAACCAACACGCTGTTCCTCTCGCACTCGCCCGCGGCGGTGAAGGATGTGTCGCAGCAGATTCTCGAATCCGTGCTCGGTGCAAGCAAGGTGGGGAACTAGTTGTTTACTGCTACTCTCACGCAATAAAAAAAGCCCCGAAAGGGGCTTTTTTCATGATGGGAATGGAGCGGGCGAAGAGATTCGAACTCTCGACATTCACCTTGGCAAGGTGACACTCTACCACTGAGCTACGCCCGCATTTATTCCCATCAGGCGCGACACCATATCCATGGATTTTAAAAATGCAAGCCCTGTTGTGAGATAATCGTCACCAAAGCAAGAAATACAATGATTTCTGCGGGAGACATGCCAAAACGCGGATGACGTAACCAGTAGAACATATCACTCTACCGTTAACGCATGGCGACGAGTGAGGCATTGCTGACCTTCACCGTCGTGCTCGCCGCAACCACTTCGTCCCACTTGATCGTAGCCATTTGCTGCGAGGTTGGAGTGATGAGCGTGGCTGTCGATGTTTTCTCCGCACAAGCGCTACACAGGAGCGCGGCGGTGAGTGCCATCATCCCTATCCATTTGCTATGCGTCATTGTCATCTCCGTTTTTGGCAGTTTTGTGTGCCTGAAGATGTTATGTGCGATGCAGCAATCAAAGAGTAGCGCAGGTTTGACAGCCCAGCCATGCAATAAAAGCATGGATAAATTTAAATTATGTATTTCAATGTTCTCCTGCGAATAAGGCAACGTGGTAAGGTCGTCGATTTAGCTCGATTGTTCTCGTTTCCCCTGCCCATGCCTCCCAAGGGCGTGCTGTGGATTGATTAAATAATAAATTGACTTCTCGAGAAAATACTCTATCAACGTCGCTGAGTATTCTCTACATTCTTTGCATATGCCGGCTGCATCTAACACTTACTAGCAGCGTATCTACCGATACATAACGATCCACCCAGGTTGATCTCGACAGCGTTTGATTTAAGAATAGCCGATCACGTATTCGGACGGAAATTCTCAAAAAACGTGGCTCATTCCGGGCTGCGTCAACGCTTTACTTGTCTAGGAGACAACAATGGCTAACGGTACTGTAAAATGGTTCAACCCAACTAAAGGCTTCGGCTTCATCCAACCTGATCAAGGTGGCACCGATGTGTTCGTACACATCAGCGCGCTCGAAAAAGCGGGCCTGCGCTCGCTCGATGAAGGCCAGAAAGTCAGCTACGAGCTCGTGACCGATAAGGGTAAGACCTCGGCTGGCAATCTGAAGCTCGCTGCTTAATTTCAGCGTCTTCACGTTCAAAGCATAACTAACGCCGCCCCCGCCGTTTACGGTTGGGGGCGGTTGTTTATCCTCCTCCGCCTTCTTGGATGAGTTTCGAAAAAAGCGTTCACGCATACGCTGATTTCGCGCCGCGCAAGCGAGCGAAACCGAAAATTCCCCTCGGGACGTTTTCGACACCGATAGTTCTGCTCATGAAGCATAGACTACGATCGTCCCTCCTGAATTGATCAGGCAGATTTCAACGTTGGCCCCTTATGTATCCGCGCCCATCGGCAGGATTAGCGAATGTTGAACCCTCTCGTGTGACGATTTGCCGATGAAACGTACACACCTACTTAAAGGAATACCCATGGAAAATTTTAGCACACTCGGCCTGCCAGACTATCTGATGCAAGCCCTGAACTATATGAAGTTCACCACCCCCACGCCGATTCAGGCAGCCGCGATTCCGCCGGCGCTTGAGGGTAAAGATATTCTCGGCTCCGCACAAACCGGCACCGGCAAAACCGGCGCGTTCGGCATTCCGCTGATCGCCCAGTTGCTCAACACCAGCCGCGGCACCGCACTGGTGATGACCCCCACGCGCGAACTCGCCGTGCAGGTGATGACCATGCTCGAGCAACTGCTCGGCGCGGATAGCGGCATCCATACCGCTCTGCTCATCGGCGGCGAGTCGATGCCAAAACAATTCTCGCAGCTGCGCGCGCGTCCACGGTTGGTGGTTGGCACGCCCGGCCGTATCAACGATCACCTCACGCGCGGTACGCTGAAGCTGACGGACGCGAACTTCCTCGTACTCGATGAAACCGATCGCATGCTCGACATGGGTTTCGGCATCCAGATCGACGCGATTGTAAAACATATGCCTGCCAAGCGCCAAACGCTGATGTTCTCAGCGACTTTCCCGGCGAATATCGTGAAGATGTCGGAAAAATACATGAGCGACCCGGTGCGTGTTTCGGTCGGTGATAACAACACCCCGATCGCGAAGATTAAACAGGAAGTCATCATGGTGAAGGACGCGGATAAATACGACCAGTTGCTGGTGCAGTTGCAGCAGCGCGAGGGCAGTATTCTCGTGTTCGTGCAAACCAAATTCGGTGCGGAGAAAATGGCGAAGAAGCTGCGCGCGCTGAATCACCGTGCAGATACCATCCACGGCAACCTCAACCAGCGCCAGCGCGACCGCGTGATTGCGGATTTCCGCGCGCAGAAATGCCGCGTGCTGGTGGCGACGGATATCGCCGCCCGTGGCCTCGACATTCCGCATATCGAGCATGTGATCAACTACGACATGCCGCAATGCCCAGAGGATTACATCCACCGCATCGGCCGCACGGGGCGTAATGGCAAAGAAGGTGAGGCGGTGAACCTGCTCACCGGCCGCGATAACGGCAAATGGAAAGCGATCCAGCGCCTGCTCAACCCCGGCGTTAAAGTCGAGGGCGATACGTTCGGCGACAAACCGCGCTCTTACGCCAACGCCAAAAAGAAACGTTTTGGCGGCAACAAATTCCGCTCCGGTAAGCGGCCGCATAAAGCCATGGGCCAAAAACAGGCCGCCTAAGTAAAAAAAGGGGGGGGGCAGGCAATCCACCTGCCCCTTTCATTGCCGCGAGGCCTGGCTTGTAGTCAAACTGGAAACTGTTACGCCGACACCACATAATGTAGCGTCAACCAAGACTTCAAAAAGCTTGTTCATAGCATTCAACCCGTTAGCGCGGGCGCGATAGCGCTATCTAATTCCGCCCGTTTGCGCTAGAGTATGCTTCGCGTTGGCCCTGGTGTGACTCAAGCCTTCCGGCTATTTTGGCCATGACGCGGATTGGATTTCCTATGCACGAGAAGAAAAACACGATTCTGGTCGTCGATGACGAGCCACAGATTCAGAAGATGCTCGGCATTTTGCTGGATGTGGAGAATTTTAAAATCGTTGAAAGCACAACGGGAAAACAAGCAATCCGCATGGCGGTTTCGGCGAAGCCGGATCTGATTCTGCTGGATTTGGGGCTGCCGGATATGGATGGCAAAGCTGTCATTACCGCGATTCGCGAATGGTCGCAGGTGCCGATTATTGTGCTGAGCGTGCGGGCGATGGATGAGGAAGTAGCGGCAGCGCTCAACATGGGCGCGAACGATTACGTGACCAAACCGTTTAACGTCGGGGTGCTGCTCGCGCGCATCAACGCGGGCTTACGCAGCGCCGCCGTGCATGAAACCGGCGAGGCTGAGTTATGCAACGGAACGCTCAGGATAAACCTCGTGCGCCACGAAGTATTCCTCGGCGATATGCTGATTGCCTTCACGCCGAAGGAATATGATCTGCTGCGCTTCTTCATGGTGAACCGCGGCAAAATGCTCACCCACAAAGAAATCCTGAAAGCCGTGTGGGGCAACGCCCATGCGGAGGATACCACCTATCTGCGTGTCTATATCGGCCAGATTCGTGAGAAGCTTGGCGACAAAACCAATGACGCCGCGTTTATCACCACCGAACCAGGCATCGGCTATCGCATGGAAGTGCTGAGCACCGCCAAAGCCAAAGCGGCGTAGCGCACATTTACGCCATCTTTACGCCAAAGCCCCTTTGTCGTGCGGCAAGTTTACACCTGTCCCGGTAGCCTGCTTGGGTGAAATCAACCCAAGGAGACGTTATGAATTATGTAAAAAATACCATTGCCGTTTTGACCACACTCACCTTCCTCACCGCCTGCGGTGATACGGCGGGCGACCGCGCGCTCAGCGGCGGTGCCATTGGTGCCGGCGCCGGCGCCGTTGGTGGTGCCGTGCTCGGCGGAAGCCCCGTCACAGGTGCCATTGTTGGCGGCGCTGTCGGTGCCGCAGCCGGTGGCCTCACCAAGAAAAAAGATATCGATCTCGGCAAACCCGTTTGGCGCTAGGCGCATTGCGTAAAGGAGAATTCTGATGCTGAGTTATGTGATTACGTTTTTTATTCTGGCCGTACTGTCAGCCTTTCTGGGTTTTGGCGGACTCGCGACCAGCTTTGCTGAAATCGCCAAATTTCTGGCGCTGGTGTTCGTGGTACTGTTCGTCGCGAGCCTCGTCTACAGCGTGATAACAGGGCGCCGGGCAAACATCCCGCCCCTGTAAACGGCGTATGATACGAAAAAGGGAAGCCCTCGGGCTTCCCTTTTTTTATGGCGTGCGCTTGGGCACTACCCCTTCAAATGCTTCACCAGCACCGCTTGCAGCTGATGCGGGTTGAAGGGCTTGGTGATGTAGTCATCCATCCCTGCTTGTAGGCAGCGTTCGCGGTCGCCCTTCAGCGCATGCGCGGTCATCGCAATAATCGGCACGCGCGCTGCCGCTTTGTTTTTCTCAACCGCGCGGATATGGCTCGTCGTTTCCAACCCGTCCATAAACGGCATCTGCACATCCATCAAAATGGCTGAGTATTTATCCGGCGCGAAGTGCCCGAGCGCATCTTGTCCGTTATGCGCGATGTCGTAGCGGTAGCCGAAATTATCGAGCAGGTTGGTGGCAACGAGAATATTCGGCTCGTAATCCTCGACCAGCAAAATGGGTCTGTTGCGGATATTCGCCTGCTTGTCGAGATAGATGATGTTCTCTTCATAGGGCAAGCTACTACTCTCGCTGGCCTGCACCGGCAGCGCGAGGTGGAGCACAAAGGTCGAGCCAACGCCCTCCGTGCTCGTCACACTGATCGAACCACCCATTTGCTCGGCAAGGGATTTAGAAATCGCTAAGCCAAGCCCCGTGCCGCCATAGCGGCGGGTGATGGAGGGGTCCGCTTGAATAAATTTATCAAACACCTGATCCAGTTTATCCGGCGCGATGCCGATGCCGGTATCCGTCACCGAAATCCTGATATGGCGTTTGCCATTGCCTTTGCCGCCATTGGCGAGGGACACCGATACGCTCCCAACATCCGTGAACTTAATCGCATTGCCGACAAGGTTGAGCAGAATCTGACGAATGCGCCCGGCATCGCCGATGAAGGTTTTGAAAAGCCCCGCTTCATAATGCACGTTGAGCAGAATGCCCTTCTCCTGCGCGGCGACGGACATCACGCTAATCACGCGCTCAATCAGCGCCGTCATGTTAAACGGCCCGCTTTCAAGCTCCACCGCTTCGGCTTCGATTTTGTCGATGTCGAGCAGGTCATTGATCAGCAGCATCAATCCATCCGCACTGGTTTGCAGCACGGTGACACATTTTTTCTGTTTTTCGTCGAGCTTGGTGGTGAGCAGAATATGCGTCAGGCCAATAATGGCATTCATCGGCGTGCGGATTTCGTGGCTCATATTCGCCAGAAAGTCAGACTTCGCCTTGTTGGATTTTTCAGCGACCAGCAACGCCGCATCTGCCGCAGCACGTGAATCTTCGGATAGTTTAATGGCCGCTTCAATCGACAGGCGTTCTTTTGTCGCCATTTCTTTCTGCTCACACGCCAAGCTCTCAAGCTCAAAGGCGCGCTTGAGGTTATACTCAGCTAATTCCTCGGCAGTGCTCAGGTTGGTGCGCGCCAAATCATCCGCAATCAGCACATTCACAATCGCGAGATCTTTGGCGATGGTGAGGTTTGATTGTTCGAGATCCTGCGCTACCTGACTCAACCCCAATGCATGTGCCGTGGCGGATGTTTTTGCATCCCGCTGAATATAGATAAAGAGGAGAATGAAAACAATCGAGGCGGAGGCGACGATTAACTCTGCGTTACGATACTCACCGCCGAGCATATAGGTGAGTACGGCACGTCCTACGCTGAGGAGCAAAATAATATACAAACAATAATCGAGCAGGAATTGCTTGAAGCCCGCGAGACTTGTTTTGGCGAGCACTGCTTGGGTTGTCGGCATCTTATTTCTCCATGAAGCCATCCATAAACGCATTGATGGTATCGGTAATACGCGCGGTGATGGGCGATTGCGGTGCGATCATGCGCGGCAGCTGGCGTATATAATGCTGCGCCAGCAGGACGAGCATGCCAATAATCAGAAGCGTAACCATGCCGATCATGAGCATCGCCACGAGTGGTGTGACCCCACCATATAACAACGCCGTGTGGGCAGCGCAGAGCAACCCTATCAGCAATGCGCTCAGTAAGATAGCAATGATAAAAACGATGCCGACCACGGCGATGGCGCGCGTCAGCATCCGCTGGAAAAGCCACGTGCCATACGCCTTGCGGCCGAGCGTGGCGATGACAAGCAACTTTTCCATGGATGACATTTCTAGCGACGAATCAGCATGCCAAGCAGCGCACCAACGCCAAGTGCAATCGCGCTCGAACGAATAGGGTTGCTGCGGATTTCCGCTTTCATGCGGTCACCCACATGCGTCAGCTCGTCGCTTGCGGAATTGTACATGCCACGTACGCTTTCGCCTGCTTTGTGAGCAGCTTCATGCAAGCCATCGGTATAGGAATGGTCTGCCGATTTTAATATGCTGACATTCTCAGCCTTCTGGTTTTTCTCAAACATAGTACTCTCCTTGGGTTAAATGATTAGGGTGAAACGCTAGTTGCGCGGCGTTTCTTCGCGGGTTTGGCTATTGGTGGTTTTGTTCATCAAGCCCTTAGGGTCGGTCGTCACTTTCGACTTCTTGATCGACTTCCGGTGGCCTTGCGCATCTTTGCTCATTTCGCTCGAGGATTGGCGCGTGGTTTGCGTGCCATTGGCATCGGTCGTGCTGCTGGTGCTTTCATATTTGCTATCCGGGTAATCCATGGCGTTCTTGATGTCCATGCAGGCGTTGAGACCCAGCGCCAGGGCGGATAATGCAATGATTGTGACGGTTTTGTTTTTCATAAAATCTCCTGAGGATTAAACAGTGGTTGATGAAATATTAGATGCGGCCAGTGAGGAGCAAAATAAGCAGAACGATAAATATGAGTCCCGCCCCGCCGCTTGGATAGTAGCCCCATTCACGGCTATGCGGCCATGTGGGCAATGCCCCAACAAGAATGAGGACTAAAACGACGAGTATAATTGTTGAAAGACCCATGATGCTCTCCGTGATTGGTGCATCCACGGTTTGAACGAACGCGCGCAAGGATGCGATACGGCATCGCGGAGGTTTGATAAGCGCAGCGTAAGGATGGCTATTTCGGCTCGATTTTATCGAGCATGGCATCGAATAGAATATTCAATCGATGTGCCTGCCCCAGTGCGGAGGAAATAAGCGCATCGCGCTTCTCGCTGGGCAGCTGGTCTTTCAAATAGTCGATGGTCTCAAGCGCGCCAATGATGCAGGCGAGCGGCGTTTTCAAATCATGCGCGATGGATGAGAAAACACGCGCCTGCATTGCCGCACGTTCACGTCCAAACTCGAGGGAGTCGTCCATCATCTGCCTATTCTCTGCCGCTTTGCGCAAGATAGATACAAAAAATGCACCATCGCCGTATTCAGCAATGGTGCATTCTATCTGTGGTGCCATCAACTATTGCTGATTCGTGGCCTTCTTCACGTCGTCGCTCGCATCCTTTGCGGCGTCATGCAGTTTATCCGCAGGCGTGCGGTCTTCCAGCTGCCGCGCGGCTTTATCGACACCGTTTGGCAGTTCATCAATCGCGTCGCTGATTTTCTGGCCGCCACTGCGCTGATCAGGCGCGTACAGTACACGGTAGCCAACGATCAGTATCACTGCGAGCGCCGCAACGATGAGCAGGTTTTTTCCGAACGATTGCGTAGTCATAGATGTCTCTTTTCTCTGTGGGTGAAGGATGGCAACTCCCTCGCACCTGCCGCGTAAAAATGCTGCAGGGAAAAGGGAGTGGGATATAAAAAAACGGTAAGGCTAGAAGAACAGATTATAAATGATAATCAGCACCACCGGCACGCCGAAAAAATACATGATGAGGCTACGCATAGGGTTCTCCGGAGTGCGGGTTAAAAGCGATAGGAAACCGTGACGACGCCGAATTGCGAGCCATCGGCCTGCGTTTTATATTCCTTGTTCATGAAGACCTGCGTGTAGGAAATGCGCGTTTGCGCGTAAGTGGCGGCGATGCCCACCTGCAGGCTACCCACGAAATGTTCCTTATCAACGCTCGGCCCATCGCGGAAGGTATTGCCATCGAGAAAAATATTGCGTGCGACTGCGCGCTCACCCACGGTGGCGAATAAATAGCCGCCCGCATTTTCCGCAGGTACAAAAAAATCCGAGCCGGGCAAGCTTGGGCGAATGCGCGGCGGGCCGTAGTCCGCAGGCAAGTCATAGCCCAAACGGAATGTCGCGCCGACAGAGGCATCGGTGTTGATGTTGCCCAGATTCACGCCCACATGCGGCGTCACATCCGCCCCGATGCCAAACGGCGAGGCCTCGATGAGGCTACGCCATTTGCGTTCATAGGTGAGAATGATCCCCGGCTCATTTTTTAACTGATTGTCCCAGCCTTTAGGGTCCTGGCTATCAGTGACGCGATGGATGAATTTCTGCGTCGGTTCTGCGCCGGAAAGCGGACCGACGACACCGAGGGTCAGCATCACATTATCGAGTGTTCGTCCGGTATCCGAGACCATGCCAACCGAGCCATAGAGCCATCCTGCATAGGGTTGCTCACCCGCTACCGGTGAGGTGCTAATGAGATTCTCTGGAGCGAACATGCTTTGGCCGAGCGCGAGGCTGATGCGTTTATGTCCCTCGGGTGCGAGCGGCAAATTATTCGCCACGTTGCGCGACCATGCGGGCATATTTTCCTCCGCCGAAAGCCACGAGAAGCGCACGCCGTTGGTATAATCCCGATCGGTGCCGGCGAATTTGTCATTCTCCCACACCACGTTAAAAATACTTTTATCGTCGGGCTCGGCGCGCTCCTCCTGCGCAGAGACGATCTGCGGCAGTACAAGGCATGCGATAACGATAGTACAGAAACGATGAAGAGGATGCATTCCGGGATTCCCCAATGGTATGTATGCGCGGTGGCTGAACTCTTGTACGCGTAAAATGGCCATTTCACAAAAAGAATCGCCCGGAGCAAATTTTGCCGCCGGGCGACCTAAGTTCAGGGAAGGGTAGTAAAACTACGCCGCCTTGGGCTTGCTGCTCGTGCTATCGCAACGGCATGCATCTTCCATGGCTTTCACTTTGGTCTCGGCATCTTCTTTGGCGAGGCCGTAATGTTCTTTCAGTTTGCCGAGAAACTTATCGCGGTTGCCTTCGAGCAGCATGATGTCGTTATCGGTCAGCTTGGCCCAGGTTTTTTTGATTTCGCCTTTGAGCTGTTCCGCTTTGCCTTGCACTTGTTCCTTGTTCATAAAACTCTCCTTTGGTTATCACTGCCAACGGCAGCGTGTGATGGGTGTGGCACAGGCGCAGTAAGGATACGATGCGTGGTGCACACCACAAAGTAAGGAAGTGGTAAGCGCGCTTCTTAGCTCAAAAAATCCACTCGAAAAGCCCAGCTATGAATGCGGAAATGGCGGCCGTGCCGAGCAAGGTCACGAGCAGCCCTGCGAGGATAAACAGCCCATCACGCTGCAAAATGCCAATCGCGAAGAGACAAATGGCAAGTGCCGGAAGGGCATTGCCAAATGGAATTGGCATCATAATCATCAGCGATAGCACCGCGCAGATGAAGGCAATCACGCGATCCGTCGCGGGACGCGTCAAAAACTTGAGGCGCGGCGAGGTAAGCAGCTCCAGCATTTTCATCACCGGCACCGCGCGAACACAGACACGGCGTAACCACTCCGCCTTGAGAGTGCGTTTGGCAATCACATTCGGGAACCACGGCGACTTCAGCCCCAGCATCATTTGTACCGTCACCAAAATCAGCGGCGCCCCCAGAACGGCCGAGAGCCCCGGCGCCGGAATGGGAATCAGGTTCGGCAGCGCCAGTACCAGTAGCAGCATGCCATATGCCCTGCCGGAAAGCGCATTGCTGAGGGCAGCAACTGTCACCGTCGGCGTCGAAAAACGATCGGGCAGTGCCGCGAGAATTTCGGATATTTTATGGCCGTTGAGTGGATCAATCGCTGCTTTATGGGCTGGTTTCACGCGGCCTCCAAGGTCTGAATTTTGAACATACTACTCCTACTGCACGCCAGATACATCTCATAAAAATGGTCGACACCAAAGGCACCGACCATTTTCCTGAGCAATTGACGATCGATAGAATCTATCGGTCTCTGTGCGGATGCGGGTTGCTAATTTCCGTTGCCTCGGAATAAGGAGGCATGCCCGCTTCCTTGCGCATACGCGCGCCATAGTCGGACATTTCCTGTTTGCTGATATAGCCGTCTTCGTTTTGGTCGGCGCGAATAAACATTCTTTCCGCAGCGGCCTCATGCTCGTCTTCACTGATGAACCCGTCTCTGTCCGCATCCATTTTCATCATCATATGGTTGAGCATTTTGTTGTGATTGCGAGCGCACATGTCGCTAGCGGCGGCAGGTAGTGCCGCGAATACACTCAGCATTCCGGCGAGGGTGAGGGCTTTGTTCATAGAAACTCCTATCGGGTAACATTTCAAAACAGAGGATTCTGCTTCGACGGTAGAAAGTGCTTATTGTGAATCGGCAGGCGCACGATTCGTAAAATGGTTGGTATGCTTGCGCCGTGCTTCGCGTCGTTTATCGACCGAATAATCTGGCCCGAGCGACGCCGCACTCTTCATTGGCTGGCCCTTTGCGATGCTCTTGGCGACTGCCGTGCCATCGCTGACATTGGGCGCGATATCGGCGCTTTGAACATCAGGATTATCCGTAAGGTGGCGACGCTGCGCTTTGTTCTCAGTCGGTTTCTTTTTCATGGAACGCTCCTTTTAAGTGGATTGAGGTCGCGGCGATTGCGCGCCGCGACCTCGGTGCCAATCATGCTATTTTGTGGTTTCAGTGACGCTTTCGACCGTCTTGCCATCAACGACTTTTTTGTGCGTGTTCTTCACCGCGCCATCATGGGTTACATCTTGCGTGTCGGTTGTTTTGGTGCTGGTCTTATTCATCAGCCCTTTGGGGTCGGTTGTTTTTTCAGATTCCACCGTATTGTCGACATCACCATTGCTATGCACATCGACTTCTACTTTTTCTTTGTGCGTGGTGCTGCCTGCGGCGTTGGTTTTCTTGGTTTTGCTATCCTCGTTATAATTGCCCTTGGAATCGCTGGAGACCTTGGTCTTTGATTCATAGGTTTCTTTTTCCGCCGCAAAGGCTGAGCCAACCATGGCAAAAGTAGCAACTGAGGCAAGTAGTACGGTCATCGTTTTCATAAAAAATCTTTCTCAAAAAGGTGGGTTCCGCGGAATTGCGGGGGTCGGCAAAATTAGGTGGATGGAATGGCAAGTCGGTTGAACGCATCGCGTGCGGCGTGTTGCGCGGCTGCCCATTCCAGTTTCGAATCCCCGCGGGCAATGTTCCAGTTATTGCGCAGCGATGGCTCGAGGTCTTCGAAGCTTTTCGTGGGGTTGCTGATATATCCATCGATCCCAACACGATAGGCGGGGCGATAGCTCGGGTAATCTTCTCCTTTTACGCTATACTCACGCGTATGGTGGTTCTGTTCCCAATAGATCTCTTCAAGCGACGGGTTTATTTCGCGAGCGATGTCTTCTGCAACACTGCCCCCGATAGCGCCGCCAACGGCTGCGCCTACAACGGCGCCGACTGGCCCAGCGATGCCGCCCATCGCGCCACCTGCAGCAACCCCCGTCAGGATTCCCCCGGCAACTCCGCCAACAGTCATGCCGAGCGTCCCTGCGAGTTCGTGGGTATCCTCCGGCGTATTGGCATCTTTGAGATGAATGACGGGGTTATTGTTATTTGCGGCGCGGGACATAACGACTCCTCAGGTAATGTGTGAGTCACGACCGTCGATGAAGCCCCATAAAAATGCGATAGGACTTGCACAAGGAATCATAAGGGGGGTGTAAGGATGGCGCATAACCCGCAACCGCAGCAATGGTGCGGCAATGAACTAAGTGATGGGATTTTCTAAAAACATCTAAAATACTGATTTATGGTGGTTTGTGGGGGCCGCAGTTGAACCAGAAATAGGCTGCTGGATTCAATATCTATTTCATGCAGCGAGAATCATTTGTACCCTATAATATATCCTAAAAAGTATAAGACTGCGCAATCTGCTCTAGATCATGAGTTACCACTAGTAGACTTATGCCTCATTTTATGCCATTTTATGAGTCATAAAGAGAGGGATTATCGCTCATGACATCTGCGCCGACTTGGAATTGGCAGCAACACGACTGGCCTGATTTTATCTACGATTTTGCTAAACTGCGTGCCCGCGAAGAGCGGTTCCTTCTTAACGCAGGGATATTCCTCGGCGCGTATAAACATATCGGTGACCGGGAAAAGCTAACCTTTGCCATCGAAGTAATGAGTAGCGAAGCAGTCGAGAGCTCTGCAATCGAGGGAGAGCAGCTCAACCGAGATTCGGTTCAGTCATCCATCTGCCGCCAGTTGGGATTAAACACCGATCAGCGTCGCCCCAAACCTGCGGAACAGGGTATCGCAGAAATGATGATCGACTTATATCAGAACTTTGCGCCACCCCTTACGCACGAAACACTTTTCGGCTGGCATCGCATGATAACCAATGGCCGCATGGATATTCAAACGATCGGCGCTTACCGCACGCACAAAGATGCCATGCAGATCGTTTCCGGCAGGATTGATACTCCGAAGATTCATTTTGAAGCACCTCCATCCAAGAGCATGAAACGCGAGATGAATCGTTTTATTCATTGGTTCAATCAAACAGCGCCCGATGGGAAAACTCCATTGTCTGCTCTAACACGGGCGAGCATTGCGCATTTATATTTTGTTTCGGTTCATCCGTTTGAAGATGGCAACGGACGGATCGGACGGGCATTGGTGGAGAAATGCATCGCGCAAGCCTTGGGTAGGCCCGCGGTACTTGGCCTGTCCTTGATGATTCATCACCAGCGCAAAGCCTATTACGATATGCTGGAAGCAAGCAACAAGCATAACCGGATCGACCCATGGCTTGATTATTTCAGCGACGTCATTCTAAAAGCCCAGGCGCATACGAGTAATCTCGCGGAGTTCCTCATTGCCCAAGCGAAGTTTCACGACCGCCACCGTGGGCAGCTGAACGTGCGCCAGGCCAAGGTGATTGAGCGCATGTTCCGTGCGGGTCCAGACGGCTTCAAAGGTGGGTTGAGTGCAGAGAAATATATCACCATCACAGACACGTCACGTGCAACAGCAACGCGCGACCTCAGCGAATTGACGAACATGCAAGCGCTCACAAAAACTGGTTCCGGCAAAGGCACGCGCTACCAACTGAAGTGGGAATATGCCAGAGGACTCTCATGACCGAAATCATCAATATTAACAAAAAGCGCAAAGCGAAAGCACGTATCGAAAAAGAGGCCCGTGCTGCAGAAAATCGTCTGAAATTCGGACGCACCAAGCAGGAAAAGCTGGCGGAGAAGTTAAAAGCAGAGAAGCTCGAGCAGCATCTGCGCGCACATAAAAGGGACACGAAGGAAGAGTGAGTTTGTCTTGGATCGTCTACATCCTCCAGTGTGCGGACAGGACCCTTTATACGGGCATCACCAATGATTTGGAGGCGCGGCTCATCAAGCACATGCAAGGCAAAGGAGCAAAATACACAAGGGGTAGGGGACCCTTTGAGGTGATTTTCTCCGAATGCCACGCCACAAAAGGCGCAGCTTTGAAACGGGAGTTGGAGATCAAAGCGTTGAGTAGAACTCAGAAGCTAAGTTTAAACTAACTTCCTGATCACTTCTTTACGCCATGCAGCACAGAATTTTCGTGATTTTAAGCTACGCTTCAGGATAAACTGTCATAATGTGCCCATGAAACGATCCCCTAAGACACGCAAGAGGCTGATTGGATTGATAACTGCTATCGTGGCAGGTGTCGCTGGCTGGGCAATTCTCTCGGACCATGGCGGTAATAAAACCGACCAATACACGACGGTTGCGGTGACACGTGCCGACATTGAGGAAACCGTCACCGCCCAAGGCAAGCTGGAACCCAAAGAATATGTCGATGTCGGCGCGCAAGTCTCCGGCCAGTTGCAACGCGTGCATGTCGATATCGGCGATATGGTGAAAAAAGGTGAGTTGATGGCCGAAATTGACCCCAAAGTTTATGAAGCGCAGGTAGAAGTGAACGCGGCGCGCCTCAAGTCCCTTAATGCCCAAATCGATCAGCAAAAGGCGCAACTGGTGCTGGCCAAACAGGTCTATGCGCGCAACGCGAATCTCATCAAACTCAAGGCGGTGAGCAAAGAAGTGTTAGAGACCAGCAAAGCGGATCTCGATGCATCGACGGCGACACTGGCGTCGCTGAAGGCGCAGTCGGAGGAAGCGGTTTCTGCGTTGAAGGGGGCGAAAACCAACCTGAACTACACCAAAATCTATGCGCCAATCAGCGGGACAGTGACATCGCAAACCACGCGGCAAGGACAAACCATCAACTCCAATCAAACCGCGCCGAATATTATGCAAGTGGCCAATCTCGACGTGATGACGGTGCGCGCGCAGGTGGCAGAGGCAGACGTGTCGCGTCTAAGTGCGGGCATGGATGTGTATTTCACCACGCTCGGCGCGGGCGACCACCGTTGGCAGGGCAAGGTGCGCCAGATTTTGCCAACCCCTGTGACCATCAATGATGTAGTGTTGTATGAAGCGCTGGTCGACGTCGAGAACACCGACCGTGCGCTGATGACTGGCATGAGCACGCAAATGTTTTTCGTTATCGGATCGGCAAAAAATGCACTGGTAGTTCCGTTCACCGCGCTTCGCAAACCGCTGCCCAAAGAAGATACCGGTGCAGGTAAAGCGTATGTGGTCGAAGTGAAAGCTAATGACAGCACTAGTAAAAAAACGGTGATTGTCGGCATGGTGACACGTACGCAGGCAGAAATACTCTCTGGTCTTAACGAAGGCGATAGCGTTCTATTACCGGTGGTGGTGCCAGTGAAACCGCTCGGTGGCAGCGGTGGTGGCAGGATGCCTACGGGTCCGCGTCTATGACTACCACACAACCGCTGCTGTGGCTTGATGGTGTCCACCGCCATTACCAAAGCGGCGACACGGTGGTGCGCGCACTCGATGGTGTAACGCTTACGATTGGCGCTGGAGAATTCGTTGCTATCATGGGGCAATCGGGTTCGGGCAAATCAACGCTGATGAATATTATCGGTTGCTTGGATAAGCCAACTGCGGGGAGATATCTTGTCAATGGTCAAGATATCACCGCGCTTGAAGGCGACGATCTTGCCGCCCTGCGCCGCGAAACATTTGGCTTTGTGTTCCAACGTTATAATCTGCTCGCCACAGCGACAGCAGCGGAGAATGTCGAAATCCCCGCGATCTACGCGGGTTTGAGCAAACCCGCACGGGTGAAGCGCTCGCACGAACTACTCACGCGACTTGGTATCGGCAACCGTGCAGACCATCGCCCCTCGCAACTTTCCGGTGGACAGCAGCAGCGCGTCGCGATTGCGCGGGCACTGGTCAATGACCCGCAAGTTATTCTGGCTGATGAGCCAACGGGCGCGCTCGACAGCAAAAGTGGTGCCGAGGTGATGGAGCTGTTAAAGGCACTTCACGCGGAAGGAAAAACCATCATCCTCATCACCCATGATGAAAAAGTAGCGACCAACGCGCACCGCATTATTCGTATTGTCGATGGGCAAATCACCCACGATACGACTGATGGCGCACAGGGTGCTATCACGAGCTATCCCATACAACACACGCGGCAACCTACCGTAATGCCCGAGTTGCTTGAAACCGCCATTATGGCAATGCGGGCATTACGGGTGAACCTGTTTCGCACATTGCTCACCCTGCTTGGCATCGTCATTGGCGTCGCATCGGTGGTGGTCATGCTCGCGGTCGGCAATGGCAGCAAGCAGCAGGTGCTTTCACAGATTTCAGCGATGGGGACAAACCTGCTTTCCGTGCGCCCCGGCGCGCCCGGCATCCGCCCGACGGGCGATCAGGTGACGCTGGTGCCATCGGATGTGAAAGCGATTGAAACCCTGCCCAACGTGGAGATGGCAATGGGCGAGCGCAATGGCCGGCAAACCGTGCGTTACGGCAATGTTGATTACCAGACAACGATCAACGGTGTGGGTTATACGCTGCCGCAAATCAAGGATTGGGCGCTGGCCAGCGGCAGTTTTTTTAACGACCGCGATCTAGCGAGCTATGCACCCGTGGCGGTGCTCGGCAAAACGGTCAAAACCAACCTGTTTGCTGATGCTGATCCGCTTGGTGAATATATCCTGATTAAGAACGTGCCGTTTCAGATTATTGGTACGTTAACCTCCAAAGGCGCCTCGTTTCAGGGCGATCAGGACGATGTAATCTTTGTTCCGTTTAGCACCAGCACCATTCGTCTGTTCGGACGTGTCTACGTCTCGGCAATTACCGTTAAAGTAGCGGACGTCAGCCGTATTGAACAAACGCAGGAGGACATCTCTGAACTGCTCAAAGCCCGCCATCGCAAGGAGGATTTCAACATTCGCAACATGACATCGATTCTCGATATGGCCACGGACACGCAGAATACATTGACGGTGTTGTTGGGCGCGGTGGCGGCGATTTCACTGCTGGTCGGGGGTATCGGAGTGATGAACATCATGCTGGTGAGTGTCACCGAACGCACGCGTGAAATCGGTATCCGCATGGCGACCGGCGCCCGCACCAAAGATATTATGCTGCAGTTCATTACCGAAGCGGCTGTGGTTTGCACAGTGGGCGGGCTGGCCGGTCTTATCATCGGTTTTATTGTCGGGGGCGTACTCAGTTTCTTTGGCGTCAGTATTATGTTTTCCATCGCGCCTGCTGCGCTGGCCTTTTGTTGCGCCGTCGGTACGGGCTTGTTATTTGGCTATCTCCCTGCAAAAAATGCAGCACAGCTCGATCCTGTCGTTGCCCTGTCATCGGAGTGAATATGCGTTATCTTATTTGCCTGTTCCCACTCTTGCTGCTTGGTGCCTGTTCCTTGGTGCCGGAGTATCTACGCCCGAATATCGATTTCTCCGATCAGTGGGAAGAAACTCCGGTAGCCGCGCAACCGCAAGCACAAGCAATTCCAGCGCGCTGGTGGGAAAATTTCGACAGCCCAACATTAAATAGCCTCGTGACTCAAGCCCTCGCACAGAACAACGATCTGGCGGCATCGGTCGCGCGTGTAGCACAGGCACGAGCCGATGCGCGTATCGCGCGCTCACGGCTCTATCCGCAAGTGGACGCCACAGCGGGTGATTCACGCACGCTTTATCAAAGCCGCAGCGGCAGCAAAAACCATACGCAGCAAGCGGGCATCGGTGTTTCCTACGAGCTTGATCTCTTTGGTACGAACCGTGCCGATATTGAAGCTGCCGAGTTTTCCCTACAGGCAACGGAGTTTAACCGTGAGGCACTCGCACTCGTTGTCGCTTCCGACACAGCGAGTGCTTATTTATCGTTGCTGACGACGGTGGAGCAACAACGCATTGCTGAAGAGAATCTCAAAAGCAGCACCCAAGTACTCGCCATTATTAAAGCACAATTCGATGCTGGGCGCACCTCCGCGCTGGAACTGGCACAGCAGAAAACGACGGTTGCCAGCACCCAAGCCGCCCTTGCGATGCTGGTGCGTGAAACGGAAATCGAACGCCACCAATTGGCGGTTCTGACCGGTGTGGCACCGCAGAATTTTAAGCCAACGCTCGATGATTTTGCAACACTGAAAGTGCCGGATATTGCACCGATCCTGCCTTCCGCCTTGTTGGAGCAACGCCCAGACATCCGCGCGGCCGAAGCACAATTGCAGGCGGCCAATGCCGATATTGGCGTAGCGCGTGCAGCGTTTTTCCCGAGCGTTTCGATTGGGGTTGATGGGTCACTGGTCAAGGATGCGGGCACCGCGCTTGGTTTGAGTGCTAATCTGCTCGCCCCCATCTTTCATGCCGGTGCACTTGAGGGCAATCTGGAAGCAAGCAAGCAACGCAAAGAAGAACTCGTCGCTAATTACCGCACGGCGGTGCTGACGGCATTTCAGGAATCCTCCGATGCATTATCAGATTTGAAAAGCGCAGCAGTGCGTGACGTCGCGCTTGCTGAGGCCGCCAAACAATCGCAGGAAGCTTATGATTTGGCCCGCGCGCGCTATCTCGGTGGCGCAATCGATTATCAGACGCTACTCAATACGCAGCGCAGTCTGCTCACAAGCCAGGATGCTTATGCGGCAGCCCGCCTCGACCAGCTACAGGCCGCGACTAGCCTTTACAAAGCACTGGGCGGGGCATCTCTCGAAAAATAGCACTCCGGTGGCAATGCGGCTTTTTAAGCCTCTATTTTTCGACCAATTTTCTGGATTTCCCCTTTATAGGTTGCTTGGACCCAATTTAGCTCGAACTTTAAATGGGCCTCTAAGGCTGAATAAACCTAGCGCTCCCGAGAAGTTTGGAGGTCGCAGCGGCGCGATTTAGTTCAAACTTTAATACAGCCCCCACCCTAGAGTCGCCCGCGCTTATCGTCCAGCTTCTTTGCAAAGGACAGCAAAGCGCGATCGTGGTTCGGAGGCCCACCTACCATCGCCGCTTAGCACTGGACGCTCCAACGGACGTTATTGGGATTGTAGGGCGTCTTCGCGGCAAGCGAAGGGCTAAAAGCTCTCTATGCGGCGGCTACTTTCCTCACTTTTTTACAAACTCTTGAAGATTAACTGCGGAAAGGACCCAGAAAAATCCTGCGCAGTCATCAAACTGTAACAATTAACTGCTATATTTAGTTAATTTACATCTTGAATGACAAGGAATGCCATGTCTAACGATCCTAAATATAATGACCGAAACTTCCAAGGTATCTTTGGTGACATCGCCAATGGTGCAACGGATAATTAAAAGGGACTACATGACTGACCAAGCAACAGGTTTTGAAGCGCTTTCTAAGTTCAATGCGTTTTTGAGCAAGTATGGTGAAACCTGGTTAAGGAAAAGCTATCAGGAAAACGGCGAGATACACCGGCATTACTCTGTTGCGTATGGGAACGAAGCCGTTCCAGCGAAACAGTTGTCGGTCGAGCAAGGCTTTTTTGGGGATATTCACGGCAAAATAAGAAGTCTGGTAGGGGGCGTGGGGGGCTTGGTTGAGCGCTCGACCCTGCCTGCGGAAGTTCAGGATCTCTGGAACGAACTGGATTCTACGCGAGGAGCCTACACAAAGCGTATCAAGGTACTTGAAAAGATAGTGAATGAGCATGACAAGAATTTCGGTACGGAACACATCTATGTAACTGCGAACCAGCTTGCGGGCCACGCCATGCGGATCGATCGTGCGGCGGCCACGAAAGACGTGGACTCCCTCAACGCAATGATCACTTTTTATGCGATGATTTATGAGGATTTTTGTGCGGCGATAAAGCGATGCGACACGGTTCCTCTGCGCCTCAGGACGTCACCCGACGGACAAAAGCCCGAGACATATGTGAGGGCAACCATAAAGAATGACGATAATGTGTTGGAGACATTGATCTTTGATAGCATCATCAAGGATGGTCAACTGGAACAAATTTCACATCCCATATCTCTCGCTAGGCCAGTTACTGCTGGAGAACATGTCGAGTTAATGGAACAGGAGTTTTTTGCGATACTCGAAAACACGCCCGGTATCGATGGGTTCAAGGAGGCCCTGAGCCAAAAACTGCTGAAGGATATTACATCCTATCTTGAGCATATAGACAAAAAGTACGGTGTGGCGCTGTGCGAAGCCGACCCAGCGATTTATGTGGATTTTTCATTATTGAGAACATCTCTGGGGCTGGATACAGGCCGAGGTTTGCAGCCGACAGAGCAAGCGGCCACAGACATGCCGGAGGTAACGGTCGTGACAGATAATATCGCGCATGAGAAGCACGGGCATGACAAGACCAGTGGAGACATTTCAGGCTGCCCCTATCACCAGTTTAAGTCTAAAGTGGGGGGCATTCTGAAATGGGGGCAAAAAGATATGGATTATCCTGGCATGAAGTAGCGACGCACCCGATTTAACGTGAACTTTAAAAACGCCAAATTTGTCTAGCCTTGAGGTTTCGACTAATGGGCTTGCTAATTCTGGAATACTAACTGGTTATGGTAGACCAGATATTCCTGTTGCTCTGGCCTATATAGCCTTCGCACTTATGCCTTGAAAGACATCAGGATGAAGTCCGAAGCTCTAAATCATATTTTCCGCAGAACGGGACATGGTGGGTTTTATAATATGATGAAAGTCTATGAGTTTATGGGAGATAAGGAAATGTGCAGAAAGATATTTAATCGCTTTCTGCAAATGTGCCATTTCCTTTGCCGTGACTAATAAAACTATCAAGCCTCAGGGTAGCACCACAGTAGCACCGAGCCTTTTTCTGGAATCTTCGAATCTTCGGAAAGTGGCTGTGGTGGTGGTTGCGGGGGCCGGATTTGAACCGACGACCTTTAGGTTATGAGCCTAACCGACAGCATATTGACCTATCATTATTTATCGTGATAACCGTTGACTAATCAATAGATTAGTGGTTTCGTGTATTTTGTCAAGATAGACAAATTTACCCCTATTTTGATGACAAATGCGGCACCAGTGCGGCACCAGAAATGAGGTGGTCTTATGAAAAAACAATCATTTACCAAGAAAACCCTCTCTAATATTGCGGCACCAGAAACGGGTCGAATTTATGTGCATGATGGATCTGAAAAAGGACTTTCGGTGTATGTTACACCGAACGGTGCGGTCACATTCTTCGTGCGCAAACGCATCAATGGTCGCGATGAACGGATTGTGATCGGACGCTTCCCCGACATCAGCATTGAGCAGGCGCGGCAGAAGGCGATGGAAATCAAATCGCAGGTGGCGCTGGGTAAAGACCCCTCTGAGGATAAAAAGCGCCTACGCGCAGAAATCACCTTCGGTGAAATGTTTCAGGAATATATGGAGCGTTACAGCAAGAAGCAAAAACGCTCATGGAAATTTGATGAGCGCGAGGTGAATAAATTCTGCTCGCATTGGTTTACGCGCAAAGCGAGCCATATCAGCAGGCAGGAAGTGCAAATATTGCATGAGCGCGTGCATGATAATAATGGGCTGTATCAGGCCAACAGAATTTTAGAGCGCATCAGCGCCATTTATAACCGCGCCATACGCTGGGGATGGGAAGGAACGAATCCCGCGCGTGGTGTCAAAAAGTTCAAAGAAAAATCACGCGACCGTTTCTTAAAAAGGGATGAAATGCCGCGTTTCTTCGCAGCATTGGCCGAAGATCAAAACGAAATCGCGCGTGAATTTATTTTGCTTTCCCTGCTCACGGGCGCACGCAAAGCCAACGTGCTGGCGATGCGGTGGAACGAAATCAATTTTGACATGCAGGAGTGGCGCATACCGGAAACGAAAAATGGTGAGTCACACACCGTGCCGCTTTCCGAGCAGGCAATTGAGATATTGGAGCGCAGACGAGCGGCCACCAACAGCATGTTCGTTTTTCCAAGCAACGGCAAAACGGGGCATTATGCCGACCCTAAACGTGCATGGGAGCGTATTTTGAAACGCGCCAACATTGCGGATCTACGGATTCATGATTTACGCCGCACGCTGGGCAGCTGGATGGCGGCGACTGGCACCACCACGGCCATCATCGGCAAAACACTGGCGCATAAGAGCGTACAAGCCACCAAAATCTATGAGCGGTTGGATTTAGACCCTGTACGCGCATCCGTGAATCGCGCTACCGATGCGATCATGGATAGCGTTAATAACGCGACGCGCAGGAGGTGATATGCAAGCGGTAAAAATAAGAGCTGTCGTCTACTCTGCGCCGTTTCAGTATTTGCACCCGCTGAAATCGAGGCCGCCCAGCGAAATTACGTGGGATCATGTGGCGCGAATTCAAGGCAATGCACGCCTTGTGCTCAGCGATCTCACCCTGCCGCAAATTGTAGATATTGCGGATGCGATTACGCGCAGCATGGAGTCATTTTATAACGACTGCGAATTTCTACGTTGGATGGGGCATGATGTGCCTGCGGGTGCAAGCTACTACAACTTGCATGCAGCAGGTGGTGTGCCGTCGCCAAATGATTCGCCTTTTTCGGATGTTGAGATCGTGGCGGGGTATTGTCTAAAACACATGGTGCTCAAATACACACCCACGCAGATTTTTGCCGTATTCGCGCTGATGAAGCTGGATGAGATGGAGGAGCGTCATCGTTATTATCGTAAAAATCCCAAGCGCACGGTGGATTTAGAAATGGCAGGTGGTGCATTGTGCGAGGCAATGGAGGCATTGTCAGCGGCCTATTCAGCGTTCCGCCTCAAGCAAGCGCAGGAAAATGAGAAATCGGTAAAGAAGCGCATCGCGGCGCATGCGGCATCAGGGCGCACCAAAAAATATGTAGCACTGAAAGAAGCCGTGCTGCAAAAATATGCCGCTGGCAAATATCCATCACCGCATGCTGCTTCCGTCAGAATCTGGGAAGATATACGCACAAATTCCGATAACTACCCGACGTGCTACCTTGTTAAATCACGCGGTCAGGCGACTATTTATGGGTGGATACGCACTGCGATTTCTGCTAAATCTAAGAAAGACGCGCCTAAAGGCAATAAATAACTGTATTATACATATAATACATACTATTAATTTTATAGCGCTGGATAAATAAGGTAGATATTACAAAGTTTGACTTTGCGATTTCACTAATGTAAAATGACCCAATGTTACAACGACACGTCACACATCAGATCATTTCCGACCTCGAATACTTCCCAGTAGTGGGCATTGTCGGCCCACGGCAGGCGGGTAAAACGACGCTTGCGAAAATGGTCGTAAAACAGACCAAATCGCAGCATGAAAGCATTTATCTTGACCTTGAGCTGGATGCAGATCGCCGCAAATTATCTGACGCAGAAACCTACCTGAAATACCATCAGGATAAATGCGTGGTGATCGATGAGGTGCAGCGTATGCCGGAATTGTTTCCGCTGCTGCGTGCGCTGGTGGATATGGAGCGTAGACCTGGGCGGTTTATTCTGCTTGGCTCCGCATCGCCTGAAATGATTAAGGGCAGCTCTGAAACGCTCGCTGGTCGTATCGCCTATACCGAACTCACCCCGTTTTCATGGCCAGAGGCCGCTGGCACGGTGACGATGAACCATCACTGGATGTATGGCGGATTTCCGCAGGCAATGCTTGCTGGGAAACCAGCCTTTGCAAATCGCTGGCTGGAATCATTCACCAAAACATTTATCGAACGCGATTTGCAAGAATTGGGGCATCAAATCTCTGCACCGCTTGTCGCGCGTATGCTGGAGATGATTGCAAGCCTCAACGCACAACTTCTCAAGCAAAGCGATCTGGCGACATCTTTGGGCGTAAGCCAGCCCACCATCAGCCGTTATCTTGATTTGCTGGAGGGCGGATTCATCATTCAGCGTTTGCAGCCATATTACGTCAACACAAAGAAGCGGTTGGTAAAGCAACCCAAAATTTACGTGCGTGATTCAGGAATCCTACACCATTTGCTTGGCATTGGATCAATGGAGAAGTTACTCGGCAACGCGGCTATCGGTGCTTCATGGGAGAGTTATGTCATCGAACAAATTCGTCGAATTTCGGATGGTAAGGCGAAAATTTATTTCTATAAAACACATAAAGGCGCAGAAAGTGACGTTGTGGTGGTGACCGCGCAGGGAAGATATTGTATCGAGATTAAGCGTGCCGCCACGATTCCGCGTGGTTTTTACGAAGTCATCAAGGATGTGGAGCCAGATGCAAGCTACCTGATTATACCGGAGGGTGAGAACTACCCGACGAAGAACGGTATCAATGTCATGAATTGCGACACATTCCTGACGAAAGAATTACCCTATATGATTACGGGCGAGCCAGAACGCCCCTAACATATACGCGAGCGTGCTAAAGTATACGTGAGCGCCGCTGAGCTGAATTTTCACAGCATCCATCCTAGTCCATAATAGACCTCGCTAATCAACCCAAAGCGAGGACTATATGACACAGAAACATTCAGACCAAATGCAGCAAAACAGCGGCCATCAGGTAGATGGTGGTAGCATCAAGCGGCCATCACTCATGAGCCGGAAACAAGCGGCGGAATATCTCGGCGTGAAAGAGCAAACGCTCGCCTGCTGGGTGACGACCAAGCGTTATGCGCTGCCTTATGTAAAGGTGGGGCGGCTGGTAAAATATCGTCGCGAAGATGTGGATCGGTTCATTTCTGAAAACCGTTTCGATCTTGGTGGCGACCATGAATAGCATCAACTTTCGTGCGATTCACACCCATGCGCTGCCATATCTGCCAGCCATCGTGCGACGCATATTGCCGGATGGTCGGTTGCAGGGACATGAGTATGTTGCGCGTAATCCCAACCGCGCTGATCGGCATTTGGGAAGTTTCAAAGTCAATCTTCGCACCGCGCACTGGGCGGATTTTGCGACCGGTGACAAAGGCGGCGATGTTACCTCGCTGGTGGCGTATGTGCTGACGATGAATCAGGCCGATGCCGCCGCGTATATTGAGCGCATCACCGGAGGCCATCATGGAACATGACCTCCACCCCGATATTTCTCTTGAACACATCACTTCCGAGGAATTGGAAGCGGCGATTGCTGAATTGCCCGTTACGCCGGAGAAAAAGGAGAAAACGCCGATTGTTCCCGTGCCTGACGATGCGCCACCATGCAATTTCATGCTGCCGGATATTGGCAAGCCATCGGTTTTGTATCCATATCATAACGCTGATGGCGCGTTGCTTTGCTACATCGCCCGTTTTGAAACCACCCACCCTGACACCGGACTACGGCAGAAAAAGATTCTTCCAGTATGTTATTGTGAACTGCCCAACGGCAAGCGCGGCTGGCGCAGTGCTGGGCTGCCGAAACCTCGACCACTCTATAACCTGCCCGAAATAATCACGCGTAGCAGCGCACCGATATTTGTATGCGAGGGTGAGAAGGTAGCCGAAGCTGGCAAGCTGCTGTTTCCTGATTATGTTGCGACTACACCAATGCACGGGGCGCAATCACCACGCCATACAGATTGGTCGCCGGTTAAAGGGCGCACCGTGATTATCACCACCGATCATGATAGCGCAGGCGCGACGTTTGGGGATGCCGCACATGATTTGTGCAGTGAAGCTGGTGCAGCGTGCATACTGCATCTGCCAGCAGAAGAACTGGGGAAATATCGCATTGTGGATGGTGTGCCAACACGTCATGACCATGCGGTTGAGCAAGGCTTCGATATTGCAGATTTGCTGGCGGGTGGCTGGACAGCGCGACATATATCAGTCGTTGCGCGTATCGAAGAGTTGCCGTTCCCATATATCAAAAGCCAGCATTTGCAGGGGTTGCAGCAGGCGCTGGTGGGCAAAGGCTACCGGCTTACGCCACGCGGCGTGGAATATGAGCGGCATTATAAGGATGAAAACGGCGACGACGCGACAGAGTGGAAATGGTTCTGCTCCTACCTCGCCATCACGCATCAAACGCGCGATACACAAAGCCATAATTGGGGCGTGATACTCGAACTCACTGACAATGACGGCAATCGCAAAGAATATATCATGCCCATGTCGATGCTCGCCGGTGATGGGGTGGCATACCGCGAGGAGTTGCTATCGCGCGGGCTTCGCATGGCTCCGAAAGCAAATAATCTGCTGCATACTTATATCAATTTGTCATCGCCAAAAGCCCGCGCCACATGTGTGCAGCGTCCGGGCTGGCATGGCGAGAATTTCATTTTGCCTTGCCGCGTATATGGCGCGGCCAGCCGTGAGCGGATTGTGTTGCAGCAGGATATTCCTCAATCTGCTCTCAAAATTCAAGGCACGCTGGATGAGTGGCAACAGCATGTTGGCGCATTATGCGCGGGCAATAGCCGCCTCATTTTGGCAGTCAGCTCCGCGCTATGTGGACCGTTACTTCATTTGCTGGGTGAAGAAAATTTCGGGCTACATTTTTATGGCGGTTCATCGGTAGGTAAAACCACCGCACTGGTGGTTGCCGCCAGCATTTATGGCTGCCAGATTTCCAGCTGGCGCACGACCGATAATGCGGCAGAATCCAACGCACGGCAGGCGAATGATACTTTGCTGCTGCTTGATGAGTTGTCGCAAGTCGATGGGTATTCGGCGGATGCGATGGCCTATATGTTGGGCAATGGCACCACCAAAGCGCGTTCGCGTCGTGATGGCAGTGCCAAAGCTGTCGAGCGTTTCCGTCTGGTGTTCCTCAGTTCCGGCGAAATGGGGCTGGCTGCAAAAATGATGGAGTGCGGCAAGAACCCGAAGGCAGGGCAGACGGTGCGTTTTATCGAAATTCCCGCAGATGTTGGCACGGGTTATGGTCTGCTCGATACGATCCATAATTTTCCCGACAGCAACCGCATGGCGATTGCCATCAAAGGGCATGCTGCTGAATATACCGGCACAGTGGGTGACGCATATTTGCAGGCACTCACTGCTGATCGCGCCACGATATTAAATAGCCTCATTGCAGCACGCAAAGCATGGGTGGCGGAACATATTCCTGCTGATAGTGATGGGCAGGTCTTGCGCGTCGGGCAGAAATTCGCGCTCATCGCGGCGGCTGGTGAACTTGGTATCGCGCTGGGTTTACTGCCTTGGCCAGCAGAATCAGCCGCGCAAAGCTGCGCACGCATTTTCCATGACTGGGTGAAAGCACGCGGCGGCACGCAGGCATATGAGATGGAAGAAGCGAAACAACGTCTACAAATGCTCATCGCCCAACATGGCAGCAGCCGGTTTGAGACACCGTGGGGCTGTAGAAGCGATGGCGACACGACGTCCGTGCAGGATGCACGCATTATCAACCGCGCCGGATTCAAGCGGCTCAACAGTAATGACGAGTGGGAATATTTCATCATCCCCGCCGTGTTTGAAAAAGAGGTGATCGGCGGGTTGCAGAATACGGCGGTTAAAACCTATCTGGTTGATTGCGGCTTGCTGGTAAAAGACCGCGCCGGAAAATTCAGCGAAGTGATCAAAGTGCCTGGGCACAAATCCTTGCGGCTGTATCATGTGCCTGCGCGTGTGCTCGATGGTGATGCGGGGGGCGATCATGCCGATAGCTGATTGCTTCGCATCCATCCGCGCTAAAGTCGGTGTTACCGGTGTGGCAGGTGTTACCGGAAACACCGCTACACACACCACCCTCGCACCTGTGTTACCACTGGCACCCAAAAACGCCAAGCAATCTCAAGACAATATCGATGCAGTAACACCAGCTACACCGGTAACACCGCATAATGATTACGACGATGAATACTGGCAGGAAATGTTTGAGGAGCGTGCCGCCATTATGGAATATGACGGCGGGCTGCCGCGCAGCGAAGCCGAGAGGCTGGCGAAACAGCTGGTGGACGAAATGCGGCGGGCAAAATCACTTCGGTGATGGTCATTTCGCAGTGTGTCCAGTGTGTCAGGTGTTACCGCATTGATAGATAAAGAGGATTTTTGGAACACCACCCGCCACACCCGAAGCGCATGGTGTTGCCACCCACCTGCACAGATCCCCCCGAAATTTGCACAGCGAAGTCACTTTCATGCACAAAACGAACATTTTGATGCACAAATCCGACATCATCCTGCATCGCCCGAAACCGCCAAGCGAAATGGGAAAGCGGCAATATCATTTACTATCAGCATCTTAAGATGTCGGGTCCTTCCGCGAACTTTTCTATACGGGGACGCATGGCGCGGCATTTCGCTAGATTCAGCCCATAAAATTGCATTTCGTTTCGCTTTTTCTGGCACAACCATCTGATAATCAAAGATACACATGCGTAGCGAACCCGAAAAATGCTTCGTTTTTGGCCAAAATCATTTCGCAATCGGCGGCTTCCTCGATTTGTGATGCACTAACCGTACCGCACACTCCTCGCAGAGAATGATTGCAAAACGTGTTTGTGGGTGTGAGTCGAAATCAGTATTCGCTGGCCAGCATTATCGTAAGCACTCGTGTGGTGTTGTGATTGTCTGACGGATCTTCCGCACCGAAGCGCATGGTGTGGTCGAAGTAATCCACTTTCCAGAAGAATGTATACCCATCGAGTTGAATGCGCCCGAAATCATGCTCGTGGTGTGGATCATTGTCGTCGGTGAAATCATCAAATTCCGAAACGGCGTGGAATAATCGCGCACGCATATCCTCGGAAAGTTCCTGCACCCCCTGCGTCATCATCACCTTGCCACCCCAGAACGTCTGCCGGAACCGGTCATTCAGCGCGGCAATCCGCTCGGTCTTATCCATCGCTTTCTGCATTTTTCCTCCATAAAAACAGTTGGTTGCTGCCTCTAGGGGATAACAAGCTGGCAGCTGCAATCAATAGTCTTTTTGATGGAAATACAGGTGGTTGTTTTTAGGGGCAGAAGTGCTTTTATATGCTACATAAGCTGACATTGATTGCATGGAGTTTAGCATTTTGAGAATCCATTATTTTCAGCATGTCGCGTTTGAAGGCTTAAGCATGATCCGTGAGTGGGCAGTAGAGCGCGCCTGCGTCCTAAACTGCACGGCGTTTTATCAACCAGACTGGAAAATTCCTGATCTGAAGAACTATGATGCGCTGATTATCATGGGCGGCCCGATGGGTGTCTATGATGAACGGGATTACCCGTGGCTATCAGCAGAAAAAGCGCATATCAGAGCGGCGATTAAGGCAGGAAAACCCATATTGGGCATTTGTCTCGGCGCGCAGCTCATTGCAGCTGCGTTGGGTGCGAAGGTTTCTTCCATGCCACACAAGGAAATCGGTTGGTTTCCAATTGCCACAACCGACGAGGGTGCTGGTCACCCCATATTGAAGGATATTAACTACGCAATGGACGTGTTGCACTGGCATGGGGATCGATTTGAAATTCCTGCGGGAGCACTCCATTTAATGAGCAGTCGCGCCTGCGACAACCAAGCGTTTATATATGGCAATCGCGTGCTTGGGTTACAGTTTCACTTAGAAATGGATGAACCCGCTATACAAGAAATCACAACCGCGTGCGGCCATGAGCTGATTGAAAGCGCAACCGTGCAATCCGCTGCCACACTGCTGAAACGTGCGGAAGATTTGAATACCAGACGAGCTTTATTCCAACTTCTGGATAACTGGAAAGCCGCTTAAGCGTTAGGCAAACAACATCTTCCCACCCGCAATCACCAATACCAGCGCCAGCATAATGCGGATGCCTGGGATAGTAAGGGTTCGTGTGCCGAGCTGTGTACCAATAAATCCGCCCAGCAGCACTGCGCTTGCCCACACCGGAAGTGCCGATGGCAAAGCCTGAAGCGAAGACATGTTCCCAAGCAGTCCCGAAATAGAATTAACGAGAATAAAGCTGGCCGCAATGCCCGACACATTGCGCGTGGGTGCCCAGCCCATGAATAACAGTAGTGGGCTGAGAAAAATGCCGCCGCCTGTGCCGCTTAGCCCCGCAAGCAACCCAAGTCCTGCGCCTGTGGCGAGTGATGCTGCAAGCGGAGGTTGCTGCACCTTCCGATCTTTTTGTTTGGATGTTCTAGCTGTACGTAAAAGTTGAAATGCCGAGAGTAGTAGTATGATGCCAATCAAAGGTTTATAAAAGGCAGGTGGTATATGGATCATGCCTCCGATAAATGCGGCGGGGATGGAGGCAATAACAAAAGGTAAGAGTAGTTTAAGATCGTTCTGACCGGCGCGTGTGAAGCGGTAGGTTGCAAGCGATGCTACCAGCACATTAAGCGCAAGCGCAGCAGGACGCATGGTTTCTGGGGCGATACCAAACAAAGCCATCGCCGCGAGATAGCCCGATGCCCCTGCATGCCCCACCGAAGAATACAGTGTGGCGGCGATAAAAATCAGGGCTGTTAATGCGAATTCATCAGGCGACATTATTACGCCGCATTCTTAATTTCGGAGATAAAATTATCAATCTCACGATGCAGAACACCCGATTGCTCGGTTAAATCAGACGAAGATTGTTTCATCTCTTTTGCTGCCGTACCGGTTTGCTGGGCAGCTTGCGACATGTCACTTACTGCGCTGGAAACCTGCGCAGTATTATGCGCAGTTCTCTGAATGGAATGCGATATTTCCTTAGTAGCAGCAGTTTGTTCTTCCATTGCCGCCGCAATAATCGTGGCAATCTCTTCTACTTTTTGCACGACATTCGCAATTTCTCTGACCGATTCGGTTGTCTGATGAATGGCATCGCGTGTGGCGTTGATGTACTCGGTAATATCCACCGTGGCTTTGGTGGTCTGGTTCGCAAGGTTTTTCACTTCTGAAGCTACGACCGCGAAGCCTTTACCTGCCTCACCAGCACGGGCTGACTCAATCGTTGCATTGAGCGCAAGAAGATTGATTTGCCCCGCGATACCATTAATCATTTCGATAATGCCGCCGATTTTTTCTGCGCCTTCTGTTAGCTGCACAAGCACGCCGTTTGCTTGTGATGCCTTCTCTGAAGCCACTTTGGCAACATTACTGGATTGATTAATTTGCTGGTTAATTTCACCAATAGAAGCCGAAAGCTCTTCCACTGCTGCTGCCACAGTGCTCACGTTTTTTGATGCTTCATCACTAGCACCAGCAAGGCCAGCTGCCTGAGCAGAACTTTTCTCAGCAACAGCCGATAACATATCTGACATCGATTTGAGTTGATCGGTCGAAGCGGTGAGATCGTTCGCCGTTTTCTTGACGGTTTCTTCAAGACGTCTTGCTGCTTTCTGCACCGTGCGAATCATGTTGCGCCGAATCGCATCCATCCCACCGTTCATAATCTCTGCGCCATTTCTGAAGCAGCCATCCATGCCAGTGAGCACGATTTTACGGTAATACTTCTCCTCAGCCGCGTGTTCTAGCGTCGCAAGTGACTCACGCACATAGGCATCCGCCATATCGATGCTGTCGTTGATGCGGTTGATCATAGCCGACAGATCGCCACGCTCTTTGGGCAGAAGAATACGATTTTCCATATTGCCTTGCGCACATTGTGCGGTAACGGTGGCAATGCACCGCGCCATCACTTTCATTTTTTGAATATAATAAGCCTGAAGGATCAACACGCTTATTGCTGCGATGAGTAGTAGAATGTTCATCTGCGGAAGCACAAATGCGAGCAGGATCAATAATCCCGAAAACAAGCCGAGCAGACCTGTTTTAGAGAGAGAGGATAAATTCGTCATAACTCACTCCTTTCTCAGCAAGCACTGAACTCAGCAGGGCTAATGCTGCATCCATACCGTCTTTAGCCATAGGGTGCTTCGCCTCTTCCTGCTTCAGTAACTTATAAATCGGTTCGATAATTTTGATGGCGGCGGGATCGGGAGAGCGGCGGTTTGAGTGTGCGCCAACGATGTTCTTATTCTTATCAAACGACGGTGTTGCATGAGCAAAAACCCAATAATGATCACCGTGCTTAGTGCGATTCACTACATAGGCGAAGATTTCTTTGCCGCTTTTAATGCGCTCCCAGAGCAATCGATAAACAATTTTCGGCATATCGGGATGGCGGATGAGATTGTGGGGTTTCCCAAGAACCTCTTCCAGAGTGTAATCAGCAATTCTTAAAAACACTTCGTTGGCATAAGTTATAATGCCTTTAGTATCTGTTTTGCTGACAATGACTTCGCTTGTGGCAAATGTCCGTTCAACTCCAGTAAGAGAATGATTCCTGCTCATAGGCTACCCGCATGTGCAATGGCCACAGCACACACCCAGAGGGCTGCTGGCCTGTTGTTTAAAGAGAATGTTATTCTCAAGGTGGATGTGTTCCATGAGGTCGTCGCGTAATTCTCCAACGCCTAAATAAAGTGCTCGCCAGCTGTTACATGCGCCATCAGGCAACTGCAGCTGATGGACAAGCATCAGCATTTTCTCCAGTGCCTCGCCATGCAGCACATGTTCGGATTCCATGACGGAAATAGGACCGGTGGCCATCTGGCCTTGGCCACGCAGGATCATGGGGAACAGGATTCGCTCCTCCTTCTGCATGTGATCTTCAAGTTCCTGCAACATTTCAGTCAGATGCGCTGCTAAACCTGCTGGCACGTCAGGATGCTGCGCGTGCACACGCTCCACTTTCTCTGCAAGGTGAATTAATTCTGGCAGTTGCTCGCGGTGCCGCACATGGTAGCGCGCGAGCACATGGGCAATGAGTTCTTTGCTGGTCGTTGATTTCCAGTCTTTATCGGCAGATGGAGAGGCTTTAAGAGCTTCCAACTCAGCTACCAGTGTCTCCAGATTTATCCCTCTGCGTTCAGCCTCTTCGCCTAGGCTACGCGCTCCACCGCAGCAGAAATCCATATGGTGTTGCCGAAATAAGCGGGTTGCTCCCGGTAGTCCACTAGCAATTTCTCCGAGCGTTTGTTCTGCAAGAACCATCTATTCCTCCATAGCGTTTTTAGTTTTTTGTAGCGTATGAGGGGCTTTCTCTTACGGGATTGATCTGGATCAACCACGAATCAAACTCAAGAAGCCTATGTTTTATACATGTTAAGATATGCCAGACAAACCGTTCTCCCCGAACTTGGAAGTGAGGGACAAGAACGCCTGAAATCCGCCTCGGTGCTATGCATTGGCGCGGGTGGGCTTGGCTCGCCCGCGTTGCTGTATCTGGCGGCGGCGGGCATTGGTCGCATTGGTCTGGTGGATGATGATGCGGTGGATATCAGCAACCTGCAACGGCAGGTGTTGTTTAAGGAGGCCGATCAGGGGAAGCCGAAGGTAGAAGCCGCGAAAGCCGCACTGGCCGAGCTGAATTCCGAATGTAAGATTGAGGCGCATTTTGAGCGATTCAGTGCAGAGAATGCGGAAGCGTTGCTGAAAAACTATGATGTCATTATCGATGGCACGGATAATTTCAGCAGTAAGTTTCTGATTAACGATGCTTGCGTGAAGTTCGGCAAGCCACTGGTATATGGCTCGATCCTTGGCTTTGTGGCGCAAGTGTCAGTGTTTTGGGCAGGACATGGGCCGTGTTACCGTTGTTTGTATCCCAAACCACCCAGCGGCCACATCCCCAACTGCGCCGAGGCAGGTGTCATCGGCGCTATGGCAGGCATCGCCGGAACCGTGCAGGCGCTTGAGGCCATTAAAATGGCGCTGGGTTTGGAATGGTGCAAAGAAAAGAATCTGGAGCCGCTGCTGGGTACGCTCTGGATACTTGATGCACGCAGTATGCAGACTAAAACGCTTAAACTGCATAAACGCCATCAATGTGCTGTATGCTCAG
>CAZGXX010000008.1:0-61274 GCA_964530085.1 uncultured Azospirillum sp.
ATGCGTCACTACCACTCGGTTCAGGAATATTAACCTGATTTCCATCGACTACGCCTTTCGGCCTCGCCTTAGGTGCCGACTAACCCTGCTCTGATTAACATAACGCAGGAACCCTTGGGATTTCGGCGACAGAGTCTCTCACTCTGTTTGTCGCTACTCATGCGAGCATTCGCACTTCCGATACCTCCACGGATGGTAACCCATCCGCTTCGCAGGCCTACGGAACGCTCCGCTACCACTTGCTTACGCAAGTCCTAAGCTTCGGTACATCGTTTAATCCCCGGTACATTTTCGCCGCAAGATAGCTTATTTAGACCAGTGAGCTATTACGCTTTCTTTAAAGGATGGCTGCTTCTAAGCCAACCTCCTGGTTGTTATGGCCGTCTCACATGCTTCCCAACTTAACGATGATTTGGGGACCTTAGCTGTAGATCTGGGTTGTTTCCCTCTCGACTACGGCAGTTAGCTGTCGCAGTCTGTCTCCTGGATAGTACTCATGGGTATTCGGAGTTTGGTTGGATTTGGTAAGGCTTTGGGCCCCCCTAGTCCATCCAGTGCTCTACCCCCCACGGTATTCGTCCAAGGCACTACCTAAATAGTTTTCGCGGAGAACCAGCTATTACGAAGTTTGATTGGCCTTTCACCCCTAACCACAGCTCATCACCTACTTTTTCAACAGGAGTGTGTTCGGTCCTCCAGCTGGTGTTACCCAACCTTCAACCTGGCCATGGCTAGATCACCTCGTTTCGGGTCTAATACGTGCAACTTGTCGCCCTATTCAGACTTGCTTTCGCTACGGCTCCACCTAACGGCTTAACCTTGCTGCACACACTAAGTCGCTCGCCCATTATACAAGAGGTACGCCGTCAGGGACTAAATCCCCTTCGACTGCTTGTAGGCATACGGTTTCAGGAACTATTTCACTCCCCTCGTCGGGGTGCTTTTCACCTTTCCATCACTGTACTGGTTCACTATCGGTCGGCAAGGAGTACTTAGGCTTGGAGCGTGGTCGCCCCATGTTCAGACAGGATTTCACGTGTCCCGCCCTACTCGAGAATACATGTTATATTACGCGTACGGGGCTATCACCCTTCTATGGCCTCACTTTCCAGAGAGTTCCGCTTATTTTACATGTATTACTGGCCTGGTCCCCGTTCGCTCGTCACTACTAGGGGAGTCTCAATTGATGTCCTTTCCTCCGGCTACTGAGATATTTCAATTCACCGGGTTTGCTTAATATCCCTATGTATTCAGGATACTATACCTTTTGTATGAGTTCAGAATCCAGCATTCCGCAAGCGGAACACTGTGTACTGAACTCAAAAGGTGGGTTTCCCCATTCGGAAATCTCCGGATCAAAGCTTTTTCACAGCTCCCCGAAGCTTATCGCAGTGTAACACGTCCTTCATCGCCTCTTGCCACCAAGGCATTCACCATATGCCCTTCTCTATTTATCTAAATCCAAAGATCTAATTAAATATCACCTGCATTTGTAAAAAATGCAGGAAAATAAATTTAGTATGTTTTTGGCGCTTGATTGATCTTATGATGCACCTCACGCACAGAACAAAACAGATAGTACGAAAACACTCTTCACGATACATAGAGCTTGGGACTGCGGTTAAACCGACTCCTGTCCTTGCGCTTCATATCAGAGCATTCCCGGTATTACCGGTTATTGATTCTGCCATGCTGGTACGAACTAATAATTATACAATCAGCATCAACGTCTTTACGGCTGTCATTACTGACCGCTGTTTCGTACGAGCCCCAGTTAGACGTTGGGGTCGTTTGGCTCGAAACAACACACGTAAAGCGCGTTGTAGATACCTATTCACAATTCATTCAACAGCGAGGCGTTTCGTTCGCCCTTAGGGCTAGGAGGCTCTCGCACTTTCGAGGAACATGTCCTCGGAAGGGATGGGCGTTATAATAGCACAATGCGACGGCTGTCAACCAATAAAATAAAAAAAATCCACCGGCAATTTTTTGTGACGCGATTGCCACATTTTTCTAAGGAAATGAGCCGTTTTTATAGCATTTACACTTCCTGATATATTTTTAATTCGGGGTAGGATAAAGATTTTTTTGCATTCTTTTTTCAATCGATGGAGCATTTTTATGAAACCAACACAGCTGATTCTGATTCCATGCCTACTCGCACTCGCCGCCTGCGGCACCACCAAGGAAGACCGCGCACTGAGTGGCGGCCTCATTGGCGCCGGCGCAGGCGCGGTCATTGGCTCCACCGTGGGCGCCCCCGCGCAGGGAGCAGCAGTGGGCGCGGCGGTAGGCGCAACGACGGGCGCTGTGGTAGACCCGAGCAAAATCAACCTCGGCAAGCCACTCTGGAGATAATGGATGCGCACGTTACGCCTGATACCTACCCTCACCCTCTGTGCCGCCCTCGCCCTGGGTGGCTGCGGCAATAGAGGATTCGAAAATGTCGTCGGCGGCGCGGCCATCGGCGGTGCCACTGGCGCGATGGCAGGGGCTGTCTGTTGTGGCGACCCGGTCAACACGGCCGGTCAGGGCGCGTTGGTCGGCGCTGTCGTCGGCGCCATCGTTGGCTTTGTGGTGGATTATTACAGCGAGGAATAACCCCCCTCCCCCCCAGGAATATTAGGCGTTTTCACCACTCCGGCCTCGACGCGGGGTGTTCGCTCGCCTATATTATCCACATAGAAAACGAAAAATAATCGAAAAAACCGGTTCCTCTTAACGAAACCTTAGGGATTTTATGGCAGACTCAAGTTGTAGGGATGTGGAAATTGGCAGCAATCTTGCTGAAAAAGACCATGTACTTATGGGTTCATCCGAGTGGGGTGGGCACGACGAATTTGCCGAGGGCGAGAGCGACGTCATGGTCGCCGAGCCTGAAACAAAGACGAAACGCCCGCCAATGTACAAGGTGATCCTGCTGAACGACGACTATACGCCGATGGATTTCGTGGTGATGGTTCTGGAGCAGATTTTCCGGAAAACCCACCAGGAGGCGCACCAGGTGATGCTCGAAGTGCATCAGAAGGGCGCAGGGACAGCAGGGGTTTACACCCGGGATGTCGCGGAAACCAAGGCGGATCAGGTGGTCGAATACGCACGGATCAACGACTACCCGCTGGCATGTACTCTGGAACCAGAGTCTTAAACGAAAGAAAAAACCATGATCTCGCACAACTTGGAAGCCACGCTCCGCGCCGCACTGGAACTCGCAAAAAAACAAAAGCACGAATATGCGACGCTGGAACATCTCCTCCTTGCCCTCACCGAGGATACGGATGCAAGCCCCGTGCTACGCGGCGTTGGCGTCAATCTCGGCGAGCTGAAACGTTCGCTCGTTGAGTTCATGGATCAGGAATTTGGCAGCCTCGTGGTTGACCATGTGGAAGAAGCCCGCCCAACAGCTGGCTTTCAGCGCGTGATTCACCGCGCCGCCATTCATGTGCAATCCGCAGGCAAGCATGAAGTCACCGGCGCAAACGTGCTCGTGGCCTTGTTCTCCGAGCGCGAGTCGCACGCCGTATTCTTCCTCGCCGAGCAAGATGTCAGCCGTCTGGATGTGGTGAACTATATCAGCCACGGCATCATTAAATATGGCGATCTCAGCCAGCTCGCCCTCCCGCGCGACCATAACGAGCAGGAGATGGAAGACGGCTCCATCCGCTACACCGCCAACAAGGAATCGCAAGGCGAAGCGCAGGAGAAAGAGAACAAGGACCCGCTGCATCTTTACTGCCAGAACCTCAACAAAAAAGCGCAGAGCGGCAAAACGGATATCCTCATCGGCCGTGCAGATGAGATCGAACGCACCGTACAAATCCTATGCCGCCGCACCAAAAACAACCCGCTGCTCGTGGGTGAAGCTGGCGTCGGCAAAACCGCCATTGCCGAAGGTCTGGCGCTGCGCATCACCCGTGGCGAGGTGCCGCAGGTACTGCGCAACGCGGTGATTTTCTCGCTCGATCTCGGCTCGCTGCTCGCCGGCACCCGCTACCGCGGCGACTTTGAAGAACGCCTCAAAGCCGTCATCAAATCCATCGAAAAACTCCCCGGCGCGATTCTCTTTATCGACGAACTTCACACCATCATGGGTGCAGGTAGCACCTCCGGCGGCGCGCTGGATGCGGCAAACCTGCTAAAACCCGCACTCGCCCGTGGTTCGCTGCGTTGCATGGGTTCCACCACCTTCAAGGAATACAACAACACGCTGGAGAAAGACCGCGCGCTTGCTCGTCGCTTCCAGAAAATCGACGTCTATGAACCGACGCCGGAAGACACCATCAAAATCCTGCGCGGCCTGAAGCCGTATTACGAAGAGCACCACAAAGTACGCTTCCTGCCTGCGGCGATCGAGGCAGCGGTGGAGCTTTCCGTGCGCTACATCCACGACCGCAAGCTGCCGGACAAAGCCATCGACGTGATCGACGAGGCCGGTGCCGCACAAATGCTGCTGCCGGAGGCGAAACGCAAAAAGACCATCACCGTGAAAGAGATCGAAGACGTGATCGCCAAAATGGCGCGCATGCCAAGCAAAACCATCTCGATGGACGACGCAGAGACCCTCCGCAACCTCGAGAAAAACCTGAAGCTCACCGTCTTCGGGCAGGACAAAGCGGTGGAGGAACTGGCCTCAGCCGTCAAAATGTCGCGCGCCGGTCTGCGTGAGGAAACCAAGCCGATGGGCAGTTACCTCTTCACCGGCCCCACCGGCGTCGGCAAAACCGAGGTCGCGATGCAACTTGCCAAATCGCTCGGCATGGAGCTGGTGCGCTTCGACATGTCGGAATACATGGAGAAACACAGCGTTTCCGGCCTCATCGGTGCCCCTCCGGGCTATGTCGGGTTCGATCAGGGCGGCCAGCTGACGGACGCGGTGGACAAAACCCCCTATGCCGTGGTGCTGCTCGACGAGATCGAAAAAGCCCATCCGGATGTGTTCAACATCCTCCTGCAAGTCATGGATTACGGCCGCCTGACCGACCAGAACGGTAAGCAGGTCAATTTCCGCAACTGCATTATCATCATGACCAGCAACGTCGGCGCAGCGGATGCAGCACGGCGCTCCATCGGCTTCGGGCGGGAGGAGCGCGGGGCGGATGAAGCCTCGGCGGCCGCCAACCGCCTGTTTACGCCGGAATTCCGCAACCGTCTGGATGCGATCATTCCGTTCGGCCATCTCACGACGGACGTGGTGAAGCATGTGGTGCAGAAATTTATCTACAGGCTTGAATCGCAGCTTTCGGAGCGTAATGTCACCATCGCCCTCACCGAGAAGGCGCAGGACTGGCTCGCCGTTCAGGGCTACGACAAAGCGATGGGCGCACGTCCCCTCGCCCGCCTGATTGCCGATAAAATCAAAAAGCCACTGGCCGAGGAAGTGCTCTTCGGCAAGCTGGCCAAGGGCGGCTGCGTCACCATCGACGCCGCGAACGACGCCCTCACCTTCAGCTTCAGCACCAGCAAAGCCAAAAAATCCAAACAGCGCGATAGCGAACTGGTGGAGTAGCGGCGCATGGCACGCGTGACGGAAGAAGCCGAAAAGAAAGAAAAGCCCGTCAGCCGCGCGCAGATGGAGAAGGAAGTCACCGCCGTGCGCAAGCAGGTGCACGACATCCTCGCCAAGGCGCAGGAACGCTCGGAAAAATCAGGAAAGCCTCTGCTGATTATGGTGGGGGAGAATCACATCTCGGCCGAATGCGCCTTGCTTGAATCCATAATTTATCAAGAAGCAAAAGCGGTAGGAATACAAAATATTGCGCTGGAAACGTCAAAAAAACTTCAACCACGCTTATTACAGATGCCTATCTCGAAGGGAACAATCACTGGTTTAGTTTTAATGAGTCGCTATGCGGAATACGATCACTTAAATCTTCATTACGTCGATACACGCGGTGACCAGATTACTCTCGGTACTGGAAAGAGTTTCGATCCAAAGTTAAATTCGCGCAATGAAACGATTGCAGCAAATCTGATTAACATTCACCAGCCCACGTTAATGCTAACTGGCGCTCATCACTTAGATGGTCTGAATGGTGACTTGCCGGGACTTCAGAAAAACTACGAAGTGGTAAGCTTCAACACGTTTGATAAGAGCAACGACTTTCGCTCTAACAATAAAAACACACCAATCCATACGCTAAAACTTAGTGGCACAGACATGAATTGTGCAGAGTATCTTTTTGATCGCCAGCTGGACAAAGGTCTAATTTCCTGGATGGAAGAGAAGGGGTTTAAGCTCTCAGAAACAAAGGCCAAAGCGATTGTTTCAGGTGCGAACAAAGACCACACAAAACCCTCGGCAGTTCCTATGGCAAAACATTTTGACCGAGCCATCGCTTACTACGAGCTCGGACAATATAATAGTGCCGCTCAAGAATTGGGCTATGCCGCAAATCAAACTAAAAAGAACATGAAGATAAAAGGGATTGAGAGCTTTGACGACCTCTCCTCTGAAGACAAAGAATTTATTATAAATATAGGCGCACTCCTAGGATCAGGTTCAGAACGTAGCGAGGGATTTGCAAAAGCATTTAGCGCTTTTGAAAAGAAAAATACTTCGCCTGTAGCCACGACATCTACCTACACTGAAAAATTCAAAGATCTGGGCATCGCTCCATCCAACCACCTCCCTTATTCTGACGCGCCGCGTGGTGTGCCGCTTGCCCCTGCCTACCATCCGCCCGTGCAGGCTAAAGATAAGCCCCCAGAAGCTCCCAAAATGGCAAAACCTGCCCCCAAGGGATGGAGTTTTTCCTAGCCATGCACCACCGCGCCCCTCTTTTATGTCTGAGTGTGCTGGCCATCGCGGCGCTGCTTTCTGGCGCGGCGCAGTCGCAAACGCTGCTCAAGCTTTCGGCAGGCACGGGCTTTGTCATCAATAACGAGGGCAATCTGGTCACCAACGCCCATGTGGTGCGCGGCTGTCAGTCGATCAGCGTGGTCACCCCGCGCGGCGAAAAACCCGCCTCGCTGGTGGGTGTGGATGGCGAACACGACCTCGCCGTGCTCAAAATTTCCGATGCGGGCGGTGCCGCAATCGCCCCCCTGCGCTGGAACATCCGCGACCTCAAAGTGGGGGATGCCGTCACCATGATCGGCTTTCCCGGCCAGGCGGGGGTGGAGGGCCGCCATACCAGCAAGAAAACAACCGTCACCGGGCTCAAGGGGCCCGAAGGCGAGCCGTTGTTCATCCAGCTTTCAAGCGTCGCTGAGCATGGCAATTCCGGCGGCCCCGTGCTGGATGCCACAGGCAACGTCATCGCCGTAATTTCGGGCATTGCGCAGACCTATAAACTGGGGCCGGATGGCCGTCCGCTGCCGGGGATCATCGCCCAGTCCGACGTGGCGATTACCCTAGCAACGCTTCAAGATTTCCTCCGCCGCACCATGGTTCCCTTCTACGAATCGGCCAGCGGTGGGGCTTACAGCGACGCGGCGATCGAGCAAAACGCGCTCAAATTCACCCTCCCCGTGCGTTGCGTACAGGGCGAGGTCAGCCGCTAGAAAATCATGCGCTAATGCGCCGCGGGAGCCTCTGCCGCAGGTGCAGCAGCAGGCGCGGCAGGAGTTTCCGCTGGCGCATCCGCCTTAGGCACGGCCGCATCCGGAATCAGAATATGTGAGCCCTTGAGCATCACCAGCGCTACACGGCGGTTTTTGGGGCCGCGTGGCTCTTCCGGTGTATAAAGCTCTTTGTCGGCCATACCCGTCACCTTTTTCGGGCGCTCGCCCTCCATCCCCGATTGCGCGAGGAAACGGCGCACCGACTGGCCGCGATCTGCCGAAAGTTCCCAATTACTATAGTTTGCTTGCCCCGTCTCTGCCGGCGAAGCATCCGTGTGCCCTGCAATCGACATATAGTTCGGCATTTTTCTGAGAATCGGAGTAATAGTCGTAATAATCGTGCGCCCATGTTCGGTGAGCTGGGCACTTCCGCGCTCAAACATGCTGTATTTTTCCGAGTCCATAATATTGATTTCAAGACCTTCCGCCGTTTGGCGTACATTGATATTATCTTTATATTGCTTGAGCGCGCTATCTTCGGTGAATTTCTTTTCGATCTCCGCAGCGCTCTGCTTGCGCAGGCTCGCCTCCTGCTCTGTCTCCTGAGGCTTTGCATCATCCGTTTCCGGAATCATCCCTTGTGGCGTTCGGCCAGAAACCAGTCCCGGTTGTGACATATTACTCTTGGAAATGCCGTCTTTTGCATCCGACGTCCCCCCTTTAAAGCCAATCCCCATACTGTCCTTCACACCTGTGGTCGGCGTGAAATATTCAGCCAGCCCCTCAAGCGTCGCTTTTGAGCTGCTCGAAAGCAGCCAGAGCAGCAGAAAGAACGCCATCATTGCGGTTACGAAATCGGCGTAAGCCACTTTCCACGCACCGCCATGGTGGCCGTGCCCACCTTTTTTTATTTTTTTGATGATGATGGGGCGTTTTCCGTCATCTTTTCCACCTTTGGCTGCCATGGGTGCCTCGCGCTACGCTACGGCCGGGAGGTTCTGAAGCAGCTGCTCCATCTCCTGGAAGCTTGGCTGATACACGGTGGGCACGTTCATACGGCCGATTTCCACCGAGATTTGTGGAGCATTGCCTTGCAGATGCGAGATCAGCACCGCGCGGATAATCATGTAAAACTGGTGATCCTGATCATAGACTTGTCCCAATTTACCTGCAATCGGGCCGATAAAGCCATAAGCGAGGAATACGCCGAGGAAGGTTCCCACCAGCGCGCCGCCGATCATACCACCAAGAATTTCAACTGGTTCGCTGATACTGGCCATCGTTTTAATGACGCCAAGAACCGCCGCCACGATACCAAGCGCCGGAATACCGTCCGCCATCGACTGCACCGCATGTTGCGGCGCTGCAGTTTCATGGTGGTGTTTCTCCAGCTGTTTTTCCATCACGTCTTCTACCTGATGGGGGTCTTCAAAGCTCATCGTAATCATACGTAGCGTGTCACAGATCAGTTCGATAGCGAAATGATCATGCATAATCTTTGGATATTGCTGGAATATCGCCGATTGCTCCGGGTTCTCAATATGCTGTTCGAGCGCAATCATACCCTTCGTTCGCACCAGCTTCAGGATGCTAAACAGCACACAGAGCAGATCTTTGTAATCCTGCGCCTTCCACTTGGGACCTGCGAAGGCTTTTTTCAAATCTTTGAGTGTGGCCTTGATGATATTGCTCTTGTTCGCCAGCATGAAAGCACCGACTGCCGCACCGAAGATCGCCATAAACTCATGTGGCGCAGCGTGCATGATAATTGCAAATTTACCCCCGCCCATCACATAGCTGCCGAATACCATGGCAAAGGTGACGACGATTCCGATCAGTCCAAGCATGGCGGTCATCTCTCGTGAGGGTGGAATATGAATTTAGCAATTTTGTAGATGCTTTCCAGCGTTATTCGAGAATCGACCGCGAGTTGTTGGCGACTGTTGCTCTCGCGTCACGCCACCGCGCGCAAGGAGGTTAGGCCATATAGGGGCAATAAATCCCTGGCATTTCAATGATTTTCTCCAGATCTAGATATGCTAATTCCAGTTCCGAAACAAATTTGGGATCGCGCAAATCATCTGGATGGAGGCGGTCACGGTAATGTTTTTCAATCCATTGTTTCAGAGAATGATACCTGTCTTCCGTAAGAATAATCCCCGGGTGGATCGCCGCCCCCTCCTCCTCGGTCATCGTCACACGTAGGCGTAGGCATGCAGGTCCACCTCCATTGCACATGCTCTCGCGGAGGTCACGGTAATACACTTCCGAGAGCACCCCATCGGATTTCAATTTTTCTAATGTATTGTGTGCGCGGGGGGTATTTTCAGATTCCGTGGGGGCAAGGAGCACGAAACGGTCGCCGCCAAGGTCCAGCAACTGAGAGTTGAACAGGTAGCTCGATACCGCATCGGCAACAGGTAGCTCCGCGCAGGTGATTTCGCAGTAGCGTAATTCCTGCTGCCGCGCAGCGAATTCTTGCAGGCGCGCTTTATCCTCCGGCGTAAAAGACTCCGTATGGGCGATCAGCCGCCGCGTGGTATTCATCGCGATCACGTCATTATGGAAAACGCCTTGGTCGATCACCTCCGGCGCCTGCTGTATATAAATACAATTCTCTGGATTTAATTGATGAAGCCTTGCCACTGCTTCGCTCGCCATGCGTTGTTGGCGCGCAGGATATTTCGCCGGCTTTTTTTGATTTTTTTTATCTTCGCCATAGACGAAGATATGCACACCCGATTCTCCATGTTTATTATTAATTAACATATGGTTGGCAGCTCCCTCGTCGCCAAAGAGTGCGTTAGGAAAAAGCGGATTATGCACAGAAAAATAGTTTTTATTATGGAAAATTTTGGACAAGATATCGTAACTATGCCCCGCCTCGATATGGCGGTGGTAATGGCTTGTCATATTCGCAGGAGTGATATGTAATTTACCATCCCCTGTGTCACAGCTGGGGGCAATCGTGGCTGCATTGGCCGTCCACATGAAGGACGATGAATAGAGCGCCGCGAGCAGCACCGGGGAATAATCCGCCGCCTGTTTGAGCATTTCTCCGGTATCACCAGAGAATCCTAAGCGCTTGAGTTCAGGCAGGAAAGGACGAAAATGCGGCGGCAAAAAGGCTTGCTTCACGCCCAAGCTACTGACAAAGCGCATCTTCTCTAGTCCTTGCAGTGCTGCCGCTCTTGGATTCGAAACATTTCCCGCATTATTCTGTGCCGCAAGGTTACCATGCGCAAGACCAGAGTAATTATGCGTCGGGCCAACCAACCCATCAAACTGCCATTCATGTGCAAGCGTCATCTGTGGATAAACCTTCTATTCTATTTTTAAACCAGGAGAAAGCTGCTCAGGAAGCGTTAGTTTTTCTATCTCCACCGAGGCAACGGGGTAGGCACAATAATCTGCCGAGTAGTAGCCTGCCGGGCGGTGGTTGCCACTCACCCCTATCCCGCCGAAGGGACCTGCACCGGAAGCCCCTGTCGTCTGCCGGTTCCAGTTGATCAGCCCTGCCCGGATCTGTTTGCTAAGCTTTTGATATAGTGCATGATCATCACATAAAACAGCCGCGCTCAACCCGAAAGACGTCGCGTTCGCAAGCCCTACAGCCTCTGCATTATCAGCCGCACGGTATAGTTGTAGTAGCGGCCCAAAATACTCGACGTCCGGCACGTTATCCACACCTGTCATGTCGATAATGCCAGGAGTAATGAACGGAGTTCCAGGGGTGAGTTGCTTCATACGCAGCAGCACCTTGCCACCCAATTTTTCGAGGTTTTCCTGCGCGGCGAGCAGCCTTTCGGCTTCGCGCAATGAGATCAGCGGCCCCATAAAAGGCGCAGGTTCGGAATTATAAGCACCCACTGTAATATTCCCGGCAGATTTAATAAGTAAATCAATATAGTCATTGGCTTTTTCCCAGTGCGGCACAATCAGACGACGGGCGCAGGTGCAGCGCTGGCCGGTGCCGGTGAAGGCCGAGAGTATCGTCTCATTCACCGCGGCTTTAATGTCCGAAACATCGCACACTATCAATGGGTTATTTCCTCCCATTTCGAGCGCAAGCATGACCTCCGGCCGCCCGGCAAACTGGGCATGCAGCGCCTTGCCCGTAGCGCAGGAGCCGGTGAATAGCAGCCCGTCGATAGCGGCATTGGCAAGCGCGATCCCCGTATCACGTTCACCTTGTACGAGGTTCAGAACACCTTTGGGAATGCCCGCCTCTTCCCACCGCTTCACCATCCATTCAGCAACAGCTGGGGTTTGCTCGCTTGGTTTAAAAACCACTGTATTTCCAGCTAAAAGTGCCGGAGTAATATGGCCGTTGGGCAGATGCGCGGGGAAGTTATAGGGGCCATAGACCGCCATTACCCCATGCGGTCGGTGGGTAATGACCGCGTTCCCGGGCTTCATATCACGTGATTTTCTCCCCGTACGTTCATGGTAGGATTCATCAGCGAATGCTAATTTTCCGCTCACGGCTGCGGCTTCCGAGCGGGCGTCCCACAATGCCTTCCCCGTCTCCTCGGCGATCAGAACCGCCAGTTCCTCCTTGGCGTTATCCACAAGCGCTTTGAACTTTTTTACCATCTCAAGCCGCTCGGCATAGTCGAGCGCTGCCCAGGCCGGAAAAGCGGCCCGCGCTGCCGCGACGGCAGCCTCTACTTCGACCTTGCTGGCAGCGTTGCCGTGCCAGATTTCTTTCCCCGTGGCTGGGTTCAAGGAAGCGAATTTGGCGTCGCCGGAGTGGCTCCACAAGCCATTGATATATTGCATAGAATCTCCTTATAATGGGTAGCAGCGAACCGCGTCGCCTGGCTTCACCCCGGCGCGCTTGGCAAGGCGCGGGGTAATGTCCACCGTGCCATCGGCGTTGGCGACAAGCCGCCCGGCGGCGCAGCGGAAGCCCGCGAACTGGTCGTTGGTTAACATATGCTTAGGCGTACCTTCCGGTAATTCACGTACAGCTCCGACAGTATATTTGCCCGCGCTGCGCACAATATCAATAGCTTGGCGCTCAACCTGTAAGGTCGGTCCGCCGTCAAAAATATCCACATAGCCGGTATATTTGAAGCCCTGCCGCTCAAGCATCAGCTTCGCTGGTTCTGAGGCGGCATTGGCCTGCCCCACCACTTCCCGCGCCGATTTCGGCAGCAGGCTGAGATAGACCGGATATTTCGGCATTAAGTCATTGATAAACTGGTTGCCTTGGGTCGCATTCACATAGTCTGCCTGTGTAAACGGCATCTGGAAGAATTTCTTTGGCAAAGCATTGTAAAATGGTGAATTTCCGTCATGGTCATGCACACCACGCATCTCGGCAATCACTGTATCTGCAAAATATTGCGGGAATAAGGCAATAAACATAAAACGCGACAGCGACAGCATTTTACCCATCCGGTCGCGGCGATAATTGGGCTCAAGGAAGAGTGACCCCACTTCCGTCGCCCCGGTTAAGTCATTGGTTACCTGCAGCATTGTTTGTTTAGAGAATATATTAAGCTGCGTCGACGCCTGGGTAATAGTCGTCAGTTTATAACTATAAAAAGGCTGGCTGAGGCCGATGCGCGCCTTGATGCCGCATGTTCCTGCGATATGTCCATTGTTTTCTGCATCCTCCAGTACAAAGAGGAAGCTTTCCTCCCCCGGCTTCTCATAGTTTCCGGCGAAGCTCGCTACCGAGTCTTCTACCTTCTCGCGTAGCACCGCTGCATCCGGCGGTAGCGAGGTCATGCCGAACCCTGCCTGTTTGGCGAGGGCTAATATTGCATCATGGTCATCGAGACGGGCGGGACGAAGAAACATAAGAACTCAATTAGTTATCGAATGGTTTACGTATTGCGTGGGCATCCTAGCCGTATTTTTTATCCGCGTCGAGCATAGTATATAAACAGTATAGGTGGTGTTAGAGACGCATTTCACCTCGCGCCAGCTTCATAAGCAGCAGCGCTGAGAGTTTTGTGCGCTCAACAAATGAATCTACATAGCAAATTTCGTTAGCGGAATGAATATGCGCGCCGCGCACACCGAGCGTATCGACATTCGCGAGGCCGTAGCGCCATAAATTATTCCCGTCGCAACACCCGCCGGAGGGTTTGACCCCGATCGTGATACCCAGTTCGCGTCCGCAGGCAAGCACCAGGTCGAACAGCGCCTGAATTTTGGGTGCCATCGGCTTGGGCGGACGAGTGAAATGGCCGTGCAAACTGGCGCTAAACCCTTCTTTCTGATTGATTTCACTCACTAATCGGTTCAGCTCACCCATCGCCCAGTCGCCATCTGCCGCTTCGCGGATGCGGATGTTAAAGCGTAGCACCGCGAGGTCTGGCACCACGTTGAGCGCCCCGCCCCCGTCGATTTTACCGGGGTTGACCGTCAGCCCCTCGCGTTTGCCGTTGAGCAAAAACACCGCCTGCGTAAGCTCTGCCGCGGCTAAAATGGCATTGCGCCCCTCTTCGGGATTGCGCCCGGCATGGGCGGCGCGGCCGCGGATCGTCACGGCGAAATTGCCGCTACCTTTGCGTGCTCCGGCTAAGGTGCCATCGGCCAGTGCTGGCTCGTATACCATCGCCAGATGCTTACCTACTGACGCTCGTTTCAGTTCCGGATCAGATGAAATCGTGCCGATTTCTTCGTCCGGGTTCAGCAGAATCTGCCAGCCGAGATTGTCAGCCCAAGGCGATTGCTCCAGCGCCTGCAATGCATGCAGCATCACCGCGAGGCCGCCTTTGAGGTCAGCAACGCCCGGGCCGTTCATCACCCCCGGCTCGGGCGTCGTCACGGTTTGAAACGGATGATCCACCCCAAACACCGTATCCATATGCCCCACCAGCAGCACCTGTACTGGCGCCTCTGGCCGCTTACGAATAGAGAGCGCTTCGGCGATCGGAATCTCGACCACCTCCCCGCGCGCATTTACCTGCGTCATCGGCGGCAGGGGGATTACCTCCGCCTCCCCGCCGAGCACGGCGAAATCCGCCGCCAGCGTTTCGCACATCTGGCGCAGCCCCGCCACGTTATAACTGCCGGAATTGATATTCGCCCAGCGCGTGGTCAGCGCCACCATCGCCTCCTGTTGTGAGGCAATCCAGTCCAGCGGCTTCTGGTATGCTGCGTCCATTACGCCGCTTTGCTGCTGGCTTTATAAGCCGCGAGCGTGGCTTTCAGGCGCTTCATGCCCTCGGCCATATCCGCGTCGGAAATCGTGAGTGGCGGCAGGAAGCGCAGCACATTCGGGCCCGCAATCAACACCAGTACACCATGCTGCCGCGCGAGTTCGGAGATATCCCCGGCTTTGCCCGCATGCTCTGCAATCAGCTCCGCGCCGATCATCAGCCCGCGTCCGCGCACCTCTTTAAAGAGGCCGAGTTCGGCGTTCATGGCCTCGAGTGCACTGCACAATTTTTTGCCTTTTTCGACCGCATTTTCGAGGATCTCTTTGCGACCCAATTTGTGCACTGCAGCAAGCGCGACAGCGGCCATCACTGGGTTGCCGCCGAAGGTGGTGCCGTGCGTGCCGAACTGCAGCACATCCGCCGCTTTTTCACCCACCAGCATGGCGCCGATTGGCAGCCCACCGCCGAGTGCTTTGGCCAGCGTCACGATGTCGGGTTTAATGCCGTCCTGCGTGTGCGCGAACAGGGTGCCTGTACGCCCCATACCGGCCTGAATTTCATCGATCACAAGCAGCGCACCCACCTTATCACACAGCGCGCGCAAATGTTTCAGGAAGCCGGGTTTTGCAGGCACCACGCCACCTTCGCCCTGCACTGGTTCCACGAAAATCGCGCAGGTGTTTTCATCGACCAGCGCTTCAATCGCCGCTTCGTCGTTGAACTTATCGCAATAGATAAACCCGCCCGGCATCGGCTCGAAGCCGATCTGATATTTCGGCTGCGCGGTCAGCGTCACCGTCGCCATGGTGCGGCCATGGAACGAGCCATTGAAGCTGATGATGTTGCGCTGCGCCGGCGTTTTGCCTTTATCCGCCGCATATTTACGCACGGTTTTAATCGCTGCTTCGTTCGCTTCCGCGCCAGAGTTACACAAGAATGCGCGCGTCGCGAAGCCGGAGGATTCCACCAGCGCTTCACAGAGTTCAATCGGCGGGCGGGTGAAGAAAATATTGCTCGTATGCCAGAGTTTTTTCGACTGCGCGTCGAGCGCCGCCATGAGGTCCGGGTCCTGATGGCCGAGGCTGCAGACCGCAATCCCCGCGCCCAAATCCACATAATCGCGCCCGTCCATATCCCACACCACCGAGCCTTTGCCGTGGTCGAGTATCATCTCGCGCGGCTTATAGTTCGGCACATAATATTTGCGGCCCTTGGCAATCAGCGCCGCTGATTCTGCGCCGGGGAATTCCGTTTTCGTAGCAGGTTGGGACATAAAACACTCGCTTGGTTGACTCCCTTTTCTCTAGCAAGCCTGCGCGGTGAAAGCAATATCGTACTGAGACAATTACCGCATCTACGTTTCTACAAAAAAAGAGACCTCGTCTCTTGAAATCCTCCTGATTATTTGCTATATATACTTCTGCGAGCCGGGCCCCTCTGGCGTTTTGCAGCGTAATTGCAAGGCGTGATGTCGGATCGCATCGGGGTTAACCCGGTGTGATTCATCATGCCGGGAAAATCCCATAACATGAACCCTTTGTTATGGAGAGAACAATGTCTTTCAAACTATTTAAAGCACTCAAGTCCCTGCTGATGAAATCGGCCGTGGTGCAGATCGAGATCGAGGCGGAAACACGGAAGAAAAATCCGGATTGGATACGCGTGGTGACGCTCAAAAAGCAGCGGCTCCTGATCAAAGACAAAATCCAGCAGATTCGCGCTGGTCGCTATGTCCGTCGCCTTGTCTAAAAGTGGTTGTTCTATTGAAAGAAAACAATCCCTTATAAACATCGCTTCCGACATCTCAGTCCGCAACGGGCTGAGATGTTTTTTTGTGGATTATCCCCTACCCAAACACCCGCCCGAAATTCGCGCGGAGTGCGGCGTCGACATCGTCCATCGTGGCATCCACCCCCAGCGCGGCGAGAGACGTCACGCCATATTCCCGAATGCCGCAGGGAACAATGCCCGCATAATGGCTGAGGTCGGGGTTCACGTTGAGCGCAATGCCGTGGCTCGTCACCCATTTCTGCACCCGCACGCCAAGCGCGGCGATTTTCGCCTCGCCCGTGGGCGTTTCCACCCACACCCCCACGCGGCCATCACGCGTGAACCCTTCCACCCCGAAATCGCGTAAGGTGAGGATAATCCACTGCTCCAGCTGCTTCACATAGGCACGCAGGTCAGGCTCCTCCCCGCGCGCAGCGGCGTGTTTTTTGAGATCGCGCATCAGATACAGCACCCGCTGTCCGGGGCCGTGATAGGTCACCTGCCCGCCACGGCCACTGCGATAGGTAGGGATAATTCCTCCCCCCATAGGGGGGAGGTTAGGAGGGGGCCTTAATTCCGCGCAGTGCTCTGAATGGCCCCTCCCTAGCCCTCCCCCTAAGGGGGAGGGAACTAAAACATCCCCTTCCTTCGCGCTTGTCCCCAGCGTATAAAGCGGCGGATGCTCAACCAGCCACGCCAGCTCATCCGCCTCACCGCGCTGGATGCTGGCCACGCGTTCAGCCATGCGCGCGAGCGCATCTTCGTATCGCAACAGGCCGATATGGGTTTGCCATTCCATCGGCGCGCACTATACAGCAACGCCTTGCGAGCGAAAGGCTGAATTTTCTTTGAAAATCCTCATCTTCATCAAATTTTAATTATTGGATGCTATATTAGCAGAATGAAAGTGCCCTTACAGGAACTATACAAAATTGAAGGTGAGGCTGGTCCTTTGTTGGAACGCACAAAGGCCGCTATGGAATGGCTGCTCTCGCCCCATGCAAAAGGGATAGGAGAAGGCCTTCTGCGCGATGCACACACTCTGCATCAAAAACCGGTGACAATCGAGGTCATTAAAGGGATAGACACCGTATACACAAGGAACAATGAGGGACTACACAAAATACTTTTTGATCCCGAAGGCACGCCATGGAGTCCTGAATCTTTACTCGCTCATGAATTAACGCATGCAGGACAAAATCTTTCCGGAAAATTCTCGAGAGCCGCTCAGGCAAGATTAGAAGAAATTTTTCTAGAGATTCTTCCTCCTTATCGAGAGTCTATAAGCACGCACATCAAAGGCTTTGAGAATACCCCCTACCATCATGAGGCACTACGTCACCAGAAGGCTATCCAGGATATACTCGACACGAAGATCATGCCAAAATTGAAGTCCAAAAGCATGGCAGACCCCTTGTGGGCAGAGTATATTGAAAAGTGTGAAGCTCCGGCCGTCGCTAACCAAAATAAAGTGGCATATCTGAGAGGCGAACCAGAACTAGAACACTATATGGACTCCACGACTAACGATATGAAGCAGTCATTTGCTGAAATGTTTGGCTTATCTTTTGCCACAAAAAAATTCATACCTCCCACACCTGCTACCAAGATAGATGCAGGTGTGTGGCAAACACGTATAAAAAATGGCCCTGTACGGCTTTCAAGGCCAGAGCATCCTTTGATTGCAAGATTTAACGATGATGGGCTGTCGCACTGATTTCTCAACTGGCTCACTAATCGCTTGCCCCCCGCGTAAACATTTGCTATCCCGCCCTTCCTAGCTGGCTGGTGTGCGACCGTGGTGGAATTGGTAGACACACTACCTTGAGGTGGTAACGGGGCGACCCATGGAAGTTCGAGTCTTCTCGGTCGCACCAGCCAGCTAGCCTAATCCGCAGCGGGCACTGCTCATAAGAAGGAGGGGGTTATGAGCATCATCGAAAACGCCCCCGACTATGCACCGCTGGACCCGGATACCGGCTTCTCCCTCAGCCCTGAATTTGTTGCCGAAGTCATCGAGGCGATTGACCAGCTGGATATTCCGGCCGTCCGCAACCTTGTTTACCCCCTGCCCGCGCCGGATCAGGCCGAGCTGTTCGAGCAGCTCAGCCACGACCAACGCCGCTGGCTGACGGCCGCCATCGCGGCAGACTTTGACTCCGACACCCTCGCCGAACTTTCGCCTGAGGCCGCCGAAGACGTCATCGAAGCGCTGGGGCCCGAGAAATCCGCCGAGGTCCTCTCCGAACTCGAGACGGATGATGCGGTGCACATTCTCGAAGATCTGCCCGCCGCCGACCAGCAGGAGCTGCTCGATGTGATGGCCGCGCCGATGCGCGAAGAGATCGAGGAAAGCCTTACCTACGCGCCGGAATCCGCCGGGCGCCTCATGCGCAAAGCACTCGTCGCCGTGCCGGAATTCTGGAATGTGGGCGACACGATCGACTTCCTGCGCGCGGCAGAGGAATTGCCGGAATTCTTCTACGTCATCTACACGGTCGATACCGAATTCCGCCCCACCGGGCGCGTACTGCTCGGCACCATGCTCGGCAGCAAGCGCGACGTGGCCCTCGAGGACATTAAAAACGAGACGATCTACGCAGTCTCCACCGATACTGACCAGGAAGAAGTCGCCTATCTCTTCCGCAAATACGCACTCGTCGAAGCCCCGGTGATCGATGGCTCCGGCGCACTGGTCGGCACCATCACGGTGGATGACGTGGTCGACGTGATGGTCGAAGAAGACGAAGAAGACTTCCTGCGCGCAGGGGGTGTCACCGAAAGCGACTTCCAGTCCGACGTCTGGGAAACCGTGCGCGCGCGCTTTGGCTGGCTGTTTGTCAACCTGCTCACAGCCATACTCGCGGCCTGCGTCATCCGCATGTTCGAGATGACCATCGAGAAAATCGTGGCGCTGGCGGTGATGATGCCGATGGTGGCCTCCATGGGCGGTAACACCGGCACACAAACCATCACCGTGGCCGTGCGCGCCATCGCCACCAAGCAGCTGACGGATGCCAACAGCCGCGCCTATATCCGCAAGGAAATGTGGATCGGGTTTTTAAACGGCTCCGGCCTCGGGCTCATCATGGGCGCGGGGGTTTACCTCATGTTCCACGACCTGAAACTCGCGCTCGTCATGCTGCTTGCCGCCACCACCACCATGACCATGGCGGGTCTGTGGGGCTCCATCATCCCGATTTTTCTGCATCGCCGTGGCCGCGACCCCGCCATCTCCAGCGCCATCTTCCTCACCACCATCACCGATTGCGTGGGCTTCTTCAGCTTCCTCGGCCTCGCCACGCTGATTTTACTGGCGTAGTCATTACTTGCAATCGCTGAACAAGACCCTATCCTACCGTCATGATCCGCGCCCTGCTCACCCTCCTTTTTCTGGTTTTCTCCATGAACGCTGCTAACGCCGCCACCCCTACCCGTATCGAGACCGCCATGTTCGGCGGCGGCTGTTTCTGGTGCATGCAGCCGAGTTTTGATAACACGGAAGGCGTGATTTCAACCCGCGTCGGCTACACAGGCGGCAGTGCGGATACGGCGCATTACGAGGCCGTCTCCACCGGCAAAACCGGGCATGTGGAGGTGATTGAAATTCGCTTCACCCCCGCCAAAGTGAGCTACGAAAAACTGGTCGAGGTCTATTTCGAGAATGTCGACCCGACGGATGGTGGCGGCCAGTTTGCTGACCGCGGCAGCCAGTATCTACCCGTCATTTACTATGCAAATGCTGCACAGCAGCAAACCGCGGAGAGCATCAAAAAAGCGGTGGCCGAAAAGCTCAAAAAGTCCATCGCCGTTACCCTTAAACCCGCGACGCCATTCTACGTGGCCGAGGATTACCATCAGCGTTATTACGAGAAAAACGCCCTGCGCTACAACGCCTATAAGTATGGCTCAGGCCGCGCCGATGGCCTCAAGGAAATTTGGGGGAAATGACGCTGCGTTAGGCGCTTTGCGCCTTATGAACCCCTCATCCTCGGGGCTGCCGAAGGCAGAGCCCGGGGATACATATTCAACTAATAACTAATCAACCGGAGATTCTCGAGAATACGAATCTCGGCTTCGCTTGGCTCGTCTTCGCTGCCATTATCGTTATCGTTCGAGAATTTCGACTCCATAATCGGGGCCACAAGGCGACGCGGTTCTGCATCCTCAAACGCGAGGCGGTCGGTACGCTTGAACTTGCCATCCACCAACGCGCCGTCCTCAATCGTGATCGACTCATGCATGATGGTGCCGCTCACGCGTGCCTCACTATAGAGGTTCACGTTGCGGGCTTTGATCAAGCCTTCAATCGCGCCGTAGACATGCAGCGTATCCGCCACCACATCGCCGCGGATCATCCCCTCAGGGCGGATGGTAATGGTCTGGCCACGCACATTGCCTTCGATTTTGCCTTCAATGTCGAGCACGCCGTCGCTGACGATATTACCAAGCACATGCATGCCCGAGGCAATCACCGAAGGAATCAGACCCTTGCGATGGCTGATCGCCGCTGCTTTAGCGGCCGCTTTAACCGCGGCCTTCTCTGCGTTGTTAGTTAGACGCCCGAACATTTTCACCTGCTTTCACAAAATTGAGGGGGTTAATGGCGTTCCCGTTATAGCGCACTTCATAATGCAGATGCGCGCCTGTTGAACGCCCGGTCGAGCCCTGAATACCAATCACCTGACCCTTTTTCACATATTGCTCCGGCTGCACCAGCACACGCTCAAGATGCGCGTAACGGGTCGAAAGCCCGTATTGGTGTTTCACGTCAATCACGTTGCCATAGGCCGTTTTCCAGCCAGCGAACTCAACCCGCCCATCATTGGTTGCCAGCACTTTTGCATGCGCAGCCCCGGCAAAATCCAGCCCACTATGGAATGCGCCACCACCATGGAAAGGGTCGACACGCACACCAAATCCGCTGGTTTGCTTATATTCTTTCATCGGCTTCGCAAGCGGCATGGTGCTGACAATATCGTTCAGCGTCATCAAGCGTTGCAGGTTATAATACAGCTCAGTCTCTTTGGTTTTGAGCATGGACGGACGCGCCGGAATAAACGGTCCACCCTGCCCGCCCGGCGTCTTGTCGTCCGCAGTACCGGCGGCCTGCGTGCGGCTATATTTCTCACGCTGCTGCTCTTCCTGAACGCGTTTTGCATCCGCCGCTTTTTCCAGCGTCTGCGCCGGCAGGCCGGTGCGCGCAATCACACTTTCAAACTCGTGAATTTTACCGCCGGTCATGCTGCGGATATCTGCGATCATTTCGTCATGCGTTTGTTGCAGCTCTTTTACCTTATTATCCAGCATCTCGACGCGCTTGAACACCGCCTCAACCTGAGCGCCTTCATCGCCAGCGGTGGCAACACTCACCTTATCCGTCACGCTGGTTTTGCTATATTGATCAGCCAATTGCTTGGCATATTCGCCGGATTTTCCACTCTTGGCCGCATCCGCCAGTTTCAAAAGATCGCTCTTGAGCAGCGTAAACTCCGCGGCCACGCGCTGGGTTTCCTGGTTCGAGGAAGCGAGCTTGCGCTCCTTCTCCTGAAGGGCCTCTTGCGCGGCCATATAGGAACCACTCGAATAGCTCGCCCAGATAACAAACGCGATGGCGCCGAACACCGCCAACACCTGCGCCCGCGCTGAGAACGGCATATGCTGGGTTTTATGCTCGGCGATGATAATGATATTGCGCTTACAGAACACGCGCCCAAAAATAGCAGAAAGCTCACGCCCGATGAACGAGCGCGCAAAACGCGATTTTGTCTTTTTAGGCAATTGCTTACTACCCGTCAATAATGCCATGTTTTTATCCTTATTCGATATACGACCAACCTCAGGACCAGACGCAAACCTGGTCAGGAAGTTGCCGTTTCTTTCATAAGTATGGCGGCAAAAAAGCCGTCCGTTCCGTCTTTATGCGGACTTAGCAACATGCAGGAACCAAGGCCCTCGCGCGTCACGAGGTGCTTATTCCACATTTTGGCGGGTGCTTCAACCCGAAATTGTGGGTTACCCCCAAGGAATTGCTGCACCATATGGAAATTTTCGTCCATAAACAACGAGCAAGTGACATAGACCAACCGCCCACCGGGCTTCACCAGCCGCGCCGCCTGTTTTAGAATCCGCGCCTGAACCTGCTTAAGCTCCTGTAAATCATCCAGCGTAAAGCGCCATTTCAGGTCTGGGTTGCGCCGCCAGGTGCCACTGCCCGAGCAGGGCGCATCCACCAACACCCAATCTGCCGAGCCGACATGGCGCTTGAGATGGGGGTCGGCCTCGTCGCGCAGCACATGGGTTTGCACGTTGCTCACCCCCGCCCGCGCCAGCCGTTTGGTAATCTGTGCTAAGCGATTTGCTGAGTTATCCCACGCCAGAATCCGTCCTTTATTGCCCATCGTCGCCGCAATTGCGAGGGTTTTTCCCCCCGCCCCGGCGCAGAAATCAATCACCTTTTGTCCAGGCTTTGCCTCAACGAGCAGGGCGACGGCCTGACTCCCCGCATCCTGCATCTCGAACATGCCGTCTTTGAACGCTTGTGTATTAAAGGCCGCGATACGTTTCTTGAGCCGCACACCGACCGGCGAAACCGGCGTCGGCACCCCGAAATGCCCATCCTTGTCGAGCGCGAGGATGAGATCGCCCCGGTCGCGGCATTTAAGGAGATTCGCCCGCAGGTCGATCGGCGCCTGTTCGTTCATGGCACTCATGGCGGCAGGCAAATCCTCGCCGAAGGAATCCTTGAGGCGGCCTTCCATCCAGTCCGGGTAGTTATAGCGCGCCGCGTCCGGCATCTCAGGCGGCAGAAACTCCCGCGCGGCGCAACGTTCGAGCATGGTTTCTTCCTGAGCCGTCAGGGCAGAGGGAGCATATTTACTGCCATCAAACTCGCGGCGGATATTGCCAAGGCTCATCGGTTTATCTTTAAAAATTAGCGCGGTCATCACCACCCGGCGTGGGGTCACGCTGCGGTCGCAGGCCTCGATATGCCACTGCAAACTGCCGCCATAGCGCAGGCAGAAATAGACCAGTTCCGAGATCGCGCCGCGGTCGGTCGAGCCGATATAGCGGCGGCGCTTGAAATAATCCGCCAGCATCCCATCCACCGGCGCACGCCGATCCGCCAGCCACACGGACTGAATATGTTCCATAATTTCAATTGCAGACTGGATACGCGCGCCGGGGGTCATAGGGGGAGGTTTCAGCGGTTAGATGTTAGGTTTTAGCGGAGGGGGCTTGGTTTCGTCATTCCCCGAGTTGCAAAGCAACTATAGGGGAGTCCACCCTTTCGGGTGAGGGCTTGTACCGCCTAACCCGCCCGCGCGCAACCCCTATCGCGCGCCGCCACCCGTTTTGTCACCCCGCCTCACCCCTTTTTGTCATTCCCGCGAAAGCGGGAATCCAGCGCAGCGAGCGTGTCCGCCGAAGCTCGAAGAGCGAAGGATGGATGACGGGGTCTGCGCTTAAAAAAATCCCCCATCGTCATAAATCCTTAACACTTCCCTGCTATACTGGCTGAATGAGCGAACTCCCCCTACACGAACTTTATACCATTGAAGGCGAAGAAGGCCCTGCGAAAGAGCGGGTGAAGAAGGCTATGGATTGGCTACTCTCCCCCGCTGCCGAAGGGATTGGTGAAAAGCTGCTGCGGGATGCGTATGTGCAAGCAGATAAACCCGTGGTAATTCATGTGACACATAGCTTGCAGTCACACTATGAAAACTCAAATGGTGAACATACGGTTTTTATAAACCCTTCTATGGTCGTACAATTTATTGATAAAAAAGGAACCACACAACAATTATCACTAGAGCAGCTATTGGGGCATGAGTTAACACATGCTGGTCAGGATATAGCAGCAGACCCAGCTAAAATGCGCGAGGTAACAGCAAAATTCTTAACTGCGAAGCAAGACGCTTACAAAAACTATTGGGACCATCTTAGTGCACCTGAATTAAAAGAATTTTCTACTCATAGAACCCACTTGAAAAATACTCCATATTACGCAGTGGCGAGGCATCATATGAACCCCGTGATAGAAGTGGGGGTAGACGCTAATTTGCGAACGGAACAACGGCTTTTTTCTCATCCGGATTATCAAGAATATATGCAAAAATATGAGAAGCCCGCCCTTGCTACAGAAAGACAAATCGGCACCCTTCAAGGAAAAGTAGGAAGAGTAAATTATAAAGATGGAAGTATTTCCATAGAACAAAGATATGAAATTGAAAAAGAAATTTTAGAATATCAGTATGGGGTGAAGAACAAACTCGGCATTCCGCCCCTCGCCCATCCCGCGACGAAAAACCCGGACTTCTGGCAAAAGGCGGTGAAGAACCCGGAAAAACTCAAACTCAGCAAGTGGGAGCCGAATGCGCATGAACACCCCCTCATCGCCCAGCACACGAACGGCGATATCCCCAGCTAGCTACTCCTCCACCTGCATCACGGCGAGCAGCACTTCGAGCACTTCGTCGAGGACTTCTTTCGGGGCTTTCTGGATGAATTTCGCCCGCCGGGTGCGCCAATCGAGCGCGCGAACCTGCTCCGGCTTCACCACGCTGGTCGCGCCATCAATCTCAACCCGCACTTCGGAATCATACCCTTTCGGTTTCGAGGTAATAGGGCAGACAATACACATGCCAAAGGCCTGATTATGCGCGCGCGGCGACAGCACCAGCGCCGGGCGGTATTTGGTGATCTCGCGGCCGGACTGCGGTTCGAAATCAATCCAGATCAGGTCCTGCCGGTCCGGGCAATAGGGCGCTACCATTCGAGGCGCTCATTGCCGACATCCGCGCCCCAGTCAATCTCAGTGTCCGGGCCGATGGCCTTCGCCGAGGCAAGAATCCGCTCAAACCGTTCCTTGCGTGAGATTTTCCGGGTTGGCGTCACCACCATGGCGCCGTCACGCATTTCGAGGGAGGCTTTGCTGCCTTTTTCCAGCCCCATTTCTTTCGCCATCGCCGCCGGAATCCGCAGCGCGATGCTATTGCCCCATTGTCCGATTTCGGTCTGCATATGTCTCTCCTATGTAGACACAGTATATCCGGCGGATATCCGACTGTCAAGCCTAACCCTCCACCCGATAGTTCGGCGATTCGCGGGTGATGGTGATGTCATGGGCGTGAGATTCTTTTAAGCCCGCCCCCGTCATCCGTACGAATTTGCAATTTTTCCGCATATCAGAAATCGTTCCATTTCCGGTATAACCCATGGCAGCCTTCAGTCCACCGACGAGCTGGTGGATCACCCCTGCCACCGAGCCCTTATAGGGCACGCGGCCTTCCACCCCTTCGGGCACCAGCTTCATGGCGTCGGCGACCTCCTGCTGGAAATAGCGGTCGGCGGAGCCGCGCGCCATCGCCCCCACGCTGCCCATGCCGCGATAGGTTTTATAACTTCTTCCTTGAAATAGAACTACTTCGCCGGGCGATTCTTCCGTCCCCGCGAACAGCGAACCGAGCATCGCCACGTCCGCTCCGGCGGCGATGGCCTTAGCGAAATCGCCGGAATATTTAATCCCACCATCGGCGATGAGCGGCACGTTATATTTCTCAGTGATGGCGCGCACATTCATAATCGCCGTCAGTTGCGGCACCCCCACCCCGGCGACAATCCGCGTGGTGCAAATCGACCCCGGGCCGATGCCGACTTTCACCGCATCCGCCCCGGCTTTAATCAGCGCTTCGGCAGCTTCGGCAGTGGCAATATTCCCGGCAATCACCGCCTGATTTTTATATAACCGCTTGATTTCCTGCACAGTATCCAGCACGCCGCGCGAGTGGCCATGCGCGGTGTCGACAATAATCACATCCACCTCCGCCGCGATTAATGCCTCCGCGCGGGCGATGCCTTCCTTGCCGGTGCCGACCGCCGCCGCTACCCGCAACCGACCCCGATCATCCTTCGCCGCGAGGGGGTGTTTTTCCGCTTTCTCGATATCCTTCACCGTCATCAGCCCGACGCAGCGATACTGCTTATCCACCACCAGCAGCTTCTCGATACGGTGCTGGTGCAGCAGGCGTTTCGCCTCTTCTTTGCTGATGCCTTCCTCAGTCGTAATGAGCTTCGGGGTCATCAACTCCGAGACTTTCTGTTTTGTATCGGTAGCGAAACGAACGTCTCTGTTGGTGAGTATGCCGACGAGTTTGCCGTCTTTTTCTGTAATCGGAATACCGGAAATATTATGCTGGTCCATCAGCGCATAGGCATCGGCGAGGGTCTGTTCCGGGCGCATGGTCACCGGGTTGACCACCATGCCGGATTCAAACTTCTTCACCCGGCGCACTTCGTCCGCCTGCGCCGCGCTTTCCATATTTTTATGGATGGTGCCGATGCCTCCATGCTGCGCCATCGCAATCGCGAGCGCGGATTCGGTCACCGTATCCATCGCCGCCGACATGAGCGGAATGCCCAGTTCAATCTCCCGCGTCAGCCGCGTGCGTGTATCCACCTGTTTTGGAAGGATTTCCGACGCCGCCGGGGTCAGCAGCACATCATCAAACGTTAAGGCTAAGGGGAAATCGGTCATGCAATCCTCGGGCAAAAAGGGTTTTTCGAGATTGCAGCGCTACATCGCACGCGTCCAAGCAATTGTCAAGAAACTGTCACACACATGATGTTCATAATGGAGTAGAATGGCCTAAATCAAGTTCCGGAAAGTGAACCTATGCCCAATTATCATGAAAATCCTCTTCACGAAGAAGCATTTAAGATTGCCAAAGCGAAGGGCTGTAATTCCTTGCGGGAATATGCAGCGACACACGTGCTTTGGGAAAACTCCATTCGCGACCAATCCCATGGTGGCAAGTATGTTGTGGGCCCAGACAAACTGCTTCCTGAGCAAAAAACCGTATTAGATGCTCTGAAAGCCACAAAAGAGATCAAGCCAATTCAAGGCTACTATGGAAAGCACTATGTCCCCGACCAAGCACTCGAGGCGACGATTGAAGAATATAGGCGCGCACAAATCGCCACACAAAAGACTCTCTTTATAGAGCGGGCGCAAGCTATTGCCGCAGATGTTGGATACCCCAGCCTAATCGACTATGCAATTGCTGAAATCCCTTGGAAAACTGTACAGAGTGATATTGGCACCGACAAGTATAATCATGCCGGGGGCGGCAAGTACGTGGCTAGGCCAGATGGACTGACGACAGCACAGAGAACCGTGCTTGATGCACTGAAAACGCAAGGCATCGTGAAGCCTATCGGCGGCTATTACGGCAATTGCTATGTCCCTGATAGCACGCTGGAGCAAGGAATTGAACAGCATGCGCGCGACTGTTTGCAGAAACAGAGGGATGCAATCGTCAACCAAGCGTTCAAAGTCATTTATTACTCGAACTACAGCTCATTGCTCGAATATGCCGCAGGTGAAGTCGACTGGAAGCCAGCCGGTAGTACGATGCCGGGAAAATTCATAGCACAACATGAATCTTTGTCCGAACCGCAACGAATCGTGCTCAATGCGCTATGTATTAAAGGGGAGGTAAACTATCTTTCCTCGGGCTACCACGCCAAGAACTATATAGCAGGTGCAACGCTTGAACCCACCCTGCAGCAGATGGAGGCGGGCGTAAATTTTGCAAGACGCTATCAGCAGCGCCCGCCCAGTGGCAATCAGCGGTAAGCTAACCTCGAAACCCCGTCGCCACCACATAGCTCTCGGCGGAGTCGGCGCGGCTGGCGCTGGGTTTAGCGTGTTTGACGGTGGCGAAATCGCGCTGCATCAGTTTCAGCAACTCGCGCTCCGTGCCGCCTTTGAGCACTTTACATGCAAACGCGCCACCCGGCGCCAGTACCTCGCACGCAAACTGATACGCCAGCTCGCATAAATGCATAATGCGTATATGGTCGGTCGGCGCGTGCCCCGTGGTGTTGCTCGCCATGTCGGAGAGCACCACATCCGCCTGCGCCATGCCACCCGCCGCGCCCGCGAGCAAGGTCTTCACCACCTCCGGCGCTTCCGGGGCGAGGAAATCCTGCACAATCAGCGTTGCGCCTGTCACTGGCGGCACCGCGAGCAGATCACAGCCCACCACCACGCCTTTCGCGCCCACGCGCTCCACCGCCACCTGCGCCCAGCCGCCCGGCGCGCAGCCGAGATCCACCACGCGCCCGCCCGGTTTCAGCAGGTGAAATTTATCATCCAGCTCCGCCAGTTTAAACGCCGCACGGCTGCGATAGCCCGCTTGCTTGGCCTTGATCACATAGGGGTCGTTGAGCTGCCGCTGCAGCCAGCGATTGCTCGAATTGCTGCGCGTCTTCGCGGTTTTCACGCGCACCGTCAGCCCGCGCGAGCCGGAGCGTTTATCGCCAGTTTTTTTGGTCATGCCCCCGCCCCAAACTCGCGCATGAGGCTGACGATGATCCCCTCACGCACGCCGCGGTCGGCGATGGTGATTTTGTCGATCGGGAAAGTGCGCGCAATCGCTTCGAAAATCGCGCAGCCGGAAAGAATGAAATCGGTGCGGCTCGCGCCAATGCACGGGTGCGCCGCGCGTGCGGAAGGCGACATACGCAGCAATTTCTGCGTCGCGCCGCGGATGTCGGTGATGGAGAGTTTGATCCCGTCGATCTTCGCGCGGTCGTAATGCGGCAGGTCGAGATGAATCGCCGCCAGCGTCGTCACCGTACCGCTGGTGCTGAGCATCTGCACGTCTTCCTTCCACATGCGCGAGGCGATCTGGTTCTCATGCTCCATCGGCGCGAGCAGCTTGCTAATGCGGTTCACGATCTCTTCGAAATACATCTCGGTATAGGCAGGGCCGCCGAACTGCTCGCTCATGTTCATCACGCCGTAGGGCAGGCTCAGCCAGTCCTGAATGAGATGCCGTTTATGCGAGTTAATAGGTTGCTCGGGGTCGATTTTCACCCACATAAATTCCGTGCTGCCGCCGCCAATATCGAACGCCAGCGCGAAGCGCGTATCCTTAACCAGCAGCGAGCTACAGCCGAGAAACGCGAGCCGCGCCTCTTCCTCGTTACTGATGATGTCGATCGTCAACCCCAGTTCCTCATGCACGCGGTCGAGGAAGGCTTGCGCATTCTCCGCACGGCGGCAGGCTTCCGTCGCCACAAAGCGGTGTTTGGCGATGCCATAGCGCATGAGCTTCTGTTTGCAGGTAGCGAGCGCGCGGATGGTGCGGCGCATGGCCTCTTCCCCCAGCCGCCCGGTGTCGCTCACCCCTTCGCCGAGGCGCACAATGCGCGAATAGCTATCCACCACTTTCAGCGTTTTATGTTGCGTATGCTGGTGGAAACTCGGCCGCGCAATCAGCAGGCGGCAGTTGTTCGTGCCAAGGTCAAGCGCTGCATAAAGCTCGCCGCTGGCCTCCACCCGCGCCGCTTCTTCGCCCTCGCTCTCGCCATAGGGGGGGCTGATGATCTCGTCGTTGATGGATTCGGGATGTTTGGGGGGCTGTCTCATGCCGCCAGTATAAGCATTTACCGCGCGGGCGCAACGCACAAGATGCAACGCATGCCCCTGCTCGAAAATCGCAAAGGCGGTTTTCTGGATAAGGCCGTCTGTTTTTCCGCCACACCCACCAGCCAATCCATCCCCATCCACAGATCACCGCAAATAATTCTCGACGGAGTGCGCCGAAAGGCGTATATTAACTAAAATTTTACAATATCTCGGTGCAAGCGTCGTTTTTTAGGGGTAGCTTATGACCAGCCATGCATCTTCCACCTATGCGGCCTTTGTGGCCGACATCAAAAAAACCTATTCCCATGAATATCTTCCAGCGCAGCGCGCCCTCGGCGTGAATGTCCGCCACTACCGCGAGTGGGACGTAACCGACCTTCTTGCGCTTTATGATTCTTTCTTTGGCCGCCAGGTATTTATTCATCTCTCCCGTCTCGCTGGCGAGGCAGAGCGCGAAGGGATGATGCGGGACGGCGTCAGCCATGACTCGCTCGGCGCTGCCCAGCGCGACCTCACCGCCATCGCCCCGACGGGTATGGACTGGCAGGGCTATGTGGGCATGATGCACGCTGCCGTCGCTGAAATTAAAGAGAAATCCCGCCGCATCACCAGCGATCTGGCAACGCTTCTAGCCAACGAACAAACGGACACTGCAGAACCTTATGCCGCAACCCCTGCGTTTGATTCACAGGCCGCCCTCGCGCGCCTCGAAGCGCACACCGTCGCTACCGTCATGACCCCGCAGAAATCCACGGTGAGCAATGTCGTCACCGGCCTGCGCAGCGTTTTCCACCGCGCCGCGTCGTAATTTTTCAAAAAAACGCCTGACGTTAACGAAGTCTTAAGCAATTCCATGCTAAAACAGAGGCATGGAACTTTCTTTGTCAGATAGCATCAAGAAAAGAATTGAGAAAGCGCTTGAGAAAGCAGGCTTCGCCGCGCCTACGCTCGCCGCCACCGCCGCGCCTGAGATGAACGATGGCGGCCGCACCCACGCGCCGATGGGGAAGTCTTCCATAACAAAGAGTAGCGCCGCGCAACAACCAGAATACCTCCCGGATGATCCCGTGACCGCCTTCAAGCGCGAGGCAGTGGCCCTCGCACGCGAAGCAGCGGCGGAACGTGCCGCCCAAAATAACTATGCGCCGGGTTCGCCGGAAAGCCGCCCCACGCTTGAGGATTATATCCAGACGTGCAATAAGCTGGTCGCCGAGCGCAACCTCGACCCAAAAACATGGAATCCCAAAATCTTTGCCGTTATCCGCGCCCAAAATGGCCAGCGTCCAATGGATCTAAGCGGATTCTTCCTCTCTGAACCGAAAAACATCACGCAGCCCAACGCCGTACAGCAGCAGCCAGATCCAAATGCACCGCATCACTCGGTGATGGAAAACGAGATGGATCTCGACGGCGACCATGCCATCAGCGACTTTTATACGAACATCGATTTCACCGGTGCCAACCTGAAGAACTGCTATGTCGACCCGGCGACCTCGTTCAACGACGAAATCGCCAAAGCGGCCACGCTCGAGGGCATCACCTTCAACAACATGGAAGTCGGTGAAGAATTTAAATTCTACAGCCGCGGCGGCACAGCAGACACCGCCTACCGCGACATCCACCTGACCAATATCAACGGCGGCACCATTACGTTCGAGAGCGGCACACGGGTTGAAGGCATCACGATTGACGGGAAAGGGGCTAATATCGCCCTGAAATCGGGCGCCTATGTAGAAAAAATATCTGTCAACGAAGATACACGCTTTCTTGTGCTCGAAGCCGAAGGCGCGACCATCGCCAATTCCGATCTTAGCAACGCGACCATCGCCATGAACAGCAAGCTGAAAGGGGCAACGCTACAAGGCCTCACCCTGAACGGCAACCTCTGTGATGTCGATCTTAGCGATGCCAAAATCAGCAACCTGAAAATCGATGGTAAATACATCACCAGCGCCGAAGAGCTGAAAAGCTATGGCGCTATCACCAACGACAAAACCGAAGTGAACGCACAATCGGAGTTGGTAGCGCAAGCGCAAAAAGACAAAGCCCTCCGCGATGCGCAGAAAGTCGATTTCAACAAGATCATCCTCGACACCAAAACGCCGGAGGAGAAAGCGGCACTCCTCGCTTCTGCCCCCAAAGAGCCCAAAAAAGACGCACCAAAACAGGAAAAACCCAAAGCGCCGGATAATGCCGCAGGCCTCGCCAAAGACGATGTCGGAACCAATAAAAGCTATTACGAAGCCATGAATGCCAACATCGCCGCCGCGCCAAAAGAAGCCCCAAAACAGCCGTTTGATTTGGCAGCAGAACTGGGTGCGACCATTGCGGCCTCTTTCAAAACCCCCGCGCAATCCGCGCCGATCGAGAAAGACCCGTCGCAGAATGCTGCAAAAACCAAGACAGATAGTTTTGATCGCAGTTATTTTGCGCGGATGAGCGAAACCAACGGCCGCAGCATCACCTAGCACCACTCTCCCCTAATCCTTGCATTTCTGCCAATTCGCGCTATAACGCCCGCTCATTCACGAAAAACAGGGCGTCATGAACCAGCCATCGAAGCAAGCCAAACCCCTCGCGGCATCGCCGGCGAACGAGAACCACAAGCGCACCCGCCCTACCATGGAAGAGGCGAAGGAAGCCGTGCGCACCCTCATCCGCTGGGCGGGGGATGACCCATCGCGCGAAGGGCTGCTCGACACCCCGCAGCGCGTGGTCGAGGCCTATCAGGAATTCTACGCCGGGTATGACGAAAACCCCGACGACGTACTCGCCAAAACCTTCGACGACGTGGCGGGCTACGACGAAATCGTGCTGCTCAAAAACATGCAGTTCGAATCGCATTGCGAGCATCACATGGTGCCGATCATCGGCCGCGCGCACATCGCCTACCTGCCGGATCGCAAGGTGGTGGGCATCAGCAAAATCGCGCGCCTGCTCGACGTGTTTGCCAAGCGCCTGCAAACGCAGGAGCTGATGACCGCGCAAATCGCCGACACCATCGAGCGCGTGCTGAAGCCCAAAGCCGTCTGCGTCATTATCGATGCAGCGCATGAGTGCATGACGACGCGCGGCGTCCATAAAGCGGGCACCACCACCGTCACCACCCAAATGCGTGGCCTGTTCAAAACCGACGCCACCGCCCGCGCCGAAGTCATGCGCCTCGTGACCTCGAGCGATATTGGTTAGCGCCGCAAAATGGCTGCATTGCGCCAACATGCCCCGCTGATACTCGCTTCCGGCTCCACCATCCGCCAGCAGATGTTAAAGTCTGTTAGCCTCACGTTCAGCGTTATGCCTTCCGGGGTGGAGGAAGACACCATCAAAACCGCGCATGGCACGGCGGATATCCCCGCGCTGGCGCTGGCGCTCGCCGGGGCGAAGGCGCTCGCCGTCAGCACCCGCCAGCCGGAGGCGTATGTCATCGGCGCCGATCAGATCTGTGTGCATAAGGGCGATATTCTCTCCAAACCCGGCAGTTACGACCGGGCGGAGGCGCAGATCGCGGCGCTGGCGGGCAGCACGCACCAGCAGCATTCCGCCGTGGTGCTGGCACGTGGCGGCGAAATCGTCTGGCAACATGTGGCCACCGCCAGCCTCACCATGCGCGCCCTCACGGCCGCTGAAATCCACGCCTATGTCGCCGCCGATGCCCCGCTTTCCTCCTGCGGTTCCTATAAGTTCGAAGGGCTGGGGCGGCATCTCTTTTCCGCCGTCACTGGCGAGCAGGACGTGATCCAAGGCCTCCCCCTCGTCCCACTGCTGGCAACGCTGCACGCCGAGGGCGTGATTAGGTTGGGGTGAATCACCGCTTAAGGAAAAAGCAGCGCTTCATAGTCCTGCGCGCCGTGGAGGATATGGATGACCACCACACGCGCCTCCTCCGCACGGTAAAAAATCAGGTAATCCGCGACGGGATAGCGGCGGATGCCGTGCGCCTCGTAACGCGGAACGAGTGGAAAGGCCTGCGGCATCGTCGGCAGAAGGGTCAACTTGGCGCGCAGCATCTGCACAAATGCCAATGCCCGCGCGGGGCTATCCTGCGCGATATAATCACCGATTCGGGTTAAATCCTGCGTCGCCGTGGCGGCGAGTTCGAGCTTCACGCGTTCTTCCCGGCATGCGCACCATAGCGCGCTTCGAGCCTGTTAAACACATCCTCCACCGCATGCACGCGGCCAGCCTGCACATCCTCTAGGCCCGCGGCAATCGCCGCATCGAGCACCGCGAGCCGCCGTTCGCGGTCTTCCATCAGCCGCAGCGCGTCGCGCAGCACTTCGCTCGCATTGTTGTAACGGCCACTGCTGAGCTGGGCTTGCACAAACCCCTCAAAATGGTTCCCTAACGTATAACTACTGGGCATCGGCACCTCACTATCATCTAATGATAGCACTAAGCGGCTCAAAATTCAAGCACAACTTAAGCCGCTTTCTTCCCTGCCTCGTCCGAAGCTTCCGGCTCCTCGAACTCAATAATGAGCTGGCCGCTGGTCACGCTGGCGGGGGCTTTCACATGCACGTCTTTCACCTTGGCGTCGTTATCGGCGTAGATGATGTTTTCCATCTTCATCGCCTCGATCACAAACAGCTGCTGACCGGCGCGGATGGTATCGCCCTTCTGCACATGCACAGCGGAAATCAGCCCGGCAATCGGCGCGGTGATTTCAAACTGCGACACGGTGCTTTCACGCACTGGCATGTACTGACCCAACTCCGCGACACGGAGTGTCCGCAGGGTGGCTTTCACCTCTGCCCCCGCATAGTTGAGCTGATAGCCCTCCGCCAGTGGTGCCACGCGCACGCTGACGGGTTTGCCGTTCACTGTGCCCTGGAACAGCTTGCGCCCGAGCTTCCATGCGGAGCGGATAACCACCATCCCCTCATCATAGCTGATATCGTAGCCGTAATCTTTTTTGCGGGCGTAGATAGGCACAGAGTTGCCGCCCAGCGTCACCACCCAGCGCGCACCAATCGGCGGCGTGCGCCCCGGCAACTGGCCGGTGATCTGCGCGTCGCGCTCGATGTCACGCAGCGAACAGAATGCCGCCACCGCCATGCAGACTTTCTGCGCCTCGGTCGAAAGCTCCGCGCCCGTGAACCCGGCGGGCCATTCCTGCTCAATGAAGTTCGTCGAAATCTCGCCTTTGCGGAATTTCTCGTGGCTAAGCACCGCCTGCAAAAAGCTCGCGTTGTGCGCGATGCCCTGAATCACAAAATCGCCCAGCCCGTCGACCATCATGGTGGCGGCGGCTTCGCGCGTCGGCGCATGGGTGCAGTATTTCGCGATCATCGGGTCATAGAACATGCTGACCTCGCCGCCCTCGTAGATACTCGTATCGAGCACCGTGCCGGGGCGCGCTTCCGGCTCCTGATATTTCACCACGCGGCCGGTGGATGGAAGGAAGCCGCGCTTAGGGTCTTCCGCGTAAATCCGGCTTTCAAACGCCCAGCCGTTGCATTGCACATCGGCCTGCGTGAAGGGCAATTTTTCCCCGGCAGCGATGCGAATCATCTGCTCCACGAGGTCAATCCCCGTCACCAGCTCGGTCACGCGGTGCTCCACCTGCAAACGCGTATTCATCTCGAGGAAGTAAAACTCCCCGGCCTGATCGACGATGAACTCCACCGTCCCCGCCGAAACATAGCCCACTTGCTTGGCGAGCGCGATCGATTGCTCGCTCATCGCCGCGCGCATTTCCGGCGTCACGAACATGGATGGCGCTTCTTCGATCACCTTCTGGTGGCGGCGCTGAATGCTGCACTCACGCTCGCCGAGGCTCACCACGTTGCCGTATTTATCGGCCAGCACCTGAATCTCGATATGGCGCGGGTTGACGAAGTATTTCTCGATGAACACCCGCGCATCGTTAAAGCTGCTGCGCGCCTCGCTCGAGGCCATTTTCATGCCGTCGACGAGCTCTTCGTCGGAGTTGACCACGCGCATGCCTTTACCGCCGCCGCCTGCCGCCGCTTTAATAATCACGGGGTAGCCGATTTCATTCGCAATGCGGCGCGCTTCTTTCACGTCCGAGATCGCTTCGAGCACGCCCGGAACACCGTTCACGCCAGCGGCTTTCGCGATTTTTTTCGATTCAATCTTGTCGCCCATCAGGCGGATGGCTTCCGGCGTCGGCCCCACCCAGGTGGCGTTGCTGCGCTCCATAATCGCCTTGGCGAACGGCTCTTTTTCCGAGAGAAACCCGTAGCCCGGATGCACCGCTTCCGCGCCCGATTGATCAATCGCCGAGAGCAGGTTTTCAATATTGAGGTACGATTTAATGCTGGGGCTCGCGCCGATGAACACCGCTTCGTCCGCATTTTTCACGTGCAGCGCGTTGGTATCCGCCTCCGAATAGACCGCGATCGTGCGCAGGCCCATTTTTTTAGCAGTGGTCATGATGCGGGTCGCAATTTCCCCGCGGTTGGCGATCAGGATCGAATGAAACATAGTCTCTCAGTCACTGGTGAATCAGCGCTACTGACTAAAGAAAAACGGGCGCGGGTGCAACCTTATAGTCAAAGCCTTCCCCACCCCACCCCGCAAAAAAAAACGGGAGCCGAAGCCCCCGTTTTGGTTGGTTGAATGAGAGACGCTTACGCGATACCCTTATCCTTATTCGCTTCAGCTTCAGCCTTTTGCGCCTTAATCTGCGCAGCGTGGCCTTTCTGAAGGTCCGCTGCAATCGCTTTAGCAAACGAACCATCGCCCTTCTCCAGCTTCGCGCTGAACGAATCGGTTTCCTTCGTCAGCTTATGCGCAGCGGCAACGCCGTTTGCATCGTAGATCGGCTGCAATGCCCTCTCCACCTGCTGGTCGTTATGAACAAAAGCGGCATAATCTCCAATCGGCTTGCCCTCTTTATCCAAGAACAGGTTGCCCTTCTCATCGTGAAGATACGGGGTTTTGAAGTTCATCACTACATTGTACGGTGCCAGCTTAGGACTCTTTTTTAAATCCTGGTTGGTTTTAAAGTCGTTCGGGTTCTGACCTTGGAAATACCCCTGCGAATTCACATCCAGAATCTGCATGTTGATTTCCACTTCAAAATCCTTGCCAAGCACAGCTTTAATACGGTCGATCACTTTTTGATAGAACTTCGCAGTTTGCTCCGCCGCATCTTCGTAACCCGCCACGCCTGCCGTTTGCGTCCGTGGTTCCAATGCGTCGATTACAATATGATGGCGACCCGCATTCTTCGCACCTTGCGCAAACTTGAGAATCTGCTCGATATTGGCTTCTTGAATGGTTGAATCCATAAGATTACCCGAGCCCCCATAAACGCGCGACTCCAGAATCAATCCGCAGTTCTGCTGCGCCATAATCGGCAACATCTGGTCGGCATATTTCACTAGCGAGGGCTGCAAACCACTGAACGCGCGCACCATTTTCGGAGAGCCCTTGGGGCCACCATTAACCACACCGTCTGCCCGTGCCACCGCCGCGTACAGATCCGTTATTCTGGTGGTAAACGAGGCAGGAACAAGCTGAGTGCCCGCCGGGAAAGGAAATGCGGGGTCCGCCATCGCGATACATTGGTCGAACTCATCGAACGCCAACCCGCCAGGGTAGCTGCTTGCCTGCTGGATCATATCGTCTTTAACGATTTTAAACACCTTACGGTTATTAAGGTTATAAATTAGGTTCGTCTTTGGTGCGCCAAAATAGTTATAGTTGGCATATTTATGCTCTGGGAACGGAAGGGGCCCCTTCTGCATACCATCGTTCGCAAGATCCACCGCGTATGCCGGCTGCGGGTCACCAACCACCGGCGTTTGCCCCGGGTGGGCAGCCTGCCAGGCGGGGTACTCGTCATCTCCCGGCTGCGGGTCACCAACCACCGGCGTTTGCCCCGGGTGGTTATCCTGCCAGGTGATATAAGCAAGCTGGATATCCTTCAGCGCATCGTAGATATGCGGTGTATTGCCGGAGCCTGTCACGATACTAAACCCGGACGCGTATCCGGCCACGTTAATGCCCATTGCCTTGGCCTGATCTGGGCTAATCTGGCTTGGGTTCATGATCACATAGTTAAATTTCTGCGCCGCCGTCAGGTTATCACCCGTAATCGTGCTGGGGAGATCATAATGGAACGACACCTGACCAACGGTCTTTTTGGTCACCGGCTGGATATAATTATAGATCGTATTATGCACTTCCTTGATATTCGGATTTAAGAGCGTACCTTTTTTACAGCTCACCTGCGTCAGTAAAAACAGCGCAACTGTAGCCGCAGCCACCTGCTCTTTGGTCAGCAACCCACCTCGCGTTGCAATGAGCTTGGGCGCTTTCGCATCGGTCGCCGTGTCGATATTAATTTTGAACGGAACCTTAACATTGCCCGCCTTCGCATCAGGATCAAAATCTGCATTCATCGGCGCATTGATCGCGTCCTGCACCTGCTTCTGCACTTCGTTATGGATTTCCCCCATGTATTTGGTGAACAGTTTTTTCTCTGGCGTACCGTCTTCTGGCATCTGGAAACCCGCGAGTTTAGCCGTAACGACAAGCTGTTCGCCAGCCTCTGGCTTATTCTCGTAGTATTCCTGAATAAGCGACATCGCCAAATCTTTAATCAGCGCTTTAGATGCTTCGTTCTGGATATCAAAAACATTGTTCTCTTCAGCCACGGTACACTCCTTCAAAATAGTATTAAAAAAATTCCTAAGCCGAATATACCGCGTGTGGGGCGGTAATAATAGTTACAGTTTTATGACAATCGCACCCCCACCTTAGCCCAAAAGGGTTAAGATTTGGTTAACATATTGGTTCTGTTTATAAAAATCTGCCGCGCGGCGCGGTAAGGGCTAGGGCATTATGCCGCAGCACATCTAAAAATTATACGAAACCGTTCCCACTACACGGCCAGAACAGCCCGCGGCACATTCGTCGGAGGTCATATCGGTGTCGATATAGCTGAGGTCGAGATTCACCTGCTTGAACGTATATCCCGCGCCGATATTCCAATCCACCGTGTCGGGATAGCCAAACGCGTCGTTATCCGCCACGAACTGCTTGCCGAGATAGGCATGCGCCGAGAAATTATGCGGCAGCGGCGCTGTCAGCTTGGCCTGCACATATTCCGCATGCCCTGAATCCGCAAAGAAATTGGGCGAATAGGCCAGAAACCCACCGAGCGTCACCGCGCCGAGGTCATACGCGCCCTCAAACGAAACTTCGCTATAGTCATAATTGAGTGCAGAATCCGCGCCGGGATACGCATAATAGGTATAGCGCGCATCGGCCTTCCACGGGCCCGTTTCGTAGCGATAGCCAAGGGAAAGGTCGAGCTCGGTCTTTGCTTCGTCGCCATCGTTAAAATCCACCGGCGAACCCCAGATGCCCGCATACGCGCCCGAGTCGTGGTCGAGTTCCAACCCTACTTGCGGGGTAGGGTTTTCATCATTTTGCGTCACGCCGCGGAAGCGATAGTCGCTGGTAAAGGCAACACTGCCCGAGAGCGAAAATGCATCCGCCGCCGAGGGTGCTGCCTTGGCTTTAGCCTCAGCCCCCATCGCAAGCTGCGGTGCCACCGCCAGCGCAGCCACGAGCCCTAACAGAGAGCCATTACGCAATGTGGTTAGGTTCATGGTGTCCTCCATTAGGGATAGGTTACAGCGGCAAGTTATCGTGTCGCTTTTTGGGGTTGCTCAGTTCTTTGTTGCGCAGCGTGGCGAGCGCACGGCAAATGCGCCAGCGCGTGTTCTGCGGACGAATCACGTCATCCAGATACCCTCGCCCCGCCGCCGCAAACGGGCTCGCAAAGTTATCGCGGTAGCTTTCCACCGCCGCATCCACTTCGTCCTGCCCCTTCAGCTTACCTTTGAAAATAATCTCCACCGCGCCCTCCGGGCCCATCACGGCGATTTCGGCGGATGGCCACGCATAGTTCATATCGTTGCGCAGATGTTTGCTGCCCATCACGATATACGCGCCGCCATAGGCTTTGCGAGTGATGACGGTGATTTTCGGCACGGTCGCCTCCGCGTAAGCATAGAGCAGCTTCGCGCCGTGGCGGATGATGCCGTTATGCTCCTGCGAGCTGCCCGGCAAAAAGCCCGGAACATCCACCAGCGTCACAATCGGAATATTGAACGCATCGCAGAAACGCACGAAACGTGCGGCTTTGCGGCTGGCGTCGATGTCAAGGCAGCCCGCGAGTTCCATCGGCTGGTTGGCCACGAAGCCCACCGTATGCCCTTCCATCCGCGCGAAGCCGACGATGATATTCTTCGCGTAATCCGGCGAGACTTCGAAGAAATCCTCCTCATCCACCACGCGGCGCAGCACCTCGAACATATCGTAGGGCTTGTTCGCATTCTCCGGAACCACCGTATTAAGCCCCATCTCCACGCGATCAGCCGGGTCTTCCGTCGGCCGCACGGGCGCCTTATCGCGGCTGGAAAGCGGCAAGAAATTGACGAGGCGGCGCACTTGCAGCAACGCCTCGATATCGTTGTCATAGACCATGTCTGCCACGCCGGTGTGCGTGCCGTGCATGTCCGCACCGCCGAGCTCTTCCTGCGTAATTTCCTCATGCGTCACGGTTTTCACCACTTCCGGGCCGGTCACGAACATATAGCTGCTGCCGCGCACCATCACGGTGAAATCCGTCAGCGCGGGGGAATAAACCGCGCCACCAGCGCAAGGCCCCATAATCACCGAAATCTGTGGTATCACGCCGCTGGCCAACACGTTGCGCTGGAAAATCTCCGCGAAACCCGCGAGGGAGTCCACGCCTTCCTGAATCCGCGCACCGCCGGAGTCATTCAGGCCGATAATCGGCGCGCCCATTTTCATCGCCATGTCCTGCACTTTGCAGATTTTGCGGGCGTTATTCTCGCTCAGCGAGCCGCCAAGCACGGTGAAATCCTGGCTGTATACAAACACCAGGCGGCCATTGATGGTGCCCTGGCCAGTCACCACGCCATCGCCCGGAACCTTGTTTTTCTCCATGCCGAAGTTCACGCAGCGATGCTCCATGAACATGTCGTATTCCTCGAAGGAATCGGGGTCGAGCAGCACTTCGAGGCGCTCGCGGGCGGTGAGTTTGCCCTTGTCATGCTGTGTATTGATACGTGCTGCACCGCCGCCGACACGCGCGGCCTCGCGCTTTAATTCCAGTTCTTTTACAATCGTCACTGCACTCATGGAGCCTCAGGGGTTGGTGAACCAACGCACGCGTTTTAACATGCGAAACCAGCGTTCTAGCACAGCCCCACCCCGCGCGCAAAGCGCGAAATACAGGCCGTGTGGACACCAGAAAAGAGCAGGATTTTTTGAGGTTTCTAAGGAGCTTGTCTGTCAAGAAAAAACACGGCGGCGCGGATATCACGGCATTTGGCATTCCATGCTTCGGTGGCGAGCGGGTCGTGACCCCATTGCTCGGCCTGAAAATCTTCGTCAAGCCGCGCCATGGTGAGGGCGGCTTCCACCTCCACCGGGCCCTTCCACAGGGCGAGGGCGAGCAGCGCCGAGCCCAGCATCGGCACCATCATGGCCAGCGCGGCGAGTTCGCCGTCGGTGGCTTCCTCAAACAATGCTGCAATCTTTGCCAACGTCGCAGGCGCCTGAGCGATGGGCATCACACCCTCGGTCACGGCAAATTCGGCACCGTATGTTTCACGCACCCAGACGAGAATCGGGTCGAACGCCGCGTCTTGCCGTGTGCGGAGAATGGCGTCATGCGTGATTAGCGGCGTTTCGCTGTGGTGCGGCGGCACGCGGTAGCACAGCAAATCGGTCGTCAGGTAATTTGTAATATCCGCGAGCAGCGCCGCGCGGTCGAGCGAGACGCGGTCGATGGCGATGCTGGCCAGGCGCGTGAGCGGCATGCTGTCGGTGTTGATGACGGTGGTTTGCGCCTCCCACTCCGCCGCCATGGCCTCTGCCACCACATGGCGGGGCACTGCGAGTGGCTTGCCCGCCGGGGTTTTCACCGGCTTGCCGTCGAGCGTGATGGCAAAGCCGCCCGCAACATCCGCCACCGCTACCTGCGTATAAAAACGCTGCGGCAGCGCCCGCGGTTCGGCTTTGGATTTCGACATGCTGATCATAGGGGCATTTATTACACCCAAATTGGAAATTGTCACAAAATCTTCACAGAACTGTCATATTTCTAAACGAAGAAACGGTTATAATCGGTAGTGTATATATCTATGGAGACGATCATGGCAGAAGAGTATAAAGGCCCGAGCAAGATTCTTGGCGCGTTTGGAGGCTGGGGGATTGGCAGTCTTGTGGGGGGTCTTGCAGGTGGTGTTATTGGCCTCGCTCTTGCGCCTGTTTTTGGTACTGGTGTGGTGATGATGGTTAGCGTCATTGGCCTTCTTACGTCGATTGGTGGTGCCGTTATTGGCTGGAATAAGGCTGCAACCGGAAGGCAGCAATATGAATTCGCGCAGATGCAATTAGCGACCACCGCTGCTCAGATGGGGCTAGCACCCGCGTATGAGATGACACCGCAAATGGGGCAGTCACGGTTCACAGACCGTATTCAGCCGCGCACACCACAAGGCAGTTATGCCGATGCCGTCGCTTCCGAACAACTCGCCGCAAATACGCAGCAAACACGTTAAGCCCTACTTCTCTAAGCTCAACCCCAGCGCATCGAGGCTGGCGGCGATATGCGGCGCGAGAGGGGCTTCGTAGCTGCGTGCGGGTTTGCCGAACAGCGGCGGCAGTTCAATGCGCCATGCCTGCAGATGCAAGCGGCCGGAAATTTCCACGCCGCCTTTCACATGTGCCGCCCCGCCGCCATATTTACCGTCACCGACGATAGGGCATTTCATTTCCGCCATATGCACGCGCAATTGGTGCGTGCGGCCTGTCACTGGCTCCAGCTCCACCAGCGCCATTTTCTTGGCGAGATGTTCAATCGTGCGGTAGCGCGTAATGGCGCGTTTGCCGTCTTCCTCCACACTGCGCACCATTTCGCGGCTGTCTTCCCCGCGTGCGATTTTATCGAGGTTCGATTCGATCTCGCCCGAATAGGGATTCGGCACACCGACCACGAGTGCGAGATAGGTCTTGCGGATGGTTTTCGCGAGGAAGGCTTTTTGCAGCTCGCTCGCCGCCGCCACATGGCGCGCCAGCAGCAGCACGCCGCTCGTGTCCTTATCGAGCCGGTGGACGAGGCGCGGCACTTGTTTGCCATCGAACTGCAGCGCCGGCAGCAGACCATCGAGATGCTTGCTGAGCCCGCTGCCGCCCTGCACCGCAAGGCCTGCGGGCTTGTTGATGACGAGAATGTCTTTGTCCTTGTAAAGCACCCAGCTCTGCGCCTCGGCCGCGAGTTCGAGCGTCAGCTTCATGTCCTGTTTTTTGCGTGGGGCGGCCTCGCGCTCGGGGTTCACGATATCGCCGCGCACCTCGACCACGTCGTCCTCGAACACGCGCGCGGCGCCTTCCGCTTTTTTGCCGTTGAGGCGAATGCGGCCACTGCGCAGCGCTTTCTGATAGACCGAGTTCGGCGCACTGCCGAGGATGCGCTGGCACCAGCGGTCGAGCCGCGTGTTGCCGTCCATGGCGTCGACTTTATAGGTTTTGCGTTCCATTGCCATTGTCAGACTTTCTTCTTATGCCAGTTTAGCGCCGACCATCACCGCGAGGATCGAGAGGATGACGCTGCCGAAAATATACGTGCCCGCACTTGCAAACTGGCCGCGCTGCAGCATCTGCATCGCGTCCCACGAGAAGGCGGAGAAGGTGGTGAAGCCGCCCAGAATGCCAGTCACAAAGAACGCGCGGGTGGAATGCTGCGCACCATATTTGCCGAGCACATAGCCGATCAGCAGCGAGCCAAGAATATTCACCAGCATGGTGCCGAGCGGGAAGGTGGTGGGGTTGAGGCGCACCACCTGTTTGATTGCCAGAAACCGCGCTACGCAGCCGACCGCACCGCCCGCCGCAACGAGCAGAATCGACGATAAATTGACAACCGCAGTGGGGTTCATACTATTCTCTCAACGACACCAAATCACGTACCACGTTTCTCAGAGTGGGCCAGATGCTAGGAGCACTTGCCGCTTTCGTGAAACCGCGCGTAGCAGCGCTACGTAAGGGTTCGCGGAAGTGGATGCGACGACGCAGATGGTCCGCTATGAGAAACGCTTATCCCTCAATTTTGCCCAATAGTCGAGGCGTTTCCGAATATCCCGCTCGAACCCGCGCTCTACCGGCTGATAGAACGGCTCGCGCGGCATCTCGTCGGGGAAGTAGTTCTGGCCGCTGAACCCGTCCTCCGCGTCATGGTCATAGGCATAGCCTTTGCCGTAGCCCAGCTCGCTCATCATTTTGGTGGGGGCGTTTAAAATATGCTTCGGCGGCATCAGCGAGCCATGCTGCGCTGCGGCGCGTTTAGCGGCTTTGAAGGCCATATATTGCGCGTTGCTCTTCGGCGCCGTGGCGAGATAAATCACGCTCTGCGCAATGGCCAGCTCCCCCTCCGGGCTGCCGAGGCGTTCATAGGTCTCCGCCGCCGCGAGCGCCTGCAGATGCGCCTGCGGGTCGGCCATGCCGATATCCTCGACCGCAAACCGCACCAGACGGCGGTTGATGTAGCGCGGGTCTTCACCCCCCGCCAGCATCCGCGCGAACCAGTAGAGCGCCGCATCGACATCGCTCCCGCGCAGGGATTTATGCAGTGCGGAAATGAGGTTGTAGTGGCTCTCCTGCGCTTTGTCATAGACCGGCGGGCGTTGCTGCAGCAGCTTACCAAGCGCTTCGGGTGTCAACACAGGCACGCGAGCATCCACCACCGCCTCCACCATACTCAGGAGATAGCGCCCGTCGCCATCGGCCATCGCGATCAACGCAGTGCGGGCATCGTCGGTCAGGGGTAGCGGCGCGCCGAGATGTTCCTCCGCACGCACGAGCATTTCTTCCAGCGCCTCAGGCGCCAGCCTGTTCAGCACCAGCACCCGCGCGCGGCTGAGGAGCGCCGAATTGAGTTCAAACGAAGGATTCTCCGTCGTCGCACCAATCAGCACCACGGTGCCGTCCTCCACCACCGGCAGCAGCACGTCCTGCTGCGCGCGGTTAAACCGATGGATCTCATCCACAAACAAGGCTGCGCCTTGACCCGTCATTTTTTTGTGTGCGGCAATTTCAAAATGCTTCTTCAAATCCGCCACGCCGGAGGCCACGGCCGAGACCTGCTCGAAGCTATAGCCCGCCTCCGCAGCGAGCAACCGCGCGATGGTCGTTTTACCGCAACCCGGCGGACCCCAGAGAATCACCGATTGCAGCTTTCGCGCATCAACCATTTTTCTTAACATCCCGCCTGCACCTGCAAGGTGATCCTGCCCAATCACTTCCGCCAATGTTTGTGGCCGCAGACGCTCCGCCAGCGGCGCGGTGCTGGCCGGGCTGGTGAAAAGAGAATCCTGCGTCTGTTGCTTCTTAGGGGGCATACCACCCTCATACCGCGCCCAGCCCCGTCATTCCAGCGAAAGCTGGAATCCATCCAGCCTCAATTGTCATGAAACTGTCATACTACTCAGTTACTTTTTCTGATATTGCTACTGAAATATATATCAACAATCGGAGCGCATCATGTCACAAGAGTTCAATTTTACTCCAGAAATGGAAGAGTTAGCAAAGACATTGGCCTTTCAAGCTGAAACAGCTGGAGAGGACTCTCTAACTTTTTTCCTTGCCCGGCGAGGTCGTAATATAAACGGACAGATACCAAATGAAGAAAAGTCCTATCGCGCGTATTGTATTTCTCTTGGTGACTACACTGAAACGGCTGACAAACTTTATTCATTGGCAAAACAAGAAAACAGCGGTCTTTTTTCGTTGCCGGAAGAATCGGGCTTTGCAGACGCTGAAGATAGACGTCGAGGTGCAGATAATACCCTAAAATCACTGCTCAATAAGTTTGTAGCAAACGTTGGCACAAAGCATGGCAAAACCTATGAGCCAGACACACAATTCTATGAAATAACAGAGAGCCGCGGCTACTAGGCACATCGCACCCAACAAAAAAGGCCACCAAGCGGTGGCCTTTTTCTATTCTTTCTTCCTGCATTTGCCAGAGTGGGCCAGATGCTAGGAGCGCTTGCCGTTTCCGCGAAGCCGCGCGTAGCAGCGCTACGTAAGGGTTCGTGGGAACGGACGCGACGACGCAGATGGTCCGCTATCGCAAATGCCTATGCAGCCACTTCTTCGCCGGTCACTTCCACCGGACCCGAATCCTGACCACGCGCGCTTTCATCACGGTCCACGAACTCGATGATTGCCATCGGGGTCGCATCGCCATAGCGGAAGCCCGCTTTCAGCACGCGGATGTAGCCGCCCTTGCGCTCAGCATAACGCTTCGAAAGCACGGAGAGTACTTTCTCGGCCATTTTCTCGTCACGCAGACGCGCGATCAGCAAACGGCGTGCCGCGAGGTCGCCCTTTTTGCCAGCGGTGACCAGTTTCTCGACGATGGGACGAAGGTCTTTCGCCTTCGGCAGCGTCGTGAAGATCTGCTCGTGTTTAATCAGCGCGCAGGCCATGTTGGCAAACATTGCCTTACGGTGTGACGCGGTACGGTTGAGCTTACGCCCTGCTACTTGGTGTCTCATGTTCTACTCCCTTTGACCCGGACCTAGTACGGATCTTCAAATTTACGTGCCAGTTCTTCGATATTTTCCGGCGGCCACGAGGTGACTTCCATACCGAAGCGCAGACCCATATTGTTCAGCACTTCTTTAATTTCGTTGAGCGACTTGCGGCCGAAATTCGGGGTCTTGAGCATTTCGCTTTCCGACTTCTGCACCAGGTCACCGATATAGACGATATTGTCGTTTTTCAGGCAGTTCGCTGAACGGACAGACAATTCGAGCTCGTCGACTTTCTTGAGCAAATACGGCGAGAATTTCAGTTCTTCCTCAGCCGACTTGGTGCTCACTTCATGTGCATCTTCGAAGTTGATGAACAGGGCGAGCTGGTCTTGCAGGATGCGCGCAGCGAGTGCCACCGCATCGTCCGGCGCCACCGAGCCATCGGTCTCGAGTTCGAGCGTCAGTTTGTCGTAGTCGGTACGGTTGCCCACGCGTGCGTTTTCCACTTTGTAGGAAACTTTCTCCACCGGCGAGAACAGCGCATCCACCGGAATGAGGCCGATCGGCGCATCGCTCGGACGGTTCTGCGAGGCAGGCACATAGCCCTTACCCACTTCCACCACGAGTTCCATGTTGATGCTGGCGCCCTTGTCGAGCGTACAGATAACGAGGTCCTTGTTCAGCACTTCCACATCCGAATCGGTCTGGATCATGCCGGCAGTCACTTCACCCGCCTCGCTCGATTTCAGCACCATGCGCTTACGATCCGTCGAGTGCGCCTTGAGCTTGAGATCTTTGATGTTGAGGATGATGTTCACCACGTCCTCACGCACGCCCGGGATCGCCGAGAATTCGTGTTGGACACCTTCGATTTTAATGCTGGTCACCGCAGCGCCCTGCAGCGAGCTGAGCAGGATGCGGCGCAGTGCCACACCGAGCGTAATCCCGAAGCCGCGTTCCAGAGGCTCAGCAACTACCGTGGCGCGGCGCGCGTCGCCGGTCACTGGTTTAATGTCGAGCTTGGTTGGCTTAATCAGGTCTTTCCAGTTTTTATTTAGAATAGCACTCATGTAATTCCCCGTGTTCGATGATCTCTAAAAATTCAGCCTAAGGCCGCCGTAATTACACGCGGCGACGTTTCGGTGGACGGCAGCCGTTATGCGGAACCGGCGTGATGTCCTTAATGCTAGTCACGTTAAACCCAACCGCAGCCAGTGCGCGCAGTGCCGACTCACGGCCTGCGCCCGGGCCTTTCACGAGCACTTCCACCGTGCGCATGCCATGCTCGATCGCTTTTTTGCCGGCCACTTCCGCCGCCATTTGTGCCGCGTAAGGGGTCGATTTACGCGAGCCCTTGAAGCCGTTGGCACCGCTGCTCGACCACGCAATCGCGTTGCCGAATGGGTCGGTGATGGTGATGATGGTGTTGTTGAAGCTCGCGTTCACGTGAACAACGCCGTTTGGCACGTTCTTGCGGTCCTTCTTCTTCACTGCCTCAGCGGCAGCGCCTTTTTTCGTTTGTGCTTTAGCCATATTATTTAGTGGTTAGTTGTTAGTTTTGAGTCGTCAGCGACGCTAAAACCTGAACTCCTAAACTCACCCTCCTAAATTTCCTGTTTTCCTAACGACTAACGACTGTCAACTGACAACTACTTAGTCACCATTTTCTTACCGGCAATTGCCACTGCCTTACCCTTACGCGTGCGCGCATTGGTATGCGTACGCTGGCCACGAACCGGCAGTTTTTTACGATGACGCAGACCGCGGTAGCAGCCGAGATCCATCAGACGCTTGATGTTTACGCTGGTTTCGCGGCGCAGATCGCCTTCCACCGTATAATCGGCGTCGATAATTTCACGCAGACGGCTCACTTCGAGCTCGGTGAGGTCAGCCACGCGGCGCGTGTCCTCAATATCTGCTTTTACAATGATTTCTTTCGCTTTCGCGTTCCCAATGCCATGGATATACGTCAGTGCAATCACGACGCGTTTGGCAGAAGGAATATTAACGCCGGCAATACGAGCCATGCTACACTCCTGATTTATAATGATATTCACAAGGCCGCGACGCGACACTCATGCCCTCGCCTCACGCAAGGAGCCGGGAATATACAGGCGAAACCGCCACTGTCAACGGATTATTTGGAGAAAAATCACCCCGCCACTCATGACTGGGAGCAATTGTCATCAAATCTTCATATTTGGGGCAGATAAGTCGTGTTATGGTAGGTCAAAATTCACCTGATGGAGTGCGTAATGGGAAGCGAAACAGAACAAAACCCATATAAAATGATAGAGTCAGGGTCGCTCAAAGTGCTTGCCCAATGGCTTAATGCGGGCGCAGATAAACACCAGATCAAACTCCCAGAGATAAACAATGGCAAAGCCACCATCATTTCCAAAGAGGATCTGCTTCACTATGCAATCAATCTTTACGCTAATGATGTAGCGTGTGACTACAATAAGGAACTTGCGCGATATCAGAAAGATCAACAAGATTTCGAAGTAGCCCAAATGTGCGGCGATAGTCAGGGATACCTGCCAGGGCACAATTTCTATCGGGGGCCAAGTGACCCCCTATGTATACATTACTTTTTTAGCGAAATTCGGGAGCAAAAAGTACCAGAGTCGATCAAGCTATTACTTGCGGCGGATGCACAGATTGATGAGAAAGCCATTGGCAGCAGTCGCTTCTCTGATAGGGAATATGGTGGGCATGACACTAGCCTCACCAATTATTTATCTCGAATAAAGTCCAAAAACGTAAACCGCCCCGCCCCGGAAGAGTTCGGTCTAACGTCTGGCAACATCAACGAAGTAAAGAATCCTGTGGTAACAGATGCCGAACTTCAGAATCCCCGAGAAAAAGGCTGGAAAAAAGGCTAGACGCTAACCCACCAACCGGGCGATCGCGCGAGTGACGTCATCAATCTCTTCCATGCCGTCGACGGATTTCAGCGCGCCGGATTTGGCGTAGTATGCCACCACCGGAGCGGTGCTGGCATGGTAGGCCTCCAGCCGTTTGGCCACCGTGTCGGCGCGATCGTCTTCGCGGCGGGTGAAGTCGGTGCTACCGCAGCTATCGCACACGCCTTCGGCCTTCGGTTGCTTGAAGCTGTCATGGTAGCCCGCGCCGCATTTGCTGCACGAGAAGCGGCCCGAGATGCGCGTAACCATTTCATGGTCGTTCACTTTCAACTCAATCACATGGTCGATTTTCTTGCCCACTTCTTTCAGCATCCCATCAAGCGCTTCAGCCTGCGCCGTCGTGCGCGGGAAGCCATCGAGAATGAACCCGTTCGCGCAGGACTTATCGGCAATCGCATCGCGGATGATGCCGATCATAATATCATCGCTCACCAAGCCGCCGGCCGCCATAATTGCCTTGGCCTTTTTCCCCAGCTCCGAACCACTCGCCACCGCGGCGCGCAGCATGTCGCCCGTCGCCAGCTTCGCGAGTGTATAATGATCGCGCAGATAGTCGCTCTGCGTTCCTTTACCGGCGCCCGGGGGGCCAAGGAGAATGATGTTCATAGTTCGCCCCTACCTTTTCTCTGAAAGCTACTTCCGCCCCTTCAGTCGCGCCTTTTTGATCAGCGCTTCATACTGGTGGGCAAACAGATGTGACTGTACTTGACCAACAAAGTCAATGATCACATTGACCACGATCAAGAGGCTGGTGCCGCCGAGATAGAACGGTACGTTGAACTCCGAGATCAAAAACTCCGGCAACACACAGACGAGGCTCAGATAGGCCGCGCCCACCACCGTCAAACGCGTCAACACATAATCAAGATAATCCGACGTGGTTTTGCCGGGGCGAATCCCCGCAATGAACCCGCCGTTTTTGCGCAGGTTATCCGCCGTCTCTACCGGGTTGAACACCACCGCGGTATAGAAGAACGAGAAGAACACAATAATCGACACATACAACACCATATAAAGTGGCTGCCCATGCGCGAGATGCGCCGATACCGCCCGCAGCCATTCCGGGCCACCTTCGGCATTGAAGCTCGCAATCGTCAGCGGGAAGAGCAGCAGCGACGACGCAAAGATCGGCGGAATCACACCTGCGGCGTTCAGCTTCAGCGGCAGATGCGTCGATTCGCCCTGCATGATTTTATTGCCGATCTGGCGCTTGGGATACTGAATCAGAATCCGGCGTTGCGCGCGCTCCATAAACACGATCAGCGCGATCATGGCGAGGACAATCACCAGAATCATCAGGATAACGGGCGTCGAGATCACGCCCTTGCGGCCGAGCTCGAACGTGCTGGCGAAGGCGCTTGGCATGTTCGCAATAATCCCCGCGAAAATAATCAGCGAGATGCCCTGGCCAATGCCGCGCTGGGTGATTTGCTCGCCCAGCCACATCAGGAACATGGTGCCGCCAGTGAGCGTAATCATCGTGGTGAAGCGGAAGAACAGGCCGGGGTTGATAACCGCAGAGGCGCCGTCTGCCGACATCCCTTCCAGCCCGTTGGCGATGCCATAGGCTTGTAGCAAGCATAAAAACAGCGTGCCAATGCGAGTATATTGGTTGATTTTACGACGTCCCGCCTCACCCTCTTTCTTGAGTGCGGCCAGTTGCGGCACCGCAGCGCTCATCAGCTGAATGATGATGGAGGCCGAGATATAGGGCGTCACCGCGAGTGCAAAAATCGTCATCCGCGAAAGCGCACCGCCGGAGAACATGTTGAACACGCCGAGCACGCCGCCCGCATGTTGCTGATACACCTGATGCAGGATTTGCGGGTCGATACCCGGAATCGGGATATAGGTGCCGAGGCGATACACAATCAACGCGCCAAGCACAAATAGCAGGCGGCTTTTGAGTTCTGTCGCGCGGCCGAGCAGGCCAAAATTCATATTTTGTGCGAAACGTTCTGCAGCAGAGGTCATGGAAAATCCTGAGGGTTATTATGGGAAGTAAATTTAGTACCGCTTGTCATTAAAGCGCTGGGCGCGTGTGTCAAGCAGCTTAGAAAAGTTGCACCAACAAAAAAGGCAGCGCGAACGCTGCCTTTTTATTTCGTCTTCAAAACCAACTAGGCTTTAATCGCCTTACCAGTCTTCGGATCTTTTTTCACTTTCTCGCGCTTCGGTGCTTTCACTTTTACCGCAACCGTACCGCCGAGTTTTTCAATCGCCGCTTTGGCGTTGGCCGAAGCGCGTTCGATGTCGAGGCTGAGTTTGGTTTTCAGCTCACCTTTGAACAGCAGTTTAACGCCTTCGCTGGTTTTTGGCACGATGCCTTTTTCTTTCAGCGCTGTGGTGGTCACCATGTCACCGGCTTTAAAGGTGCCGTTGTTCACGAGCACTTGGAGGTCACGCAGGGTGATCACGTCGAACTCAACGCGGGTGTGGTTGTTGAAGCCGCGCTTCGGCAGACGACGGTGGATCGGCATCTGGCCGCCCTCGAAGCCTTTGATGGCCACGCCGGAACGCGCCGTTTGACCTTTACCGCCACGGCCGCAGGTTTTGCCTTTGGTGCAGCCGATGCCACGGCCAACGCGCATCCGCGATTTGCGGGCGCCTGGGTTATCTTGCAGTTGATTCAGTTGCATGTCTCTCTCCGTTTACTGGTCACTGGCCACTGGCCACCAACCACTACTTGCTTTCCACCACTGCCACGAGATGCGGCAGCTTGTTAATCATGCCACGCACGGCGGGTGTATCTTCCAGCGTGCTGACTTTGTGCATTTTATTCAGGCCGAGACCCACCAGGGTCGCGCGCTGTTCTTTCACACGGCCACAAGGGCTCGCGATCTGCTTTACGGTAACTGTTTTCTTCGCTGCCATGTTTCTCTCCTAGCACGCTAGCCGTGAGGCCAGCTCCTACTCTGCTTCGTTATGTTGACCTTGTGCCTTCGCACCGGTTTCGCGACGTTCCACCACTTCGCCCACTTTCATGGTACGGCGGGTAGCGACGCTTTTCGGGCTGTTCATCAGCTTCAGCGCGGCGAAGGTCGCCTTCACCATGTTGTGCGGGTTGCTGGTGCCGGTCGATTTCGCGACCACATCATGCACGCCCAGCGCCTCAAAAATCGCACGCATCGGGCCACCGGCGATGATACCGGTACCGGCCGGAGCCGAGCGCACCATGATACGGCCAGCGCCGAAGCGGCCTTTCACATCGTGGTGGAGCGTACGGCTCTCGCGCAGCGGCACGCGAATCATCGATTTCTTCGCGCCTTCCGTTGCTTTTTTCACGGCGTCCTGCACTTCTTTCGCTTTCGCGGTGCCGTAGCCTACTTTACCTTTGCCATCGCCCACGACAACCAGTGCGGCGAACGCAAAACGGCGACCACCCTTTACGGTTTTCGATACGCGGTTGATCGAGACCAGACGGTCGATCATGTCACCGCCTTCGCGGTCCTGACGTTCTGCTGTGGATTCGTATGCCATAGTTTTCCCTTATCCTTTAGAATGCAAGACCGGCTTCGCGTGCGGCATCTGCCAACGCTTTAATACGGCCATGGAATAAATACCCGCCACGGTCGAACACGATATGTTCCACCTTTGCTTCTTTCGCACGGGCGGCGATACGCGCGCCCACTGCTTTTGCCGCTTCGATGCTCGCGCCGTTTTTCACGCTGCCCTTCAGCTCTTTTTCTGCGGTCGATGCGGCAGCGAGGGTTACGCCCTGTGCATCATCGATCAGTTGTGCGTAGATGTGGCGACCCGAACGGAACACCGACAGACGCACGCGGCCAGCGGCTTTCTTCCGCAGCTGGTAGCGCACCCGCTCTTTGCGGCGCGTGAATTTACATACTTTAGCCATGTTACTTCTCCAAACTTGTAGAACCCCTTCAACAACCCGCCCCACCAAGGAACGGGCCACGAAGGAATTAAGCTTACTTCTTCTTACCTTCTTTACGACGAACGGTTTCCGTCGAGTACTTGATCCCTTTGCCTTTGTACGGCTCTGGCCCACGCAGCGAACGAATCTCTGCCGCCACTTGACCCAGCTTCTGCTTGTCCGCGCCCGCAAGGTGAATGGTGGTTTGCTTTTCCACCGTCACGGTGATGCCGGCCGGGATGATGTACTTGATCTCGTGGCTGAAGCCGAGCGCGAGCGTGAGGATTTGCCCTTGCGCTGCAGCACGGTAACCCACGCCGTTGATGTCGAGTTGTTTTTTATAGCCGTTGGTGACGCCCTCAACGAGGTTCTTCACGTTGGCGCGCACGGTGCCCCACATGGCGCGGCTGCGCTGCGAGTCACTTGCCGGTTTCACCCAGACTTTACCCTCGGTCACGCTCACCACAACATCGCTGTTGGTGAGGGTGGTCAGTTCGCCTTTCGGGCCCTTCACGGTAATGGCGGCAGCGCCAACATTGACCGTCACTTTATCCGGAAGCGCGACCGGCAATTTACCTAAACGAGACATTTCTTAACTCCTTCAATTCCTTAGAATACGGTGCAGAGAACTTCACCGCCGACATGCTGTTGGCGTGCGGCGAAATCCGTCATCACACCTTTGCTGGTCGAAACGATCGAGATCCCGAGACCGTTATAATGTTTCGGCAGTTTGCTGACTTGCGCATATTTACGCAGACCCGATTTCGATACGCGCTTGAGTTCGCGGATCGCAGGTTCGCCGTCAACATATTTCAGTTCAACAACCAGATTTTTCTTTTTGCCGTCTTCTTCAACACGGTGGGTGCGGATAAAGCCCTCTTCTTCCAGCACTTTGCAGATATCTACCAGCAGGCCAGAATACGGAGCGTTCACCACATGGAGTTGCGCCTTATAGGCGTTTCTCAGGCGAGCGAGCAAATCTGCAACGCGATCATTCATCATAATAAATCCCCTACCAGCTAGCTTTGATGAGGCCGGGAATCAGACCAAACGAGCCAAGCTCGCGCAGTTGGTTACGGCACATTTTGAATTTACGATAGTATCCACGCGGACGGCCGGTCAGTTCGCAACGGTTGCGTTGACGCACGCGCGACGAGTTGCGTGGCAGTTCCGAGAGTTTCATTTGCGCAGCGAAACGATCTTCCATCGTCGCGTCGCGATCCATGATTGCAGCTTTCAGCTTCGCACGACGTGCGCGCAGCTTCTTGTTCAGGTCTTTGCGCTTATCGTTGCGCTCTTTCATACATAGTTTAGCCATTGGTAACTACTCCCAGTTATTTGCGGAACGGAACGCTGAAACCCTCGAGCAGGGCGCGCGCTTCGTCGTCGTTTTTCGCGGTGGTAACAATCGTGATATCCATGCCGCGCACGGTCGAAACGCGGTCATAGTTGATCTCAGGGAACACGAGCTGCTCTTTGAGACCCATATTGTAGTTGCCACGGCCGTCGAAGCTTTTCGGATTCACGCCGCGGAAGTCACGGATACGTGGCATCGCGATGGTGACGAAACGGTCGAGGAATTCATACATGCGTTGCTTGCGCAGCGTCACGCGGCAGCCGATTTGCAGACCAGCGCGCAGCTTGAAGCTTGCCTCTGCTTTTTTCGCCTTGGTGATCACTGGCTTCTGGCCCGCGATGAGGGTCATTTCCTCAACCGCCGACAGGATTTGTTTCTGGTCAGCCACCGCTTCGCCCACGCCCATGTTGATGACGATTTTGTCGAGGCGCGGCACTTGCATCACGTTTTTGTAGCCGTATTTTTCTTTCATCGCCGGAACGATTTCGCGCTCATACACGAGTTGCAGGCGCGGGGTTTTCGCGTTGCCCTCGAGCACTTTGGTCGATTTTGGCGCAGGCGCAGCTTTCTCAGCCTTCGGCGCAGCGGCTTTCTCTTTTGCCGCAGGTGCTGCCTGCTTCTTGTCCGCCTTCGGCGCTGCCGTTTTTGCGGCCTTCGCAGCGGGTTTTTTCTCGGTTGCCATGATCTTCAATCCTTAGTTGGTTATCGTATACTACGCGGTGATGGTTTCGCCCGAGCGTTTTGCCACGCGGGTTTTCTTGCCGTCTTTACCAACGCTGAAACCCACGCGGGTTGCTTTGCCGGTTTTCGGGTCAGCCAGCGCGATGTTGCTCAGGTGGATCGGGCTTTCTTTGGTGACAACGCCACCATTGCCCGCCGCACTTGGCTTCTCGTGCTTTTTGATTTGGTTGATGCCAGAAACAAGCGCACGGTTGGTGTCGGTGATGATTTTCAGCACCTCGCCTTGCTTGCCCTTATCACGACCGGCGATCACAATCACCTTGTCGCCTTTTTTAATTTTTGCAGCCATTTCTCAATCCCCTACAGTACTTCTGGTGCCAGCGACACGATCTTCATGAACTTCTTCGCGCGCAGCTCACGTGCAACCGGCCCGAAGATACGGGTGCCGATCGGCTCGTTTTGCTTGCTCACGAGCACCGCCGCGTTACCATCGAAACGAATGGCCGAGCCATCCTGACGCTTGGTCACGAATTTGGTGCGCACGATCACCGCACGGTGAACGTCCCCTTTTTTCACTTTGCCACGCGGAATCGCGCTTTTGATCGAGACCACGATCACATCGCCGATCGACGCGGTTTTACGGTGCGAACCACCGAGAACCTTAATACACATCACTTCACGGGCGCCCGAGTTATCGGCAACGTCCAAGCGGGTTTGCATCTGAATCATATTGCTCTCCTATCCCGCGGGTCTACGCTGTTGGCGCATCGGCGATTTTCTCGACGACAGCCCAACGCTTGGTTTTTGAAATCGGCTTGCTCTCGATGATGCGAACCACATCACCAACCTTGCAGCCGGACTCGTCATGCGCCGCGTATTTTTTGCTGCGACGGATGATTTTATTGTAAAGCGGGTGACGAATTTTACGTTCAACCCGAACGGTCACGGTGTTGGTGCATTTATCGCTCACCACGGTGCCCTGTAGAATGCGTTTTGGCATGGTCTTCCTACCCCTTATGCAGCGTTTTTGGTTTGGCGGATATGCGTGAGAATACGCGCAATCTCGCGGCGTGCCGCGCGGAAGCGCGACGTGCTTGTCAGCTCACCCGACGCTTTTTGGAAGCGCAGGTTGAACAGTTCTTTTTTCAAATCCGCTACGGTGCCTTGCAGCTCCTCAACCGATTTCCCTTTAAATTGCTCGCTAGCCATGTTGGTTCTCCCTAGCCGTCTACGCGCTTGATGAATTTGGTTTTCACCGGCAGCTTAGCGCTGGCGCGGTCAAAAGCCTCACGTGCGACGTTCTCAGGAACGCCGTCGATTTCGAACATGATGCGACCCGCTTCGACGCGTGCTACCCAATATTCCACACTCCCCTTACCGGAACCCATCCGTACTTCAGCGGGTTTGCGGGTAATTGGCACATCCGGAAAAATACGGATCCACATACGGCCCACGCGTTTTACGTGGCGCGAAATCGCGCGGCGTGCGGCTTCAATTTGGCGCGCGGTGATACGTTCCGGCGTCATGGCTTTCAGGCCATATTCACCGAAATTGAGGCTTGACCCGCCCTTGGCAGCACCGGAAACGCGGCCTTTATGCGCCTTGCGGTACTTGGTTTTCTTAGGTTGCATCATAAACTTATGCTCTTCTCACTCGTTGTGTCGTTCTTACGTGTTAGTTCGCCTGCGCAAAGTTAGCGGAAGCGTTAGAAATCCGTTGCAATTCAGAGTCTTTCAGGATTTCGCCCTTGAACACCCAGACCTTCACGCCAATGATCCCATACGCCGTGAGGGCGGTCGCTATACCATAGTCTACATCGGCGCGCAAGGTGTGAAGTGGCACGCGGCCTTCGCGGTACCATTCCATGCGTGCGATCTCTGCCCCGCCGAGGCGGCCGGACACGTTAATACGAATACCTTCTGCACCCATACGGAGTGCCGATTGAACCGCGCGCTTCATCGCACGGCGGAACGCCACGCGGCGCTCGAGCTGCTGGGCGATGCCTTCCGCGATCAACACCGAGTCAAGCTCAGGCTTGCGCACTTCGATGATGTTCAGGTGCACTTCGTCTTTGGTCAGCTTCTGAACCGACTTTTTCACGTTGTCGATATCAGCGCCTTTTTTACCGATGACCACACCCGGACGTGCCGAGTGGATCGATACGTAGCATTTTTTGCCCGTACGCTCGATGATCACTTTGCTGACGCCTGCTTGGTTCAGCGTCTTTTTCACGAAACGGCGGATTTTGATATCCTCGTGCAGTTTGTCGGCGTAGTTGTCGCCTGCGAACCAGCGCGAATCCCAGGTTTTATTGATCCCGAGGCGGAGGCCAATTGGATTGATCTTCTGACCCATGACTTATGCTCCCTGCGTGTCGCGAACGACGATGGTTAAATGGCTGTATGGCTTAAGGATGCGTGCACCACGGCCGCGAGCGCGGGCATGGAAACGTTTCAGCACCATCGCTTTACCCACATAGGCTTCCTTCACCACCAGCGCATCAACGTTGAGGTTATGGTTGTTTTCTGCGTTAGCGATCGCCGACTGGAGCGCCTTGCGAACGTCCTGCGCGATGCGCTTGTTGCTGAAATCCAGCTGCGTCAGCGCCGCGCTGACCTTCATGCCGCGGATCATTTCCGCAACCAGGTTCAGCTTGGTCGGGCTGGTACGCAGGTTGCGCACCACTGCTTTGGCTTCATTCGCCGGCAGCGCACGTTGTGTTTTTGGTTTGCTCATCGTCTATCCCCTACTTCTTGGTAGCCGTTGCCGGTTTCTTCTCGTTCCCGCCGTGGCCTTTAAACTCACGGGTAGGTGCGAATTCACCGAATTTGTGGCCAATCATTTCTTCCGTCACTACGACCGGAATATGCTTCTTGCCGTTGTAAACCCCAAAGGTGAGGCCAACGAATTGCGGCAGAATCGTCGAGCGACGCGACCAGATCGCAATCACCGTGTTGCGGTTCGATTTATGCGCGGCTTCTGCTTTCTTGAACAGATAGCCATCGATAAACGGACCTTTCCAAACTGAACGTGCCATAAAATCTCCTATTTACCCTTCTTCGCCTGATGGCGGGTGCGGATGATGAGTTTGTTTTTGCGTTTCGGATTACGCGTTTTGTAGCCCTTGGTTGGCTGGCCCCACGGCGTAACTGGGTTACGACCGCCGGAGGTTTTACCCTCACCACCACCATGCGGGTGATCGACCGGGTTCATCGCAACACCGCGAACATGCGGACGCTTACCCTTCCAGCGGTTACGACCCGCTTTACCAATCACTTCGTTCTGGTGATCCGGGTTCGATACCGCGCCTATGGTCGCCATACAAACCGAAGGCACCATACGCAGTTCGCCCGAACGCAGTTTCAGCTGCGCATAACCGGAATCTTTACCGACGAGCTGCACATATGCACCCGCCGAACGACCGATCTGACCGCCCTTACCCGGCTTCATTTCGACGTTGTGGATGATCGTACCGATCGGAATATTTGCCAACGGCATCGCGTTGCCTGGCTTGATATCCGCACGCTCGCCCGAAATGACCATGTCACCCTGGTTGAGGCGCTGCGGCGCCAGAATGTACGCCTGCTCGCCATCCTCATACTGGATGAGGGCGATGAACGCCGAGCGGTTCGGATCGTATTCCAGACGCTCTACGCGTGCAGGAACATCGAACTTGCGACGCTTGAAATCAATCACACGGTAGGCCTTCTTGTGTCCGCCGCCCTTTTGGAACGAGGTCACGCGGCCCGCGTTGTTACGGCCACCGGTCGAATTGGTCGCTTCAACCAGTTTCTTCACCGGCTTACCCTTATAGAGGGTCGAACGATCAATCAACACCAGCTGACGCTGACCTGGGGTCGTTGGTTTGAAATGTTTTAATGCCATGGGTCTTCTCCCCTATTCCTTCTACCGCGCACCGGCGGCGAAATCGATGCTTTGACCAGCAGCCAACGTCACAACGGCTTTACGCACGTCGCTACGCTGACCGTCACGGCCGCGGAACTTCTTCGTTTTGCCTTCGGTGTTGATGGTATTCACCTTCGTCACCGTGACTTTGAAAATAGCTTCAACAGCCGCTTTCACGTCGCGCTTGGTTGCGGTCGGCGCGATGTTGAAGACCACTTTATTCTGCTCAGCGAGCACGGTGGTTTTCTCGGTCACGCGCGGACGCACGATCACGTCATACAGACGCGCATCAGCAAGTGCACCGCCCTTGACAGATGCTTTCTTCGCTTTCGGCGCAGCCGCTTTCTTTTTCAACAGACTCATTTCAGCCTCGCTTCCAGTGCCGTGACCGCTTCTTTGGTCAGCACTAATTCTTTGTGACGCAGGATGTCGTATACGTTCGCGCCTTGTACGGGCAGCGCGTCAGCACCGATCAGGTTGTTAATTGCCTTGGCAAAACCCGCATCTACTTCCGCACCGCTGATGAACAGCGGCTTGGTGAGGCCGAGGGTTGCAAAGTTCTTGCTCACGGTTTTGGTCTTCGCATCTTTCAATGCGAGGCTGTCAACGATGAACAGTTTGCCTTCCGCCTGCTTCGCCGAGAGGGCGTGCTTGAGGCCGAGAGCGCGTACTTTTTTGGTCAGGCTGTATTCGTGGCTACGAACAACCGGGCCATGCGCACGTCCACCACCTTCTTGGTGTGGCCCACGGGTGGTACCCTGACGCGCACCGCCGGTGCCTTTTTGCTTGAACGGCTTCTTACCGGTGCCCGACACTTCTGCGCGGGTTTTGGTTTTATGCGTTCCGGCACGGGCTTTCGCACGCTGCCATTCCACCACGCGCTGGAGGATATCCTTACGCGGCTCCAAACCGAACACGGTGTCTGCGAGCTCGAGCTCACCAGCCGCCTTGTTCTCTAACGTTACAACATTCACTTTCATGACTTACTCCGCCTTTGCTTCTTCGGTGGCAGGGGCTTCTGCAGCAGGCGCCGCTTTTGCCTCAGCCTTCACCACTGCAGGGTACGGTGCATTTGCCGGACGCGCACGTTTATGTGCATCGACCACGCGCAGAACCGCTTTATCAACACCCGGTACAGCACCTTTGATCAGCAGCAGGTTACGCGCCGCGTCTACCTGAACGATCTCGAGGTTCTCCACCGTAATGCGCTCCACCCCAAGGTGACCCGCCATTTTCTTGTTCTTGAAGGTACGGCCCGGATCTTGACGTTGACCGGTCGAACCGTGCGAACGGTGCGATACCGATACCCCGTGCGAGGCTTCAAGACCGGCGAAGTTCCAGCGCTTCATCGCGCCCGCGAACCCCTTACCTTTCGTGGTGCCGATGACATCCACGAACTGGCCGGCCACGAAATGGTCGGCACGAATTTCCTGACCTACGGGCAGCAGCGCATCTTCCGCCACGCGGAATTCCGCGAGCTTCTTCTTCGCTTCCACGTTGGCTTTTGCAAACACGGTGCGTTGTGCTTTCGCTACGCGGTGTGCCTTGGCTTTGCCCATACCCACTTGAACGGCGGTGTAGCCGTCCTTTTCTTTGGTACGCTGCGCAACCACTTGCAGGTTGTTGATTTGCAGAACCGTTACCGGCACGCTCTGACCTTCCGCGTCATAGATGCGGGTCATCCCGATTTTTTCTGCGAGTACTCCAGTACGCGACATGATGCTCTCCCTACGCTGCGTTCAGCACGGTGATTTCGACTTCCACACCCGAAGCGAGGTCGAGTTTGCCGAGCGCGTCCACGGTTTGTGGGGTTGGCTCAACAATATCGATCAGACGCTTATGTGTGCGGATCTCGAACTGCTCGCGCGACTTCTTATCGATGTGCGGCGAACGGTTAACGGTAAAACGCTCAATGCGACGCGGCAGCGGCACTGGGCCCAGCACTTGCGCGCCCGTACGCTTCGCGGTGTGCACGATCTCTTTTGCAGAGTGATCGAGCACCGCGTGGTCATACGCCTGCAGGCGAATGCGGATTTTTTGGTTCATCATCGTGGCCATACTGCCCTCTAACCTTGTTATTATGTTACTTAACTACGCAATCACCTTGGCAACGACGCCGGCGCCGACGGTGCGGCCACCTTCGCGGA
>CAZGXX010000009.1:0-57193 GCA_964530085.1 uncultured Azospirillum sp.
TGCCGCGCAGCAGCGTGGCGTAGTGGCCGGACATCGGCGCCACGATCAGCAGCTTCTCGCTGTGTTTTGGGTGTTTGCCCGAGCGCTTGAAATGGCGCAGATTACAGAAGGCTTTCTCGAGCACCACTTCGTCCCACACATCCACATGGTGGTGGCCGATATTGGTATAGGTGAGGTTGAAAGCGGGTTTCGGATATTCCTGCGTGATGCGCTCGACCAGCTCCCCGGCGGCGGCGATTTTGCGCCCGGCATCGGTATAGGCAAACGGGTTCATCGGGTTGTTGAACAGATGCTTGGTGGCGTTCGCCATCATCCGTGTCGGCGCGAGGCTCGCCTGCGACATTTCCTTGAGGCTATAAAGACCAGCATTTTCAAAAATTGAAGCCATGGGGTTTACCTTGGTTGTTTGTTTTGGCGGTTTCATGGTGCGATCACTCACCGCTCATCTTCAGAATAACAGAGAAGGATAAACAAACCGTTAACGCCCATCATTATTCTGAAACCCCTGTATTTGGTAGTATGCAGTGCAACATACCACAACCAATAGCGGGATTGAAAGTTGTAATATGGGGAGGCGCTACTCGCGCGGAGGTGGTGGCGATTAGTGTGGCGGCATTGGGGGAATGGCGCACCCGAGACGATTCGAACGTCCGACCTTTGCCTTCGGAGGGCAACGCTCTATCCAGCTGAGCTACGGGTGCGTGCGGCCTTCATAGCGGCTTGCGGCGCGCCTGCAAATGTTTTTGTGAGGGTGGCCAGAAGAGTGACAATGCCGTGCGCATCCGCTATCAGGGACTCATGCTGGTGATGGATTCAGGACTCGGTGGGTTATCGGTGGTGCGGGCGCTCAAGGGCGCGCGGCCAGGTGTGGCGCTCACCTATGTGGCGGATACGGCGTGCTTTCCCTATGGTGGGCGCTCGGCGGGGGAACTGCTTGCGCGGGCGACGGCACTGATCGAGGCGCTGCAAAAAATCTCCGAGAAGAATTCCGCCCCGACCGGCACGGTCGTGTTGGCGTGTAATACGTTATCGACCTTGTGCCTCGCGGATTTGCGGGCGCGGTTTGCGTTGCCGTTTGTGGGCACGGTGCCAGCGGTGAAGGTGGCGGCGCGGTTTAGTAAAACTAAGCGCTTCACACTGCTTGCCACGCCGAATACGGCGGAAAGTGCTTATAGCAAAGCACTGATTGAAGAGTTCGCAGCGGGCTGTGTGGTGGATTGTTACGGCGCACCGAACCTCGCGCGGATGGCGGAGGAATTGCTGCTTGGTGGGGCAGTGAGTGACGATGCGCTCGCCGCCGAGATCGCGCCGATTTTTCACGACGATGCGCGCGGGAAGACGGATGCGGTGGTGCTCGGCTGCACGCATTACCCGCTGATTGGGGAGCGACTCCTCGCTGCGGCGCCGTGGAACGTGGCGTGGATTGATTCGGGCGAGGCGATCGCGCGGCGCGCGCTGAGTGTGGTGGATGCCGAGGCCGTGCGTGAGGGCGAATCGGTGGCCTATGTCACACGCGCGGAAGATGTGGCGCGCTACCGCGACCTCTTTCTGCGCGAAGGGTTCGCGGATGTGCGGGCGCTTATTTCGTAAACCGTAGCGGGTTCACTGCCGCCAGTAGATCGGCCGTGACAGGCGTGTGCTCTCCCGCGATGGCAGAGGCGATGATTTCTGCCCCCAGTGGGGCGGAGAGTAACCCGCGCGAACCATGCCCGGCGCTGACATATAACCCTTCCGCCAGCGCGCCGACATAGGGCAGCCGATCCGGCGTGGTGGCGCGCAGGCTGGTGCGGCCTCTGCGCGGCTGGCCATGAATCCAACCCGGTAAAAATGTTTCTACCTCGGCGATGTTTTTGGCGTGGTTTTCGTCGGTGACATTATAGGAAGCATCACCATGGTTATAGGTCGCGCCGATGAGCACGCGCTCGCCCGCGGGGATGACATAGCCCTTGTGGCAGAGGATGGCGCGAAGCGGCGCGGAAACGTCACTCGCCTCGAAGACGCTGACCTGCCCGCCGACGGCGTTGAGGGTGAGCGGATGGGGCGCGAGCGTGGTGGTGTCATGCGCGGTGGCGAGGATGCAGTGGGTGGTTTCGTAGACGGTTTCGTCGCGCGTTTCAACGCGCCAGCCAGCACCCTCGCGGGTGAGGGCAGTGGCCTCGGTATGTTCGTTCAGGGTGATGTTGGGGTGCGTGAGTAGCGCCGCACAGAGCTCGCCCGGCGCGACCCATGTGCCGTGCGGAAACCATGCGCCGCCGGTGGTGAGCGACACGCCCGCGCGGTCACGCGCTTCATTGGCCTCGACCCAGTGGGCGATGGAGGCATCGAGGCCCAGTGTTTCGTTGAGCATGCGCAGTTGTGCTTCTTCAACCTCGTGACGCGGCAATCGTACCATGCCGCACTGCGCGTGGGCGAAGCTGAGGCCGTCTGCCTTCCAGCGCGCGAGTTGGGCGAGGGCGAAGCTGTAGCCCGCGAAATACCAGGCGGCGGAGGGCGTCCAGCGCTTGGTGAGCTGCGGAAAAAGAACGCCCGCTGCATTGCCCGAGGCGCCGCCTGCGATTGCGCCCCGATCCAGCACTGTGACGCGAAACCCTCGCTCCGCTAGTGCGCGTGCGGTGGTTGCCCCCGCGATGCCGGCACCGAGTATCAGAATTGAAGGGGGCTCTTTGCCACCTACGCGCTGCGCGCTGACCCCAGCCGCAAGCGGCTCGCGCCATAAAGCGCTACGCATGCCATGAATTTCAGCCTGAGTATTTCTCTGCCCCACCAGCATCTCGCGCTTATGGCCGAAGCCCGGGATTTTCTCGACCGCAAATCCGCGCGCGGCGAGGCCACGGCGCACCGCTCCGGCGGCGGTGAAAGTTGCGAAGGTTGCGTCTGGCGCGGCCATGGTGGCGATGGCGTCGAGCGCCGCATCGCTCCACATATCCGGGTTTTTGGCGGGCGCAAAACCGTCGAGGAAGAATGCGTGAGTCGATGACTCTTTAAGAAAGAAATTCGTGGCGTGCGTAGCCCCCGGCGAGCCCGAAGGGAGGGGGTTTGGGGGTGATACCCCCATCAGGCGCGAAGCGCATAATAACGCCCCGGCCTCACCAAACCCAAGCGTGAGGGTTACGCGCGGCAGGTGAATGCGGTGCCAGCCCGGCAGGCGCAGCGGAGTGGCGGCGATGAGCGCAGCAGCATAGTCCGCGAGTTCGGGATAGGCGGCGAGCGCCTCCGTCAACATCGCGGGGGTGAGCGGGAATTTTTCGACCGCGAGGTAATGCAGATGCGCATCTTGCGGTGCGTGTGCGGCGAATGCTTTCCATGTGACGAGGAAATTCAGCCCGGTGCCAAAACCCAGCTCCGCGATGTGGAAGTCTGTGTGATGAGCAAACCGCTCCGGCAAACCGTTACCGCGCAGGAACACATGCTCGGTCTCTGCGATGCCGCCGGCGCGGGAGAAATAGACGTCGTCGAACGCGGCGGAAACCGGCGTGCCGTCACGCATCACAAACTGGGGCAGGGGAACATGGGCGCTCATGCGCTGCTTATAGCAGGGCGTGGTGAATAGTGAATCGTGAATGCGGCTCACCGCCGATTTCTGTTGCAGCGCGCAATAAACAGGATTAATCCGGCAAAAACGCCCAAAACAGGGCAAAGGTGAGGCTGTATGAAGTTGAATCTCTCCGCCATGAAGCGCTTCCTAATGGGCGCGCCGCTTGACCCCTTCCGCTCTGACACCCGCCACAGCATGGCGCTGATTACCTTCTTCGCCTGGATCGGCATCGGCGCCGATGGGCTTTCCTCGGCGAACTATGGTCCGGAAGAAGCGTTCCTGGCACTGGCCGGGCATACCCATCTGGCGGTGTTCCTGGCGCTTGCCACCGCGTTTACCGTTTTCCTGATTGCTGCGGCCTATACGCAGGTGATTGAGCTGTTCCCTAATGGCGGCGGCGGCTACCGCGTGGCGAGCACGTTGCTCGGCCCCAAAACCGGGCTGGTGGCGGGCGGCGCGTTGCTGATTGACTATGTGCTCACGATTGCGATCTCGATTGCCAGTGGTGTGGACGCGCTGTTTTCGATGCTGCCGACAGGATTTCAGGACTTCAAACTCACGCTCGCGTTTGTGGTGGTCGGCATCCTCACTTACATGAACCTGCGTGGCATGAAAGAATCCATCCGCACGCTGCTTCCTATTTTCATGGGATTCGTCATCACCCATGCGATTCTCGTGATCGGGGCGATCTTCAGCCACTCTGACGGCCTGACAGCACTGGTGCCGGATGCGGTGGCGGAAACCCAGACACTGGCCGGAGAGATTGGCTGGTTTGCGGTGCTGGCGCTGTTCTTTAAAGCCTTCTCGCTCGGCGGTGGTACCTATACCGGGCTTGAGGCGGTGAGCAATTCCGTCGGCAGCCTGGCGGAACCCAAAGTGCGCACCGGCAAGGCGACGATGTGGGCGATTGCGTTTTCCCTCGCCTTCATGGCGGCGGGTATTATTGCCATGTATCTGCTGTGGGACGTGACGAAAGTCGATGGCGAAACGCTCAACGCCACCGCGTTTAAAATGGTGACGGCGGATTGGAGCGTGCTGGGCTATAACATCTCGGCCGAGTTCACCGGCATCTCGCTGATCTTTGCCGCGGGGCTGTTATTTGTGGCGGCGAACACCGGGTTTATCGCGGGCCCGAACGTGATGGCGGTGATGGCGATCGACCGCTGGATGCCGCATATGTTCTCGTCACTCAGCAACCGCCTCGTCACCAAAAACGGGGTGTTGATGATGGGCGCCATGGCCGTTGGTGCGCTGCTGTTGACTGGCGGCGAAGTGCATGTGCTCGTCGTCATGTATTCGATCAACGTATTCCTCACCTTCACCCTATCGCTTGCGGGCATTACGCGGCATCGGTGGCGCGAACGCAGCAAATCCCCAGCCATTAGCAAGCTTCTGATCGCCTTCTTCTCGATGGTTCTGTGTGGCACGATTCTTATTGTGACGATTCTCGAAAAATTCTCCCACGGCGCATGGAAAACCATGATGGTGACAGGGATTGTGATCGCCATCGGGCTGATGATTCGCCGCCATTACGACGGCGTGCGTGCGCGCATGGCCGAGATCGAATCCGAGCTGAGCGACGCGATGTTCAGCAACCTGAAAGTGGTCGATGGCGAGAAGCCGAAAATGGATCCGCGCGAGCAGACGGCGGTGTTCCTTGTCGGTTCATCGGCGATGGGGATTCACACCTTCCTCTGGGTGCAACGCTTATTCCCTGGCGTGTTCAAGAACTTCATTTTTGTCAGCGTTGGTGAAATCGATACGGAAGAATTCGGCGATGAAGCGAGCTGGCATGCGCTGCGCCGCGACACCAAAACCATGCTGAAACGCTATGTGGATTTCTGCACCGCACGCCGCCTGCCTGCGACCTACTACCATGATTACGGGACGGATGTGGTGAGCACGCTGAGTAACCTCAACGAGCGCATCGCCTCGGACTTCCCGCACTCGGTGTTCTTTGCGGCGAAGCTGATTTTCGAGAAGGAAAACATGTTCACCAGCATGCTGCACAACCAGACAGCCTATATGCTGCAAAAGAAAATGCACGCCAAGAGCCAGAACCTCATCATCATGCCGATGAAGATTTAGCGACTTCTAGCGGCGCACCTCGGTTTGTACTCAGCGGTTCCTAACACTTCTTGGGTAATAGGATCCAGAAACTCGTAGATGTACCGAGAGCGTTTTCTCTCGATCAACGGTAGCGTCGATACATCGATCTGGTCTATCACCGTCAGCGCCGGCCGCTTTTGCAGGTGCTGCGCATAAGGCGAAAGCCACTCGTTCTTCTCTGTGTCATGGATGGTGTTGTTGGGCGTCATGATGTTCGCCCTAATGCGGTGTCACGCCCATGCCTTGCAGGGTATTCAGCGCGGCGAGGGCGTTGGGGTTGAGGGTGATGCTGTTCGCATCGACCTGTGTGAGCGGGTGCGTATCGGCCGTGCAGGCGTGGGCACAAGCGCTGGTGCAGACATGCGCGTGGGTTTCCGCCGTCGGCTCTGGTGCCGTTGGTGTGAGGGGTTTGATCGGTGTGCCTGAAGTGGTCGGCGCGACCGGCTCCACCGGGCGCTGCTCGACCTTGGGTTGGGTCTGTTCAGTCGGCTGTGCGGTATCGACTAGCTTGCCGTTCGCATCAACCGCAAGGGTGGAGAGCGCTTCATCTTTCGCCGGTGGCGGCGCAGGCTGGTGATAGGCGGGCAGGCTGCCGTTTTTAATCGCCTCGTTCACGCGGGCGAGATGCGGCAGGTAATGCGCCTCGAAAATCTGGTTGAGGCCGGGGGCGAGGAATTGCAGGAACTGCGGGTCGCCGCGATATTCGACCTGCGACAATTCAGCGAAGCGCGAGATGACTTCGCGGAAACGCTCCTCCGGCGAGTTATAGCCGCTGCGATTATAGCGGTCACCTTCGATGCTCAGCGTTTCGAACGCATGGCGCACCGCGAACTGGAAATCACGCGCCTCGCGCAGGTAGGGGAACAGCCCTTCGGCGTGGAAATCATAGGCAGCGAACTGCTCGTTCGCGGTGGCGATAATGGCGGATTTTTCGGCGTTGTTGCCGACTTTATAGGCATTAAATAGCCGCTCGAATTCGGGGTAATGCTCGCCCATCAGCTTCTGGAAACGGCCGAAGCGCTGCTGGTCGCTCGCCGCTAGCGCGTCGATTTCTTTGATCTCGGCGGCGGAGAATTGCTCCGGCCAGAGGTTGTGCGCGATCTCGTGCACCAGCGTGCGCATGGAGCCTTTGAGGTCGCCGCGGCCGGAGAAATAAATGCGGTAGGTGCCCGCGACATCGCGCAGATCGTTGGCGGCTTTGCGGTGCAGGCCGTAGATGCCTGGGAAGAAGGCGATGTCATCCGCGTTCACTTCCGGCGAGAAACAGACTTCATAGCCGAGGCGGAACATCAGCTCGCGCTGAATGGGGTCGACGAGGTTGAGCGCTTCGGCGATGCGTTTTTCTTCGTTCTTGATCGGCGCAGGCACGTCGAAATGATGGCGGATTTTATCGCGGAATTCGGCGAGTTTGGCGGTGATGCGGGCATCGAGCCCGGTCGAGATTTTCTCCGCCATCGGCGCATTCAGCCCTTGCAGCTGACGCCCCAAATGCCAGTGCTCCACAAGGTTGTAGCTAAAGTCCTGCGTCGCGGCGTAACCCACCAGCTCTTTCACGTCGCTGATATATTTCGGCTCCAAGCCCAGCAGTTGGCCGATGCCGTCGATGCCGCCTTTGAGGCCGGCTTCGCGCACCTCAAGCGGGGTCACGCCGATATTATCCGCAAGGTCGGCGAGCACTTGGTCGGGCGTGCCGCGGCGCTGCACATAATCCGTCAGCTTGCCGAGATAGCCGTTTTTCGTCAGCTTCTCGCGCATCATCAAATACACGGCGAGGCTATTTTGCAGCATTTCCAGCCCAACCGGATCGCTGCCCGGATGCTCCACCACGTCGCGCGCGATGGCGGCCATGGGGGCGTGTTTGTCGTCGATTTCTTTTTTGAGGTCGCCATCCACCCCGCTCGCGAGCTGGGCGTTGAAATGTTTCACCTCATCCATCAGCTTGCTGCGCTTGGCGCTCGCTGAGACCGGCACCAGTTGGCCGAGATTGAGCGCCACCGCCGTGCGCTCGCGCGATTCGTAGAAGGATGGGTTGTTGATCGTGTAGGTGAGCTGCAGTTTTTTGCGTAGTGCGAGTTCATTCTCCGGCGCCAGTTCGCGCGGGTGAATGACGAGATACGGATCGACAAACAACGAGCCGTCTTTGATATGAATGCGGTTCGCGTCGAGGAAGTCTTGCGGGTTCACGCCCGGTGCCGCGGTGGTGGCTGCGGTGCGGGCATTTTTTACGTGTGGCGTTGCTACGGCTGCACCTCCACCCGCCGGGTGATGGTCGCTACGCGCGGGCTGTGCAATCGGTGTGGCCATTATGCGCGACCTGCCTGTTCAGGGTGAGCAGGGGTAGTGTCATTCGCGGCGGCGCGTGAGGCCCAGCTAGATTCCGGCGCGGCGTGGCTGGTGAGCATGTCATGCGCGGGCGCGTGCATTTTTTCGTGATGCGCGACATGGCTGATCATGTGGCTCGGTGCGGCGGTACGGCGATTCTCTGGCGCAGGCTGGATTTCCCTCGCCGCTTCGTCATGCGTATGCACCACGCCAAACGGGGTGCCCATGGGGCGCGAAACGGTGACTTCGGTGGCGGGTTGTTCGATTTCCACCGCTTTTGCCTTCGCCTTGGCGAGGGCGATTTTGCGCGCCTGCGCGTCCTGATCCATCGCCACGGAGGTGCTGATAAATTTCGCGGCGAGATAGATACAGCCGAGGCCGATGACGGCGACGGAGCCCATGCCCAGTGCGGTCATCAGCACGCTTCCACCGCCTTTGAGAAGGAGTGTGGTAGCGACACCTACCAGCCCGAACAGCATGGCGCTGCCGACGGTGCCGAAGACCTGTTGTTTAAAGCGGATTTGCGCCGCGCGCGCCTTCTCGGCGGTCTCGTCGACGTCGGTTAGGTTGCTTGCTTGCTCGCTCATTTTTGAGTCCTGTTAGTATATGTCACTATCCACTCTACGCGATTTTATGGGCGAGTTGTATGAAGGTTTTGTGACAATTGAGGGGTGACAAAGAGCCTCTAAGCGCGTAGCATGAGGGCGACAAAGATTGGTAACCTTATGAAAAATATCATCATTATTGGCGGCGGCAATATGGGCGGCGCGATGGCACGGCGATGGCATGCGGTGGGGCACGACGTGCAGGTGGTGGAGCGGAATGCGGCGCGGGCAGAGGGGCTGCGTGCGGCGGGGATTATGGTTCATGAAGAAGGGGGTCTTGCTGCGGCGTCCAGCGACACGCTGGTGCTTGCCATCAAGCCGCAACAATTCCCGGAAATGAAAGAAGCGCTGAAAAATTTTACCTCGACACGCAATGTTGTTTCGGTGATGGCGGGGGTGAACCTCGCGACGCTTGCCGAACTGTCGCCGCGTGTGGTGCGGGTGATGCCGAACCTTGCCGCGAGTATGGGTGAGAGCATGAGTGTCTGCGTGGCCGCTGCGGCAGTGGATGAGCAGACGCGCGCGGAGGTGATGGCGCTGATGGAGGCGATCGGCCGCGTGGCCTGGCTCGCCGATGAGGGCGAGATGCATGCGGCCACCGCGCTGGCGGGCTGCGGCCCCGGATACCTGTTCGCCTTTATGGAGGCGATGGAAAAAGCGGGCGTGGCGCAGGGATTATCGCCAGAATTGACGCGCACGCTGGTGCGGCAAACCATGCGCGGCGCGGCGCTGCTGGCGGATGGTGCCACCGAATCTCCCGCGCAGCTCGCGAAAAATGTCGCCAGCCCGGGCGGAGTGACACAAGCCGCGCTCGATGTGTTTACCGCCGGTGGGTTTTCGCAACTGGTGGCGGATGTGGTGGATGCAGCCGTGAAGCGTTCGTGGGAGTTGGCAGAATAGGCTGAAGGGGGCATCGCCCCCTACGCTACGCTGACCCCCTCCCTTCGGGCTCGCCATGGAAGGCTACGCACGCCTAGAATTCTTACAAAACAGCTATTTATTGCACTGCACAAAAGCCCTTGACAAGGTGCGAGCGGCGCATTATATTGCACTGCATCAAATCGGCCGATGGGGTCGAGAGAGACAATCACCGCCGCCGTTGCGGCGGTAACATAAAAACTTGAGGAGACCGCTATGCAAAACCCGTTCGCAGATATGATGAAACAATTCTCGAGCTTCACCGCACCGACCATGCCGACGATGCCCAACATGCCGAACTTCGACATGAGCAAAGTGATGAACGCGGGCCGCCGCAACGCGGAAGCCTGCTCGGCAGCGACCCAAGCGATGGCAGAAAGCGCACAAGCAATCAGCCGCCGCCAGGCCGAACTCGCCCGCGCGCAAGTTGAAAAAGTATTGAAAACCACGAAAGACATGCTGGTGAACGGTTCGCCCGAAATCAACACCACCAAGCAAGTGGAATTCGCAAAAACGATGTTCGAAACGTCGCTCAACAACCTCCGCGAAGTCGGTGAGTTGGTGACCAAGTCGGGCTTTGAGGTGTTCGATGTACTGAACCGCCGCGCCTCGGAATCCATCGAAGAGATGACCGGTGCCGCTGCGAAGACGACCACCAGCAGCAACAGCAAGCGCAAAGCTGCTTAGTTCGGTCTGCCGCCCCGCGTTAAAGGCGGCAGGACACATATAAAGAACGCTGGGGGAGCAATCCTCCGGCGTTTTTTTATGCTAATCCCTGCACCTCACGTGGCAGGCGTAGGGTGACTTCTAAGCCCTCAATTTTGCCGTCGGCGGCTCGCCGATTTTCAAGCGTGACCTCGCCGCCATGGCTTTGGGCGATGGCGCGGGCGATGGAAAGGCCAAGGCCGACACCGCCGGTTTCGCTGTTGCGTGATGGCTCCAGCCGCGTGAAGGGCTTGAACACGGTTTCAAATTCGGCTTCGGGAATGCCGGGCCCATGATCGGTGATTTTAATGCGGGCAAAGGTGAGGCTGGTCTCGAGCGCCACCTCGGCACGGCCACCGCCATAACGCAGCGCATTGTCGATGAGGTTGGTGAGCGCTCGGCGCATGGCCATTGGCCGCAGCATGAGGGTGAGTGGTGCGGCAGCGGCGAGGGTGACTTTTCGTTTGCCGCGCGTGTAGCCGCTCACGATGTCGGTGACGAGCAGTGCGAGGTCAATCGGCTCCGGTAGCTCCCCCGCATCCCCACGCGCGAAATCGAGATACTCGTCGATCATCTGCTTCATCTCGTCGATCTCGGTGGCGAGCGCGCCACGCGTGGCATCATCCACCTTGCCCATTTCAAGTTCGAGTTTCATGCGGGTGAGTGGGGTGCGCAGGTCGTGGCTGATGCCGGCGAGCATCTCGGTGCGGCTCTGCACATGGCGGCGTGTGCGTTCGGCCATCATCAGGAAGGCGCGGCCGGCGCGGCGGACTTCGCTGGCACCACGTGGCGAAAATCCATCGACCTCCTGCCCCAGACCGAACTGCTCGGCGGCGCGGGCGAGCTGCACAATCGGCCGCACCTGATTGCGCAAAAACAGAATGGCGATGGTGGTGAGCAGCAGCGCCGACCCCACCATCCAGGCGATGAAAATGAAGGTGGTGGAACTGGCGAGGCGCTTACGCGGGAAGCTGAAATCGAGCACGCCATCTACCGCGTTGACACGGATCGTAACCTCCTCCGGCCCGCCGGAGAGAATCATCACCGGTGAATTGATAAGCGTGTTCAGGGTATCGTAGAAATCGGGGAATTTGCGTCTCCCGCCGCCTTCGACAAGCAACAGCGATGCGCCTGGGCGATAGACGGCAACGATGCCCAGCGCCTTGCTGCGCGAGAGGGTTTGCGTTAGCGCTTCCGTCGCACCGAACTTGCGCTGGAGTGAGCGATACTCGTTGGCGAGCAGGGCAATTTCCGACGCGGTGGTGGAGGACATATTGCGTACCACACTGTCCCAGTGGCGGTCGTAGAACACATGCGCAACGAGCAGCTGCAGCAGCACCACCGGCACGAGCAAAATCAGCAGCGCCCGCGCAAACAGGCTGCCTGGCGCGAAGCGTTTAAGGCGTTTAAAGCGGATCCGCATAGAGCACATAGCCTGCGTGGCGCACCGTTTGCAGGTAGATCGGCTTGCCGGGTTGGGGTTCGATTTTCTTGCGCAGGCGGTTGATCTGCACATCCACCGAGCGCGCGTTCTGCACATCGCCAAGCTGCTCGGCCATCGCCTCGCGACTGACGGCGGTGCCGGCGGCGCGGGCGAGAATTTTCAGGCAATCGATCTCGCTGCTCGTGAGGTAGATCACCGCCTCGCCCTGCGTGAGGCGGCCTTGGGTGAGGTCGAACCGATAGTCACCAAACGCGATGGCATCGCGCGGCGAACTTACAGGATTCTTCCGAGACAGCATGTTCTGAAGCCGCAGCACCAGCTCGCGCGGGGCGAAGGGTTTCGCAAGGTAATCCGCCGCGCCCGATTCAAGTCCGGCGATGCGGTCATCCGCCTCCGCCCGCGCGGTGAGCAGAAGGATCGGCGGGGCATCGGCACGCGTGGTGAGTCGCGCCGCATAGGCGAGGCCGGTCTCGCCCGGCATCATCACGTCGAGCACCAGCGCATCCGCGCCGAAGGTCGCAAGCAGTTCCTCGGCCTCCACGGTGCCGTTCGCGGTCGAGACAAAAAACCCATGCTCGCTGAGATATTGCTTGAGCAGCGCGCGCAGGCGCTCGTCGTCGTCGACGACCAGAATATGGGGGGTGCTCACTGTCAGTGTATTAGTCACGATGCTTCTTCAGTAGCACATGCATGACGCCCGCGCCACCGCGCGTTGGATGGGCATGCGCAAAGGCTGAAAGATGGGCGCGCAGTGCAGGCTCATTCAGCCAGTGCGGCAGCTCGCGGCGCAGAATTCCCTCGCCCTCGCGCCCCTTGCCGGTGATGATAAGCAAATGGCGGCGCCCCTTGCCGCGCTCGCGCACCAGAAAACGGGCGACGGCAGCGTAGGCCTCGATTTTGCTGAGGCCGTGGAGGTCGAGCGTGGCTTCGATTTCGGCGTGGGATTTGAAACGCTTGGCCGCCTCGCGGATGGGGAGAGGATTCAGGATTTGGGATTCAGAACGCGCGCCGTTATTCGTCGCTGCTGGTGAAGAGGGAGGATTGCCGCGTCGCCTTACCCCTCGTGAAGCCGGGGCATCAGAAGCCACCTCTCCTTCAAAGAGGTTTTGGAAGGAGGCATCCCCTTCTTCTTCATGCTGCGCCTCTACTTCGGCGAGGATTTTTTTGGTGAAGCGGTTGCTCTCGCGCCAGAGGCGAAGTTCTTCGGCCGTGGGCGCGCGGGGCTTCATGGCAGCAGCGAGGACGGAAGCGCGTCGCGTAGGACGGAGAAGGGGTCGCCCCCGGCAGGGGTGGCGGTTTCATCCGTCCCCTCATCGCTGGCGGAGGAAGGGTCGCGCGGCGCGGCGGCATCCTCAGGCGCAGGTGATGCCTCCGACGCAGTCGGTGCTGTCAGCTTCGGTGCTTCGGCGAGCGGCAACAGCCAATAGGTTTTACCGCGGGCTTTCTGGTGCCCGGCTTCCCATTCGGCTTCGTCGCCCTGCCCGTAGAATAGGTCGGCGCGGTGCGGACTCTTCAGCGCCCCGCCCGTATCCTGCGAGATGAATAGGCGGCGCAGCGGCGTTTCGCGCTTGGTGGCGTAGGACATTTTGGTGGTGTCGATGAAAGTGGGTACGCCGTAAGCGGCGCGGTCGTCATCCACCGCGATGGAACGCAGTGGCGTGAGCGGCAGGCCGATGGCGCCTTTGGCGGCCTTGTCGCCGGGCCCCATTTTGAAGAACACATAGGAGGGGTTCTGGTTCATGACCTCATCCGCTTCGCCCGGGTGGGTGTTCAGCCAGGTGCGGATGGATTGCATGGAGAGCTGTTCGAGCTCGCCGCGCTCTTTGAGGATTTTTCCGATGGGCACATATTCATAGCCGTTCTGCCCGGCATATTGCAGGCCGACCATGCTGCCATCGGTGAGGCGTACCTTGCCGGAGCCTTGCACATGGAGGAAAAACAGCATCGCCGGGTCATCGACATAGAGCAGCACGGGCGCGCGGCCTTTGAGCGCACCGCCGACAATTTCTGCGCGGGTGAAGTAAGGCGTGTGACGGCCGAGATCCTCCGGCACGCCATAAACCGGTGTGAGATACGGCGCTTTTTTGATTTTGGAACCGTTTAAGATCGGCTCGTAATAGCCGGTGATGAGGCCTTCGGGCTGGCTTTCCGTTTCGACTTTATAGGGCGCGAAATATTCCTCGAAGAAGGCGCGGGCGGTGGCGTCATCCGGCTGGCCAAGATTGCTGGCGGCGTTGCAGGCGCGCTGCCAGTTGGCGCGCACGCCGACGGGGCCCTCGCTGCGCGACTGATAGGCGCTGCCGCGCTTTTCAAGCACACGGCAGGAATCCACAAACAACGCGAGCGGCGCGGCGTGGGCATCCTCGCGCCAGCCGTTGATCTCCGCAAAATGCGCCGGCACGATTTTCGTCGCATCGCCACAGGCGGTGAGGGTGAGGGAGAGAAGAAAGAGTGCGAGAAGTTTTTTCATGGCGCGAACTTAAACGCCGTCTGTTTTTCTGTCACGTGGTAAAACGCCTATGTCTCGATAATCGTCCAGCTGAGGTCGCTACTCGTCAGGGTGCGGGTGAAGACCCACTGGTCTTCGACCTTCTCGACACGCGAGACGTCACCTTCGAGGATCGCCCCGTCTTTATCGCGAATCAGGTGGATCTGCTCGCTTGTGAAATCGACGGTGAGGGTGGCGAGGTTGCCCTTCAGTTTCGCGTCTGTGATCTCGGCCTTGGTGATGGCGACCAGCGTGGTGTTGGCAATGCGGTTGGCGGCGGCAGCATCCGTCAGCGAGAGATCGAAGCTTTTATACATCTGTTCCGAGAGCAGCATTTTCAGCGTGTCGCGGTCGGCTTTGCTGAAGGCGGCGATGACCATTTCGAACGCGGTGCGTGCGCCGGTTAAGAACTCATCCGGTGCGAACTCGCGGTCGATGCCGCGCATGGCGACGAAGGTCTCGGCCAGCGCACCGTATTTGGCGGTCATATCGTCTTTTTTCTCGGGCAGGGCAGCAAGGCGCGCGGCAGGAAGCTGGATCACGCGTTCGAACTCCGCCACGGGTGCGGGCTTGGCGCGCGGGGTGCTGCTGTCGCGCTCGCTGGTGGTGCCGAGCATGGCGCGGTAGCGCAGCAAAATGAAGGCGGCGATGACGCCGATGACGATGATGTCGCCGTATGAAAATCCAGAATCCATCCTGTTTATCTTCCTTGCGATATGTACTGCTTTCATATAGACAAATTGCACGCAAATACAAGGATTCCTTATGACTGATACTCCCGCATCCACCCGCCCCGCGATTTTTCTGCGCGCGCAATATATCAAAGATATGTCGTTTGAAAATCCGCGTGCGCCAGCAAGCCTGTTCACGCTGCGCGAGCCGCCGCAGATCGAAGTCTCCGTGAATCTCGGCGCGAACCGCCTTGAGGAGCATGTGTTTGAAGTGGCGCTACATATCAACGTGCGGGCGATGGTGGAGAAGACCACGATGTTCCTCACTGACCTCGTCTATGCCGGCGTGATCGAGATGCAGAATATGCCCGAAGAGCATATCGAGCCGACCTTGTTCATCCAGGGTGCGCAGTTGATTTACCCGTTCGCCCGCCGCGTGATTTCCGACGTGACGCGTGACGGCGGCTTCCCGCCGGTGGCCCTAGAACCGCTCGATTTCGCCGCGATGTATGCCGAACAACGGCAGAAGGCCGCTGCGACGGCGTGATAGGCTGAGCGCCGAGCTAGCGACGTTGCGGAAGTAGCGTTAGCGGGTGTTTTGCGCCGCCTTCTTATCCATCTCCGGCAGCGCGGTTTGGGCAAAGAGTGCCACAGCATCTACACAATTCACTAGGGAGGAAGGCTGATCGGCAAAAATATAGCTATTGTCTATGTCGGCCGTTTTTTCAAATTCATCCTGTGGCTTACCCAAATGATACAGTTTTGCGCGCGATAGACTGTCTTCGTGAATTCGGGTGTAGGTGTTGCCCATTGACCCTTCAGTGTGGCGCGTGATGCGCGCAAGGCCGTCTTCAGGCTGTCCATAGTTTTTATTAAGCGCGCGACGCACTTTGTCATGCCCCCTTTTTAACGAACGCCGTAGCGTCTCAAGCTCGGTAGCAATGGTAAATCCTAAAAGAGGAATATCTCGTTTATAATTGGGCACACATAAATGCGCAGGAGTTTGTAGATGGAGTTTATCCAGGCTCTCCGCAATAGAAACGGGCGCCCCACCATTTTTTGGTTCGAGGGGTTTGCGCAAATCGGGATCGGTGGGGGAAATCACCCGGAAGAGGCGGTGGGCATAAATTTCGGTGAGATAAGTAATGGCTTCACCAATTTTTTTGTGCTCTTCAGGTGTGCGTGCGTTAGAAAGCGCAGTTTCTTGCATGTCAGCAAGCTGTTCGATGGTGTCATGCGCCAACCGCAGCACTGCTGCTTTGCGTCTTTCGCCTATGTTTGGCTCACGGAACAGCTCGGCACAAATTTGTGCGTGCAGGGCGAGTGTGTATTGTTCCAGATATAACTTGCTGGGTATGCGCTTATCCACCCGCGGATTATGAAAGGGATTGGGAAACACATCGTGCGCGTAAGGCGTTAACGGATCAACGATTTGGTGCAAATAGTCATGTCCGGACATATCGGCCATGCGCATGAATTTTTCACAATAACGCTGCCTCATAGCGTGTTCCACGCCATAGTGTTCGAGTAGCTCCCATGCCCGCGCATCTATTTCATAAAAGGGCTGGCGTACCAATGGTTCGCCCATGTCTTGTTCAAAAAAATCAAACCGAAAGCCGTAATGGGTGGTGGTTTCGAAACATCCGAATATTTTATCCCGGTCGGCGCGCGTAAAGTCTCGCAGCAAAATGAGGGGTTGGGAGCCGTGCAGTAATTCGTCAACGGGGTGATGTGCTATCTGTGCAAACAATGCGCGCGCATCGGTGTCATGTCCGCGCTCGTGCAGCAGTTGATTTAGCGTTCTAAGAAACAGCTCCTTATGCTCCAACTCGTTAGCAACGATCGCGTCATAACCTCCGAGCACATTAAGGTGCAGCTCCTCATGGTATGGCGTTTTGTTTTTGAAGGATCGAGGGTCGGTATCGGTGGACTTTTCAGCGCTCGACGGCTTTCTATCATAGACGGTTTTCATATCCATGCGGGCATCGCTGCCGGCCTTGTCATTCAAAGAAATACTAGATGGGGTTAGCTTGGGCATACGCTAGGATTCTCCTAGCTTCATCCTAGCAAAAATCCGGGGTGAAAAGTGTGAAGGTTTAATGACAATTGCAGGCGGCACTGAACGCACCACCACCACCCCTAGCGGCGCGATGCACAGGCCACACTATATTTTGATGGATTTTTATTTCCGCCTGTGTTTCACTCAATTTGTGCCGCACCTGCGAGAGCACGTGAAGAGCATGGACAGACTACCCGGCAAGTAACCCTGGGTCATTTTAATGAGGAGCACTCATGTCCACAGTTCATTCCGTTGACGTTGCCGTTACTGCCCAAAACCCCCTCGATATCGCCGAACAGCTGGTCGATGGCCGCGACTGGCTGTTTGACCGGCCGGATGAGGCCGAGCTGGTCGCCGAAGTCACCGGCAACTGGTGCAATTACCGCATCTGGTTCGCCTGGCAGCCCGACCTCGGCGCGATGATGTTCACCTGCGCATTCGACACGAAAATCCCCGCCGCCTCGCGCAGCAAAATGTACCCTATGCTCGCCGCGGTGAACGAGAAAATGTGGCTCGGCCATTTCGATATGGGCACGGAGGATGGCGTGGTCATGTTCCGCCACGCGCTGCTGCTTTCCGGCAACGGCGCCGCCTCGCCCGAGCAGCTCGAGGATTTGATGGACATCGCCATTGCTGAGTGTAACCGCTTCTACCCGGCGTTCCAATCCGTGCTCTGGGGCGGCAACTCGGTGGAAGAGGCGCTCAACATCGCGCTGCTGGATACGGTGGGCGAGGCGTAGACGTTTCCCATAGCGAACCATCTGCGTCGTCGCGTCCGATTTTGCGAGCCATCACGTAGCGCGTTCGGCCTAAAAACAATTCACTGGATTGTTTTTTATACGGCCTCACCGCTCAGTCTCGCAAAATCGGTAAGCGCTCCTAGCATCTGGCTCACTCTGAGAAACGTTGAAGAGGCGTCGCTGTTTCGCCGATAATCGCGGGCGCTTTTTCTGTGCAGGTGCAGCAATTGTCACAAAACTGTCATACAAAACAGTCGAGTTTCTGCTATATTGGGCGGAAGACGAAGGAGCATGCTGTGACAGATGAGAAAAAAGAGCTGACCGTAGAACAAAAAGCTGAACTGGCGCAACGCAAACAAGCCGATGCCGCCAGAGGAGAATGCAAAGGCGTGCCGGAATATGACCGCGAGCCAGAGCCAAAGCAGTGGGCGCAGAGCTTTCAGCCCACCAATTATATTCCGCCGGGTTGGGATCCGCTGCGCGCACAGGCAATGGGCATGACACCGCAGGAATTGTGGAACCGGGAGCACGGAAAACAAGACCCGTTCACCGCGCCGAAACCGGGATTTGGGCGCAGCTAATCCTACAACGTCACCACCACCGCATCTGCGGAGGCGTTCGCTTTGCTGCGGGCGTCGGTGATGTCGTCGCCGAGTGCCAGTGCGACGCCCATGCGGCGATGGCCTGCGACCTCCGGTTTACCGAACAAACGTAGCTGCGTATCCGGCGCGGCGAGGGCGGCACCGAGGTTGCTGAATTGCACCTGCTTGGAATGCCCATCCACGAGGATGACGCGCGAGGCCGCCGCGCCATTCTGACGGATCGCGGGAATCGGCAGGCCGAGAATCGCCCGCGCATGCAGCGCAAACTCCGACAAATCCTGCGAGATAAGCGTGACCAGCCCCGTATCATGCGGCCGCGGCGAGACTTCGCTGAAGATGACGTCGTCACCCTTCACAAACAGTTCCACGCCGAATAATCCGTGGCCGCCGAGTGCGTCGGTGATTTTTTTTGCCACATCTTCTGCTTTCGCCAGTGCCGCAGGCACCATCGGTTGCGGCTGCCAGGATTCCTGATAATCCCCGCCTTCCTGCCGGTGACCGATAGGTGCGCAGAACGATGTGCCGCCGACATGTCGCACGGTGAGGAGTGTGATTTCGTAGTCGAAATCGATGAAGCCTTCAACGATGACGTGCGTGCCGCCGGTGCGTGATTCTTCGCAGGCGATCCTCCAGGCATCTTCGATGCTTTCGCGATTTTTTATCGTGCTTTGGCCTTTACCGGACGAACTCATGATGGGCTTCACCACGCAGGGGATGCCGATGGCGGCAACGGCGTCGCGGAACTCGGCTTCATTGGTGGCGAAGCGGTAGGGCGAGGTGGGCAGGCCGAGCTCTTCCGCAGCGAGGCGGCGGATACCCTCGCGGTTCATGGTGAGTTGGGTGGCGCGTGCCGTCGGTACTACGGTAAATCCTTCGTCCTCCAGGGCACGAAGTGCCCCGGTGGCGATGGCTTCGATTTCCGGCACAATGAGGTCGGGTTTTTCGTGGGTGATGATCTCGCGGAGCTTGTCGCCGTCGAGCATCGAGAGCACGTAGGAACGGTGCGCGACCTGCATGGCCGGGGCGTTTTCGTAGCGGTCGAGCGCGATGATCTCGACCCCGTAGCCCGCGAGCGCGATGGCGACTTCCTTGCCAAGCTCGCCGGAGCCAAGCAGCATGACTTTTTTTGCAGTGGGGGAGAGCGGTGTGCCGATGCGGGTCATGGGAAGCCTTGAGGTTAGTGATTATGGCTAAGGGGTTAGCAGGGCGGCAGCTTTTTGTCATCTACCCCGAACAGTGAAAAACGAGATGCGTATGAAGGTAGCGGGTGCATCAATTTCCTGTTAGTGACTTCTCAAGAGGCTAAACTAAGTTCTACATGACACAGGAGCACCGATGATCACGCGCCAAGACATCCCCAACCTGCTTACCTTCGCCCGCGTGGCGGCGGTGCCGGTATCGCTGCTGATGATGATTTTTGCACCGGGGCAGCATGCGTGGCTCTATGTGATTTTTGTGACGGCCTCGCTCACCGATCTGCTCGACGGCTATCTCGCGCGGAAATGGAACAGTGTAAGCCCGCTCGGCGCGCTGCTCGACCCGATTGCGGATAAGCTGCTCGTGGCGCTCACGCTTGTCTATCTGTTGGTGGAAGGGGCCTCGCCCTTAAATCCGATTCCTTCCGGCACGGCGTGGGCGACGGGGCTGGTGGATTTGCTCCATCTCTCCTTCCCTGTTCCAAGCCTTGCCGATGCGCCGTTTGTGACGACGCTGTGGACACTTTCGGCGAGCTCGCTGTTTATTCCGGTCATTCTGATTCTGCTGCGCGAGCTGTATATTTCCGGCCTACGCGAGTTCCTCGCCACGCGGCAGAAGACGTTGCCGGTGAGCAAGGGCGGTAAATGGAAAGCGGCGATGCAGATGACTGGCATCGGCCTCGTGCTCGGCGCGCCGGTGTTTGCGGAACCGTTTTTTGCCGCACTCGGCAACGCCTTCATCTGGCTCGCGGCGTTCCTCGCACTGGTGAGCGCAGCAGATTACTCGCGCAAAGCCTGGGGAAGCTTGAAGTAACTACGCCGCCGCCTTGATATGCCCACGCGTGGCTTTTTCGTAGGCGGCCATGAGGGCGTGGGTGACGGCACCGGGGGTGAATTTCTGCCCTTCGATCTCGCCGACGGGGGTGATTTCCGCGGCGGAACCGGTGAGGAAAATCTCCTGCGCTTTGGCGAGTTCGTCCGGCATCATATGGCGCTCCACGACGGTGTAGCCCAGCTCACGCGCCAGCGCGATCACGGTCTGGCGGGTGATGCCGTTCAAGAAACAATCCGCCTTCGGCGTGTGCAGCTCACCATTGATGACGAGGAACAGGTTTGCACCCGTTGCTTCCGCGAGATAGCCGCGATAATCGAGCATCAGCGCATCCTGGAAGCCGCGCGCCTCGGCGTCGTGCTTACTGATGGTGCAGATCATGTAGAGGCCAGCGGCCTTCGCGTGCACCGGTTCGGTCTCCTCGCTCGGCCGCTTGTATTTTGCCCATGCGAGGCGGATGCCCTTGGCTTTTACTTCCGGGTTGAACATGCTCGGCCATGCCCAGGTGGCGATGGCGACGTGGATTTTGCTTTTCTGCGCGCTGACGGCCATCATCTCGCTGCCGCGCCAGGCGACGGGGCGCACATAGGCATCCACCACGTTGTTGGCGGCGAGCACGTCGGCCTTCGCTTTTTCCAGTTCATCGACGGAATACGGGATCGTCATACCAAGAATGTTCGCGGATTTATGCAGCCGCTCCGAATGCTCGCGGCTTTTGAAAATTTTTCCGCCATAGGCGCGCTCGCCCTCGAACACGCTGCTGCCGTAATGCAGCCCGTGGGTGAGCACATGCACCCGCGCCTCGCGCCAGGGCACCAGCTTGCCGTCGAACCAGATCACACCGTCGCGGTCGTCGAAAGGTAGTACGCTCATACATTCTCCTCACGTAAAGTAATCACGCTCACCTGACGGCCATAGTCAGCCTCGCCGCGGAGCGTGGTGCGGCGGTAGCTGAAGAAATCGGCCTCGCGCGCGTTAGTATCCATAGCAAGGTTGCCAACCTTTGCCAAGCCCGCTGCGGCGAGTCGCGTGGTGATATAGGCGGGCAGGTCGAAATAATGATGGCCTTCGCGCGCGCTTGGGATGAAAAACGTTTTTTGTTCCAGCCCGCTGAAGCGTTCGAAAAATTCCGCGCCGACCTCGTAGCTCGCCTGCGCGATGGTGGGCCCCAGCACGGCGTGGATGTTTTTAAGTTGTGCACCTTGTTCCTGCATGACACGCAGTGTCGCTTCGAGGACGCCGCCGACGGCGCCCTTCCAGCCCGCATGCGCGGCGCCGATGACGCGGGCAACCGGGTCGGCAAACAGCACGGGCCCGCAATCGGCCGTAAGGATGCCAAGCGCAATGCCCGGCGTGGCGGTCACCATCGCGTCTGCCTGTGGTTTGTTCGCGGGGTCGACGGGCGCGGTGAGGGTCACCACCTCCGCCGAATGGATTTGATAGAGCGTGCAAAGTTGCAATGCTTCGAGGCCGAAATGCTGCGCGACGCCGCGGCGGTTTTCGGCGACATGTTCGGCGTTGTCGCGACTGCCAACACCGCAATTAAGCCCCGCGTAGATGCCCTCGCTCACGCCGCCCTCGCGGCCGAAGAAGCCGTGGCCAATGCCGGGAAGGGTGAGGCTGGGATGGGTGAAGGGGGTCATGCGTTATTCTCCAAACCCGGGCACATCGCGCGCATCGGCGGTGATGGCGATGACTTTGAACAGCTCACCCATCGCCTGCGGGGAGATGAGGCGCTCCAGCCCGGAAATAAGGTGGGGTTTTTGTTCCGGCGTGGCCTGACGCAGCAGCATTTCGAGGCGGAGTTCGGCGCCCATGCGACGCAGAAATTCGCCCTGCGTGGTGAGCCCATGCACGCGTGTGCCCGCATCCGCCGCGATGCGCATGAGGGTCTGAAAATCGACATGCGCGGTGATGTCGGCATCGCCCGGCGCTTCGAGCACGGGGTGGAATAAATGCGATTTGACGGCTTGCAGCGTGTCGCTATGCGCTTCGCCGAGATAGCCGTAATCGATGATGAGCGCGCCGCCGCCATGACGCGCGATCTGCTGCGAAATCTGCCGCATGATGCTGCGCGAGGCGGGGGATTGCTCCATCACCGTGCCGGGCGCAATGACGCTTCCAGACTTCGCGAGTGCAAGCCCCGGCTCGCCGAGAGTGAAGATGAATTTCTGCGTTTCTTCGTCCCACCCCACGCGGCGCTCGCGCACGCCTTCTGCGGTCATCACCTGCTGCTTGATCGGCAGCGCATCGAAAAATTCGTTGGCAATGAGGAGTGTTTTGTTCTGCGGCAGCTCGTCGATGCTGTCGAGCCACTCGATGCGCGGATGCTCGTGGCGTAAGCGCATATATTGCGCGTTGGCGAGCACCGGACTGGTCTCCACCATGTGGATGGTGACGGCGTCGTGAAACCCGGCGGTCGATTTGGTGGCGCGCAGCACATCGGCCATCAGCGTGCCGCGCCCGGGCCCGAGTTCGACGAGCGAGACCGGCCCGCCGCCGGATTGCTTCCACAAAGTGGCGCACCAGACGCCGATCATCTCGCCAAAAATCTGCGAGATTTCTGGCGCAGTGATGAAGTCGCCCCGCGACCCGAACGGGTCGTGCTTGCGGTAATAGCCATGCTCCGGATGGCCGAGCGCGAGCGCCATATAGTCGGCGATGCTGATGCTCCCCTCGGCGAGGATGCGGTCACGGATGAGGGTGGAAAGTGGGGTCATGCGTCAGTCGTAATTCGTGATTCGTGATTCGTACAGTACTATGTCATGACATGAAATGCGCTGGTTGTATGACGAAAAGCGCAACAAATTAATGAAAAATTAATGGTAATGAGGTATGATGAGTCATGTAGAGTCATCCCAAGGGAGCTTAAAATGTCTGATGTTACCAAAGCAGAACAAGAGTTCCTCGATGTTCTCAAGAAGCTATATGGAAAAGATGGCGTTTCAAGAATCGAACAAAAAGCGTTGGATTTTCTAAAAGAGGAGTTCGATAAGGCTGGCCAGAGCAGTAATGGTCAAGCGTTTGTAGCCATAGGAAAAGCGCTTGAGGCAGATGCCAAAGCTAAAATCAAAGCATTAGATAAATTAGATATTGAAGCATTCCAGAGTGCCTGTAAAAAATATGATCTCGACTATAAAACGATTTTTGATCCCATTACAAAAAATCCTGAAATACTAGTAGTTTTGGATCCCGAATATGGTGGCGATCTCAAAAATTCGTGGAAGCGCCAATATGAAAGCAAGAAAACAACATACGGAAAATAATTCCCCAGTTTTTTGTTGAGCCGTTTTGGGCTCCGCTAGCTCGGGAATGATGGATTTTTGAAAGACTTTCTAACCGCCCACAGCCCCACCGCGATCATCGGCAGACAGAGCAACTGCCCCATGGTGAGGCCGAAGGTGAGGAAGCCGAGCTGCGCATCCGGCTCGCGGAAAAACTCCACCGTGAAGCGCGACAGCGCATACCCGATGAGAAACAGCCCACCCAGCATGCCGCGCCGCGCCAGCGCGTTCGTGCGGGTGGCGAGTGTGAACAGCAGCACGAAGAGGAGGATGCCTTCGAGCGCGGCTTCGTAGAGCTGGCTCGGGTGGCGGGGCAAGGGTCCCCCTTGAGGGAAAATGATGCCCCACGGCGCATCTGTAACGCGGCCATACAGCTCGCCGTTGATGAAGTTGGCGCAGCGCCCGAGAAAGAGGCCGATCGGCGCGGCGACGGCGAAACGATCCATCAGCGCCAACCAGGAAATGTGATAACGCCGCGCGAAGAGGTAAAACGCTGCGAGCACGCCGATAAGCCCGCCATGGAACGACATGCCTCCCTGCCACACCGCCGCCATCTGCGAGGGGTGCGCGAGGAAATGGTCGAGATTGTAGAACAGCACATAGCCCACGCGGCCGCCGAGGATGATACCGAGCACGGCGTAGAGGATTAGGTCGTCGCGCGCAGCTTGGGTGAGCAGGGGCGCACTGCGGCGATCATCCAACCACGTCACGATTTTATAGGCCATGAGAATGCCGACGACATAGGCCAGCGCGTACCAGCGGATGACGAGCGGCCCGATTTCAAGCGCGATGGGGGAGATGTCGGGGAAATTCATGGGTTGCTCCCGGCTCGGTCTGCTGACCTCGCCATGGAGCGCCGCTTCGCGGGCTCATGGCTGGCTCGCGCTCCTGCGCTCGCAGTTTCGTGTCTAATAATACTGATCGCCCTTCATCAGGTAGTTCTGGATGTAATCTTTCACCCCGTCCTCCAGCGAATAGAACGCGTCCTTATAGCCAGCCGCGCGCAGGCGATCCATTTTCGCTTCGGTGAGGTACTGGTATTTGCTGCGCAGTTCCTCCGGCATGTCGATGAAGGTGATGGCGGGCGCTTTGCCAACAGCGGTGAAGGTCGCGGTCGCCAAATCCTTGAAGCTGCGCGCTTTGCCGGTGCCGAGGTTGAACAGGCCGTTCACGCCCGGGTTGGCAAGCAGCCAGGCGACGACCTTCACGCAGTCCTTCACATAGAGGAAATCGCGGAGTTGTTCGCCGTCTTTATAGTCCTCGCGGTAGCTGTGGAAGAGTTTTACAGGCCGCCCATGCTGCGCGTGCGGGAAAATCTGCGCCACAACGGAGCGCTGGTCTTCCTTGTGGTATTCGTTCGCGCCATAGACGTTGAAGAATTTGAGCCCTGCCCATTGCGGCGGCGTGGCTTCCTTCGCGCTGGCGAGCGAGACAAACTGGTCGAACAGATGTTTGCTCCAGCCATAGGCGTTGAGCGGCTTGAGTTTGGCCAGCGCGTCGATGCTGCTGTCATCGTCGAACCCCGCGTCGCCGTTCCCGTAAGTCGCGGCGGAGGAAGCGTAGATAAAGCGCTTTTTGTTTTTCGTCGCCCAGTTCCATAATGAGCGCGACAGCGTGAAGTTGGTGGCGAGAATGAGGTCGACATTGGTTTCCGTCGTCGACGACACCGCGCCCATATGCACGATGGCTTCGAGCTCGTTTTTGTTGGTCTCCAGCCAGTCGAAAATCTGCGCAGGCGAAATAATCTCGAAAATGCGGTGCTTGGCGAGGTTGCGCCATTTGTCGGTCTCGCCGAATTCATCCGCCACCACCACGCGGTAATCCGTATGATCCGCCAGCGTGCCCGCAATGTTACTGCCGATAAACCCGCCGCCGCCGGTGACTAGAATCCGTTTCATAGATGCCTCAATGCAAGTTGCTGTGGCGAGTGTAGAGAGTCCAGAGTTCAGAGTCCAGAGTTCAGGGGTCAGAGTCCAGAGTTCAGGGGTCAGAGAGCGCAACGCTGTTGCCGAGAAAGCATGGCTGCAGATTCCCTATTCACAACGCAGCGTTCGCTGCTATAGTCCCGCCATGCTCAAAGACAAACATCTGGTCGATGACCTTGCGAAAATGTTCTCCGGCGCTGCCGGGGCGGCGATGGATATGCGCCGCGAACTCGAAGCGCTCGTTGCCGATAAAATCGAGCGCGTGTTCGCCCGCGGGCATTATGTCACGCGTGACGAGTTCGAGGTGGTGAAAGAAATGGCCGCCAAAGCCCGCAGCGAAAACGAAGCCCTCCGCGCGGAACTGGCGAAGTTGAAGAAGTAGTGCGTTTCGCGCGCATCACAAGAATCACATAAAATAATACGGGTTCACATCGATCTTGATGCGCACGCCGGGGAATTTCTGGCCGTCGAGCCAGCCGCGCAGGGTGCGCTGCAAATGAATGCCGGGCTTGGCTTTGACGAGGATGCGGTAGCGGAACTGGCCGCGGAGTTTGGACAGCGGCGCGGGGGCGGGACCGAGGACGGTGAGGCGTGCATCCTGCGGTGCAGATTGGGCGAGCATTTGCCCGGCGCGGCGGACTTTGGCTTCATCCACCCCGTCGAGCAGAATGGCGGCGAGGCTGCCGAAGGGTGGCCAGCCTCCGGCGCGGCGCTCCTTCGCTTCGAGCGCCATCAAACGCGCGCGGTCATGCGCGGCGAGGGATTGCATGACCGGGTGCGCCGGTTCGTAGGTTTGCACCAGCACGCGGCCTGCCAGTTCACCGCGCCCGGCGCGCCCGCCGAGTTGGTGGAGGAGTTGGTAGCTGCGCTCGCCCGCGCGTAGGTCGGCACCGCTGAGGCCCACATCGGCATCGACGACGATAACTAGCGTGAGGCGCGGGAAATGGTGCCCCTTGGCCACCATCTGCGTGCCGACGATGATGTCGATCTCGCCTTTTTCGATGGCCTCCCATGTTCCGGCGGCGATGGCTTCGTCGGAAGAGAGGATGGCGAGGGAGGGAGGTTTCTCCCCCTCTTGCGCATGGGCAAACATCGCCCGCGCTTCTTCGGCGATGCGTTCGACGCCGGGGCCGCAGGGGGCGAGCATCGCCGCATCCGCATTACAGCTGGGGCATTTTTTCGGCATCGGTTCGCGGTGGTCGCAGTGATGGCAAACAAGGCGGCTGTTGCTGTGCACCGTGAGCCACGCGCTGCAATCCGCGCACTGAAAGCGGTGGCCGCAATGACGGCAGAGCAGCAGCGGTGCATAGCCTCGGCGGTTCAAAAACAGCAGCACCTGTTCGCCGCGCGCGAGGGTTTCGAGCATCTCCTGCTTGACCAGCGGCGAGAGGAAATCGCCCCGCTCCGGCGGGTGGATGCGCATGTCGATGAGTTCGACGGCGGGCAGCCCCGCGGCGCCAAATCGCTCCGGCAGGGTGAGTGCGCGGTACTTGCCTTCGCGCACGTTCTCGAGCGTTTCAAGCGAGGGCGTGGCGGAGGCGAGGATGATGGGGATGCAATCGAACCGGGCGCGGGCGACGGCCATGTCACGCGCGTGGTAGAGCACGCCGTCTTCCTGCTTGTAGCTCGGGTCGTGCTCCTCATCGACGATGATGAGCGAGAGGTTGGCGAACGGTAGAAACAGCGCCGAGCGTGCGCCGACGACGACCTGCGCCTCGCCGCGCGCGATGGCCTGCCAGGCGCGGGATTTTTGCACCGGCGTCATCCGCGAATGCCAGACGATGGGGGCCGCGCCGAAGGTTTTTTCAAACCGCGCGAGCCATTGATGGGTGAGTGCGATTTCGGGGAGGAGGATGAGGAGTTGGGGAGGAGTCTCCAGTCTCCAGTCTCTAGTCTCCAGATTTTCTTGCTTACTGGCGACTGGCGACTGATGACTGGTGACTGGTAACATCGCGGCGATGGCGTGGAAATAGACTTCCGTTTTGCCGGAGCCGGTGACGCCGTCGAGCAGGGTGGGTTTTTCCGGCGCGGTGAGCAATGCCTCGGCCACCTGCTGCTGCGCGGGGGTGAGGGTGGGGAGGGTGATATTCCACGGCGCGGGCGCATAGGGTTTCTTCGGTGCCTTCGCCGCGTGCGCGAGGCCGCACAGCGACAGCACCGCGCCCTTCGGCGCGAGCGTGAACTCCGCCACCCAGTCGAGCCACTGGCGATAGGAAAGCGGTAGCGGCGGCAGGTTTTCGATGACGCGGGTGATGGGTTTGAGTTGGAATTTTTTCCCTGAAGGGGGCATCGCCCCCTTCGCTTCGCTGACCCCCTCCGCAAGCGGCTCGCGCCGTAAAGCGCTACGCAGGCCTGAAGCAGCACTACTATTGCCTTCCGGCGCTGCCTGCCACACCACGCCCACGAGCTTTCGCCCGGCCAGCGTCGCCTCGACCACCGCGCCTTCCGATGTGCCGGCGGGCACGAGATAGTCGAACGGCGCCGGCACCAGCGCGGGCATCAGCACCGGGGCGGAAGAGCTTGCTTGCACTGATGGCGCGTCCATTCTATGGGTTTCCTAGCATTCGTATGGCATTCATATTTAGGAGCAAGAGACATGAAGTTCTTCGTTGATACCGCAGACATCGCCGAAATCAAAGACCTCGCTGCAACCGGGTTGCTCGATGGCGTGACTACCAACCCCAGTCTCATTAAAAAAGCCGGGCGCGACTTCAAGGAAGTCATCGCTGAAATCTGCGCGGTGACGGATGGTCCGGTGAGCGCCGAAGTCGTCGCCATGGATTTCGACGGCATGGTGAAGCAAGGCGAAGACCTCGCCAAAATCGCGAAAAACGTGACGATTAAAGTGCCGCTGACCATCGAAGGTCTCAAGGCCTGCCGCCATTTCCGCGATCAGGGGATTATGGTGAACGTCACGCTGTGCTTCTCGGCGGCGCAGGCGCTGCTCGCCGCCAAAGCGGGCGCGAGCTTCATTTCGCCGTTTGTTGGGCGGCTGGATGATGTCGGCAGCGATGGGCTGACGCTGATCCACGACATCGTGACGATTTACAATAATTATGACTTCGAGACCGAAGTGCTGGTGGCCAGCGTGCGTAACCCGATCCATATCGTCGAATCCGCCAAAATGGGCGCGCATGTGGTGACGGCTCCGGCCAGCGTGCTCAAAGCGCTCGTCAACCACCCGCTGACGGACCGTGGCCTCGAGATTTTCATGAAGGATTGGGCAGCGACGGGGCAGAAGCTTTAGAAACCCAAAGTGAATCTATTAGGGGTAGGTATGGTTTTAGTAAACGACAGGGGTGTGATAGAAGGAAGCGTTTGAGTTTCTAAATTGAGTGGCATGATGCCGCGTTCTTGATTGTAGTGCACAAGCACCCCAGCGTTGACCATCTCTTTTATGAAGGCAAGAATAGAAACCGTCGGATCACTTTCATAAGGCGCCAGCTTTTTGCGTATTGCCTCGAACCCTGGCTGTGAAATGGCATTCCATCGCTCTTTAGTAATACCATCTGCAAGGAAGAAGAACTGCACACCTTTTTCCATTGCTTCATCCATAGATGTCAGATGCGCCGTCACACAGCGTGCAATATCGACGGGTGATTTGCTGACCCATTCTCCCATGGGGTTGCCGTCTTTGTCGTGTACTTGCTGAAATGCGTTATTAGCAGGAATCTTGTAAATCGTCGGCGAAGAATGTTTTAAACGTTCGAAGAATGCGGGGCGATCGGCAATAATCGAAAATGGAACAGAGGAACCATCTTTCAAATTATGTACGCCGGTGCTGCACATGAAACAATATGGTTTGGCTCCCTCCATCCTATTCGGATCGAGAAGTTTGAATGCATAAGCATAGGCTGCGCCTTGGTTCGTACCGGCGAAGAGTAGCGGACCCTCATGCTCACTTTGCTTAGATGTTCCCTCAAATTGATAATGAACACAGGTCTTTTGCCCTTGCAGATTGGGCATTAACTGATCGCCTTCAATCCGGTTTGGTGTAGAGTGATAAAGAATGGGCTTTTTGTTCATCCCCGACACTATCATTTATACTTGGTTCGTTGTGTGACAATTTGATGACATTTTGAGGGTGGCAACCCCGCATCACTTGCCCAAAAAACGGCGAGAACCCTTAAAAATGCCCGTTCTCCCGTGAGTGTTGCCGGTTTTTCTGCTAGGGTGAGGCCTCAATGAGCGAGGATTCATGAGCAATACCCTGCCCCAACCCGATGTACTCGGTGCCGAGATGACCAAAAAACTGGTGATCGAGTATCTGAAGAGCAACCCGCAATTTTTGGCCGAGCACCCGGATTTGTTCGAGGTGCTGACCCCGCCGGAGCAGCAGCATGGGCGCGGGGTGATTGATTTCCAGTATTACGCGATCGATAATTTGCGGCGCAGCAACCGCAAAATCAAAGACCGCATGGGCAGCCTCGTCACCAGCGCGCGCGAAAATATGTCGGTGCAGCAGCAGGTGCAGCGGGCGGTGATCAGCACCATCGGCGCGCGCAACCTCGAAGAACTGCTCGAAGTGCTGACCACCGACCTCATGACCTGGTTTGATATCGATATTGTGCGCTTGGCGATGGAATCCGACATGGCGGGGCTCTATGAGACCTATTACCACGAAGATAATTACTCCGGCATCTGCTTCGTGCCGAACGGCACGGCCAACGCCGTGCTGCTCGGCGAAAAAGTGCGGCTGATTTCGGATACGCAGGTGGAGCCGCCGATCGGCTTTGAGATGGTGTTTGCCGATTGTTCGAGCCTCGTGCGTTCGAGCGCGCTGGTGCGTCTTGATTTGCCGACCATCAAACGCTCGGCCGTGCTTGCCTTCGGCGTGCGCCACGAGAACCGCTTCCACCCCCATCAGGGCGGCGAGCTGCTTGGGTTCCTTGGGGAAGTGATGAGCATCGTGCTCGACCGCTGCCTGACGGAGAGCGAGTTTGTAGGCTAAGCGCGGCAGGTTGCGGTGATTGCCGTGGCGTCGGTGGAAAGCGTTGCAATAGTTATTGCCTAGACGCAAGCGAAGGGAGTATCACCCCCTCGTATTGCATACCCACGATATATCAAATGGGAAAACCATGCCGAACCGCGCCACCACCGCCTCTCCGATTGCGCCTGAAGTGCAGGGGCATCTGCGGGCGTGGCTGCGCGAGATGGCAGGCGTGCGGCGGGCGAGCGCGCATTCGGTCGCGGCCTATATGCATGATGTGTCGGGCTTCCTTGCGTTTCTTTATCAGCATCAGGCGCGTTCGCTGGGGCTCGCGGATTTGGAGAGCATCGAGGAGCGCGACATCCGCGCCTGGCTCGCCTACCGCGCGCAGAAAGGCTATGCGAAATCGAGCAATGCGCGCGCGCTTTCGGCCGTGCGCACTTTCTTCAAACATTTGAATACCCATGCGGGGATTCGTAACCTCGCGGCGCTGCAAACGGCAACGCCCAAGCGCGACAAGCCACTGCCCAAAGCGCCGAGCGAAGCACAGGCGCGCGCCGCGCTTGAGGGTATGAGCGACCGCGACCGTCCGGCATGGATTCTGGCGCGTGACCATGCGATGGCGCTGCTGCTCTATGGCTGCGGATTGCGCATCAGCGAGGCGATCGGCCTCACCATCGGCGATATAATGCACAGCCATGGCAGTCTGCGCATTCTCGGCAAGGGGAATAAGGAGCGGCAAGTGCCGCTGCTGACGCTGGTGAAAAAAGCGCTCGATACGTATCTTGAGCAGTCGCCGCATCACTGGCGCGAGGGTGAAAATTATCCGCTGTTTGTTGGCCTGCGCGGCAAGAAAATGCACGCCGCGATTTTCACCCGTTGCTTGCAGCAGTTGCGCCGCGAGATGGGGCTGCCCGAAAGCCTGACGCCGCACGCGTTGCGCCATGGCTTCGCCACCCATCTGCTCGCCCATGGTGCCGAGCTACGCGACATTCAGGAACTGCTCGGCCATGTGAGCCTTTCCACCACGCAGCGCTACACCCATGTCGATTCCGCACGGCTGATGGAGGCGTATAATGCCGCACATCCGAGTGTTGCGGAGTAGAAGTCGTTTTTATTGAAGGGGACCTTGTCCCCTACGCTACGCTGACCCCTGCCGCTTTGCGGCTCGCGCCATAAAGCGCTACGCACGATAATCACGAACGGTGTCACCCCAGCTTTTGCTGCAACATAGGGTATGCTGCGACGCAGCATAAATGACATCTATTTCAAATGTTTTTCACTTGCTGCACTGCATGTACATGGTGCAGTGCCGCATGCAATTCCCATGATTTTTGCTGCAGTATATGCTATAAAGAAAGTGAGGATAAACCTCAGAAAGTGTAAGGGTAGATTTATGAAACTGATTCATGTGATTTCGTTGCTTCTTATCGTTATTGGCGGCCTGCATTTCGCACTCTCCGCAATCGGGATGGATATTATGGGGACGCTGTTTGGCTCCATCAATATGAACATCGTGAACCTGCTGATTGGTATCGCAATCATTCACCATGTGCTTCCGAGCGTGAAAGCGGTGATTGGGGCTAAATAGTTCCCACTAGCAACGCCGGCGCGGACAACCGCTGCCGAGTGAATCAAGACCCCGTCGGAGCAATCCGGCGGGGTTTTGTGTTTTTTACTTGCTCCGAGTTGATCTACTGATCAACTCTGCGCGCCGCTCGCGCGGGCTCATGGCTGGCTCGCCCGGCTCGCTGGCATCCGTTCTGAGAATGTGATAGTCGATAGCCATGACTATGCTCACCCCCGAACAACTGCTCAACGCCTATCGCAACGGCTATTTCCCTATGGCGCTGGCGCATGACGACCCGGAGCTTTACTGGTTCGCACCGGAGGAGCGTGGGGTGATTCCGCTTGAGGGGTTTAACATTCCGCGCGGGCTGCGGCGTGCCATGAAATCGCGCGACTATGGGGTGACGTTCGACCGCGATTTCGAGGGCGTGATTCGTGCCTGCGGCGAGGTGAACGCGACGCGCGACGAAACCTGGATCAACGAGGAAATCATCGCGCTCTATACGGCGCTTCACCATATGGGGCATGCGCATTCGGTGGAGGTGTGGCAGGCGGCGCCTGAGGCTGAGAATCCCTCCCCCCATAGGGGGGAGGTTAGGAGGGGGCCTTTATCGGATGTGGTGCCCAGAACGGCCCCTCCCCAGCCCTCCCCCTATGGGGGAGGGAGCGCCCCTACCCTCATCGGCGGGCTCTATGGCGTCTCCATCGGCGGCGCGTTTTTCGGCGAGAGCATGTTTTCGCGCGCGGCGGATGCGAGCAAGATTGCGCTGGTGGCACTCGTCGAGCGGTTGCGCGCGGCGGGCTACACGCTGCTCGACACGCAATATGTGAACGACCACCTAAAGCAGTTCGGCGTGATCGGGATTCCGAAAGCCGATTATATGATGAAGTTAGAGAAGGCTCTCAGCGCCTCGCCCAACCCGTCGAGCCGTTTTTCGACCGCCTCGGTGCGTAGCGGCAGCGCTTCGGCATCGAGCTTGAGCGACACCTCGCCATCGTGAAAGGTGAGGCGGGCATGGTGCAGATTCCCTGCCTTGCCGCCGCTCAACTGAAACGCAAGATTCACCGCCAGCCCCACGCAACGCGCCCAGAGCCGCTCGCGTTCGTCGAGCAAACTGACGCCGGATTTATCGCCGCGCCAGCGCGTCTGGTAGCGGTGATAGAGCGCGAGGGCGAGCATCAGCCGCTCCTTATGATCCATGCCCTTGAGCGAGGATTGCATGATGCGCTGGAATGCCCAGTTGGCGCGGAAATTCGGGTCGATTGCCCAGGCGATTTCGGAGAGTTTGCAAAGCGCCATGCGCAGGCGCTGCCAGACCAGCGGCTCGCGCGCGAACAGCGGCGTCATCCACTCGAACAGCTCGGCGGCGTAGCTGCTGCTCCTGCCCAACAATGCGGCGAGATCGGCGGCGGAGGCGAGCAGCGGATCTTCGCGCTGCATGCGCTCGGAAAGCAGGTCGTAGAAGAAGCCTTCACGGATGCCGCTGACGGAGAACCGCACCTCATGCGCGCCGGAAATGGCGAGGAGTTTTTGCAGCACCAGCGCGGTGGGCACCATGGTCTGCGCGCGTTTCGGCGACAGGCCGGGCAGCGCCGCAATCTCGGCGGCTGGCATATCCGTCAGCCGCTCGCAAAGCTGCGTCACCGCGCGGCGGCTCATCGCATATTCATGCACGAGGTTGAGCGGGTAATGCGTTTTTTTGATGTGCAGTTTCGCCAGCGCACGGAACCCACCGCCAATGGCATAGATGGTCGGCGGCGCGAGATTTTTCAGCCACGGCACGGCTTTTAGCTCGTCGCGGATTAAATCCTCCATGCGCTCGCGCTTGCCATCTGCGGCATCGAGCACGCGCAAATTGCCGAGATGACAGCTCACCACCTCGCCGATGCGTGAACGCTCGACCGTGGCCAGTTCCATCGACCCCCCCCCCAAATCGGCGGAGAGGCCGAACGGCTCGTGGAACGAGGAGAGCACGGCTTTTGCGCCGAGTTCCGCCTCGCGCTCGCCGCTGATGGTGGTGATTTTCGCGCCGAGTTTATGCTCCAGCGATTTCACCCACGCCGCGCCGTCGCTCGCGTCGCGCACGGCGGCGGTGGCGATGATGTCGAGGCTCGCCACCTCGAGCCGTTTGGCCATGACGAGGAAGCGCGCAATGGCGAGTTCGGCCTGTTTCACCCCGTCCGGATTCAGCCGCCCGCTTTTGGCGACGCCGCGCCCGAGCGCGCACATATATTTCTCGTTGAACACCGGCAGCGGCACGCGCTTGAGCGCATGATACACCACCATCCGCACCGAGTTGGAGCCGATATCGATAATGCCGATGAGCCCTTTGGGGTGGTCGGCCGTGGGGATGGGGTAGGTGATGGGCATGGGTGCGTTATAGCAGCGAATGCTGCGTGGTGAATAGGGAATAGTGGGGTGGCGGCAACTCCCTCCCCCCTAAGGGGGAGGGTTGGGGTGGGGCCGTTCCATGCCGAGACCTCACCTCATGATGGCCCCCTCCTAACCTCCCCCCTAAGGGGGGAGGAACGACGACGCGCAACACCCGCCGCGGCGGCGTGTGAGGGGCACAAGCGGTTGTTTTCTGAGGTTGCTGGAGAAAATATAGAAAAGATGACAGATATTAATGAAAAATTAACCAGGAATGCTGTAAAATGAGACCGAAACCCAATCCACCCGAGTACATCAATGCCCGATCAAGACAGCACAAAAAAAATTAAAATTCTCGCCGTTGGATTTGGATCCAACAAGTACTTTGTCGATAATATCTCAGGTGCGGTGGCAACTGCACTTGAAGAAAGATTTGGCAAAGATGGGTTTGAGTTGGTTTCGTTAGTCCAGCCTATTAACGAGAACGTGTCGGAAGCAAAAGAATTTCTGCGGGGAAAATTAGATGAAATTCAGCCCGATGTAATTATTCCGATGGGCCAGGATGGGATGGCAAACAGAAAAATAATGAGGGAATATCTAAGGCAAGAACATTGTCCTCACAATGTGCCGCGCATTACTTACAATGGTAACGCGATTAACGAATATGCCTATAATAGAGATGGGTATTTGGGGCACAGGAGCACTCGTCCTGTCAGGATCGAGCAAGATAAGCCACAAGGATACGAAAGAAACGCACTCATTCATCGTGATCTTATCCCGACGGAATATTTTGATGAAGGTATTCGAAATAATATACGCGCCCACAAAAAGGGCGTGGAGCCGAAACCTATTCTTGAGCCTGATCGCGATGGCTATACGCGAATTGATAGAGACGGCAGAGAAACAACCGGAAATTATCTCTGCAATTTCTCGCACTATGAATGCCTAAGTTGGGCGGCAGAACAGCAGGCGCAGGGTAAGCCGAAAATGGTTTCACCCTTTCTGCATTTGTTGAATACGTATGGCCCGCCGGGACAGCAAGAGGCATTCATCAATTACTACGTCGACAAAGCAGAAACGCTCGCGATTCGTACGGCGAGGGTTGCGGAGGTCAAGAAAGTCGCGGCTGATCCAGAGCATCCTCACCATGCGTTGGCTTCCGAAGGAATTCTGCATTCAGGCAAAAGGGCGGTGATTGCCTCTGTGCAGCATCTTTTAGTGGAGCAGGGATTTCTCAAAGCAACGGCAATCAATCCGTTTCCGATTGATGGTTTTTGGGGACCGAACACGCGCGGCGCCATCGAGCAGTATATTGCCAGTACAGGGCATCATGAGCTTTACGCGCAAGGTAAAGTGAACTGGAAAAAAGCCCTCGATATTATCGGTGAGACGGGTGCTCATGAAAAGAACGAGATGGCCATGGGGCAATCTGCGACGCCAACTGATTCGATGCCGGCACCTCTTCCTGAGCATACACCGGCGGCAGAAAAAGACCCGACATTTGGGGGCATATTGGATGCAAAGAATGCCGAGATGTTGAAAACGGTCATGGATAATCATCAGTCTGATGCTGAGGGCGTGTTACGTTATCAGAAGCCCGAAAAAAATGTGCAAGATCGCGCTACCGCCATTATCGAGAATGTCGCTTCTAAAGCGGGGTTCTCGCGGCGTTAACTCACTTCTTTTTCTTCCGCGTTGCGGGCGCGCCGGCCATTTCGGCGTTGGTGAGTTGGGCGAGGGCTTTGCCGCGGCCGCTGAGGCTCGGGTTGTTCATGAAATAATCATGCGCGGCGAAGGCGGTGGGGTCGTTGCTGATGCGTGCGTAGCTGCCATCCGCCCGCAGCGACCAGCTTTGGCGCGCATCCTTTAAATTGGCGACCATGATTTGCTGCAGCACTTGTGCGTGCACGGTGGGGTTTTCAATCGGCACCATGACTTCCACTCGGCGATCCAAGTTGCGCGCCATCCAATCCGCAGAGCTGATATAGACCTTCGCATTCGGCGACGGCATCGGCGACCCGTTGCCGAAGCAATAAATTCGCGCATGTTCGAGGAAGCGGCCGACGATGGATTTGACGTGGATATTCTCCGAGAAGCCGGGGATGCCGGGTTTCAGCGCGCAGACGCCGCGGATCACCAGCTCGATTTTGACGCCCGCCTGACTTGCGCTGTAGAGCGCGTCGATGATTTCTTCGTCGATCAGCGCGTTCATTTTCGCCCAGATGGCAGCGGGGCGACCGGCACGCGCATGCTCGATCTCGGTGGCGATGAGGCGCAGTAAATGCTTGCGTAAATTGAGCGGGGCGACGGAGAGTTTTTTGAACTTCGCTGGCTTCGCATAGCCCGTGATGTAGTTGAACACATAGCCCGCATCCTGACAGAAGACTTCGTCCGACGTGAAGAAGCTGAGGTCGGTATAGACCTTCGCGGTGGCGGGGTGGTAGTTGCCGGTGCCGAAATGCGCGTAGCTGTTGAGCGTGCCATGTTCGCGCCTTGTGACGAGCGAAATTTTGGCGTGGGTTTTCATCTCCACGAAGCCATAGACCACCTGCACCCCCGCGCGCTCCAGCGTGCGGGCGAGGCGGATATTGGCCTCCTCATCGAAGCGTGCCTTGAGCTCCACCAGCGCGGTGACGGACTTGCCGTTTTCCGCAGCGGCGACCAGTGCGCGCACGATGGGCGAGTTGTGGCTGGTGCGGTAAAGCGTTTGTTTGATGGCGGCGACGGCCGGGTCGTTCGCGGCTTGTTCGAGGAACTGCACGACGACGTCGAAGCTTTCATACGGGTGGTGGACGATGATGTCTTTCGCCTGAATCGCTGCGAAACAATCGCCGCCGAAATCGTTCACGCGCTCGGGGAAGCGCACTTTGAACGGCGTGAATTTGAGATCCGGGCGCGCCTGCTCGTAAAGCTCCGCCAGATTGGCGAGGCCGACCATGCCGCTCACTTCCACCACATCCGCCGCGTCTGCCGGCAGATGATCGAGCATGAAGCGCAGCAATTTCGGCTCCACCCCGCGATTGGTTTTGATGCGCACCACCCGCCCGCGACGGCGTTTTTTCACCGCGATGTCGAGGTTGCGCATGAGGTCTTCGGCTTCTTCCTCGAGCTCGATATCGGAATCGCGCACGATGCGGAACATGGCGGAATGATGCAGCGTGAAGCCGGGAAACAGCGCGTCGAAACAGAGCGAGATCACGTCCTCAAGCAGGATGAGACGCGTGGTGTGCCCCGTCGCCTCGATGCGGATAAAGCGCGGCTGGCCTTGCGGAAACGGCACCAGCGCCATCATGCGTTTGTTCGGTTTGCGCGGCGGCGCGAGCTCGAGCACCTGCACAATGCCGAGATTGGGAATGAAGGGGAAGGGGTGCGCCGGGTCGACCGCCATCGGGGTGAGCAGCGGGAAAATATTGGCGGCGAAATAGTGCGTTACCCACTCGCGCTCCACCTTGTGTAGTTCGCGGGCGCTGACGATCTCGATGTCTTCCGCAGCGAGGCCGGCTTTGAGGTCGAGCCAGCATTGCTGCTGCGCGGTGTCGAGCGCGCGGGCGGCTTCGTCGATCGCCGCGAGCTGGCGCAGCGGGCTTTGCCCATCTGCCGAAACGGTGTGGATGCCGTGGCGCACCTGATCCATCAGCCCGGCGATGCGGGTCATGGTGAATTCGTCGAAATTGTTGGCGGAGATGGAGAGGAATTTCACGCGCTCGAGCAGCGGGTTGTTCGGATTTTGCGCTTCTTCCATCACGCGGTTGTTGAACGCGAGCCACGACAATTCGCGGTTGATGAAGCGATGCTCCGGCTTGGTGAAATGCTTCGCGACCAGCGCGTGGTCGAGCTTCGGCACGGTGGGGGGGGAGGGTTTTTTTGCTTTGTTCATGGGCGCGCCGCTTGAATTGTGAGTGAGACTCCGTTACCTCAGTATACGCCATGACCATGAAAACACAACGACGACTCATCCTCATCCGCCACGCGAAGGCGGTGGAGGACGAACAGGGCGGTGACCATACCCGCCCGCTGAATGCGCGCGGGGTGGCGGATGCCGCCGCACTTGGGGCCTGGCTTGCCGAGCAGGGGGTGATGGCGGATGCGGTGCTCTGCTCCACCGCGACCCGCACGCGCGAAACACTCGAAATTCTGGGTAACAGCCAGCCATCTGCCGCGCAGCAGGGGAAAGTACGCTACTCTGACAAGCTTTACCTCGCCTCGGCCGCGGATATTCTCGCGCAGATTCAGGCGGTGGATGATGCGGCGACGACGCTGATGGTCGTCGGCCATAACCCGGGGCTGCATGTGTTGCTCGCGCAGCTGACCGAGCATTATACCCACGCCGAAGACGAACAGCGCGTGACCATGAAATTCCCCACCGCCGCCTGCGCCATGCTGCGCATGGAGGCGGATTCGTGGGCAGACGTGGCGGCACACTCCCCGACGCTGGAACATTTACGCTGGAGTGTGGACGGATGACCGCGGCCATTGAAATAAAAAATCTCACCAAAACCTATCGCGACCGCAAAACGGGCGAGACGAAGGCGGCGCTGCATGGTGTTGACCTCACCATCCCGCGTGGCTCGTTCTTTGGGCTGCTGGGGCCGAACGGGGCGGGCAAATCCACCCTCATCAACATCATGGCGGGCACGGTTTTGAAGAGCGGCGGATGCGTGGTGATTAACGGCCACGACATCGACCGCGACGTGAAGGCCGCGAAGCGGTCGATTGGCGTCGTGCCGCAGGAGCTGGTGCTCGACACGTTTTTTACCGTGCGCCAGGCGCTTGAAATTACCGCCGGATACTATGGCATTCCGAAAGCCGAGCGGCGCACGGATGAAATCATCGATGCGATGGGGCTGCGCGACAAGGCGGATTCGCCGAGCCGTAGACTTTCCGGCGGTATGCGGCGGCGCTTGTTGATTGGCAAAGCGCTGGTGCATACGCCGCCGGTGCTGATTCTGGATGAGCCAACGGCTGGGGTGGATGTCGAGCTCAGGCGTAGCCTGTGGGAATATGTCAGAAAATTAAATGCGGCGGGGACGACGATTCTGCTCACCACCCATTACCTCGAAGAAGCCGAGGAACTCTGCGACGAAATCGCCATCATCCATAAGGGCAATATCATCGCCCGCGACCGCAAAGACACGCTGATGAACGGGGTGGATAGCAAGCAGGTGATCTTCACGCTGGATGCGCCGCTTGCCGAAATCCCGCCCGCACTCGATGGGTTGCAGGCGACGCTCAGCAACGGCAAACTGGTGGTGAAATACCAGCCGAGCCAGGCGCATATCGGCGATATTCTGGCGCGCGTGGCGGCAGCGGGCCTCACCATCCGCGATCTTTCGACCAAGGAAGTCGACCTTGAGGATTTATTCGTGGCGATGACGAGCGCGGCCTAACGCATTCATTTTCCTATCTATTTTGTTGTCATAAAACTGTCATTTTACTTCCGGCGCATCATTGGCGACACTGCGTGAGAAAAGCGGCCAGAGAAGCCGTAAAACCAACCCGGGAGCTTTGCGATGCCACATACGATTACCCTGACGACCAAAGAAAATACTGCTACGCCGCGCGATAATGATTGGGCGGTGACGCGTATGAATGACCTCTCGGATTTTGATGCGCGCGCATTGGTCGAGGCGCTGCGTCAATTCACGCAGACGATGGAAGGCAACGCTGCCGCACCAAAGGGCAAATATGAGGTGGATTCGCAAGCGATCAAGGATGATTACGACGCCGTAAGAGAATCCGACATCACCCTCACGCTCGACAACGAAACGCTGACTGTTCCGGTGACGCCAGACAATATCGGCAAGCTGACCCGCGCGTTCACCGCCGCCACCGAGGCAGCGCAGAAAATGGCTGCCACCGGCACCAACGTGAATCCGGCGATGGCAGAGGATGTGTTTTACCATGGTGTCTCGGAAGCGCTGAAGAAGAGCCTCTCTGCCGATGGTCTGGTGAAGAAGTAGCGCCTACTCCTGCTTGAACAGCACGTGCTTGAAGATATCGAGATGCTCGAGCACACGGCCGGTGCCGACGGCGACGCAGGAGAGTGCGTCCTCGGCGACGAAGACGGGTAGCCCTGTGGCGTGGCTCAGCACCAGGTCGAGATGGGTGAGCAGCGAGCCGCCGCCGGACATGACGATGCCCTTATCGACAATATCCGCCGAGAGTTCCGGCGGCGTAGATTCGAGCGCGACTTTCACCGCCTCGATGATCTGGTGTACGGGCTCGGCGAGCGCCTCGGCGATTTGCGCTTCGGAAAGCACCAGCTCCTTCGGCACGCCACCCAGCAGGTCGCGCCCCTTGATTTCGATGAGTTTACCGTGGCCCTCCGCCGGGGCACAAGCGGCGCCGATCTCTTTTTTGATGCGCTCCGCCGTCGTCTCGCCGATCAGCACGTTGTGGTAGCGGCGGATATAGTTGATGATGGCTTCGTCCATTTTATCGCCGCCGACGCGCGCGCTGCGGGCGTATACTATGCCACCTAATGACAATACGGCGACCTCCGTCGTGCCGCCGCCGATATCGACGATCATGCTGCCAGTCGGTTCGGACACAGGCAACCCCGCGCCGATGGCCGCGGCGACGGGTTCCTCGATGAGATAGACATCGCGCGCGCCGGCGGCCTCGGCCGATTGCTGAATGGCGCGGCGCTCCACCGGGGTGGACCCCGCAGGCACGCAGATCACGATGAGCGGCCCGCTGAAACTTTTGCGGTTATGTACGCGGTGAATGAAATATTTGATCATCTCCTCTGCCGCGCGGAAGTCGGCGATCACCCCGTCTTTCAGCGGGCGGATGGCCTCGATTTTCTCTGGCGTGCGGCCGAGCATCATCTTCGCTTCGTTGCCGAACGCATAGGGCACCATGCGCCCATTTTCCTGCCGCAGCGCGACGACGGAAGGCTCGTTCAGCACCACGCCCTTGCCCTTCACATAGACCAGCGTGTTGGCCGTGCCGAGGTCGATCGCCATGTCCTCCGACGCCATGCCAAATAATTTTGCGAGTCCGAACATTGGGAGTGTTTCAGCTGTAAGGGGTTAGGTTTCAGCAGTTAGCAGTTCGGGCTGCACGTGAAAAGATCAAAAACAGAACCGCGCACAACTAGCTACGCGCTCAGCACTCCGGTGCGGTGGGTGAAGCGTTCGAGCTTGTTGAGTGCGTTGATGTAGGCTTTCGCGCTGGCGACGAGGGAATCCACATCCGCGCCGAGGCCGGTGACGAGTTTGCCCTCGCGCTCGAGCCGTACGGACACTTCCGCCTGCGCATCCGTGCCGCGGGTGACGGCGTGGACCTGATAGAGTTTTAGCTCGGTATCCGACGTGCCGGGAACCAGCGCGCGGATGGCGCGGAAGGTGGCGTCGACCGGGCCGTTGCCTTCGGCGAGGGTGCGCTGCGGCGCGCCATCGACGGTCATCTCGAGCCGCGCCATTTGCGCGCCGACGGAACCGCAGCTGACATAGAGCGAGGCGAAGCCGTAGCGGTCGTCCGGCGCGTCGGTGTCGAGCAATGCGAGAATATCCTCGTCGAAAATTTCTTTCTTTTTATCGGCGAGGGTTTTGAAACGCACGAACGCGTCTTCGAGCTGGTTGTCGCCAAGGCGAATGCCAAGCTCGGAGAGCTTATCCTTAAACGCGGCGCGGCCGGAATGCTTGCCCATGACGAGGTTGGTTTTGCTGACGCCGACCGATTCCGGCGTCATGATTTCGTAGGTGTCGCGGTTTTTCAGCATGCCATCCTGATGGATGCCGGACTCGTGCGCGAACGCATTGGCGCCGACGATGGCCTTGTTGACCTGCACGGCCTGACCCGTCACCTGCGTGACGAGGCGTGAGGCGCGCATGAGATGTTCGGTCTTGATGTTGCAGTCGAGCTTGAAAACATCCCGCCGCACCTTGAGCGCCATGACGACTTCCTCGAGGCTGGTATTGCCCGCGCGCTCGCCAATGCCGTTGATGGTGCACTCGATCTGCCGCGCGCCCGCACTCGCCGCGGCGAGCGAGTTGGCCGTAGCGAGGCCGAGATCGTTCTGCCCGTGGAAGGAGAACACTGCGTGTTCGGCATTTTTTGCAGCCTGCATCACGTTCGTGAACATATGGGCGATGGTCTTCGGCGTGCCATAACCCACTGTGTCGGGCAGGTTGATGGTGGTCGCCCCGGCAGCGATGGCGACTTCCACCGCGCGGATGAGGAACTCGGTCTCGGTGCGGGTCGCGTCCATCGCGCTCCACTCCACATCTTCGGTGAAGCTGCGCGCGAGGGTGACGGCGTTTTTGATGACCTCGAGCGCTTCGTCCTGCGAGATTTTGAACTGGTGGGTGAGGTGAATTTCGCTGGTGCTCATGAAGGTGTGAATGCGCGCCCTTCGGGCGTTTTTCAGTGCTTCCGCAGCCCTTCTAATATCCGCCTCCTTCGCGCGGGCGAGGGAACAGACGATGGCGTTTTTGCATTGCTCGGCGATGGCTTTCACGGACTCGAAATCGCCGTCCGACGCCATCGCGAACCCGGCCTCGATCACGTCGACCCCCATGCCGTCGAGCACCTCGGCGACAAGGAGTTTTTCCTCGCGCGTCATGCTCATGCCCGGCGACTGCTCGCCATCGCGCAAGGTGGTGTCGAAAATGATGATGCGGTTGTTTTGGGTCATGGGTTTCTCCCTCACCCAGATGCTAGCCTACCCACTCCGCTTGCGCAATGCCCATGGCGTAGAGCAGGCTGGTGAGGTCGGTGTGGCGTAGTGCGGCGTGGGCGCTGGCGGCGACGATGGGTTTGGCGTGATAGGCGACGCCGAGCCCGGCGGTTTGCAGCATGGGCAGGTCGTTCGCGCCATCCCCCACCGCGAGGGTCGCCGAAAGCGGAATGCGCTGCTGTGCTACTTCTGCCATCAGCGTTTGGCGTTTGGAATTTTTGTCGAGAATGGGCTGTGCGACTTCGCCGGTTAACGCGCCGTTTTCTACCACCAATGCATTCGCCTGCTGCCCATCGAACCCGAGCGCTTCGGCGATGCGGCGGGTGAAGAACGTGAAGCCGCCAGAGACCAGTAGCGTGCGCACCCCGCGATGGCGTAGCGTGGCCAGCAGCGTTTTCGCGCCCGACATCAGGGTGATGCGCGTGTCATACACATGCTGAAGTTCGGCGACGGGCAGATCTTTCAGCAGCGCTACCCGCTCGGTCAACGCGGCGGTGAAATCGAGCTCCCCACGCATCGCCCGTTCAGTGATCGCGGCGACGTGCGAACGCAGCCCCACAGATTCGGCGAGTTCATCGATGCATTCCTGTTCGATCATGGTTGAATCCATGTCGGAAATGAGCAGGCGCTTGTCACGCGTTTCGGCTTTCTGCAGCACGATATCAATGGCTTGGCTATCCGCAACTCTGTGTATAACCTGCATGGAAGCCACCCCCGGCGGGTGCTCCAACAGGAAGTCGCACGCATCCGCCGAGAGCCAGACCACGCGAACCGGGTTGAGCTGTGCCCGCAACTCCGCTAGAAGGGCGGCGCGCGCCCGCAGCTTGGTGGCCGAGGGCGGGGCAATCAGGGTCAGAACGTGGTGCATCAGTCTACTCACAGGAAAATAGCGGTTCTTATGGGCCCAACCGGCTCGGGCAAGTCGGCGATGGCTCTGGCGATAGCACGCACGCGCCCGACTGTCATCATCAATGCCGACGCGATGCAGATGGTGCGCGCGCTGCGGGTGCTGAGCGCGAGGCCGAGCGAGCAAGAGGAGGCGGCGGCCGAACACGCGCTTTATGGCGTGCTGGAAGCCGATGCGCCGACTTCCGTGGCGGTGTGGCTGAAGCTGGTGGAGCCGGTGATCGCCCGCGCATGGGCGGAGGGCAAATTGCCGCTGCTCGTGGGTGGCACGGGCATGTATGTGAAGGCGCTGATGGAGGGGTTGGCCACCGTGCCGCCGATTCCGCCAGAGATTCGGGCGCGGGTGCGGGCGGTGGCGCGCGAGGAATTGCACAGCCTGCTTACAGCGAAAGACCCGCTGATGGCGGCGCAGTTGAAACCCGGCGACACGCAACGGCTGCTGCGCGCGCTGGAGGTGGTGGAGGCCACCGGCATCAGCCTCGCCATTTGGCAAAAGCAAGCTCAAAAGCCGATTTTTCCGGATGCGGAATTCACGAGCTTTTTTGTCGATATGCCCCGCGATACGGTCTACGCGAACATCAACCAACGTTTTGAAAAAATGATGGAAAATGACGCCGTGGTCGAGGTGGAGGCGCTACTGGCGCAAAACCTGCCCGCCGACACCCCCATTCTGCGTGCCCACGGGGTGCCGGAAATCGCCGCCATGTTGGCTGGAACCATGACGCGCGCGCAGGCCATCGCCCAAGGCCAGCAGCACACCCGCAACTACGCCAAACGGCAGATGACCTGGATCCGCAACCAGATGCCCGACGCAACGCCCGTGAAAGCCGGCGGCATACCCCCTGAAATGTCATGAAATTGTCACACACAGGTGAGGGGGATTTTGCTAGAGTGGGGATATGGATGAACAGTTCAATAATCCCGCAGACGCGGCGCTAGAAGAAGTGCTTACCAAAGCGTGCATTTCTTATCAATCGACGGAGTCTAGTAAACAAATAGGTTTCGTGTTTGAGACTTATGAAGATGCCCTCGCGGCGTCTAAAATATTGAAGCAGCTTGGGTGCGCTATCGAAGAAAATCAGCTGCAACCAGAAGAAGATGACGAAGAGGCGATGCAAAAAGTAGATGAATCTCCTTCTATCTACTATGCGTTAGAATGCACTATGTCGGAGGACTCTGAGGCTAAAATATTTGATGTATGGTCTCGCGTTTGTACAGAACACAAAAGAATGTTTATTAAAGCAGAGTCTATGGAAGTAGGCGCTTATACAGCATACCAGGCGCTGAATGGACGAGTAATGCCAGCGTATGAGCTTGAACCATTAGATCGTCCTTATGCTAGAGTCAGGGCGGTCTATACCTCGCAAACGGCTCCCGTTATTGCTGTCATATATTCTGCTGCAGATCATGATCTTATGCTGGCAGAAAAAACAGCATTCGAAGAAAAATATGGGCTACAAAAAGAATTACCAATAAATGCTGATTTTAATGAGCATAGCTGCGGATTTTGGTTGCCAAAGACGTTGAGCTACCAAGGCAAGGCATTTACTCCTCCTGAAGTTAACATGTTGCTTTCAGAATGTCATAATGGATTCCTTACCTACGCAGAAGGGGAGACTCTTGAAGCGGTTTGTAACCAACTAGATACTGCCGATAAGATTGTATACCATGGGCGTATGCGGCAAATGATGCCAGATTTGACAACATCGGACTATCCGGGCTTCTCGTTCAACTAATCACCTAAACTAAAATCATGCTTGCCAAAACGGTTTAGTTTAACTAAACGGTTCACTCCTTATTCCCAAGCGTTAAGAGGGTGGTGGCCATGAACAGCAAAGAGAATATCATCGCGAAACTGGGCGGCACGAACCGCGTGGCAACATTGTGCGGCGTGACACCCGGCGCGGTTTCGCAATGGGAGGAGGTTCCTGCGCGGCATCAGCGCACGCTGCTGGCTGCCGCCAAAGCGCGACGCGTGAAATTGAGTGTGGAAGACTTTCTGGAGGATGGTGCGGGGAAAAATGCTGCGCGGGATGTGGCGAAGAAGGGAAAAAAAGCAGGCGGCGCTGCCGCCAAAAAATCCGCCAGCGACGCCGTCGCCCGTGAAATGACCGGTGCAGAAATCGTGATTCAGGCGATGATCGATAACGAGACGGAAGTGGTGTTCGGCTATCCCGGCGGGGCGGTGCTGCCACTCTATGATTCGCTGTTTAAACAGAATAAGCTGCGCCATTACTTGGTGCGGCACGAGCAGGGCGCGGGCCATGCGGCGGAAGGCTATGCCCGCGCCACCGGCAAATGCGGCGTGCTGATGGTGACCAGTGGCCCCGGCGCGACCAACACGGTGACCGCGCTGGCGGATGCGCTGATGGATTCGATCCCGCTGGTGTGCGTGACCGGGCAAGTGCCGACGCATTTGATCGGTACGGATGCGTTTCAGGAAGCCGACGTGGTGGGCATTACCCGCAGCGCAACGAAACATAACTACCTCGTCAAAAACGTGAACGATCTCGGGCGCATTATGCATGAGGCGTTTCATGTGGCGATGAGTGGCCGCCCGGGCCCGGTGCTGGTGGATATCCCGAAGGATGTGCTCAACGCGACGGGGGTTTACAGAGGCGCGGAAGGCGTGCGCCGCCAGAGCTATCAGCCGATGAAAAAGGCCGACCCGCGCATGGTGGAGCGCGCGGTGGAGCTGATGGCGCGCGCGCGTCGCCCGGTGTTTTATGTGGGCGGCGGCGTGGTGAATTCCGGCGCGGCGGCGTGTGAGTCACTCACAAAATTAGCGCATATGACGGGCTTTCCCGTCACCACCACGCTGATGGGGCTTGGCGCGTTTCCGGGCACGGATAAACAGTTCCTCGGCATGCCGGGGATGCACGGGTCGCTCGAGGCCAACATGTGCATGAGCGATTGCGACGTGATGATTAACCTCGGCGCGCGGTTCGATGACCGGGTGACCGGTCGGCTTGATGCGTTCAGCACGAAATCGAAAAAAATCCATGTCGATGTCGATGCGTCGAGCATCAATAAAATCGTGCAGGTGGATGTGCCGATCACCGGCGATGCGGGCGAGGTGATCGAAATGATGGCTGCGCTGTGGAAGAAGAAAAAGCAAGCGGCGCAGGCCGAGGCGCTCGGCAAATGGTGGAAGCAGATTGCGGTGTGGCGGGCGCGGGATTCGTTTGGATATCAGCAGACGGGCAAGGAGATCAAGCCGCAGCATGCGCTACGCCGCCTCAACCACCAGCTCGCGAAAAAGGATTTTTACGTGACGACGGATGTCGGCCAGCACCAGATGTGGGCGGCGCAACATATTCTCTACAACAAGCCGAACCGCTGGCTGACGAGCGGCGGCCTCGGCACCATGGGCTATGGCCTTCCGGCGGCGATTGGCGTGCAGATTGCGCATCCGAAAAACACCGTGGTCTGTGTAACCGGCGAGTCGAGTTTCATGATGAATATTCAGGAGTTGAGCACCGCTGTGCAGCACCGCCTGCCGGTGAAAATCCTCATCCTGAATAACTTTTACATGGGCATGGTGCGGCAGTGGCAGGAGATGTTCTACGAATCCCGCTACTCGCAAAGCTATATGGACAGCTTGCCCGATTTTGTGGCGCTCGCCGAGGCGTTCGGCATGCGCGGCGCGCGGGTGAAGGACCCCGCAAAGCTCGATGCGGCGCTCGCCGAACTCATCGCCCATCCGGGGCCGATGCTGCTGGATTGCTGGGTCGACCAGAAGGAAAATGTGTACCCGATGATTCCCGCCGGCGCGGCGCATTATGAGTTGGTGTTGGGGGCGGCGGAAGCCGCACCGGTGCTGGATAAGAATCGGGTGTAGGAGAGAACGATGAAACCATTTTTTATCCTTTTACTCTTACTGATAAATGCTACGCCTGCCGAGGCTGCTCCAGTAATCAGACAGCCTGGTGAAAGCGATGCGGCGCTGGTCGCCCGTGCCACGGCATCGACCATCATCGACCAGCAAATTGCGCACACCCAGAGCTTGCGACCCGGCACGGATATACTGGTGGCCTTTACGCAGGATACAACGAACTACAAAGATGAAAATGGTATCTATGATGCCGCACTTAATCTCTTCGTGCCGACAGTAACTGAGGGAACCTATAATTGGGTGCATGTCGAAGCTTGCGAAGTGGAGGGCGGTTCGCCGACCGTGCGTTCTTTTTTCTACGCTAATGCGGATGCAGATCCTGACCTTGAAATCGCGGTAATTTGTGGGTGGGATGCCCTGCATGCCTTTGATTATGATGCAGGCGATTGTGGTATGCACGATGAAGTGCGCTTTTTTAAAATCCCATCGGATACTAGTAAGAGCGCGATAACAGAATTAAAAAACAATGCCTACAGCGCTTTCTATTCGCATGTAAAGCTTTCACCCAAAGCGCCTAATACATGTAAAAAAGAAAAATTTTCTAACGCCAGAGATGTCAAAAAAATCCTTTCAACCTTAGCCTTTGGCAGCCGTGCTGATCCTCGATAGAGCGCACTTCAGGGAGTAGTTATGACCACAGAAACCTTAGACATCGTCTACGACATTCCGGCGGAGGAAGTGCGCGAGGATCGGCATATTTTGGCGGTGCTGGTGGATAACGAATTCGGCGTGCTGAACCGCGTGGCCGGGCTGTTCTCCGCGCGCGGCTATAACATCGGCTCGCTGACGGTGGCCGAGGTCGACCCGCGTCGCGGGCTGTCGCGCATCACCGTGGTCACGCACGGGTCGGCTGCGAAAATCAAGCATATCATCGCGCTGCTGGAGCGCATGGTGCCCGTGCATAAGGTGCATGACCTGACGGTGGAGGGCCCGTTTGTCGAGCGCGAGCTGGCGCTGATTAAAGTGGTGGGGGACGGGCAGCAGCGCAACGAGGCGCTGCGCATCGCCGATATCTTCCGCGCCAAGCCGGTCGATACCACCATCGAGAGCTTCGTGTTCGAGATTACGGGGACGACCGAGAAAGTGAACAGCTTCATCGACCTCATGCGTCCGCTGGGCATGGTGGAAGTCTGCCGCACCGGGGTGGCGAGCGTCAGCCGCGGCAAGCGGGGGATTTAGTTTATACGATCATGCCAGCCGCTTTCAGGGTGACCAGAGTGCCGCGCGCTGCTGCTTTCTCGGTGGAGATAATATTAAGCGGGCGTTCTGCATACTCGTCGCCACCTTGGTTATCAGCGCGGTTACGCTCGTTAATCATCCGGTTCACATTACCCAGCATAGTGTTGAAATCTTTTTTCTGCATTGCCCCATCTCCTTTGTGTCTAGCCATCAACTCCATAACCCACCTCACCGCCCTTGTTTGTGACAGTTTTGTGAAGATTGCATTCTGCTTGACAAATCAAGCGACTAACAGCCAACCCTAGGGAATCTGCGGGGTTGTGCGTATAAGAAAACGCTTGCATTTGATGCCGATATATGCTGCGTGTGGGATATATAAGAATTCTGTGCAAGTAGCACGAGGGAATATGCAGGTAGTGAACAGCACCGCGTTTGCGGAAAGCGCCTATGGCGTGAAAAAGCCGCCCCAGCAGAAAAAATCTGCGGGCGCTGCGGCTGCTTATGTTGCCAATTCCAGCCGACTCTCCGCCGCCGAAAAAAGCAATTTCATTCGGCAACTCAATAGTGTCGGGGGTGGTGATGTGAAAATCATCGCGACCATTATGGCTTCCGTGCAGCTTACCGAATCCACCCGCGAAGAGGGCACCTATCCAGTCAATAATGTAAAAACAACCGACGGCGAGAAATCCTCGCCGCTGCCGTTTGACCAGCCGAAATTCGAGGGCGATAAACCCCGTTGCGGCTCCGAAAGTGGCATCGATATTCTGGCTTAGGCCGGGGCACCTACCCCAATTGTCACTAAAACGTCATATTTCTAGCCCATTTTTTTGCTAGAATGGCTTCATGGTCTGGTGGAATAAGCAAAGTGAGAACCCTGAAGAACGCCGCATGAAAGCCGAACATGCGAAGGAAAACCTGTTCCTGCTGCTCGACGACAAAATGGCCAATCATGTGGGCAAACTCGATTTTTGGCGCGACCTGCACGCGCTCGATGATTGCATCGTGCCGGGCAGTATTCGGGTGCGCCCCCATTGCCAGCAGTCTCCCGGAGAGTCGGAAGATATGCCATTGCCGGAAGTCGTTATTGGCTTAAGTGACGCTGAAAAAGTCCGGCGCGCGCAGCACAAGCTGAATAAAATATTCGAAGGCTCTGGGGCAAAATTTGAGATGGCAACCCACCCGACAACAGTCGGTGCGCAGACAGAACTTATCGGTCACCTCGATAAGCACTACTGGGATAAATTGGCATTGTTCTGCCAATACCGTTTCGAGCGGGAAGTGCCAGCAGAAGCGCGCGATGAACTCAAGCGATCCTGCCAGAAACAGGTCGAAGCATATACAGCAGGTACCCCTTATGCCGATTGGCAATCGGCACCTGGCGTTCCGGCATTCGTCACGCTGATGGGCTTGCCGGGTGTGTTGCGTGCCCATACTCGCGAACTCCCTGATGCAAAGCGTAAACAAGCCGAATTCAACAGTCCCCACAAACGCGGTGTACCGTATCTGTTTGAAGCTGTGCCTGTACATGTGACACTAAAAAGTGCGCGCGCCCGAGAGATTGATCCGACGCCCTACGATTATGGGTATGATCCGGAACGTGAAGCGTTGGAAAGCGCCACTCAGGGAAAAGATTACCTTGAGATTCTGGCGGATCAGTTTGGTGGCAACCTTTTTCGCAAAGGTGCTAATTGGACAGAACGCGGGAGAACTGCCGTTAGCTATACCATCTGGGGATTTGGCCTCGACCAGCTTTCCGGCTGGATTGGGCCGATTGCAACGGTAGTGTGTGCCGGAGGGTTTGTCGGTGTGACGTATGTCGATCACAAATATAAGCTGCTGCACCGTCTACAATCGGCATTTGAAAAGAAGCAGATGATGGAAGCGTTAGCGCAGGAGCAGAGTCACGTTCCTGCCTGCAACGCTCCGGAACTCTTGATTGTTAAGATGGAAAATCTACAAAAAGCGCTGGAGGCGGCAAAGGCATCTTCCGCAGTTTGCCCCCCTCCCCTGCCGCTGGTGGAGCAGGTCGAGCGCATGAAAACCCTCGGCAGGCAGGGCGATTCTCTCGCGCTTTAGGCCAGAAATCGCTTGGCAGGCTGCGGATTTTCACGTATAAGCCGCGCCTAACCTTATACGGAGTTCACGATGTCACAAGCCGCAATGAAACAGACCAGCACGCAGTCGCCCCTCAACGTTTACTATGACAAAGACTGTGATCTTGCGCTCATTCAAGCGAAAAAAGTGGTGATCATCGGCTATGGCAGCCAGGGGCATGCGCATGCGCAGAACCTCAAGGATTCTGGCGTGAAAGACGTGCGCGTGGCGCTGCGCCCGGATTCGAAAACCGCGGATAAAGCCCGCGCTGCCGGGTTCGAAGTGATGACGCCCGCGGATGCCGCGAAATGGGCAGACGTGGTGATGGTACTCGCGCCGGATGAATTCCAGGCGGATATCTACGCCAAAGAACTCGCCGATAATTTGAAACAGGGCGCAGCCTTGCTGTTCGCGCACGGTCTCAACATCCATTTCGAACTCATCAAGCCGCGCGCGGATCTCGACGTGCTGATGGTGGCGCCCAAAGGCCCCGGCCACACGGTGCGCAGCGAATATAAAGGCGGCGGCGGCGTGCCTTGCCTCATCGCGGTCTATCAGGACCCTTCGGGTCAGTCGAAGAAGTTGGCGCTCAGCTACGCTTCGGCGATGGGCGGCGGGCGCAGCGGCATCATCGAAACCACCTTCAAAGACGAATGCGAAACGGATCTGTTCGGCGAGCAGGCGGTGCTGTGCGGCGGCGTGACGGCGCTGGTGAACGCAGGGTTTGAAACCCTGACCGAAGCGGGATACCCGCCGGAGATGGCCTATTTCGAGTGCCTGCACGAGCTGAAACTCATCGTCGATCTGCTCTATGAAGGCGGCATGAGCAACATGCGCTATAGCATATCGAACACCGCGGAATATGGCGACTATGTGAGCGGCCCGCGCGTGATTACGGATGAGACCAAAAAGGAAATGAAGCGCATTTTGGCCGACATTCAATCCGGCAAATTCACGAAAGAGTTCATGGGCGACCGCGCGACGCAAGGGGCACATAACCTCGAGAAATGGCGTGAGGCGACCACCAAGCTACCCATCGAAATCACCGGCGCCAAAATGCGCGCGATGATGCCGTGGATTGGCAAGAACAAGCTGGTCGATAAGGCGAAGAATTAGTTTTCTGCCTGCGGCGCAGTGGGGACGGGCTACGCACGACATGAATTTCTGTCGTGTGCGTGCCGCTGCATGTGCGCAACCCATTGATATTGCCTGAGGCGCGGGGGCAATTGTCACAGAATCTTCACAAAACTCGACGGCGAGTTGGGGTATGATGGGAACATCAACCCTCAGGACATGCGCCATGAACGAGCCCGAAATACGTGATTTATTCCGAGTGATGATTGTTGATCACAATCTCGACCATATCCGCGAGATGCAGAAGATCGACTTTGCGAAGCAATATCAAATTAAGCCATATTTTGTGTATTATGGGGATGAGGTTGAGCAGCTGCCGGAGGGGGTGCGTCATTGCGACACGCTGGAGAGTCTGATGACGCTAGCAAAAACAAAAAATATTGAGGGTTTGATTAGCAGATGTCGCAAAAAATCCCCCGGCGTCGAAGATGTTGAAGAAGATTACGGGTTGAACCTTGCCAAGGCCATTCGAGACCTTGAGAAGAAAGAAAATGAGGGCAGACTTTATAGCGCCTGCCCTATATATCTGTATGGCGCAAAGAATGCAGATTATAATGTTGCACCAACTCCAATAGGGTTCTCATGCGAATCACGTGCTATAAATGAATTTGGGGCGATGCAGAATCTGCTGACCTATAGTATGAAACCGGGTACCAAGCTGAAAGAAGGCGTGCATATTGTCACAAACAACCTGCCATCCGGAAATATCGGCAAGCAGGCATCGTTTGTTCGGGTGACTGAGTTTAAAGGATTGTCAGAAGCAGAGCTTGCGCAGCATGTAAGGATGCTCCCTACCGGGGTGGATGGTATTATGCTGGGCGTGAGTGATTCAAGTGAAATTGAGGCCACATTAGCGGTCGCCAACGCAATACAAAAAAAAGTCGCTGAGAAAGATCTGCAATGTACCGTTTCCCTGGTATGGAAAGGCACGCAGGCGGAATCCGGAAATCAAATTCCAGATGCGCTTGCAAAAGGTGCTAAGGAGCTCGGCGTGCATGTGTTTGGAAAACACGGCATGGCGGTGGAAGCAAAATGGATAGAAGAGCAGAAAAAGGGCGCAATACGCCAATAGGTGCATGGAAAAACCCGTAAAGCAGATCAACGATAGAGAAAATCACGGCAAAATGCGTCGGCCGCGGGTGCTGATTGTCGATGATAACGGCGCGCAGTTGAATTTGTTTGCGCAGCTGGTGAAGAATGGCGAGTTTATGGGGGTGGAGCCGGTGTTTGTACCGTTTGGCCCGCAGCCTCAACCATTTATCTGCGAAGATCATGTGTTGCAGCCGATGGGTGTGAGCGAAATCGCGGCTTATGTGTTTGATCCTGCCAATGGCATAGACGCGGTGGTGACGGATTTGTATGAGCGTGATCTGCCTTCGCTGAACAACGCTAAAGCTAAACCAAAAGAACTTCGCAATTTTGACGACTACGTGCCATTCGGAGAATTCGGTACGACGCCTGATACAGAATTGTTTGAGGAGTATCCCGGTTTATTGAAGGAACTCCAACTACAAGAACTCGAGAGGCAGGATATCTTTCGCAATCGTCCAGAGTTCGGCTGCGGGTTAGTCTCGTTTTTAAAAGGCGGCGGCTTTGAAGGGGCAATGGCGATTTATACGACTGACACGCGCGATGACCCGCGGCTCGCGCAGAAGAGAGAAAAGGCAAAAAAAGCCGGTGCGCTCGACCTGTTCGATGCGCGCGATTTCAAATCCAAAAGCCCGATACTCTCCGCCTTCGCCGCGGTGATTGAGGCGGTTCAGCGTGGACGCGAACCAGATAGATTAGCAGGCTAGCCCGCTATACCGGATCGGGATGAATAATCACGTCCGCGCCTGGGAAAGCCTCGGCAATCGCGTGCTCCAGCCGGTCGGCAATCGCGTGCGCCTCGCGGAAGTTGAGGTTGGCGTCGATCTCCGCATGCATCTGGATGAAGGGCTTCACCCCCGAATAACGCGTTTTGAGATGGTGATGGCCGCGAATGCCTTCCGCCGCTGCAATGATGGCGATGAGGCGTGACTTCTCGGCGTCGTCCATCTCTTTATCCATGAGATTGTTGAATGCGCGCGTCGCGAGCGGTCTGATACTCCATAACACTACCACCGCAATGAGAATGGCCATAATGGGATCGGCCGAAGTGATGCCGACATAGGCGCTGAGCACATACGCCGCAAGCACGCCGAGATTGAACAGAATATCGCCGACATAATGCAGGCGATCCGCCGCCACAATGAGCGAGCCGCTACGCTTGGCGACATAGGTTTGAAACAGCACCAGTGCCGTGGTCGCTACCATACCCAGAATACTGACGCCGATGCCGAGTTCGGGATCGGTGAGCACCATATGCGGGTTACTGAGGCGCTCGAACGATTGCAGCAGAATCAGCGTCATGCTGGCGACGATGAAGGCACACTGGGCGAGACCGGCGATGTCTTCGATGCTGGTGTGGCCGAAGCTGTGGTCGTCATCCGCTGGCTTGAGCGCGTAACGCAGCGCCAGCATGTTGACTACCGACATCAGCACGTCGAACGCTGAATCCGTGAGGGACGAAAGCATCGCGAGCGAATCGGTTTTCCACCAGGCGATGAGTTTGGCCACCAGCAACAGGCTCGCCATGCCAACAGAGGCATAGCCGGCGAGGCGCATCAGCCGCGCCGCCTCGGGGGAGGCATGGTGGTCGGTTTCGGGATGGTGATGTGCGTGCGCGTGTGCCATGACGCCGTGTGTAGCGGTTTGCAGGGGAGAGGTAAAGGATGGGATTGCGCGTCCGGAATTTCTTCGCTATCACCGCAGACACGCGGGTGTAGCTTAATGGTAAAGCTCCAGCCTTCCAAGCTGGCTACGAGGGTTCGATTCCCTTCACCCGCTCCAATCACACAGGTGCCGAATAGGGGACTGTGTGATTGGAAGGATGACGGCTATCGAACCCGGCAAGAGGGTTCATCATTGACTTAATGCGCGTAGCGAATTCAGGCAATGACACGAGGCGTAGCCGAGATAATTCCCTTCACCCGCCCGCCCACACTAAAGGGAGAAACACAAATGCAACAGACCACACGGATGCAATGGATGACGTTTGCGCTCGCCCTTCTCGGGTTGGTGCTTGTGCTGAAATTCGGCCTGCTGGCGGCGCTGATTAGCGGGCTGCTGGTGTATCACCTCGTTGAGATTGGCGCACGAACGCTGGGGCGCATCGGCATTATTCCGGCGACGGGCAAGGTGATTCTCCTCGTGCTGGTGGTGCTGGTGATGGTGGCGCTGATTACGTTTGGCGTGCTGGGCATTGAATCGCAGATCGCTAACGGGACGGACAGTATCGCCGCGTTGCTGCAGAAAATGGCCGATGTGGTGGAATCCGGCCGCGTCTATCTGCCGGACTGGGTGCAGGGCTATCTGCCGGCGAATATCGAAGAATGGCAGGCGATGATCGCGGCGTGGCTGCGCGACAATGCCGGACATTTCAGCGTGCTCGGCAAAGAGGCGGGCAAGGCGCTGGTGCATATTATTGTGGGGATGGTGATCGGCGGCATGGTGGCGCTGGATAACCGCCCGGCCTCGCGCGCGCCGCTCGCGGCCGCGCTCGGCGAGCGCATGGTGTTTCTCGCCCGCGCCTTTGGCCGCATCGTGTTCTCGCAGGTGCGGATTTCGGCGCTGAACACCTCGCTCACCGCCGTGTTTCTGCTTGCCGTGTTGCCCGCGCTCGGCACCCCGCTGCCGTTCGCTAAAACGCTGGTGGTGGTGACGTTCGTGGTGGGGCTGCTGCCAATTATCGGCAACCTGATTTCGAACACGGTGATTTTCCTCATCGCGCTCAGCGTCTCGGCACTCACGGCGGTGCTCGCGCTCACCTATCTCATCGTGATTCATAAGCTCGAATATTTCATCAACGCCCGCATTATCGGCGGGCAGATCAACGCGCGGGCGTGGGAAATCCTCCTCGCGCTGGTGACGATGGAAGCCATGTTCGGCCTGCCCGGCGTCGTCGCCGCACCGATTTACTACGCCTATCTCAAGGATGAGCTGGCGGCGCGGAAGTTGGTGTAAGCTTTTGTTTTTCTGTGTCCAAGAGCTGCAATCTTCATGAAATTGTCATATTTCTCTAGTCGGTTTGTGGTAGGCTGATGGTGAAGGAGATTTAGATTATGTTACCCAAAACCAGAATTTATTCGCTGGCCAAACAATTTGTAGAAGGCGAGCGTCGCCCCAGCGATGATGAACAGCCAGAAATTCAAGACGAAGGAGAAAAATTCTTTCCAGAAGAAGAGCCGAAGCCGAACATTTTCGGTTCTAATGTGGATACTCTTGAAGCAGCCTGGCGCGTTCACTCTTCTTTGCTGCCTGGCGGCGAGGAAAAAAATGGATTTTGTTCGTTGGATTGCTGGGCGATACGTGATGCAATTGACAGTCTGAAAAAACTTGCAAGCTCACGCAACGCACTGGACGATGAAATGGTTGCGGCAGATTGCGATACGCTCGGCCATGTCATGGAGAATCGCGCTCAATTGCGGCAAATTCTAGCGCATTGGCAGGGACTGAGTTCAGCAGACTTCGCCAAGGCTTTTGCGCAAAAAAAGGTATACGGGCAACAAGATGTTTGTCTGCAATTTGCCTTGGGAGACGATATAAAAGGGCGTTTCGTTCATGCGCTTTCGGCCGTGGTGAATACGCTGGATGAGTTGGAAGCTCTCGGCGTAACCGCGGAGGCAATGAAGGCAGTAGCGCAAGAAAAACGAGAATCTTACGCGCTATTACAATAAGCTCCTCCCCGAACGTTGTTGCCCTTGTTCAGCGGTTGCCATTTTCCCATTGCAGCCACCGCGTAACTGCGCTAAACGCAGGCTCGCATTACGCAACCTTATTTCACTAAACCTAAAACGAGGACATCATGGCTAAGGAGAAATTCAACCGGTCGAAACCACATTGCAACATTGGGACGATTGGTCACGTGGATCACGGGAAGACGTCGCTGACGGCGGCGATTACGAAAGTACTGGCGA
>CAZGXX010000010.1:0-9716 GCA_964530085.1 uncultured Azospirillum sp.
GTGGTCACTTCCACGCCGCATTTTTCGCAGACGATGCCGCGGTATTTCATGCGCTTATATTTACCGCACAGACACTCGTAATCCTTGATCGGGCCAAAGATGCGGGCGCAGAACAGACCGTCGCGCTCCGGCTTAAAGGTGCGGTAGTTAATCGTCTCCGGTTTTTTCACTTCGCCGAAGCTCCAGCCGCGGATTTTCTCCGGCGATGCGATCGCGATCTTGATCTCATCGAATTGCTTCGTTGCTTGCATTTGCCCGAAGATGTTCATCAGTTCATTAGCCATGGTGCCCTCTACATTTCACAACGCGTATTTTGAAATGCGCCCCACCCGAAGGTGAGGCGCTCATAACAACTATGCTTCTTTTTCTACCAGATCGACGTCGAGACCCAGCGAGCGAAGCTCTTTCGTCATCACGTGGAATGACTCCGGAATGCCCGACTCGAAGCTGTGGTCGCCGCGCACGATAGACTCGTACACTTTCGAACGACCCGCCACGTCATCGGACTTCACGGTGAGCATCTCTTGCAGGGTGTAGGCCGCGCCGTACGCTTGCAGCGCCCAGCACTCCATCTCCCCGAAGCGCTGACCACCGAACTGGCTCTTACCACCCAGCGGCTGCTGTGTGACAAGGCTGTACGGCCCAATGCTACGTGCGTGGATTTTGTCATCCACCAGGTGGTGCAGTTTCAGGATATAGATATAGCCCACCGTAACGTCACGATCGAACGTGTCGCCGGTACGGCCATCGATGAGCGTCACCTGACCGGAGGTCTTGTGACCGGCATATTTCAGCCATTTCTCGATGTCTTTCTCCTTCGCACCATCGAACACCGGCGTCGCGAACGGAACCCCTTTGGTGACGTTGTGCGCCAGTTCCATCAGGGCGGGTTTATCCATCTTCTTGATCTCGGCCTGATTGTCCTTCTCCTCATACACATCGAGGAGCTTGGCTTTCAGTTCGTCCATCTTCGCGCCTTGCTGCACGGCTTTCAGCATGTCACCGATCTGCTGACCGATGCCTGCGGATGCCCAGCCCAGATGCGTCTCCAGAATCTGACCAACGTTCATACGCGACGGTACACCGAGCGGGTTGAGCACCACATCCACCGGACGACCATCCGCGAGGTGCGGCATGTCTTCCACTGGCACGATGTTCGAGATCACCCCTTTGTTCCCGTGACGGCCGGCCATTTTGTCGCCCGGCTGAAGCTTACGCTTCACGGCCACAAACACCTTCACCATCTTGAGCACGCCCGGCATCAGATCGTCGCCGGATTGTACCTTCTCGACCTTCTCTTCGAAGCGTTTGTTGAGGGTGTCGACGGCGCTGTCGAGCTGCTTTTTCAGCGCCTCAACCTTTTTCATCGCCTTCTCGTCCTTCAGCGCAATCTGCCACCACAGGCCGCGCGGGGTACCGTCGAGCTGCTCCGCGGTGATCGCTTTGTCGGTCTTGAAGTTTTTCGGGCCCTTCACGGCAGTTTTGCCGATGAGTTGCTCCTTCAATGCGCCGTAGATGTAACGCTCGGCAATGCCACGCTCATCGTCTCTGTCTTTCGACAGACGGTCGATTTCCGCACGCTCAATCGCCACTGCACGCTCATCCTTGTCGATGCCGCGACGCGAGAAAATCCGCACGCCGACGATCGTCCCCTGGTTGCCCGGAGGCAGACGCAGCGAGCTGTCACGCACGTCAGACGCTTTTTCACCGAAGATCGCGCGCAGGAGTTTTTCTTCCGGCGTCATTGGGCTTTCCGATTTCGGCGTCACTTTCCCGACGAGAATATCGCCCGGCTTCACTTCCGCACCGATATGCACCACGCCGATTTCATCGAGCGAGCGCAGGGCTTCTTCACCCACGTTCGGAATATCACGGGTAATCTCTTCAGGCCCGAGCTTCGTATCACGCGCCATGATCTCGAATTCCTCGATATGGATCGAGGTGAAGCGGTCTTCCGCCACGAGACGTTCCGAAATCAGGATCGAATCCTCGTAGTTGTAACCGTTCCACGGCATGAACGCGACGAGCATGTTCTGGCCGAGCGCGAGCTCGCCGAGATCAGTCGATGGGCCATCCGCGATGATGTCGCCCGCTTTCACCTGGTCGCCCACTTTCACGATCGGGCGCTGGTTGATGCAGGTGTTCTGGTTGGAACGCTGGAACTTTTGCAGGGTGTAAATATCCACCGCTGGCGTACCGTCTTCGTTGGTCGCATCGCAACGGATCACGATACGGTTCGCCGCAACCTGATCCACCACGCCGTCACGACGGGACGAAATCGCCGCACCCGAATCGCGCGCCACGATGTCTTCCATCCCGGTGCCGACCAGCGGTGCGTCCGCGCGTACCAGCGGCACGGCTTGGCGTTGCATGTTCGAACCCATGAGTGCGCGGTTCGCATCATCGTTCTCGAGGAACGGAATGAGCGCTGCCGCCACCGACACAAGCTGCTTCGGCGCCACGTCCATGTATTCAATCGTTTCCGGCGTCGCCATCACAAAGTCACCATTTTTGCGGCAGGAAATCAGCTCTTCCGCGAACTTCTCATTCTCCAGCGGTGCGTTCGCCTGCGCGATGGTGTAGCGGCCTTCTTCGATCGCCGAGAGGTAAACCACCTCGCCGGTCACTTTGCCGCCCTTCACCTTGCGGTACGGCGTCTCGATGAAGCCGTATTTATTGATACGCGCATAGGTCGCCATCGAGTTGATGAGACCGATGTTCGGGCCTTCCGGCGTTTCAATCGGGCAGATACGGCCGTAATGGGTTGGGTGCACGTCGCGCACTTCGAAGCCAGCGCGCTCGCGGGTGAGACCTCCCGGCCCAAGCGCCGAGAGACGACGCTTGTGGGTGATCTCGGAAAGCGGGTTGGTCTGATCCATGAACTGGCTGAGCTGGCTGCTACCGAAGAACTCACGCACCGCTGCCGCGAGCGGCTTGGCGTTGATGAGGTCGTGCGGCATTACCGTGTCGATATCCACCGAGCTCATACGCTCGGTGATCCCACGCTCCATACGCAGCAGGCCGAGGCGGAACTGGTTTTCCATCAGCTCGCCCACCGAACGCACGCGACGGTTACCGAGATGATCGATATCGTCGATTTCGCCGATGCCGTCTTTCAGTGCCACGAGGGTTTTGATGGTGCCGATAATGTCTTCGTTGGTGAGAACGCCGACTTCTTCCTTATGGTTGAGGCCGAGGCGCGCGTTCATTTTCACGCGACCCACTTCGGAAAGGTCATAGCGCTCGTTCTCGAAGAACAGGCTCTTGAACAGCGCTTCCGCTGCTTCGGCAGTGGTCGGCTCGCCCGGGCGCATCACGCGGTAGATGTCGATCAGCGCGTCGTCCTTGGTCATGTTCTTATCGGCCACCAGCGTGTTGCGCATATACGCGCCCACGTTCACATGGTCGATCGCGAGGACCGGAATATCGCTCACGCCCGCACCAGCGAGGGTTTTCACCAAAGCCGCGGTCAGCTCGTCGCCGGCTTCCGCATAAATTTCACCGGTTTTGGTGTTGATGAGATCCGCCGCCACATAGCTGCCGAGGATATGCTCTTCCGGTACCAGAATTTCTTTGAGGCCGGCTTCCTGCAGTTTCTTCACCGCGCGTGCGGTGAGTTTACTGCCCGCTTCGCCAACGACTTTGTTGGTTTTCGCGTCGATGAGGTCGAAGGTCAGTTTTGCACCTTTCCACGAATCCGCATCGAAGCTGGTCGTCCAGCCTTTCTTACCATTTTTGATGGTGCGGGTGGTGTAGAAGGTGTTGAGGATTTGCTGGTTATCCATGCCAATCGCACGCAGGATGGTCGTCGCTGGCAGTTTGCGGCGGCGGTCGATGCGCACATGCACGATGTCTTTCGCGTCGAACTCGAAATCGAGCCACGAACCGCGATACGGAATGATCCGCGCGCTGTAGAGGAATTTGCCGGAGCTGTGCGTCTTGCCATGGTCATGGTCGAAGAACACGCCGGGGCTGCGGTGCATCTGGCTCACGATCACGCGCTCAGTGCCGTTGATGGTGAAGGTTCCGTTTTCCGTCATCAGCGGGATGTCACCCATATAGACATCTTGTTCTTTGATGTCTTTGATTTCGCGCGCGCCGGTGTCGGCGTCTACCACCCACACGATCAGGCGCAGGGTCACGCGCAGCGGTGCCGCGAAGTTGATGCCACGTTGGCGGCACTCATCCACGTCGTATTTCGGGCGGTCGAACTCGTAACGCACATATTCGAGCGTCGAGATGTCGGAGAAATCTTTAATCGGGAATACCGATTTGAACACGGCGTGCAAGCCGGTGTTTCTGCGGTCTTTCACCGGCACGTACATTTGCAGGAACTGCTCGTACGAATTTTTCTGCACCTCAATGAGGTTTGGCAGGCTCGTCGCCGACAGCATGGTGCCGAAATTTTTGCGGATGCGCTTGCGCGAGGTAAAGGAGTGAGTGAATGCATTTGCCGATTGTGCCATAAATTTCCCTAACCAGAATTTTAAGTCGTCATGTTATCAAATCGTACCGGCGGTCACGCCGGGGGCCGGAGCTTCTCCGGCGGACAACATACATCCAAGCACTGCTCGCAAGGATTGTCTGCGGTATATTATTGCCTGAATGCGAGAAAGGAGCCTCGCCAAAATAGCGAGGCTCCTAATCACATAAGGCATCAGCCGAACTACTTGAGTTCAACTTTTGCGCCAGCTGCTTCGAGCAGCTTTTTGAACTTGTCAGCATCGTCTTTGCTGAGGGCTTCTTTCACCGTCTTCGGTGCGCCTTCAACGAGGTCTTTTGCTTCTTTCAGGCCGAGACCGGTGATCGTACGTACTTCTTTGATCACGTTGATCTTGTTCGCGCCTGCGTCAGCGAGGACGAGGGTGAATTCGGTTTTTTCTTCAGCCGCTGCTGCCGGAGCCGCGCCTGCTGCTGCTACTGCAACCGGAGCTGCAGCCGAAACGCCCCATTTTTCTTCGAGCATTTTGCTGAGTTCAGCTGCTTCCATCACGCTGAGAGCCGAGAGTTTCTCAACGATATCGTTCAAGTTTGCCATGATAGTTCCCCTTAGTTAAAAAATAAAAATTAAAAAAATTCAGTTACCTTATGCAGCGCCTTTGGTCGCATGCGCGTTCATCACGCGTGCAAGTTGACCCGCTGGCGCCTGCAATACGCCTGCAATCCGAGTCGCTGGCGTTTGCAGCAGTGCGATGATTTTCGCACGCAGCGCATCGAGGCTTGGCAGCGAAGCAAGTTGCGCGATAGCGGCTTTATCCAGCACGGTATCACCAAATGCACCACCGACGAGCACCAGCTTGTCGTTCTTTTTCGAGAATTCCTGCAGGGCTTTTGCTGCCGCTACCGGGTCGCTCGAATATGCAATCGCCGTTGGACCCTTGAACAGGGAAACGACTTTTTCGTATGGCGTCTCAGCCACTGCGCGCTTGGCGAGCAGGTTCTTCGTCACCTTGAACTTCGCGCCAGCTTTACGCACGTTGGTGCGCAGCTCGCCGATTTCTGCTGCCGTGAGGCCGCGGTAATGCGCAACGATCACGACCGCCGCATCCTTCACCTCGGCATGTGCCGCATCAATCCATTGTTGTTTTTGTGTACGGTTCATATCGCTCTCCCTACGCTGCCACGCTGAGCAGGTCCGCGAGATCGAGCTTAATGCCCGGGCCCATGGTTGCCGAGATGGAGATCTTTTTAATGTACACGCCCTTGACGCCGGCTGGCTTCGCCTTGTTCACCGCGTCGATGAAGGTTTTCACGTTCTCGGTGATTTCTTTCTCACCGAAACCGACTTTACCCACACCTGCGTGAACGATGCCCGCCTTCTCCACCTTAAACTCCACCTGACCGGCTTTGGCTGCTTTCACAGCTTTTTCCACGTCGGGGGTTACGGTGCCGAGTTTAGGGTTCGGCATCAGGCCACGAGGCCCGAGCACCTTCGCCACTTTACCGATCATCCCCATCATGTCCGGGGTTGCGATACACACGTCGAAATTGATTTCGCCCTTGTTGATCGCATCGAGCAGCGCCTCGTCACCAATGATGTCGGCGCCGGCTTTTTTCGCTGCGTCAGCCTTGTCGGCTTTCGCAAACACGGCCACGCGCACGGTTTTACCGAGGCCATGCGGCATCGGCACCATGCCGCGCACGAGCTGGTCGCTCTGCGTCGGGTCAATACCGAGATTGATCGCCACATCCACCGTCTGGTTGAACTTGGTGTTGCCTTCTTTCAGCAATTTCACCGCGTCCACGAGGTTGTAGAGCTTGTTCTTGTCGACTTTAGAAGCCGCCGCCTTGAGGCGTTTACCTGGTTTCGTCGCCATTATGCCGCCTCCACCACTTGGATGCCCATCGAGACCGCCGAGCCTGCAATCATACGGCAAGCAGCAGCAACATCGTGCGCGTTCATATCCACCATTTTCACTTTCGCGATCTCTTCGATCTGCTTCATGGTCACTTTACCAACGAGTTCTTTGCCCGTGGTGCCGGTGCCTTTCGCAATGCCCGCTGCTTTGAGCAGGAAGTACGAAACCGGAGGCTGCTTCATGATAAACGTGAACGAGCGATCCTTATAGGCGGTAATCACCACCGGAATCGGGGTGCCCGCTTCGGTTTTCTGGGTTGCAGCGTTGAATTGTTTACAGAACTCCATGATGTTGAGTCCCGCTTGACCGAGCGCCGGGCCGATTGGCGGAGCCGGGTTGGCTTTTCCTGCAGGGATCTGCAGTTTAATATAGCCAGTAATTTCCTTAGCCATTTCTCACCTTTCATTTGGTGGCCAGTCACAACGTGAAAACATTAGGTTTTCCGCGGCTGATTGCGGCATCCGTCGAGCAGACGCCTCCCAAAAGGAGCGGGCACTATAGTGACGAATTCGCCGAACGCAAGCGGAAAAGTGGGGTTTTTGCCACATCTCCCGCGGGGCTAGGAAAAACAGGGGGTTATGCCAAACCGCACCGCCTGTCACCCCAGCGGATGCCGGGGTCCGCGCCTCGAACCATTCACGCCACCCCCAATCTTCACAAAACTGTCATATAAAACCCCAAAAAATCGGCTAGAATAAGGGCTATCATCGTTTATTCCTCTTGCAGAAAGTCCGAATGGCCAAACTCACGACAGCGAATTTCAAAGACCAATTTCAGCGCGCGGTCGATCTTTATAAAAATGCTGCCCTCCGTCAAGGCGACCCCGCCACCGCGGCGATCCGCGAAGAATACGGGGCGCTGTATCTTGATTTCTTCCCGCTCGATACGCTACGCGGTCTTAAATGCGACGATGCCCGCAAGAACGAAATCCTCGACCAACTCCTGAAAGACTTCCTAAAAAACGATGGTGATTTCGCCTATGCCATCCTCGGCGCGTCACGCGATATGCTCCATGAAGGCGCACAGTTCGCGCCGGATTATCGCGCCAAGCTCGAGCTCGTCGTCGCCGATATGTGGCGCAAAATGGGCGCGATGGCGGAGAGAAAAAACCGTTCTGCCGAAATTCTCCTCGACGAAAAATGTACGCAAAGCGCAGAGGCCATCAATGCGCTTGGGCTGAACGAGACACGCATTCTGGAGCTTGCCAAGAATCCGGAAAAACTACATCGCGCCGCCAGCGTTCTGTTTCCTGAGTTAAGCATCGCAATGGAAAAAATGGCCGCCGCCAACGGTGAAGCACCACGCACCGCTATCGGCGAACGCATCCGCAAAGGGCTTTTGCTGCCCCAAACCGCCGAGAGCGTCACACGCTTGTAATTATCCTGCGTAGCCTTCCATGGCGAGCCGCGTAGCGGCTGGGGTCACCCCGGCTTTATGCCGGGTGAGGGGCAAAGAGCCCCCTTCAAGCAAAAAAGCTACGCCTTGACCACCTGGTCAAAGTTGAGCTCGACCGGCGTTGCGCGGCCGAAGATGCTCACCGAGACCTTCAGCTTGCTGCGGCCCTCATCGACATCTTCTACCACGCCAACAAAGCTCTCGAACGGACCGTCGATGATTTTGACGTTCTCGCCGTTTTCGTAATGCACGGTGTGACGCGGGCTGGCCACGCCATCTTCCACCGCGTTGAAAATCGCGAGTGCTTCACGTTCCGTAATCGGTTGCGGGCGAATGCCTTTACCGCCCAAAAAGCCGGTCACTTTCGGCGTCGTTTTCACGATCTGCCAGGTCGCATCCGTCATATCCATTTTGGCCAGCACATAGCCGGGGAAGAATTTACGCTCGGCTTGCGTTTTCTTGCCGCGGCGCACTTCCACGATATTTTCTGTGGGCACTACCACTTGTTCAAACGCGCCGGTGAGGCCTTTTTGCGCAGCCGTTTCCAGAATCGCTTGCGCGACTTTTTTCTCAAAGCCTGAATGCGCGTGGATGATATACCAGCGCTTGGCTTTCTCCGTGCTCGTCACCACAGGGGCGGAGGTCACTTCGACCGGGGTTTCGTTGCTTGCTGCTTCGCTCATGTTTTTCTCCTAAAATTCTCTAATTCGCTTACTTCGCCAGACCCAGAATTTGGCTGATACCCCAGGCAAAAATATTGTCTACCAGCAGGAAGAACAGTGCCGCCACCAGCGCTAGCACCAGCACCATGATGGTCGAGACCATGGTTTCCTTGCGCGTCGGCCACGTCACTTTGCTCACTTCGCTACGCACTTCGCGGATAAATTTCGCGGGGTTCAGCTCAGCCATGTTTTTCTCCGTTCGCCGATCAACTTATCAGATTTCCAGATACAAAAATGCACACCGTTTAGGGGGTGTGCGGGGCAGTGTATAGCCCGGTTTGGCGCAGAAGGCAAGCGTCCATTATGGCAGTGTAAAAAGGTAGGGAATCAGCCCCACCTGATGGATATATTCGACCAGTTCAAGTAGAGGAATGGCGAGGAACCAGAGCGCACTGTCGCGTAGTGCCTTGTTCAGGAATTCAGGCTTCATGGTCACGGTCTCGGGCGCGTGGTAGCGGCGTAGATTAGGGAAAAAGCGCGGCACAGCAGCACAATATTCGGCGTAGGGCTGGCCGAACGCCTCGCGCAGGAACCCTTCCTCACGGCGGATGAGGGCAAAATAAATGATGCAGAACAGCAGCGGCAGCAGCACCATAAACGTGACATAGTTGGAGAGAAAACCTACGCCCATCGCGCCGACGAACGAGAAAAAATACAGCGGATTGCGGCAGATCGAGAACGGGCCGAACGTCACCAGCGTTTCGTTTTTATGACCGCCGATGAATGCAGTGGCATACATACGGCCGATCACCGCCGCAGCGATAAGCAGCATGCCGATCACATCTTCCATCGCGTTCAGCAGGGTGCCAGACGTGGCATAGCGGGGTTCGGCAATCATCACCAGTGCAAGAAACAGTATCACGCCACGGCGCGTATCGCGTTTGCGGTTCAGGTTCAGTGCGGTGGCCATAGCAGGTTCCTTTTCTCTCCTGCACTCAACAGGAATGCGCCGCGCTGTCAAACGAAAGCGCGCCGAAATACACACCACTAATTAAAAAGGGCTCCTTGCGGAACCCTTTTTAATTGGCAGGGGCGACAGGGATCGAACCTGCGGCCTACGGTTTTGGAGACCGTCGCTCTACCAGCTGAGCTACACCCCTACGAGGAGTGCCTAGTGCTTCGTTGCGAGTGCCTAGATTTCTCTAACCACTAACCACTAAGCACTAGGCACTAACAACTTCTTCTTACGCAATCACCTTGGCAACGACGCCGGCGCCGACGGTGCGGCCACCTTCGCGGA
>CAZGXX010000011.1:0-5492 GCA_964530085.1 uncultured Azospirillum sp.
GATCTGACCTTAGTACGAGAGGACCGGGTTGGACGTACCTCTGGTGTACCAGTCGTCATGCCAATGGCGCAGCTGGGTAGCTATGTACGGAATGGATAAACGCTGAAAGCATCTAAGCGTGAAACCAGCTTTAAAACAAGGTTTCCCTATGAGAGCCGTGATAGACCATCACGTTGATAGGCCAGATGTGGAAGCTCGGTAACGAGTGCAGCTAACTGGTACTAATTGCTCCATTGTTTTATCTAGCACCCGCTAGTTTACTAGCGTGGTCGGCTTGATTGCATATTATGATACCCTTGCGCATAGTACAAAACAGGCTGTTTTGTGCTCTGCCAGCAAGGCTGAGTTGAACTAGTTTTACATGTGGGTCTCATGGCCCGCGTAAAATCACATCCTGTTGTAGATACCTATAAGCAACTTGCCTTCGGGTGAGTAGCTAAACAAAAAAGGCCGTTTCGACGGTCTGGTGATTATAGCGAAAGTGGTACCACACGTTCCCATACCGAACACGACCGTGAAACCTTTCAGCGCTGATGGTACTAAGTCTCAAGGCTTGGGAGAGTAAGACGTCGCCAGACCTTCGAAGCGGCCTTTTTTGTTTTTTTAATTTCTCCTGACATCGGCATTCTGCCTAGTCCTGCGCGCCGCTTCACGGGCTGATGGCTCGCTCGCCAAGCTCGCATTTCAAGGTCTTCCGCGGAATTTTGAGCCAGTCGAGAAAACCCCCGGAATTTTTGTTTCTACGCGACCCAGGGCATTTGCTTAGCTTGGGTCGTTTTTCTCGTTTTTGCGTATGAGGTGCCATTTTTACGCCCCTATTTATGCACAGCATTGCTGAACGAGGCGGCTAAAAGTCTGTGAGTAATTTTTGCGGATGCAAGGGGGCATAAAATTTTTACATCGAGCACACAAAAAAACATGCTACGAGAGCCTTATGTCGGAAAACTCTAAAACACTGATCATTATCACCGGTGGAACGATTGAGGCACTCTATTCGCCAGAGGAGGGCACGCCCTATGTGGTGCCGCTTCCTCCATCCACTGATGAGAGTGCAATTCCCGAACTGCTCACCCGCCTCGGCGTATCGGCGCAAGACTGTGTCTACTGGAAGTTGGCAATGAGTGATAGCAAGGCGCTGGCGCAACAGGGCGACGTGATGAACCGCATCGCCGAGCGCATTGCGAACGAACTATGCGCACGCGTGATTATTGTACAAGGCACCGATACGATGCCCGAGAACGCGCGTACACTGACCCGCGCACTGAACCAGCGCGGCGCAATTGGTGCGCGGGTGGTGTTCACCGGGGCGATGAAGCCACTGCGCGATGCTTCAGGAAACTGGCATCCGCGCGAGAAAACGGATGGCTGGCGCAACATGGAAATGGCGCTCGCGGATGTTGCGAGTGCGGCGCTGCCAGCAGGAGTTTACATCGAAATGGGTGAAGGGCCATGGGACCCTAAACGCGTGGAAAAACAGGTCGAAACCCGCGCGGCGGATGGCGGCGTGGCCTATGTGGCGCATTCCGGTTTCGTGCTGCTCGGAGATGCCGACGCGTGAATGCGATAGATTGAAAAATAAGTGCTGCCGCACACGCACAAAAACGCAACTCAAATATTTTTGCACAGCGCTGCTATTGTATTTTGAACGCCGCGCATTACATGGTAAAGTGAAGTTCACCCCATGAAGGAATGTGTGATTATGAAGCTGTTTCGCACGGTGAAAAACATCCTCAACGCCAACGATGCAGAGGCTTCTGCCGCACCGGATATCACCGTGGGGGCAACGGCGTTTGCTGCGCCCAACATCCTCGATGCAACGGCGCAGAATGGCTATCTCGCGGGGCAGATGCTTGTCGCCACGCCGGTGATTGATTCGGGCTGTTTCCACAAGTCGGTTGTCTATGTGTTCAACCACACGGATGAGGGCGCGATGGGGCTGATCATCAACCAGCCGCTGGAGTTGATCAACTATACCGCGCTGCTCGAAGGGCTCGACCTGCCGAAGGACGCGGCGAACCAGAAAATCCCCGTCTATTTCGGCGGCCCGGTGGAGCGCGCGCGCGGGTTCGTCATCCACTCGGCAGACTATTTCCGCGAGTTCTCACTCGCCCGCAGCGGCGACCTTGCGGTGACCGCCTCGAGCGCGATTTTGAGCGATATCGTCGCCGGCAACGGCCCCAAACACGCGGCGCTGATTGTGGGCTATGCGGGCTGGGCAGCCGGACAGCTTGAAGCGGAGATTGAACAAAACAGCTGGATTTCCGTGCCCGCCACCGCGAACCTGATGTTCGGCACCGAAAACGAGCTGAAATGGGCAACGGCGAGCAAGTCCCTCGGCGTCGATATGGCGTTTTATAGCACCACGGTGGGGCATGCTTAAGTGCGGCATGGCTGCTAGTCATCAGATAAAATCCGAGCAACACATGAAAACGATTGGCCTGATTGGGGGGATGAGCTGGGAATCCACCGCCCTCTATTATCGCCGTATCAACGAGCTGGTAAGGCAACGCAGGGGCGGTTTGCATTCAGCCAAGTTGGTGCTGTGGTCGTTCGATTTCGATGAGATAGCTGCATTGCAAGCTGCCGGAGATTGGGATGGAGCCGGAGTGCGCATGGTGGAAGCGGCGCTGAGCCTTAAAAAAGCAGGAGCAGATGCGCTCGTGATTTGTACGAACACCATGCATAAAATGGCGGATACGGTGGAAAAAGAAGCGGGCTTGCCGCTGCTACACATTGCAGATGCAACGGCTATGGCGATTCGTGCGGCGCAAATCAACACAGTTGGCCTGTTGGCGACGCGGTTCACCATGGAGCAAGAATTTTACAAAGGACGTTTGCGCGAGAATCAGCAGATAGAGACACTCATTCCCGATGAGTCTGGCCGTGAAGCGGTGCACCGGATTATTTATGAGGAGCTTTGTAAGGGCGTTATCAAAGACGACTCTAAGCGTCAGTATCTTTTGATTATAGAGTCGCTTATCAAGCAAGGAGCGCAAGCCATTGTGCTGGGATGTACCGAAATAGGCATGTTGATTCAGCAAGAAGATGTTTCTGTTCCCATTTTTGATACCACGTCACTGCATGCACAGGCAGCAGTCGATTTTGCGCTTTCTTAGGGGTTCTGGAATTGGTGCACAGCCTGTGTAGGGTTTCTTCGACTTCCCCTTGATTTCCCGCGCCTTCGCCGCTACACCACTCGCAGTTTATCAGGGGGCGGGATGGCGCTGGCATTTCAGGATATTATTCTCACGTTGCAGAATTTCTGGGCGCGGCAGGGCTGCGTGATTTTGCAGCCCTATGACATGGAAGTGGGGGCGGGAACGTTTCACCCCGCGACCACCCTGCGCGCGCTGGGGCCGAAGCCCTGGAACTGCGCCTATGTGCAGCCGAGCCGCCGCCCGAAAGACGGCCGCTATGGCGAGAACCCCAACCGCTTGCAGCATTATTACCAGTTTCAGGTGATCCTGAAACCAAGCCCGGATAACATTCAGCAGCTTTACCTCGACTCGCTGCGCGAGCTGGGGATTAAGGCGGAAGAGCATGATATTCGCTTCGTGGAAGACGACTGGGAGAGCCCGACGCTCGGCGCCTGGGGGCTGGGCTGGGAAGTCTGGTGCGACGGCATGGAAGTGACGCAGTTCACCTATTTCCAACAGGTCGGCGGCATCGAGTGCAACCCCGTGGCGGGCGAGCTGACCTATGGGCTCGAGCGCCTCGCGATGTATATTCAGGGCGTCGAGAATGTGTATGATCTGAAATGGAACGACGCCCAAAACGGCCAGCCGCAATTCACCTATGGCGACGTGTTCAAGCAGAACGAGGTGGAGTTCTCGGCCTATAACCTCGAAGCGGCGAACACCGAGCAGTTGTTCAAACAGTTTGAAGAAGCCGAGGCCGAGTGCAAGGCGCTGCTCGCGCATAGCAACGCGCGCTCGCAAGGGCTGGTGCTGCCGGCGTATGACCAGTGCATCAAGGCGAGCCACCGCTTCAACCTCCTCGACGCGCGCGGGGTGATTGGGGTGACGGAACGCGCCAGCTATATCGGTCGTGTGCGCGCGCTGGCCAAGGCATGCTGCGAAGCATGGGTCAAAACACAGGAGGCTGCGTGATGTTTCTCTCGATGCTCAAATGCAAACTACACGGCGCAACCGTCACCGAGGCGAACCTGAATTACGAGGGGTCGATCGGCATCCCGCGCGATTTGATGGATGCGGCAGGGCTGCTGCCGAACGAGCGGGTGGATGTGCTCAACTTCAATAATGGTGAGCGCTTCACCACCTATGTGCTCGAGTACCCTGCGGGCTCGGGGCATATTGTCATCAACGGCCCGGCGGCGCACAAGGCGAAAAAAGGCCATAAGGTGATTGTGTGCGCCTATGCCAGCATGCAGCCAAGCAAAGCCAAAAAACACGTGCCGACCGTGGTGCTGATCGGCGACAAAAACCGCATCAAAAAAACGCCGGATAAGGCCATGCTCGACCCCAAACGCGTGGCCAAACCCGCAGCGAAAAAGAAAGCTAAAAAATAATGGCCACCTTCCTGCTCGAATTATTCTCCGAGGAAATTCCCTCCCGTATGCAGCAAAATGCGGCAAGCCAATTGTCGCAGCTTCTTTTTAAGCAATTCCAACTTGCATTGAACACGCCCGCAGACCCGATGGGCAGTAGGAATATTACTCCTAAACTCTTCGTTAGCCCTAGACATTTAGCAATTTCAATAACCGGCCTACCATTGATTCAACCCGACTATGCAGAAGAACGCCGCGGCCCCAAAATTGGTGCGCCAGAGCAGGCACTAAAAGGTTTTCTTACTGCAACCGGCCTTACCATCGATCAGTGCGAACAGCGCGACGGCTATTACTACGCTAATATCGAGCGCAAAGGTCGGTCAATGGCTGATGTAGCTAAAGAGCTCGTTGAATATGCACTTGTAAACTTTAACTGGCCGAAGTCCATGCATTGGGGCAGCCGCGATGCGCGCCCTCTCGCTTGGGTGCGCCCGCTGCACAACATCGTTGCGCTGCTGGATGAGCAGATTATCCCTGCGCAATTCGGCCATCTGACCGCCAGCAACATTACCCATGGCCACCGTTTCCTTGCGCCCGCGGAAATTAAAATCCCCCATGCCGAACAATATGAGTCACTGATGCTTGCTGCAAACGTGATGGTGGATTTTGCGGCGCGGCGCGAAAAAATTGCTGCAGAAATTGCTGCGCTCGCCACTGCAGCAAAATTGCAGCTGGTGGAGGACGAAAATCTCCTCAACGAAGTGACGGGGCTGGTCGAATGGCCGGTGCCGCTGCTCTGCCAGTTCGATGCAAAATTCCTCGACCTGCCGCCGGAGGTGCTGATCTCGGAAATGAAGAACCACCAGCGCTATTTCGCACTGACGGATGCGGCGGGCAAGCTGACCAACCAGTTCATCACCGTGGCGAATATGGTGAATGCGGATGGCGGCGCGCGGGTAAAAGACGGCAACGCGCGCGTGGTGCG